>NZ_OW824151.1:2400000-3000000 GCF_942548115.1 Aeromicrobium sp. Leaf245
CTGCGTCAGGTGGGTGACGGCCGAGTGGCCAGGACCCCCGAGTCCGTCGACGACGTCGCGCAGCACCGCGCCGGCCTCGACGGAGGCGAGCTGCTCGGAGTCGCCGACGAGCACCAGGCGGCAGGTCGGGGGCACGGCCTGGACCAGCCGCTCCATCATGAGCAGCGAGACCATGGAGGTCTCGTCGACGACGACCACGTCGTAGGGCAGCTTCTGGCCCGCGTGGTGGCGGAAGGCGGTGCGGTGGTCGGGTCGAGCGCCGAGGAGCCGGTGCAGCGTGACGGCGCGCAACGACTCCAGCCAGGTGCGTTCGTCGGCCGTGAACACGGTGCCGGAGGCGGCGCCGACGATGGCCTCGCGCATGCGGGCCGCCGCCTTGCCGGTGGGCGCGGCGAGGCCGACGTTCAACGGTCGGGCGTGACCGGCCGACGCGTGCTGGGCCGCGAGCGCGGCCAGCAGGCGGGCGATCGTGGTGGTCTTGCCGGTGCCCGGCCCACCGGTGAGGATGCTCGTCCAGGAGCGCGCGGCACGCTCGGCCGCCGCGCGCTGCTCGTCGAAGCCGGGCTCACCGAACAACCGGTCGAGGTCGCTGCCGAGCGCCTCGTCGTCCGTCGCGGGAGCCGGCAGAGCCAGGCGGGTGGCGAGCTGGTCGCAGAGGGAGACCTCGAGGGCGTGGTAGCGGGCGAGGTGCAGCAGCGGCTCCTCCGCGACGAGCACCCGGTCGCGGCCGGTCGCCAGCGGACTGGCCACGATGCGCGCCCACCAGGCGGGGACGTCGTCGGCGAAGGACGGCCACGGCAGGTCGGGCGCCTCGACCCGTAGGTCGGCCACCACGGGCGCGAGCTCGATGCACGACGACCCCAGACGCACGCCGCGCACGGCCAGGGCGACGGCCAGCAGCACCGCATCGTCGTCCTCGCTGCCGAGACGGCCGACGGTGCGGGCCACGTGCACGTCGGCCGCCGCGAGCAGCCCGGCGCGGTTGAGCACCGCCAGGACGCCGTCGTCGGACGCCTGGACGACCTGGCGGTCGAACGGGTCGAGCGCGTCGCCGCCCACGACGATCGGCTGTTCGCTCATCGTGCGAGCCTCCCGTCGAGCAGGTCGCTGAGCCCGAGCACGAGCGACGTGGGCGGGCGCCACGCGAACACGCCGTAGGGCGCCCCGTCGGTGCCACGCGGGACGTCGGGACCGGTCATGCCGCGCACGAAGAGGTACAGGACGCCCGCCACGTGCTCGTCGGGGTCGTACCCGCGCAGCCGCCACCGCAGGAACCGGTGCTGCGCGACGGCGTAGAGCAGGGCCTGCAGCGGGTAGGTGGTGTGCAGCATCGCGCCGGCGAGACGGTCGGGGGCGTAGGCCTCGAGTCCTCCCCCGGCCTCGGTGAGGTCGGGGCCCTCGAGCCGGTTGGTCTTGTGGTCGACCACGAGCGAGCGGTCGCCGTCGAGTCGCAGCAGCAGGTCGATGGACCCGGTGAGGTAGCCGCGCAGGGTGCGGCCGCGCAAGGACGCGTCGCGCAGCTCGGCCGCGAAGGGCCGCAGCGGGTCGGCCGCCGCGAGATGCTGCTCCATCAGGTCGGCGACGTCGGCGAGGGTGCCGGGTCGATCCACCCGACCGCGACGGTCACCGCCGGCGAGCGGCAGCTCGAAGTCCATCTCGCGGAACGGGCGTCGGGCGAGCGCCTCGGCGAGGGTCAGGTCGTCCGCGAGCGCGCCGAGCGGGGTGCGCAGCGCGCCGACGAGGGCGGGCACGAGTGCCTCGACGTCGACCGCGATCGGTCGGCGGGCCAGCTGCTCCTCGACTCGGAGCCTCACCTCGCGCTCCATGGCATCGGTGCTGGTGGCCATGACGTCGGCGTCGACGTCCTCGAGCACCCCGTGCACGAGGGTGCCGAGCGCAGCGCCTCCCACGAGGTCGGCCCAGGGCGACGGGCCGAGCGTGGACGCGACCCCGACGTCGGCGACCACGTCGACCTCGTCGTCGGGGCCGACGGTCTCGGGCTCGCTGGCCACCGACCGTCCGTCGTCGCGGCGCACGAGCGACGTGTAGGAGGTGCGCGTCCAGGTGGTGTCGACCTCGCGCCCGAGCCGGCGGAGCACGAGCTCGGTGCCGTCGGCGGGTGCGGGGTCGAGCGGCAGCGTCTGGGTGACCATCTGCTCCACGACCGGACCTGCGCGGTCCTGCCAGGCGCGCAGCCGCGCGACGGCGTCGTGGTCGGACGGGACCGGTTGCGTGTCGGGCACGACCGGGTCGTCGGGGTCGGGACGGAACAGGGCCCGGTGCAGGGCGGCGTGCTTGCCGTTGAACGTGGGCGCCCAGTGCATGACCAGACGGGACTGCGCGCGGGTCATGGCGACGTAGAGCAGGCGGAGGGCCTCGCCGGCCCGCTCGGCGTCGGAGCGGGCGGCATGGGTGCGCCACGAGGGTCCGTCGCCGCCGACGTCGAGGCAGCGGCGGCCGTCGGCGTCGTGCAGGCGCACCATCGTGGGCGTCGGGACGTAGCGGTCGAACAGGAACGGCACGTAGACGACGGGGTACTGCAGCCCCTTGCTCACGAAGGTGGTGACGATCTGCACGGCGTCGGCGTCGGTGTCGAGCCGACGGGTGCGGTCGGCCGACGGCGCGCTCTCGGAGCGTCGGTCGAGCAGCCAGCGCAGCAGGCCCGAGAGGCCGAGGCCGTGCTCACGAGATGCGCCGGCGAGCACGTGGCCCACGTGCTCGAGGTCGGTGAGCTGACGTCGGCCGCCCTCGTGGCGCAGCAGCCGCTCCACGACCGCCGGGTCGCCGGTGAGCGCCTCGACCATGCCGGCGGTGCCACGCTCGCGCTGCAGGTCGGCGAGGTCGCGCAGCTGGGCGGAGACGCGGTCGGTGAGGCCGTCGCCGTCGGGGTCCGCTCCCCCGGTGGCGAGGTCGGCGGCGGTGAGCCCGAGGAACGGTCCGAGGGCCGCGGCGCGCACGTAGCCGCTGCGGTGCGGGGACTCCAGCGCCGTGAGCAGCGTGACCCACTGCAGCCCGGCGTCGCTCTGCAGCACGTCGGGGCCACCGCTGCGCACGGCGGGAACACCCAGTCGGGCGAGGGCCTCGTGCAGCAGGTCGGCCTCGAGGTGACGCTCGACGAGGATCGCGACGTCGCCCGCGGTGAGCGGGACCGAACCCGCACCGTGGTCGTAGGTGGCGCCGCTGCGCAGGAGGGCGGCGATGTCGCCGGCCACGTCGGCGGCGACCCGCGGGCGCACGTCGCCGATCTTGAGGGGCGCGTCGGACTCGTGCTGGGCGTCGCTGCGCAGCAGGGCACGGAGCCGGAACGGCGCCTCGTGCTCGGGGTCGTGCAGGCGTGAGCCGGTGAGCGCGGCGCGGGCGGGGCGCACGAGGATCTCGGGGTCGCCCAGCGCTGCTCCGCGGAGCACGGTGTCGACGGCGGCCACGAGCGGTGCGTCGCTGCGGTGGTTCTCGACGAGGGTGCGGCGGGTGTCGGCCTGGGCGGCGGCGCGCAGGTAGGTGTCGACGTCGCCGCCGCGGAAGCCGTAGATGGCCTGCTTGGGGTCGCCGACGAGCACCATCGTGGCGTGGCCGAGGAAGGCCCGCTCCAGGATCTGCCACTGCACCGGATCGGTGTCCTGGAACTCGTCGACGAGCACGAACCGCCAGCGGTCGCGCATGACGGTGCGGGCGGGTGAGGCCGCGGGCTCGAGGGCCTCGGCGAGTCGCTGCAGCAGGTCGTCGTAGGACAGGGTGCGGGCGGCGAGCCGACGTCGTGCCGACTCGTCACGGACGGCAACGGCGAACCGCCGACGCAGGTCGGGCGGCGAGCCCTGCGGTGCGTCAGTGGGCAGCAGGTGGGCGGACGGGTCCTCCACGGCGCGGCGACCGAGCTGCCCGGCCTCGGCGTGGTCGAACGGCGGCGTGGCGCCCATGCCGACGGCGCGCAGGTAGAGGTCCGCGACGACCTGGTCGACGATCTCGGTGTCGTCCTCGATGAGCGCCGACCCGGGCTCGACGTCGCCGGTGGTGCCGAGGCTGCGCAGCACGGCGTGGCAGAAGCCGTGAGTGGTGGTGATGGTGGCCTCGTCGAAGCGTGCGACGGCGCGCCGGAGCCGACGTCGGCGCTGGGCGCGCTCGGCCTCGGGCGCGTCGAGCAGGAGGGTCAGGAGCGCGTCGGACTCAGGCGCGCTGCCCGTGGTGAGCGTGGTGTCGGCCTCCACGAGGCGCTCGCGCACGCGGTCCTTCAGCTCGGCACTTGCGGCTCGGCCGAAGGTGACGACCAGGAGGTCGTCAAGCTCGGCGTGACCTTCGGCGACCAGGCGGGTGACGAGCGCGGCGATGGCCCAGGTCTTGCCGGTGCCGGCGCTGGCCTCCAGCAGCGTGGTGCCGGTGGGCAGCGGGTCGGTGATGTCGAACTCGGCGACGTCGACGACGGCAGGGTGGCGCTCGCTCATCAGGCACCGTCCAACCGGTCGAGCAGCGGCGTCCAGAGGGTGACGGCGTGCTGGTCGAGCCCGCGCGTGACGAGCGCGGAGAACGGAAGTGAGGGCCCGTAGACCAGCCGGTGGTAGGCGTCGGCGTCCTCACCGGGGATGTCGCGGCTGCCGACCCACTCCCGCTCGGCGAAGACCTCGGCGATCTGCGGCTTGCCACGACGGATGCCGGCGGCGTAGGCCTGCGACGTCTTGACCGGGAGCGGCAGCGGGCGCTTCGTGCCGAGGGTGTGGAGGTCGAGGACCTCGGCGAGGATCGCGCGTGCCTCGTCGTCGGTGGGCGGGGCGATGGTGGCGACACCGGGCGCCTTGCCGCGTCCGGCCGACACCCGGCCGACGAGGTGCATCGGCAGCCCCTGGCCGGCGGCGGCGAGCGCGAGCACGTCGACCCAGGCCTCCACCAGCTGGCGTCCCTGCACGGTCGAGGGCGTGACCCTCAGCGCGTGGACGGGGTGCACGTCGGCGACGGTGCCGACCACGCGACGTCCGTCGGCCAGCTCGATGTCGACGTCGACGCTGTGGGCGGCCTCGGTGCGCAGCGGCGCGGCGAAGGCGAAGAGGTCGCCCACGAGCCTGCGGCTCTTCTGCAGGGTGGAGGCGGCGAGCGGCCCGGGAGGGAGCAGGCCGCGACGCAGCTCGTCGGCCTCGGCCTCCTCGCCCGGGGCACCGGCCAGCACGGCCTCGAGCACCCGACGACTGACGCCCCACTGCTCGAGGTGGCCGACGTCGAGCGGGATCGCGTCGTCGACCGGGTCGTCCTCGTAGGGCAGGCGGACGTCGAGCCGTCCGGTGACGAAGGCCTTGACGGGGTGGCGCACGAGCTCGCGCAGCTGGTCGAGGGTGACCACGTCGGCGCGCTGCTCGGGCAGGCTCTCGGGCAGGAAGAGCGCTGCCGGCTCTGGCTCGCGGGTGGTGGCGCGGGCACCTGCGTAGGCGGCGGCGTCGAAGCTGAACGCCGTGCCGGGCAGCAGGGCGCCGGGCGTGAAGGACCGCACGTCGAACGACTGCAGGGGGTGGTGGACGGTCACGTGGTCGCGGACGTCGGCGCTCGGGACGGTCCGGTCGAGCTGGTCGAGGAGCTCGCCGACCGGTGTGGCGGGCGGGAGCGGGCGCCCGGTGTGCTCGCTGGCGCCGGTGTAGGTGATGACCAGGTGCTCGGTGGCCGAGAGCACGGCGTCGAGGAAGAGCTGACGGTCCTCACCGGCGGCGTCGCGCTCACCGACGAGCGGGGTGCGGGCGAGCACGTCGTCGCCCAGCGGCGTGGGGGTGCGCGGGAAGGCGTCGGCGTCGACGCCCAGCAGGCAGACGACCCGGTGCGGCACCGAGCGCATGGGCACCATCGTGCAGACGGTCAGCGACCCGGTGCGGAAGCTCGTGCGGGTGGGGCGGGGCGCGAACGCGTCGGCCAGGAAGGCGCCGACCTCGACGACGGTGAGCGTGCCGCCTGTTCCGTCCTCGCCTCCCACCTCGGCGGCACCGACGGCCGGCGCGGCGAGCTCGGCGAGGATGCGCAGCACCTGCTCCTTCTGCCAGGCGTCGCGCGGGGGCACGTCGGTGAGCATGTGCACGGTGCGGGCGAGCAGGTCGGACCAGTCGGCGATGGGCTGCGGCTCGGCGTCGGCGAGGACGGAGCCGAGCCGGGCGACGGCCTCGTCGAGGCGTCCGACCAGGTCGACGGCGGTGCTGCCGAGGTCGTCGAGCGGAAGCACGCCGCCGAGCCGGTTGCCGGGCTGCCCGTCGTGCCGCTGACCGTCGGTGGCCACACCGAGGGCCAGCCGGTCGAGCCCGGAGCGCCAGGTGTTCTGAGCGAGACCGGCGAGGTTCCAGGCGCCGCGCGCGTCGGCGTCGACGCCCCAGCGGATGGCGGTCTGGGCGGTCCAGGTGTCGACCTGCTCGAGGTCGTCGTCGCTGAGGCCGAAGCGCCGGCGCACGGGAGCGAGGCCGAGCATGTCACGCACCTCGGTGGCAGTGGTGCGGCGGGCGGCGGCGATGTCGACGACGCGCTGGAGCACCTCGGCCACGGGGTTCACGGCGCCGGTGGCACGGTCGGCGAGCCGCACCCGCAGGCGGTGGCCGGGGTGGTCGACGCCGGCCACGTCGTCGAGCCCGAAGGCGGCCTCGACGAGCGGGGCGAAGCTTTCGACGTCGGGGCACATGACGAGCACGTCGCGCGGCTCGAGGGTGGGGTCGTCGGCGAGCAGGCCGACGACCACCTCGCGCAGCACGTCGACCTGGCGGGCGGGTCCGTGGCAGGCGTGCACCTGGACGGAGCGGTCGAGCGGGTCGAGGGTGCGCGCTCCTCCGTCGGTGGGCTCGCCGGTGGGTCCGTCGTGGTCGGCGGCGAGGTCGCGCTGGAGTGCGCCGAGCAGGGTGGTGGGGCGTTCGGGCGCGGGCAGGTGCTCGATGTCCGCGTCGCCGGGCAGGGCGAGCAGGGCGTGCTGCAGCTCGCTCACGTCACGTGCGCAGGCGGTGAGGAAGGTGCTGCCGGTCTCGAGCGTCTCGACCTCGTCGCGCCGGGGCGCGTGACCGTCGTGGGTACGGCCGGCGGTGGCGGCGACGGCGTCCCAGCGGGCGCGCGAGGGGTGCGGGAGCCAGAGGTGCACGTCGCGCACCTGGGCGAGCGCGTCGACGACGTCGAGCTCGGCGTGCGGCATGCGAGTGTGGCCGAAGAACGAGAGCCGCTGCGGCAGGTCGGGGTCGAGGCTGCCGTCGCGCAGGCGGGCTGCGGTGTCGGCCAGGCGCCGGTCAGGCGAGGGGTGACCGTCGAGCCTGGCGGCGACGCGCCGCCACACCTCGGCCTGCCAGCGGCTCTCGGGGCGCAGTGGTGCACCGAGCCCGTCCACGTCGTCACCCGCGCCCCACGCCTGCACCATCCACGGGCGCTGGACCGCATAGCCGTGCAGGAACGACGCGACCCGGCGCGCCGTCGGATAGCGCCGGCTGCGGCGCAGAGCTTCGTCGGCGGGCGCCATCCCCCGCCCCACGTGGCGGGCGACGATCTCGAGCCACGGCTCGTCGAGGTGCGCGTCGAAGACGTCGAGCACGGTCCATGCGAGCCGGCCGCTGGCCCAGGGGTCGTCGCGGTCCTTCTCGGTGAGCTCGGACAACAGATGGACGGGGCGGACGAACTCCACACCGGCGCAGATCCCGTCGTCGCGCCCGTCACTGGCCCCGAGCGAGTGGCTGATGGTCTGCGCGAGCCACCGCTCCACCCCGTTGGCGGCGACCACGACGACGTCGCGCTCGAACGGGTCCGCGGGCGGCTCCGCGAGCAGCCGCGCCAACCCGCCCGCGAGCACGTCGGCTCGCTCCGCGCGATGGATCGTCAAGGCCACGCCCCGAACCTAGCCGCCCACCCGGACACCCCGCTCCCACCCGTCCCCCAAGAGGTAGGTGGCCCGCGGAATAGGCCGTCGCGGTAGGAAGCCCGCAGAACCCGAGCCCCAGAGGTAGGTGAGCCGCGCTTTACGGCCTCGTATCCGCGGCAGACCTACCGCTCATCAAGGAATTGCGCGCGTCACCTACCTCAGATGTCCCACCGGAGCTGGGGACAACGGTCTTCACGTCCCCGTGCGATTTCGCTAGGTTCGGACCGTCAGATCGGGGGATCCACGTTGTCAGTCATCACCAGAACCGCCGCCATCGCGGCCGTCCTCCTCGCCTCCGCCTGCTCAGGCCAACCCGAGGTCCTCGAACCCGACCCGACCGCATCGACCACCCCGACTTCTTCCCTGGGCCCTCCGACCATGCCGGACGAGGCGCGTGAAGACTCGGAGTCTGGGGCTGCGACCTTCGCCTACTACTGGGTCTCAGTTTCAGATTTTGCTTCGCTTACGGGCAACGTGGAGGAACTGTCACGGATCTCCGCAGAAAGCTGCGGAGCGTGCTCTGAGTACATCGAGCTCTACGAGGAGACGTACCGCAAAGGCGGAAAGTTCACGGGTGGGCAGCAAGACTTCGGCGAGGTGACGACTGAGCGGGTTTCAGATCGCGAGGTCGTCGTCCGCGCGAAAGTGACGCTCGCGAAGGGCACGTACCAGGACTCCCGCGAATCAGCTGCGAAAGACGTAGCGGGCAGCACCACAAAGGTTGCCTATCGCGTGGCACGCGTGGGCAGCACTTGGTTGATGAAGGAGTTCGCTGTCGATGAGTAGACCTGCCTCCCTCTTCATCGCCACGATGCTTGTCCTACTTCTCGCGCCAGTTTCGAATGCTTCGGCCGATGGACCTACGGTGTCTCCGAAAGACAATAAGGTTCGGGCATCGGCCGAGAGGTACAAGAGCGAGGTCAACCGTCGCCCTGCTGGCCGAGGTGGCTTCGTCAACGCGGGCAAGCCTCGACGACTTGCACCGTGCTTCTTTTCGGGCGCTCGTGCCGGAGGTTCAGACTCGCGACGCTACGAGCGCACCTACCGCTGCGGCGCCCGCGGCATCACCGCCACCGACGCCCAACCCGCCGCCGCCCCTCAACTCACCGAGGGCGACATCCGCCGCGCCGTCAGCGAGATCCCGATGCCGTCGCTGCAGATCCAGGTGCAGCCAGGCGAGCGGACCCTCGTGAACGTCCCGACGATCTTCCACACCGACCCGCGGACCCTGCGCGAGAGCGTGACGCTGCTGGGCTTCGACATCGAGGTCGAGGCCACCCCCACCCGCTACACCTGGCACCCGGGCGACGGGACCTCGAAGACCACCACCAAGCCCGGCCGCCCCTATCCGGCGAAGGACGTCACCCACACGTACCGCCGTGTGGCCGACGAGGTCCGGCCGCGCGTCGACACCACCTACTCGGTCCGGTACCGGGTCGACGGCGGTGTCTGGGCTCCCCTGGGCCAGACCCTGACCGCGACCGGCGAGTCCACGTCGCTCGAGGTCGAGGAAGCCGCACCCGTTCTCGTCGCCCGCTGAACGCGCGAGACCGCTCCGGCCGACGGAGACTAGGACGGTGCCACCCGAACCGAAGACCTGCGCCTCCTGCGGACGGACGATCGAGTGGCGCAAGAAGTGGGAGCGCGACTGGGACCAGGTGCGCTACTGCTCCACCGCCTGCCGCAAGCGCGGGGTGACCAAGACCGACCAGGCGTTGCAGGACGCGATCATCGAGCTGCTCGACCAGCGGGCGGCCACCTCGACGATCTGCCCGTCCGAGGCCGCGAAGCAGGTCGATCCCGACGGCTGGCGCCACCTCATGGAACCGGCCCGACGTGCTGTGCGTCGACTCGTCGATGAGGGCAGGGTCGAGATCACGCAGGGTGGTCACGTCGTCGATCCGTCGACCGCGAAGGGGCCAATCAGGGTGCGAAAGGCGCGCGGCTAGTCATCCTGCCGGCACCAGCCGACGACCCGTCAGGACCGATCGTCTAACGTCGGCAGACGTGGCCAAGATCCTCCCCCAGTTCGCCCGGTGGACCCCCGTAGCACTCGACGTCCTGCGAGAGACCGCATCGCGCTACGGCGCCGTGATCACCGTCTCCGACCTCGCCGACGAGGTGCTCAAGCGCACGCGGGTCGAGAGCCCGACGTCGCGCCGCACCTGGCTCGGTGACCTCATGGAGATCACCGCCCTCGCAGCAGCCCGCGCGGGCGACCCGCCGCTCACGTCGCTCGCCGTCCAGCGCGACGGCACGGTGGGCGACGTCTACGGTCGCGCCGTGCTGGCCGCGACCGGCGACGTCGTGAAGGACGTCGAGCAGCGCGCTGCTGAGGACCGCCTGCTCTGTTACCAGGCGCTGGCCACCGATCTGCCCGCCGACGGCGGCACTGCCCGCCCGGCCCGCGTCCGCACCACGCGCGCCGCGTCCGGATCGACCACCACGGTCAAGCGTGCCGTGAAGCCGGAGGACCGGCCCGCGAAGATCTGCCCCACCTGCTTCATGGCGCTGCCTGCGACAGGCATCTGCGACAACTGCGACTAGCTCAGAGCGTCTTCTTCTCGAACGTCAGGTGCGTGACGCCGCTCGGCGACGCCACGACCTCCACGTCGTAGTCGTCCTCGAGTCCCTCGAGGCCGCTCCACAGGTGCGCGCCGCGGCCGAGCACGATCGGCACCTGCACCACGTGCATGTGGTCGACGAGTCGCGCGGCGAGAAACTGCTGGACCACGTCGGCACCGCCACCGATCCTGACGTCGAGGTTGCCGGCCGCCTCCTTCGCAAGAGCGAGTGACTGGACCGCAGATGCGTCGACGAAGTGAAACGTCGTCCCACCGTCCATCTCGATCAAGGCGCGAGGCCGGTGCGTGAGCACGTAGACCGGCGTGTGGAAGGGCGGGTTGTCGCCCCACCACCCACGCCAGTCCGCGTCGTCCTGCCAGCCGGGCGGCCCGAACTTGTTGGCTCCCATGATCTCCGCGCCGAAACCGTGCTCATGCTGCTGCGCGAAGTCGTCGTCGATGCCTGTGGTCCCGGACTCGCGCCCCATCAGCGCCGCCCCGAACCGCGTGGCGATCATCCACGCGTGGAGCCGCTGACTGGCATGCCCCATCGGCGACTCGAGCGACTGCGGCTCCCCCGCGGCGAACCCGTCGAGGGAGATGGACAGGTTGTGGACGCGGACGCGGGTCATGAACCGATCATGGCCGCATCTCGTCGTGGAGCGCCACCCTCGACAGCTGCACCTGGGTGCCCCGTCGCCAGAAGTGCAGACGCCGCGCACTCGGGGTGTGCTGCTGCAGCGCCACTCGCCAGCAGTACTCCCCCGGATGCCGCTCCACCCACGGGTCGTCACCGCCGGGACCCATCCTCAGACGATGCATGTCGCGGCCGGGCATCGAGTCGGCGAGTCCGGTGAGCACGTGGACCACGACCTCAGCGACCTTCGATCGCGCCACCCCGTCGACCGACGCCAGGGAGGCGAGGAAGTCGGGCCCGAGCGTCCAGTCGTCCGGCAGCGGACGCTGCGCCTTCTCGGCAGCCGGTATCGCCTCGACCCACGCGAGGTACACGTCGTGACGGAACGCCGACTCCGCATCGATGAAGCGCTCCTCGCTGCTGGCCTCGCCCCGAGCCACGGACCTGGAACGCTGCAGTTTCTTGCGGAGGTCACGAGTCTCCGTCCTCTTGCGCTCCACCTCCCCCACCGCCCGGTCCCGCTCGTGCTCGAGCCGTTGAAGACGGGAGACGAGCTGAGCCATCTCTTGCCTCAGGGCGTCCACTTGCCGCTGGGCATGAGCACGCGCTGCCCGTTCCAGGTGCAGGTCCTTCCGAGCGGACGAGGCAGCCACCGGCTCGTCGTCGGGCGACGTCGACGGCGGACGGGTGACATCGACGGCGCCTCGCCGCCCAGGATCGAGATCGAGAGGGGACGGTCGAGCAGGTGTGGGCACGTCGGCCGCCTCTGCGATGGCCCGTGGCGGTGTGCCTGCCGGTTCGAGCGCGACGACCGGCTCGACGTCGACCTGCGGTGGCGACCAGGGTGCGTCCGGTTCCGGCCGAGCTGCAGGCGCGGAATCCTCGACCGCGAGCCACGCAGGACCGCCCGGAAGCAGCGACGGAACCTCCCGCACCGGTTCGTCGTCGTCGACGTCGACGAGCGAGAGGAGCCACCTTTCGGCGCGAACCACGTGCGCCACCACCACCTCGCCGACGGTCATCAGGTCGCGCGGGTCATCGAGCGGGTTGCCCGTGATGCCGCTGACCCCGATCTCGACGCGCATGCCCGGGTACGGCTCGACGACGGCGCGGTCGCGCCCCACGTCAGCGACACGGACCAGCACTGCGTCTCCAGGCGCGTAGTGCTCGAGCGCTTCGGTGGCCGGGCGCACCTGGTTGCGCACGTCGAGCAGACCGTCGGCCGTGACCCACTCGCCCGTGACCTCCTGACCAGGTCGCACGACCCGTTCGATCGGAACCCCAGGGACTGCAAGCTCCTCGCGAAGCGCTGCTCGGCCGAAGTCGCCCTCGACGATGCCTCGACCAGCCAGCACCCCGACGACACGTCCCGTGACGGTTCTGCGCTGCACGGCCCGCCGTTCGAGCAGACCGGCCTCGAGCGCAGCCTGCATGGCGTCGGCCTCGAGCAGAGCCTCGATCCGTGCGCCCTGGTCCGGGCCGAAGCACAGGTAGAGCCGTGACGAGCGAGGTCGCGACACCCACGTGAGATCGGTGGAGTAGACCCGCGCCGCGTCACCGTAGACCTGTGTCTCGGGCGGCAACGACGAGCTCAGCGCCCAGGTGACCTCCCCCGTGGGCACGACGTGGACCTCGGCGTAGTCACCGACGCCGGCAGCGACCTGTTCGGCATCGATCCACGGCTGGTCGCCACGTCCGACCCCGTGGGACACGACCACCACAGGATGGGTGCGACGCGCATCGAGCAGGTGGGAAGCGAGGTGCTGCGCAGCCTCACGCGTCTTGACGAACGTCACCGCACCCACGGCTGCTCCCCTCGGTCGTTCCGGCCACCCTGCCACCGAGAGGTGACAAGGGTGGCCGGAACGGTTGACTCGGTCAGAGTCCGAGGTCGACGTACGCTTCACCGCGACCGAAGAGGTCACTCACCTCGAGCTGCCCACCCTCGACTGCGGCCTCAGGGACGTCGAACACGAGGATCCCGGTCTTCGGGACGTCGGGCTGCATGTCCTCGAAGATCAAGGTCTCGCCGTCGTCACCGCTCGCCGCGATGGTGCCGTCGCTGTCCGTCGAGTACTTCTTGCCGTTGGATCCCACGAAGACCGCCGCGGAGTCGAGGAAGGTCTTCGTCTCGTCCTTCGTGTTCTCGATCGTGATCTCGACGATGACGTAGGTGCCGCCGGCCTCCTCGGAGAAGAACTCGCTACCGACGCTGCCCTGCGTCTTTGCGCTGTTGACCGTGTAGGTCGTGCCCTCGAGCTCGACCGACTCGCCGATGGCCACGGGGTCGGCCTGCGTCACCTTCGCGCTGTCGTCCGACCCGCCGGACCCGCCACCGCGGGTGGCTCCTTCCTCACCGCCGCTGCCGAGCGCCGCGGCCACGATGATCACGCCGACGACGATCGCAGCGATCCAGCGCTTCTTCTTGTACCAGGGCCGCGAGGCCTTCGCGTAGGCCTTCGCCGCCTTGGCTGCGGCCTTCGGGTTCTGCTGCTCGTGCTGAGTCTCGGACATGGTCGATCCCCCGTCTTCGGTGATGTGGAGTCGTCACCGTAGGGCGGATCCGCCTGTGCTTTCAGCGATTCCTGTGGCTCGAAAGGACTAGCCGAACGGGCTGGATCGGATGGTCAAGACGCACATACGTGGCGTGCCACTCGGTCCACCGATGACGGCTCATCGGAATCATCGAGACCTTCCGGTGGATGCGGAGTTGGATAGGGATCGACGAGCATTCGCCTCATCGACCGCCCAGACGTTTCGCGCCTTGTCTCTTCGGCTTACTGGGCTCCGGACTGTCCTTCTCGACCTGCTTCTCCAGCGCTGCACCCTTGAAGGCCGCCTCGACCAGGAAGGTTCGGAGCTCAGACTTCTGCACGCTGGCGCCCAGATTCAGTCCGGCCTTCTTGAGCGCCAGTGCGATCTCGCCGTCGAGCGAGAACTGGGACTCGCGGATGATCTCGATCCGGATGGTCCGTGCACCGTTGACCAGCACCGCGTCGCATGCTGACTCGAAGCCGGGCTCACCCGGATAGCGCAAGGGCCGGGGATCCACGGGCGAGCTTCCGGTGCCACGCTGCTCGTACGCAACCTTCCGCTGAACGGTCGAGCTGCGACGTAGCCCGAAGTTCAACTTCTTGATCGGGACGTTCAAGGACGACACTGACGTCTCGGTCCTCTCCTCGCGCGCGACGACTTCCGCTGCACCCAGGCTGTTCAGGACTCGCAGAGCTTCCTGCAACTTGTCCCGAGCCACCTGCTCGTCGTAGTCAGCGAAGGCGACCAGTACGTCCTTGCGGACGGGATGGCTCACGTAGACGACGTTCGCCAAGGCAGTGCCGTCCTGAATCTCGTACTGCGCCGATCGATCGATGGGAAGCAGCTCCAGACCGAGGTTGCGAGCCTTGCGGGGCAAGGTGTCTCCGAAGACGACCATCCGTTGGTCCTTCAAAGCGGCACGCAGATCTTCATTCATGGCTCGTCCCTCGTTCGGCATCACGGGTTTCCCTTGATCTTCTTCAGCACCGCCGGTCCCCCGACCGCCTCGATGTGCTCCGGGTCCCCGCACACGACGAGCAGGTCGCGGGCGCGGGACAGGCCGACGTAGAGCCGCTCCATGGCGCGCTCACGGTCGGGCTGCTCGTTGAGCGCGAGCACGACGGCGGGGCGCTCGAGTCCCTTGAAGCCCATGACGTGCCCGTAGAACACCTGGTCCTTGTCCCAGAAGGAGTCCCAGTAGGCCTGCCAGCCGTCCCCCTGCCGTGCCTTCTGCTCGGGGTGGCGCGGGCCGGTGGCGACGAGCGCGAGATCCGAGGGCTGCCAGCCCTCCTCGAGCAGCTGCTCGACGACGTCGTCGGCGTGCTCGATGGCCTGCTCCCAGTCACACGGGACGAACCGCACCTCGGGACCGTCGTGCTGCGAGATGCGCATCTTGTTGGGCGCCATGGACGAGAACGTCGACGAGATCTGCTTGGTGTTGCGCAGGTTCTGGTCGAGCACGAGAGTCACGAGGTCGGCGGGCGGACCGCCGAAGCGGGAGAACACCCGCTGGCCCTCGTCGGAGAAGACGTAGAGCCCGTCGTCCTCGTACTTCAGCGCCTCCATGACCACCGGCCACCAGAGGTCGGCGAAATCCTGCGCCTCATCGATCACGATCGCGTCGTAGAGGTCCCCCGTCGCCTGCTTGCCGGCCAGGTCGAGCATGATCTCCGGCAGCTCGACCTCCCAGAAGTTCGAGTCGTCGTCGCTTCCCTCGGGCGCGCCCCACTCCTGACCGATGCCGTGGAAGGTGCCGACGTAGGCGGGCTGCTCGCGGTGGTCGAAGGTGGCCACGCGCCGCTGCATCCACTGGGACAGTCCCCGGGAGTAGCAGATGAGGGCGACGCGCTTGCCCTGCCGCGCAAGACGACGCGCCTGCTCCACCGCCAGCCACGTCTTGCCGCTGCCGGCTCCCCCGCGCACCTCCACGCGCGTGATGAGGCTCGTGACGTCGAGGATCCGACCCTGCTCGGCGCTGAGCCGCTCCACGACGTCGTCGCGCTCGGCGATCCGCGCCTCGATGGAGAGCTGACCCTCGCGCTGCGGGAGGAAGCGCCCACTGAGCGCCGCGTGGATGGCGAGGGCGTCCTCCGCGTTCGTCGCGCGCCTGGTGGAGGCCTGCACGTCGAGGAGCGTTCGCAACCGGTTGCCGATGTCGGCGAGGTCGTTGGCGTCGATGACCATCGAGCGTTCGCACTCGGGGTGGCTGAAGCGGGCGTCGACCTCGCTCGACGGGAGCACGATGGCGTGGGCCCAGCGGACGCGGGAGCGCCCGGCCCACGCCGACGACGACTCCACCCAGTCCTGCAGGACGTATTTGTTGCTCATCGCCTGCTCGACCGGGCGGATCTTCTTCGGCGCGGGGTTCCAGTCCTGCCACCACGTCTCACCGTCGTGCCAGACACGGTTGCCCTTCACCTCCAGCACAACCACGCCGTGCCCGTCGAGGACGACGGCGAAGTCGAGCTCGTGGTCGTTGCCGCGGACCGTGAAGCGCTGGTTGGCGATGATGAGGTCGCGCTCCCCCAGCTGCGCGACGAGGGCGGCCCACACCCGCCGTTCCGAAGCGTTGACGAACGACGGCTCGGACGGCCAGGTCATGGGGGAAGTCGACGGCATGGGTCGGATCCTTTCAGCGTCCTGGGTCATCGTCCAGATCCTCCGGCACGTCGATCCACCGGAACCGACGCAGGTCCTTGGCGTCGAGCACGACGTCGCTCATCACTCGAGCACCCCACAGGTCGCGGAGCACCTGCACGACGCCGTCGACACCGACCTCCGCCCACACCAGGGCGACGTCGAGGTGCCAGTTGGGCGACGCGGTCGGCTCGTCCGGGTCGGGGCACTTCCACCCCATGGCGAGGAGGCGTACCTCCTCCGCGGGACTCCAATGGTGCTCCTCTGGCAGGAAGGCGTTCGAGACGACCTCGCACCGCAGCATCGAGGAGCTCCACCGGCAGAACTGGGCGTACTTCGGCGTGTGCGGGTGGCCGAAGTCGTCGAGCTCACCCTCGTCACGGTGGAGCACGAAGGTCCCGTCGTCGGGCAGACGACGCACCGTGGCTGCGACGGATGCGGCGAAAGACATCCACGGGATGGTCCGGGGTCGGAGGTCGTTCACGCGGTCGTGCTCGACGCGGGTCACGGCGTGTCCTCGTCGATCGCGGCCGGAACCTCGCCGCGGACGACCTCGATCGCCGTCACGACCTTGCGCCAGCGTCGCCAGTCGTTGAGGTGGACCCTCTGCATCGGCCCCTCGGCAGCTCTCGTGGCAGCCAGTGCTCTCGAGCAGGCCCGCCGCGCCTCGGCCCGCCACGCCGCCGACTGCTTCTCGTCGGTGAGAGTGACCCGCAGGACCTCGGCAAGAGCCTCGGCCTGCATGCGGCCGGCGTCGGCCGCGATCACCGACAGCAACGGGTCCGGGACGTGGTCGGCCTCGCTCAGGGTCTCAGGGAGCCGACGCTTCTTGAGACCCTCGTCGAGGTCGACGACGCGGGTGCGCAGGAACAGCAGGCGGGAGACGGCGGCGTGCAGGTGCTCGGCCACGAGTGGCGACGCATCGACCCCGATGACGGCGAAGAGAGTGTCCCGCTGGAGGAAGAAGCGCACGTGGCGATGGCGCCGGCTCAGCCGGTCGATCTCGCGGTGAGCCTTCTTGAACCGTACGCGCGTGGCGAGCACGGTGACGACCTCGACGAGATGGTGTCCACGCACCCTGACCACGACCGGGCCACCGACGCCGCGCATGCGTATCGATCCGTCGGAGCCCACCTTGAGCGGCGCCTCGACCTCCTCCTGCATGACGGCCTCGACCAGTCGCTGCAGCTCCTCGACCGTGGCCGTGTGGGCGACGCGCGGGACCACGGCCGACGGGGGTTGCTGCGGATCGTCCTGGGAGGCGGGCAGCAGGTGTGCCTCGAGCTCTCCCTGGGTCTCGACGTCGAGGAAGGCCGGGGACACGACGCCCCAGAGGTCGTGGAGGACGAAGGCGACCGCGTGGGCCAGCCGATCGACCTCTCGACGGCCGACAGCGAGGCACGGCTCCCCCGTCGGGTCGATCAGGAACCCGAGGTGGTCGAGCTGCCGCACGCCATGGCGATCTAGTCGGTACTGCGGGGGCAGGACGACGCTCCCGAAGCCCGGCTCGGCACCTGCTGCGAGCAGCTCGAGGTACAGGGTCGTCCGGTTCACGCTCACGCGCAGGGTGGGCGCCTCGGGGTCGTCCACGCCGGGGTCGAGGTGGAGCACGGCGTCCTCGGCGTCTGTCAGCCACTCCGCCAGCCGCAGCCGGAAGTCCATCCAGGCACCGTCGACCCACTGGTCGACCACCCGCTCCTCGAAGCCACTCATCGCCACCACCTCCGTCGCGTCGGACCCGCGCCGACGTTGTCGACGATAGGTGCGACCAGCGACACAATCACGATGCAGAGAGCATAGACGAGTGGTCAGGCCTCGCGCGAGTGCTCCTCCAGCATGCGCTTCAGCACGAGCTTCTGCACCTCGCCGAGAGCGTCGAGACGCTCCTCCGGCGGCAGCTCCTCGATGAGGTCGACGGCCTGGCCCACGAGGTCCTCACGGCCGGAACGAGGAGGCACTCGTCGTGGCGGTGGACCGCTGGCCATGGGCAGGTCGGACGTCGGTTCGAGGGCCGCGACCACTGGCGACTCTCCCGACAGTAGGGCGGCCTGAGCAGCCAGCGAACGCTGGAACGACGGGGAACTTATGTCGTCCGGCGGGAGCGCAGCCTCTAAGGCCATCGGCTCGATCCCGAGCGCCTCCGCCAGCTGCGCCGCGGCCTTGCGCGACGGCTTGCGCAGGCCCGTCTCCAGCTGTGACACGTAGGGGTAGGACAACCCCGACCTCTCGGCCAGCTGGGACCGCGACATGCCTTGCCGCTTGCGGAACTCCGCCAGCACTCGTCCGAACGAGGAATCCGTCGACATCTCGATGCTCCTTGCATAATCTGTCTGCAGTCTGCATTATGCTCATTGCACACCCTACCTGAGAGGAGATGATCATGAAGCTCTCGACACACCTGAGCCGCGATCGCTTCGACTGGATGCAGGACTCCCTGCGCCGTCGCGACCACGCCGTCATGCTCGTCCGCGTCGCCGGCACCCTGCCCGAGGGATACGCCGTCCGCCCCACCGACCGCGCCGCGTCGCACCTGGTGGTGGTGCTCGACCGCAGCGGTTCCATGTCCGGCGGACGTCTCGAGCACGCCAAGCGCGCGCTGGTCGACGTGGTCGGACGGCTCTCCCCCGACGACTCGTTCGGGCTCGTCACCTTCGACAACCGGGTCGAGGTGGTGGTGCCTGCCGGACCGGTCACCGACCCCGCCGCTGTCATCCGGCACATCGAAGGGGTGCGCGCCGGCGGCAGCACCGACCTCGGCGCCGGGCTGGTGCGGGGGCTGGAGGAGGCACGCCGGATCGACGTCGGTGCGGGTGTGCGGGTGCTGCTGGTCAGCGACGGCCACGCCAACGTCGGCGTCACGGACCCCGAGGCGCTCGGGGGGCGCGTCGGGGCCATGCGGGCACGCGGCATCACGACGTCCACGCTCGGCGTGGGGCTCGGGTACGACGAGACGCTGCTCTCGACCATCGCCCGGGCCGGTGCCGGCAACGAGCACTTCGCCGCCGAGGCCGACGCCGCAGCAGCAGCGATCGGCGAGGAGTGCGGGGAGCTGGCCGCCCAGCGGTTCCTGTCGGTCCGCCTCACCATCGCGGCTGCGTCCGGCATCCGCGGCCTCGACGTGGTCAACGACCTTCCCGTGGTGCCGGTGCCCGGTGGGATCCAGGTCGACCTCGGCAGCATGCGGGTCGACGAGACCCGCTCGCTCGTGGTCGAGTGCGCACCGCACCCGGCCACCCGGCCGGGGCGGCGGAAGATCGGGAAGCTTCGCGTCGACTACGTGCTCGCGGACGACCTGAGCGACCAGCACACGTCCACCACGGTGTGGACGCACGTGAGCCGGCCCGACGAGCGCGAGGCGGGCTCGGACCGCCAGGTGCTGGGCGAGTGGTACGTGCAGCGCGTGCTGCGGCGCCGGCGCAAGGCGCTGGCCCTGCTCGCCCGCGGCGAGGACGTCCGCGCGGCTCGCGAGTTCGCGAAGCTGGCGACGCTGGCGCACTCGGCGGCGGCGAAGGTGCCGGCGGCGTTCCGCGCCGAGCTGCTCCGCGAGGCCCAGGAGGCCGAGCGGATGGCCGAGCCCGAGCTGTTCCTGGCGATGGCGCCGGACGACCGGCAGTTCATCAGCAAGAACATGACGGCCGATGGTGGTCGCCGTTCCCGGAGGCGCTCGTGAGCGCCGAGCAGACCGGCCCCGAGGGGCAGGAGGAGAGCCGCATGAGGCGAAAGGTGATCGCCGTGCTCGTCACGACGCTGGTGGTGGCACTCGTGGCCACCGGAACGGTGCTGTTCGTGCAGCACCGGGCCGAGGTCGCGCGCGTCGAGGCGGCGGCGGCGAAGGAGCGGGCCTCCGAGCGTGAGCGCCGGGCCGAGATCGCCGCGGCGCAGCAGGCGCAGGAGGAGTGCGTGGCAGCCACGGCCGACTACCTCGCCGCCGTGCAGGACATCGACGCCGTGCTCGACGTCGGGGTGAACGAGGAGGACTACGGCGACCTCGTCCGCGATGCCGCACGGTCCTCTCGCCGGGTGGGTACGGTGGAGCAGCGCTGCCAGGACGGCCTGGTCGCGGCCCTCGACGAGGCGCTCGACCTCTACACGGACGCAGCCTCGGAGTGGAACGACTGCCTGTACGACGACCTCTTCACCGAGTGCGACGTCGACGGGCTCGATCTCTCCGGCGACTACTGGCAGCCCGCCACGCTGCTCGTCGAAGCCGCGACGTCGTTCGCCGACGGCACGAACGGGTCGGCGGCGTGAACGCGACGTCGGACCTCGACTTCCGTCGGCCGCGGCCGCTACGGTCGAGGCAGGTCAAGAGAGCCACCCACGCCTTCGGACAGTGGTGGCCGGCAACCGCGTCGCCCGACACGGTGCCTTCCGGAGAAGACCTGGGCTGCACCGTCCGGTGCGGTCAAGCGGGCACTCGCGGTGCCCCTGAACCCTCAGGAGGGCCCATGGACGTCGATCTCGCTGCGTACGCGCACCACCTCGACCCGGACGACCTGCGAAGGCTGTTCCACCACGGTCACTGGATCCCCGTCCTTCGGGGCATCACCCAGGCGTACGTCGAGCGCCACTACCCGGGCTGGTCGTGGAACACCCTCACGGCCGTTCTGGAAGGAGCCGGCGTCGCGCACCGCCTCGGTACGCGCAACATGCACCCGCACTACGTCCCGGACCGGTTCGTCGAGAGCGTGCACCTCAACAGCCCAGACGATCTCTGCATCGTGTGGATCGACGGGTCGGTGACGGTGCGATGAGCTTCCAGATCGTGCCCGGCGACCCCCGGTCGACCGTGATCATCCACGTGCCGCACTCCTCGCGCGAGATCCCCGTCCCCGTGTGGGCCGAGATCATCCTGGACGACGACGAGCTCGACCGCGAGCTCGACGCCATGACCGACGCCTAAACCGACCTGCTGGCCGACCACGCGGCGGACGCCTCCGATCTGCGCCCCTGGCTCTTCGTCAACCGGTTGTCGAGGCTCGTCGTCGATCCCGAGCGCTTCCCCGACGACAGGGAGGAGATGGAGGCCGTCGGCATGGGCGCCGTCTACACACGCACCAGCGATGGCGAGACGCTGCGGTACGAGACCCGCGGACTGCTCGAGACCTACTTCGACCCGTACGCCCACGCCTTCGCGCGGCTGGTCGACGACCGGCTCCACACCGTCGGGTCGGTGACGATCATCGACCTCCACTCGTTCCCGGCCGAGGCGCTCCCCTACGAGCTGCACGGGGACGGTCATCGGCCGGAGATCTGCCTCGGCACCGACCCCTTCCACACGCCCCGCGCCCTCGTCGACGAGGCACGCCGAGCCCTCTGGGCCGTGGGAGTCGACGGAGACGTCGCCGTCGACACCCCCTTCGCCGGCTGCTACGTGCCGCTGCACCTCTACGGACGTAACTCGATGGTGCAGGCCGTCATGGTCGAAGTTCGGCGTGACCTCATCACGTCCCCACCGAGGGAGCGGTACGACGACGGCATCCGCCGGGTGGCGCGTGGCCTGGCTTCGTTGATGGACCAGGCTGCGGCACTGGCACCGACGCACGAGCATGCACACGGTGATGCGCTGGCGCGTGCCGTCGGGGTGAGTGATCCGGCGCTGCTGAGCGACGCGTTCCGGATCCGCTTCGGCGGCAGGCTCGCGGCGCCGCTCCAGGTCGCCGACCGAGGCGACCACGTGGTGCTCCGCTACGCCGGCAAGACGTCGCGCCACGTCGTGGAGCGCGGAACGAGAGTCGTGTCAAACGTGAGTCGCAGTCGCGCTGACGTGATGGCGCGGGAGATTCTTGGCTTGCTTTCGGTCAGCCCGCGCAAGCCGCTCGGAGTCGTCTGCTGTCGTCCACCAGAGATCGCGCCACCACCCACGGTGCACGAGGGGTAGGTCCGCCGCTCGAAGAATCCGCGGCTCGGAACCTCGCAAATCCTGGACCGAGAAATTCTCTTTGCCTACGGGCGACGATCGCGCCGTCCTTGCCTCGCCCCCTCCACTGGTGGCTCGGCGTCGTCTAGGCCTTCGTTCGGATGGGTACGAGGGAGCTGGCGGCGACACTTTAATCTTGCTGAGGCCACCTCTGCGTCTGGTGCCATCGGTAGGTGCCAGACGGCCCACCGCAGATTCTCGCAGGTCGTGCCATCGAGCTAGTGGAGGTGCCCTCGGTCGGCCGCCTTGCGCAAGCGCCAGACAACACCAGGCCTGGACTCCCTGCTGAAACTCGAGACTTGGCCCTCTGCCCAACATAGGCTGCGAGCATCACGACGCATCACCCCGGAGGGCAGCAGTGAGCACGACGGAAGAAATCGCACTCGACCAGAAGCACTTCGATCGTGCATGGGATGCCCGCGAGCGGACGCGCGTCAACCTTGAGCACGCTCACGAGGCGGCTGGTGGCAACCAAAAGGTGGCCGTTGCGGTCAAGAAGGACGCTGCCCGGATGCTCGAGCAGCTCGGAGACAGCGACGAAGCGGTGGCGTTCGGTCGGATCGACCCGGTCGCCGACGACCCGCTCTACGTGGGACGGCACGCCATCACCGACGAGAACAAGGACATGCTCGTGGTTGGCTGGCAGGCCCCGGCGGCCGCCGTCTTCTACAAGGCGAACATCAAGGACCCGTGCGGGCTGGAACGAGTTCGGAAGTTCTCCACCGAGCTGAACGCCATCACCTTGTTCGAGGACACCGTCTTCAACGAGCTTCGCGAACGCGTCGACGACCTCACCCAGCGATTCAACCAACCCGTTGATGACGTCCTGCTCCGTGACCTGGAGGCGTCGCGCGACGGCGAGATGCGCGACATCGTCCAGACGATCCACCACAGCCAGTACGACCTGATCTCGCGACCGCTCGAGCAGCTGCTCGTCATCCAGGGCGGGCCCGGCACAGGGAAGTCCGCCGTCGCGCTCCACCGCGTCTCGTGGCTCCTGTTCGACCAGCGCGACACGCTCAAGCCGTCTGACTTCCTCGTCATCGGTCCATCCCGCACCTTTACCGCCTACATCCAGAAGGTTCTTCCCTCGCTCGGCAACGACGGCGTGGTTCACGGCGACCTGGCCTCGCTGGGACCCCTGGCCAGCTCGGATCGTGCCGAGCCGGACCACCTGGCTCGCCTCAAGGGCGAGGCGCGCATGGCTCGACTGCTGGGCCGCGGCTTGATGGGTCGCATCCGCGTTCCACCTGAGGCGCTGGTGATTGGCCGGGGAGCCGACGCTGTCACCTTCGAGCCGACCGAGCTGGGCAAGCAGCTGACTCAGGTGAAGCGGCGCGCCAAGACGTACCGCCAAGGGCGGGAGGGCCTGCGCGATTGGGTCACGGCGACTGCCAACGATCGACTCAACGACCAGCGCAACCGGTTGGCTCGCGCTCGAGTGAGCATCCCTCCCTCGCAGATCGACGGCATCGTCGAACGCATGTGGCCGTCGTTGACCGCCGCGTCCTTCCTCCAAGACCTCTTCGGCTCACAGCAACGCCTCGTCGACGCTGCCGGCGCCGACTTCACCGCCGCGGAGGTGAAGGACCTGTACCGACCTGCTTCGGAGAGGATCGCCTCAGAGCAGTGGACAGCGAGCGACGTCGCACTGCTTGACGAAGCGGAGTCGCAGCTGGGCGGAAGGACCACCAAGCACGCCCACGTCGTCGTGGACGAGGCCCAGGACCTTTCTCCCATGCAGCTTCGATCGATCCGCCGACGCTCGACGAGTGGGTCCTTCACGATCGTCGGAGACGTGGCGCAGTCGACCGGTCCCTGGGCCCGAGACTCGTGGGACGACATCGTTGCCGCGCTGGAGATGAGCCATGAGGCACACCTCGAGGAGCTCGAGTTCGGGTACCGCGTTCCACGGGAGCACTTCGAGCTGGCGGCGCGGCTCCTCCCCACAGCTGCCCCTGGGCTGCGCGCGCCGAGCGTGATCAGGAGCGCCCCGGCCGCACCGGAGCTGATCAGGGTGGACGACGAGGATCTCGTCGGCCGCGCGATCGAGGTGGCGCAGGGCTACGCCGGCAGAGGCCTATCCGTCGGCATCATCAGCGCCACACAATTCCGTGACCACGTCGTCGATGAGCTGCAGAGACGAGACGTTCGATTCACGGACGCGCGCCAGGGTGCGCTCGGCCGAAGCATCAACGTCCTGACTGCCGAAGAATCCAAAGGACTGGAGTTCGATGCCACCGTCGTCGTCCAACCGGCCGGCATCGTGGACGGCACCAAGGTCGGCGAGCGTCGTCTGTACATCGCTCTGACGCGAACCACCGGTTTCATGAGCCTGGTCATGTCCCTGCCAGTGCCTGCTCTGGGGGTCCATGGAGAAGCGCTGCCCGAGTCGGGTCCGCTTGTGCTCGAAGGGCCGGACGACTCTCAGGCCGAGACCGGCGAGGAGACCTTCAGCGAGGACTCCGCCCCCAGCTCCACGGCGCTGGCACCGGCGGCGTCCGCGAAGGCCAAGGGTGGTCGAGTCGTGGCGCTCATGGCCGACGACTTGGCGGCGGAGATCAGGTCGGGCCTGCTGCCCGAGCTGTGGCCAGCGTTCATCGAGGCCCTCGCTGAGCGACTGCAGAAGGACCTGAATTGACGTGACCGACGCGGCGACGACCACCGGACGGTCCCCGGCCTGGACACGCGACGAGCTGATTCTTGCACTCGCCTTCTTCGTGCAGCGGGGTGGGACCCGTGGCCTCAACGCTCAGAGTGCCGGCGTCCCCGAGCTGAGCGCCTCGATCCGAGCTCTTCCCATCTTCCCAAGGGCGGTGCGCGAAGGACCCGCCTTCCGCAGCCCATCGAGCGTGAGCCTGAAGCTTCACAACCTCGCAGCGGTTGAGCCCCATAATGTGCAGGGTGGCTTGGCTCACGTCGGCCGTGGTGACCGTTGGGTCTGGGAGCGCTGGGGTTCTGATCCTCAAGCACTCTGGGATGTCGCTGGCCTCGTTCGATACCTCGCACAAGACGGTTCTCGCCACCTCGAAGAGGCCGTTGCGGGTGAGGAGGACTGTGGCAGCGGCCGGCTCGCGCACCGCCACGCCACGCACCAGGCGTCCGTGGCCCTGGCCGCAACACACACCACGTCGGCACGATGTGCTTCATGCGGAAGTACCACGGCCGCTGCGGGTCTCAGCGTCCCCGGGTACGAGAGTCGGGCCGCCCTGCGGGAACCAGTGCTCGTGAAGTACCTGCGATGCCTCTCCTGCGCAGGCGCTGAGCGAGACGTATCTGGCACTAGAGGCCAGGAGCCGACGAGGACGCGGCCTGACGGCCCAGCGACGCTACGAGAAAAGCTCGTCACTGCGACAGGCCGGCTGTCCGGGCCGTTCGACGTGCCCTCGCTGATGTCCGCAACCCCACTCGCTCTCTGGGGATCCGAACGGCTCACGACCATCCGGAGCGCCCTGGATGACTTGGCGGACGACCCGAGCTCACCGATCGTCAAGACCGGTCCAGGACGGTACGTGCATGTTGCGGACACCGTCTCGACGACGCGCGAACCTGCTGCAGAGTCGATCAAACCGCTGACGGGAGGCACCAACGACCGTCGCGACTCAGGGCTTGGGCCTGCACGCGACTGGATCGTCAGGACGGCCCATGGCAGCAAGCACCCGTTCGACTTCCCGACGCTGTGCCGTTGGGCCGACGACGACGCGGCCGCTCGCCACCTCGCGGTGCCCCTGCTTCGTGACGCGCTCATGAGTGTCGCCGCGGACGAGTCGTCTCCCGTTGAGCGAGTCAGACGTGGCTTCTACGCGCACAAAGATCGGATGCCCGCCACACCCAGGTCGAGCGCCACCCCGACGGATGTCCTGGTCGACTGGGTGAAGGAGAACGGCACTGCACTCTTCACGTGGCGAGATCTCAAGCGGTGGGCCATAGCCGTGGATGTCAACCACGACCTCGTCGCGCTGAAGCAGACCCTCTTCTCGAGGGCCGCCACCACCGCGCACGTCGACGACCATCTTCCATGGTTTGAGCACCACGGCTCGTCCTACTTTCGTCTGTCTCGGACGGACACCGGACAGCCGACGCCACCTGCGGGCGGGGAGCATCTGTCGCGCATCGCGTCAACGACGCATCCTGTCGTCCGGGACAGCAGGCGCCGTCAAGGGGGCGGCACTGACCGCGCAAGGATCAAGGCTCTCCGCGCCTCGGGCCTGACCCTGCAGCAGATCGCGACGGACCAGGGCGTCACACGCGAACGGATCCGTCAGATCCTTCTACAGGAGTCGTTCACACCTGAGGACTTCCGCGTTGCGCGCGCCGCCGTCCAGCAAGCGGAGCGCCAGGCCACGCTTCTTCGAGCGATCGAGGCGCTCCGCGCCAATCCCGGTATCGGCGTCAGTGCATTCGCGGAGCGGGTCGGAGTGCCTGCCGCTGAAGTCTCGAAGATCCTTCCGCCTGACCTTCGCCGTCTCCTCATCTCCTCGCGAGACGGCACCGCCTACGAGCGCCTGTCCGACGAGCAAGCCATCGCCGCGATCGCGGAGGCAGGAACGTACGAATACCCCTTGACCGGAAAGATGTACACAGAACTGCTCCGAGCCGGACTCGTCGACGGTCTCAGCATCCCTCGCATCCACCAGCGCTTCGGTTCATGGAGAGATGCCTGTGAGCGAGCCGGCGTGGAGGCCGGAGCGACCTCGCGGGCGGAGTACGCACGGAGGTGGAGCGCCGAGGACATGGCGGAGACCATGGCCGACTTCCTCGCCGCGACCGGTGGATCAGTATCGGTCACCGCCTTCGACGACTGGGCGACGGCCCTTCCTGACGTGCCGAGTGCGCAGACGGTCCGCAACTGCTTCGGGGGGTGGAACGAGGCGAAGATTGCCGGACTATCCGTTCTTGCCGGTCGGGACGAGTACTGGCGTCTGCTCGCAGCCCGACTTGCGCCCACGCCGGGAAGCAGCACAGAAACGTCGGATGATGCTGGCAGCATAATTGTCGACACGGTTGCGGACGAAGGGGTTGACCGATGAGCGAGCGCGAAAAGCTGGACGAGGCCATGGCTGTTCAGATGGACCTTGCCACGCGACAGCTCGTGTGGGACGCATGCGACGACATCCTCCAGCACGGCCCGCTCGCAGAGAGCGAGGCCCGCTCTGCGACCGGCTTGGCGCTCGGCTACGTCCAGAGCGGCAAGACCACCACCATCACCGCCCTGATCGCAGCCGCGGCCGACGAGGGCTACCGCGTCATCGTGGCTCTGCTCGGCAGCACCAACCTGCTTCTCGACCAGAACTCTCGCCGCATCGAGTCTGCCCTCACCGCAGACTCCCGGGCGTACCGGTGGGTCTTCATGCAGAACGTGAAGGAGCGCAAGGCCCACGAGGTCGATGAATGGCTCGACCGAGGACGCGTCGTCGTCCTCACACTGCTGAAGCACGCTGGTCACGTCAACAATCTTGCTGCCGTCCTTCGAGCGTGCGAGGCGAAGAACCAGCCCGTGCTGATCATCGACGACGAAGCCGACCAGGCGTCTCTCAACACCAGCGTCAGTGACAACCAGCTCAGCAAGACCTACGCGAGCCTGACCAACCTTCGCGGCTCGGTCGACGAGCACCTCTACGTGCAGTTCACGGCTACCCCCTACGCACCACTCCTGCTCGACCTCGACGACCACCTCAAGCCGGAGTTCGTCACCCTGCTGCACCCAGGACCCGGGTACACCGGCGGTCGCGAGTTCTTCGTGGACGAGGCCGAGAAGGTCATCCGCATCGTGCCAGCCGGGGACGAGCAGTCCGCGAGCAAGCCCCCCGTGGAGATGCCCGGAAGCTTGGAGACGGCCTTGGCGAACTTCGTCGTCGGCGCAGGAATGTTGCTCGGTCTTCCCGGCGAAGCCGCGCCCGTCAGCATGCTCATCCACTCGACGCAGAGCAACAAGATCCAGCAGGTGTACAAGTTCTTGGTCGACAGGCAGCTCCGGAAATGGCGAGAGGACACGAGTGGCGCCGAGACGATCGCTGCACTGCCGAAGGTGCTGCGCGACGAGCACGCCCACCTGGTCAGCCTCGGCGCCGCGTCTCCTCCTGAACACCTCTTTCTCCAGTACATGAAGGAAGCCCTCCGTGAGGCGACCACGTGGCTCATCAACTCCGCCAGCGACCTGAAGTCCGTCCGTTGGAACCTGACACCGGTGCACATCCTGGTCGGCGGCAACAAGCTCGACCGCGGGTTCACGGTCGAGGGACTGACTGTGACCTACATGAACCGTCCAGCGTCCGAGCAGGTCGACACGCTTGAGCAGCGCTCCCGAGCGTTCGGATATCGGCGCAAGCTGCTTCCCTACTGCCAGTTCTTCTCGACTGCTCGTACGCTCGAGGTCCTCCGCGGGATCGTCTACACGGAGTACGACCTCCGGGCGACCCTCGAGGATGCCCTGGGCGCCGGCAGGAGCGTCCACGAGTGGTCGACCGAGATCGGACTTAGGCTGCCCCCCGGCACTCGTCCCAGCCGTCCGTCGGTGCTGGGAGCCCTCAACAAGTTCTCTCCGCCGAGCGACGGCTGGCTCAGCCTCCGGCAACCCTCGAGAGACGAGGCTGACATCGGGTCCAACGCCTCCCTCGTCGAGGGAATTGGTCTGCTCGACGCAGACCGCCTCTCGTACGGAGCGCTGTCGTTCCGGACGGTGCAGGTGCCTGTCGAGCAACTGCTCGAGGAAGTCCTGGAGCCCTGGCTGCTCAAGTCCTACAGCGCCGGTTGGCGGCACCAGGACATCCTCGACTACCTGATGCGACACCTTCGCCCTGACGACCTCGTCCCGGTCATCCTGATGGACGACCAGGAGGGTGGGTCGCGCACCCGTCGTTGGACCGAGCTCGGCTTCGTCAACCTCTTCCAGGGTCGAAGCGCCGACGGCACCCCGCCCGCCCGGTTCTACGGTGGCGACCGCACCGTGGTCGGTCCAGCGAACGACCACCCCTACGCGCTCCAGGTCCACTTCGTGACTCCACGCGGGTCTGACCAAGCACTCCACACCCTCGCTGTCCACATGGGCACCCAACAGATCGTGAGAAAGCGATGACCGAGCCCGTCGCCACCAGCAGCCGGCGTCTAGGAAGACCCACCTCCATCCGGATCGCAGATCTCCGTCTCGATCCCGAGAACCCGAGGCTTCCGTCCGACCGGCATGGGGCACCACAGGAGGACCTGGCCGTCCACCTGGCCATGAACTACGACGCCGATGCAGTGGCGGAGTCGATCGCGACCCACGGGTACTTCTCGTCCGAGCCCCTGATCGCCATCACGAACCCCGCCGAACCCGGCACCTACATCGTGGTTGAAGGGAACCGGCGGCTGACTGCGTTGTTGGGACTCACCCAGGCACAGATCCGCGCCAACTTTCCTGACCCGGGCCACTGGGACGACCTCTCCAGCCGGGCCGAGGTGCGTTCCGATGACGAGGTGCCGGTGGTGGTGGCGGAGGACCGCACCAGCATGGTCCCCATCATCGGCTTCCGGCACATCTCGGGAATCCTCTCCTGGAAGCCGTACGCCCAGGCACGCTACGTCGCGAAGTTGATCGACAACGACGGCATGAGCGTCGGGGAGGTCGGCAAGATGATCGGCATCGAGGCAGGTCGAGCGGGCAATCTGTATCGCGAACAAGCCATCGCGAAGCAGGCAGCGGATATGGGGATCGAGACAGGACCCCTCGAGGAGGCGTTCTCGCTGCTCACCGTCGCCATGAGCAACACCAAGCTCCGTGGGCACGTGGGGGCTCCCCTGGGTTCGCGCATGAAGAAGGGACAGGCGCCGATCGCTCCTGAGAGAGAGCCGGAACTTCGGGAGCTCCTCACCTGGGTCTTCGGGGACGGGAAGACGCCGCCGCTGATCAAGGACTCGCGCGAGGTCTCGAAGCTGGGCGCGGTGGTCGGCAACCCGATTGGCAAGGCCGCCATCAGGGACGGCGACAGTCTTGAGGTGGCGCAGCAGAGAATCGATGACGCGAGCCTGGACACCCACCTCCGCCTCACGAGGCGACTCACCACTGCTCGCAACGCACTCCAGGCGGCGGAGGAGGACATCGCGTCACACCCAGACAGCACAGAGGTCGTCGAGCTCCTCCAGGAGGTCCGCGACGCCTACGACGCCCTCACCAGCGCCCAGGCCGACGAGGAAGACGGATGGCTCAAGAGCTGAAGGTCGACATCGTCTGGGAGATCGCCGCGATGATCGGCATCGAGGCGCCGCACATGTCGACCGGCTCCACCGAACCACGTGAGATCTTCGACGCGATCGACCAGGCCCTCGGGCTCGGCCTCCAACGCGAGCGTCGCCTGACCAAGCCGCAGATGGCGCGTGGGATTGTCGAGGCGGCCGGCTTCGAGTGGAGCTCGAGCGACGAGTCGCGCGGTGGCACCGTGACCCTCGATGGGCTGCGCCGTGTTCGCGGCGCGGTACTGCTGCTAACCGGGTCCACGACATGAGCGAGCAGCAGTCCTGGCATGGCGCTTCTTGGGAGGTGGGACATCAGCACCTTGCCCAGTGGGTCGAGGCGAACGGCTCTGCCGAGGTACCCGTCGATCACGTGTGCGAGGACTCCTTTCGTCTTGGACGTTGGGTCAACACGCAGCGGTTGGCGCGTCGCGCTGGTCGCCTTAGCGCGGAACGGACGGCGCTCCTCGACGATCTCGGACTGGTTTGGGATCCTGCAGCACGCAAGCAGCGGCTGATCTTCGAGGCCTTCTCGACCTACGTCGAGGCCCACGGTCACGGCGACGTGCCGTCCTCCTACAAGACGGAGACGGGCGTTGCGCTGGGTTCGTGGGTTCGTCGGCAGCGATCCTTGCTGACCGACGGCGCCTGCGCTCCGGACGTGGAAGAGCTGTTCCACAACCTCGGCGTCAACATCCAAGGCCTTCGCGGGAGAGAACGAGGAGCGATGCTCCAAGCCTTGGAGCGTTTTTCTGGCCATCACGGACACAGCCGCGTCCCCGCCAACTTCACGTCGTCTGACGGTCTCGAGCTCGGGCGGTGGATCGCCGCGCAGCGCTCGAACGTCCGTGCGGAGCGCGCCTCGAGGGAAGTCATCGAGGCGTTCGAGCGCCTAGGCGTCGACATCGAGGTGGTCGCAGGTGACGAGGTCTGGGATGAGCACTACGAGGAGTTGTTGTCCTATCGCCGCCAGCACGGCAACGTCGAGGTCGAGGCATCGTTCGTGTCAAGGAAAGGTGTCCGACTAGGACAGTGGATCGGGGTGCAACGCTCCCGATACCACCGCGGCAGCCTTCGACCTGACCGATCCAAGCGACTTGAAGATGTGGGCTTTGACTGGGGGATGCAACGAGGTCCGTCGCGCACGTGGTTCGAAGCAGACATCATCGCGGCACTCCAAGAGGCCGCAACCTTGGTCTTTCCCCTCAGGCCTGCCGCCTACCAGGAGCTTGTCACCTCCGGCGCACTCACCGGGCCCAACCGAAGCTCGGTGATCAGCCGGTTTGGAACGTGGGAAGCCGCGTGCGCCGCCGCCGGCGTCGAGGCCTGAGCGGCTAGCTGCCAAGTGCCCACTTCGACACGTGCTGCTCCAGCAGCGCTCCATCCGGTCGTTGCGGTCTGCTCGCGGGCACATGTGCCAGCTGTCCGGCGAATCGTGAGTACTCGCTCGACGAAAGTGATGGGTGCATTACGACGAAGTAGTCCTCAGTGATCCCAATGCGCCCAAGGTCGAACAGGGTGTGAACGTCCGCTCGCAGCAGCAAGCCGTTCTGCACGACGGCAGCGCCCCCGTCGGCGAAAGGTCGGATGTGTGCGGCCTCCAGGACAGAGACCGTCTCTGAACCGGTCACCGCACACCTCCCCGCGTACGCCTCCAAAAGGGCAGCTCGAAACTTCGGCTGGCCACGCCTAAGCCGGATGCTCCTCGTGACCCAGTTGCCGTGGTCATCGTCGTACAGCGAGTCCTCGGTAGCGATGCTGGCTGCGAGCTTCGCGTGCGGCGAAGCTCGCAGTGCAGCCAGTAGGTCTTCGTAGGCTTCCTTCCTGACGTTTGCGCCGCCCTTGCTGGCTGTGTGCTCGGAGCTGTGCCGTGCCGGCTCCCACGCGACGCCAACCGACGCAAGCAGGTTTTGCATGTGTTCGACCTTGCCGACGCGATGGGGTACATCGAGTGCCTCCCCCACCACGACGTGCCATGCAGCGTTCACCGTGTCCCCGTTCGACACCCAGCCATCTTCGGGATTCTCGATGCCGAGAACGCGAGCGATGACTCCCGGCAGCTCCGCCTTCTTCATCCGACTAGCATCTCATCGACGGAGCTCCTATAGGAGATGATCGAGCGGTGGACGAGCCTGAAAGAGCGAGTCCAGGCGGGTGGCTGTCGAAGAAGATGTCAGTCCTCGCGCGGAGCGACACGGCGCCCGAGCTCGCGCTGCGCCGGGAGCTGCACGGTCGCGGTCTCCGATACCGGGTGCAGATGCATGTTCCAGGAAACCGGCGACGCCGAATAGACGTGGCGTTCACGAGGGCGAAGGTCGCAGTGTTTGTGGACGGCTGCTACTGGCACGGGTGTTCGGAGCACGGGACACGACCGAAGACGAATCGCGAGTGGTGGGACTGGAAGATTCAACGTAACCGCGACCGCGATGCTGACACAAACCGATTGTTGGACGAGCAGGGCTGGACCGTCGTGCGGGTGTGGGAGCACGAGGACCCCGCGGCTGCGGCCGACCGCATCGAGCAACTGGTGAGACCGACGGTCTAGTCAGACGTCGTCGATCGACTCCGGAGTCGCGTCGAGTACGTTGACCCACCGATCGCCAGCGCGGGTCATCTCTGCGCGTGCCACGTGGTAGACCACTCCCGCGTTCACGCCGTTGCCCAGCTGCTTGTAGGACGCCGAGTCAGGCTGTCCCGGGAACTCAAAGGATTCGGGGAGGCCTTGCAGGCGGGCCGCTTCACGGGGCGTGATGCGCCGGAGCGGGCGCCCGAGAATCGTCGTCTGCGTGATCGCGACGAGTGCGGGAACGTACGTCGGCTTCTTGACTCGGATGCCCGACGGCCTGAAGTGCATGATGCAGTCCTCGAGCGAGACTGCGTCCTGCGCCTGCCACTCGAACTTCCGGCGGGACGCCGGCATGTCCTCCAGGTCGTCGAACTCGGCGAGCCACTGGTTGAGAAGATCCTCGTGCTTCGTGTAGAACTCTGCGTTCTTCCGAAGGAAGTTGGCCTTCCAGGCCGGGGTTCCCTCGGGGATGACGAGACTGTCGATGTGTCGGAAGTGGTCGACCCAGATCGGGAAGCCGGGCAACTTGTCGACCCCAGCGGCGCGGAGTCGCAGCACGAACTCGGACCACACGTGGACCCAGTGCTGCTCGCTCGGCGTCAGCTCGTAGTTCGCCCGGTCGGCGATCTCGTCCTCGTCCTGCAGGTAGTCCTGCAGGACCCAGTCCTGCGGGTTCCAGCCGTCGATTGGGCGGTTGCGGACGACCGGCTCGACCTCATCGTGAGAGTGCTCCGGGCCCACGTAGGTTCCGACGATGAAGACCCGCTCACGAACCTGAGGACGTCCGCCCATCGAGGGCGGGAGGAGATGGGGAGAGAACACGGCCGGCGTAGAGCTGACCCGGTAGCCGAGCTCCCGCAGCGAACGGATGATGACGTCCCACTCGTGGGTGTGGCGCGGTCCCGCAATGTTGCGCACGTTCTCGAGCAGAACCAGGGACGGCCGGTGCTCCTCGAGGATGCGCAAGATGTTCCAGAAGAGGGTCCCCCGCGCCTCGTCCATGCCGCGCTGGAAGCCGGACTTGCTGAAGGGCTGGCACGGGAAGCCCGCGGCCAGGACGTCGTGCTTCGGCACCTTCACGACCGGGTCGGTCTCCGGGACGATGTCGCCCGCGACCTCCATGTCCCAGTTGTGCTGGTAGATCTTCGCCGCAGCCTCGTCGATCTCCGAGGCGTAGACGCACTCGCCCCCGAGCGCGCTCAGGGCCGCGTGGAAGCCGCCGATGCCGGCGAAGAGGTCGATGAACGTGAAGGCTGGCTCTGCTGCTGCCGTGTTCGAGCTCATGTTCGACATCCTAGGTTCGCGTTCCGACACGACTGGTGATTGACGGGGTGTGTCTGTGGACGAGCCCCCCGACCCAATCGGATCAGGGGGCTCGTCCACGGACCTTCGATCAGCTGCAGCCGCTGGTGCTGCCGCAGCCCTCACAGACGTGGCAGGAGCCGGCGGGGCGCATCTTGGTGCCGCAGGTCATGCACAGGGGCGAGTCGACCGCGGAGCCGGTGATGGCCTCGAGGAGCTCGGCCGACGTGTGGGCCGTCTTCGGAGCAGGCTTGGCCGTGTCGGCCTGGGCCTGCTCGGCGGTCACGTCGTCGGCGACGGGCGAGGTCGCGGCCTCGGCGGTCGCGGCCTCCTTCAGCGTCTCCGGCTCGGTCTCGACGAGCTCGGCGGCCGTCGTGCCCTTGCTGATCGGCTGGTGGCTGCCCGTGTCGAGGTAGCGCTGACGCTCCTCGGCCGAGTGGATGCCCATCGCCGAGCGCGTGTCGAAGTCGATGTAGTCCAGCGCCAGGCGGCGGAAGACGTAGTCCATGATCGACTGCGCCATGCGGACGTCGGAGTCGTCGGTCAGGCCCGCCGGCTCGAACTTGAGGTTCGTGAACTTCTGCACGAACGTCTCGAGCGGCACGCCGTACTGCAGACCGATCGACACGGCGATCGAGAAGGCGTCCATCACGCCGGCCAGCGTCGAGCCCTGCTTGCCCAGCTTGAGGAACAGCTCGCCCAGCTCGCCGTTCTCGTGCGCACCGGAGGTCATGTAGCCCTCGGCACCGCCGACGCTGAACGACGTGGTGATCGACTGGCGCGACTTCGGCAGACGACGACGGATCGGCTTCTCGACGACGACCGTCTTGACCTCGGCCGCACCCTCGGCAGCCTTGGCCGACGTCTTGTCGTCCTGGCTCTTCTGCGAGGACAGCGGCTGGCCGACCTTGCAGTTGTCGCGGTAGACCGCGAGAGCCTTCAGGCCGAGCTTCCAGCCCTGGAAGTAGACGTCGGCGATCTCCTCGACCGTGGAGGTCTCGGGCATGTTGACCGTCTTGGAGATGGCGCCGGACAGGAACGGCTGGGCCGCCGCCATCATCCGCACGTGACCCATGGGCTTGATGGCCCGGTCACCCACGGCGCAGTCGAAGACCTCGTAGTGCTCGGGCTTCAGGCCGGGGGCGTCGACGACGTGACCCTTCTCGGCGATGAACTCCATGATCGCCTCGATGGTCTCGCCGGTGTAGCCGAGCTTCTTGAGCGCGATCGGGACCGTCTGGTTGACGACCTGCATCGAGCCGCCACCGACGAGCTTCTTGAACTTGACCAGCGAGAAGTCCGGCTCGATGCCGGTGGTGTCGCAGTCCATCATGAAGCCGATGGTGCCGGTGGGCGCGAGGACGGACGCCTGGGCGTTGCGCCAGCCGTTCTTCTCGCCGATCTTCAGGTTGTCGGCCCACTGCTTGGTGGCCTCGCGCTGCACGGCGATGTCCATCGAGTGCAGCGTGCGGATGTCGTCGTTGGCGGCGAGGTGCTTGCGCATGACCCGCGTGTGCGGCGTGGCGTTCTGCTTGAAGCCGTCGTACGCACCGACGACGCCGGCCAGCTCGGCCGAGCGACGGTAGGAGGTGCCCGTCATGAGCGACGTGATCGAGGCGGCCAGCGCGCGGCCACCCTCGGAGTCGTACGCCAGGCCCGAGGCCATGAGCATCGCGCCGAGGTTGGCGTAGCCGATGCCCAGCTGGCGGTAGGCGCGCGTGGTGTCGCCGATCGCCTCGGTCGGGAAGTCGGCGAAGCAGATGCTGATGTCCATCGCGGTGATGATCAGCTCGACGCTCTTGACGAACTTCTCGACGTCGAACGTCGTGCCGTCCTCGGACAGGAACTTCATCAGGTTGAGGCTGGCCAGGTTGCAGCTGGAGTTGTCCAGGTGCATGTACTCCGAGCACGGGTTGGACGCGGTGATGCGGCCCGTCTCCGGCGTGGTGTGCCAGTCGTTGATCGTCGAGTCGTACTGGATGCCCGGGTCGGCGCAGGCCCAGGCGGCCTTGGCGACCTTGCCCCACAGCTCGTTGGCGTCGATCTCCTCGATCACCTCGCCGCTGGTGCGGGCACGCAGGCCGTAGGAGGTGTTCTCCTCGACGGCGCGCATGAAGGCGTCGTCGACACGGATCGAGTTGTTGGCGTTCTGGTACTGGACGCTGGTGATGTCGTCGCCACCGAGGTCCATGTCGAAGCCGGCGTCGCGCAGGACGCGGATCTTCTCCTCCTCGCGCTCCTTGGTCTCGACGAACTCGACGATGTCGGGGTGGTCGATGTCGAGCACGACCATCTTGGCCGCACGACGCGTGGCGCCACCGGACTTGATGGTGCCGGCGGACGCGTCGGCGCCGCGCATGAAGGAGACGGGGCCCGACGCGGTGCCGCCGGAGGAGCGCAGCAGCTCCTTGGACGAACGAATGCGCGACAGGTTGAGGCCGGCACCGGAGCCGCCCTTGAAGATCAGGCCCTCCTCGCGGTACCAGTTGAGGATCGAGTCCATCGAGTCGTCGACGGCGAGGATGAAGCACGCGCTGACCTGCTGCGGGCTCGACGTGCCGACGTTGAACCACACGGGGCTGTTGAAGCTGAACACCTGGTGCAGCAGCATGTGCGTCAGCTCGTGCTCGAAGACCTCGGCGTCGGCGTCGGTGGCGAAGTAGCCGTGCTCCTTGCCGGCCGCGGTGTACGTGAGCACGACGCGGTCGAGCAGCTGGCGCAGGCTCTGCTCACGCTCGGGCGAGCCCACGGCGCCGCGGAAGTACTTGGTGGTGACGATCGTGGAGGCGTTGACGCTCCAGAAGTCGGGGAACTCCACACCGCGCTGCTCGAAGACCGTCTCGCCGGTCTTCCAGTTGGTCTGCACGACGTCGCGACGCTCCCACGTCACGGCGTCGTACGGGTGCACGCCCTCGGTCGTGTACACGCGCTGGATGCTCAGGCCCTTGCCGGCCTTGCTCCCGCGCGTCTTGCCGGACTGTGCCCGGCCCGTCGATCCGTCGACCGTCTCCGTCATGTCGTGCTCCTGTGTCGCTGCTGGTGTGTGAAAGGTCGTGCGTCCCGCCCCGTGGCACGGGACGAGGTCGTTCAGGGTGCCGGTGCCGCCCGTGGGCGGCGGGTGGTCAGGGAAGCTGTCGTGCGGTGTGCTCGGCCAGCTCGCCGTCTGCGGCGCGGGCCATGAGGACGGCGATCTCGGCGGCGAAGTCGTCCACCGAGTCGAACGCCTTGTAGACACTCGCGAAGCGCAGGTACGCCACCTCGTCGAGGCTCTTGAGCGGGTCGAGGATGGCCAGGCCGACCTCGTGGGCCGCGATCTCGGCCGCCCCGCTCTCGCGCAGTGCGTCCTCGACCTGCTGGCCGAGGCGTGCGAGGTCGTCGTCGGAGACCGGACGGCCCTTGCAGGCCTTGCGGACGCCCGAGATGGCCTTGTCGCGGTTGAAGGGCTCGGTGGCCCCCGACCGCTTGAGGACCGTCAGCTGCATCTGCTCGATGGTCGTGAAGCGCTTCTCGCACGCTCCGCAGACCCGACGACGCCGGATGGCGCCGCCCTCCTCGGCCACCCGGGAGTCGAGCACGCGGGTGTCGGGGTTCTTGCAGAACGGACAGTGCACGATGCTCTCCTCTCGGGCTGATTTCTTCGCGGGATCTGGGGACAACCTGGGGATGCAGAGGTGGATGGCCCGGGATTCCTGTGGGTAAGTCCCCCGTCCCTGTGGGACTAGATGTGGAGAACTACATCGGTGTAATCACTAGATGTAGTGGCTACCGTACGCCTGCACACCAGGTCATGCAAGCAAGTCTGACGAGTTGCGCAGACAAATCTGAGAGCTCGATGTTTGCGCAGGTCAGCGGCCTCTCGAGTCACACGAGTCCCAGGTGTCACGGCGTGTCCCGGTGCGTCCGAGGTGGAACCACCCCCTCCTCGCCCAGGACGTACCCGGTCCCGAAAGGCTCTCACCGGATTCTCTTCCTCTCAGGAACAAAAGGGAGGACGATGACCGCATGACCATGCGACTGAACCCGTACCTGAACTTCCGCGACGAGTCCCGCGAGGCGCTCGAGTTCTACCAGTCCGTCTTCGGCGGGACGATCGAGGCGATGACCTTCGGCGAGGGCGGAATGTCCGACGACCCAGCCGTTGTCGACCTGCTGATGCACGGGCACCTTGTCACCGACGCCGGCTTCGACCTGATGGCCTCCGACACTCCCCCGGGCGGCGACCAGCCGTCGATGGGCACGGCCATCAACGTCACCCTCAACGGCGACGATCCCCGCATCCGCGACTACTGGGCCGGACTCAGCGAGGGCGCCGAGATCGTGGCACCGCTCGAGCGTGCACCGTGGGGCGACGAGTTCGGCCTGCTGAACGACCGCTTCGGCGTGGCCTGGCTGGTCAACCTCGCCGCGAGCCAGTAGCGGCCGACCCTCACACGGGGCGGGGCACCGACACGCCGAGGTGGTCGAGCGCGGCGTCGACGAGCGCGAACGCGGCGAGACGGCTGCGCGTCGCGTTCGCGAGCGCCTGACGCTTCAGCTCGCTGGGCTCCGACCCGCTCACCCGCACGAGGTCGGCGCTCTCGTCGACCCAGCGGCTGAAGGTCTCCGGAGTCACCTCGGGGTGGAACTGCCAGGCGATCACGCGGGCGCCGAAGGCCTCGTCGACGAAGCACTGCGGGCCGAACCACGAGCTGCCGATCACGCGCGCCGTGGGCGGCGGGCTCAGCACGTCCTGGTGGAACTGGCCCCACGGCCCCTCGGGGCAGAGGACCTCGTCGAGCGTGTCGACGCGGCGCCACCCGATCTCGGCACCGTCGCCGCGGTACGACGTGCCGCCGAGGGCACGGGCCACGAGCTGGGCGCCGTAGCAGATGGCCATCACGGGGACGCCCGACCCGAGCGCCACCCGCACGACGTCGGACTCCGCCTCCACCACGTGGGCCCAGCGGGGCTCGTGCGCCGAGCGCTCCGAGCCGAGGCTGAGGACCAGGTCGACACCGGTCGCCGACCACGGGGAGTCGATCGTGTCGCGGTCGATCCAGGTCAGCTCGGCGCCGTGCTCCCGCAGCCGCTCCGTGACGTAGCCACCGGAGCGGTCGGTGTCATCGGCCAGCACGTGGACCTGCAGAGGGCGGTCCGCCGGCGTCGGGCCCGGGTTGGTGGAGGCGTCGTTCATGCCCCCATGGTGCCGGACGGGCCCGTCACTCGTAGACGGGCACCGCGAGGTCGGAGCCGAGCTGCAGCGCACCGGCGCTCGGCAGCGAGTTCATGCGCATGATGTCGTCGACCGTGTCGCGCACGTCGCCCTCGGGGTTGGCGTCGGCGGCGATCTGCCAGAGCGTCTGCCCCTCCTGCACGGTGACGACCGTGGTGGCGGGAACCGCGCCCGCGTCTGAGGTGGCGACGGTGGAGGAGCCGAGAGCGACGACCGTGACCGCCAGCGCCGCGATCACGGCGAGCAGGAGCACGAGGCGGCCCCGACGGGTCAGCCGGACCGCAGCCGGCTCGGTGGTGCTGCGCGGAGCCGCGGCGATCCCACGGGAGAACGACGGGGCGAAGCGGCTGGTCTCGTAGACGGTGATGGTGCTCATGGTGACCTCCGGGGAAGGGAGAGGAAGGAGTCTTGGTGTGTCGATCGAGCACCTGCCGATGTCATTCGAAGGTCGATGCTCCGGGGGCGGTGGTGCTCCGCGGATCCGACGAACAGATGTTCGATCGAACACGTGTACGACAGTAGGGGAAGGCGCCGACAAAAGCAGCCCCCTTTCGAACAGGAATCCGAACGGACAGCAGGATTGCCCGTCATTCCAGTGAAAGAATCTTCGACACCATGTTCGACTGTGACGCGTCGCACGCGCCTGACGGCGTCCCGAGCGCCGTCGCGGAACCATCGAGCGCGCCGTTCGAACGCGCGACACGCTGTCGAACATGTGTTTGTAAACGTCCGCGCAGAGGTCTAGCGTGGGCATCATGAGCGACGACAGCACCCTCGACCCCTCCGCCGACGCGCCGCGTCGGGGCCGCCCGAAGGGTTCACGCAACTCCGTGCGTGAGCTGCCCGACGGTCCCGTCGACGAGATGACCGGCCTCACCGGCCGGCAGCAGAAGATCCTGCACTTCATGCGCGACCAGATCGAGCAGCGCGGCTACCCGCCCAGCATGCGCGAGATCGGTGGCGCCGTCGGCCTGGCCAGCACCTCCTCGGTCGCCCACCAGCTGCGGGTCCTCGAGCGCCTCGGCTACGTCAAGCGCGACCCGAATCGCCCGCGCGCGATCGAGATCTTCCTGCCCGAGGTGGTCAAGGCGCGGCGCACGCTCAGCTCGGCCGACGACTCCGAGGTCGACGAGACCGGCTTCGGCGACCAGCGCCCCGAGGCCACCTACGTGCCCATGCTCGGTCGCATCGCCGCGGGCGGTCCGATCCTGGCCGAGGAGCAGGTCGAGGAGATCTTCCCGCTCCCCCGCTCCCTCGTCGGCGACGGCACGCTGTTCCTGCTCGAGGTGCGCGGCGACTCCATGGTCGACGCGGCGATCTGCGACGGCGACTACGTGGTCGTCCGCCAGCAGCCGGTCGCCGAGAACGGCGAGATCGTCGCCGCCATGCTCGACGGCGAGGCCACGGTCAAGACGTTCCAGCGCAAGGACGGCCAGATCTGGCTGCTGCCGCACAACGACGACTACTCCCCCATCGACGGCAACCACGCCACGATCCTGGGCAAGGTCACGACGGTGCTGCGCCGCCTCTGACACCCACCGTCAGCGCTCATCACCCACGAGGCCCTCTCCCGTTCACGGGAGAGGGCCTCGTGGTGCGTCGGCGCCCGAGCGGTGCCGGGCGAGCTGTGCTCAGCTGCGGAAGTTGAGCGTGCCCACGCTGTAGGACTTGCCGGCCGTGACCCGCTTGGTCTGCGTGCCCTTGTGGGTGCGACCGATGCCGCGCCACGAGTCACCGTTGACCAGGACCCGGTAGTTGCCCGACTCGAGGCCGCGGATGACGAAGCGGCCCGAGGAGCTCGTGTACGCCGAGCGCATCACGAGCACGCCCTGCGTGGAGTACACCGAGACCAGCATCTCCTTGTTGCTCTTGCCGCCGATCCGCGAGACCTTGCCCGAGATCGTGGCGCCCTTGCGCAGCTTGGAGGTGTTCGACGTGGCGTCGCCGTTGTTGATGGTGACGAGCTTGTAGTCACCGGCGCTCTGCGCCACGCAGGCGTCGCGGTACATCCAGCCCTTGTAGCCGCTCGGCGGCTTCTTGGCCTTGAAGCCGTAGCGGTACGACGTCTCGTACTCGGGGTAGGCGCCGTTGACGGTCTTCCAGCGCTCGCTGCCGCGCTCGCCACCCTTGTGGTAGAGGTAGTTGTCCTTGTAGATGCTGGGGTACCAGGCAGAACAGCCCGTCCGTCGCCCGACCTCGACCCAGTACTTGCCGTTGCGCAGACCCTCGAACTGCTTGAAGCCCGAGGAGTTGGCGTGGCCGGCCGTGATGATCGGGCGGTCCAGGATCTTGGTGCCGGGCACGTACTCGCGGACCGTTGTCCAGGTGTCGTGCGGCTTGATCGACGACGTGTAGGTCGCGTCGGTGTCGAAGCCGAGCGCGTGCTTGCCGGAGTCGAGGTTGGCGGAGATGGCGGCCGACAGGCCGCCGGTGCCGTAGGAGATCAGGTCGTCGTCGCTCGCGGAGTAGGTGTACTTCGTGGCGGCGTTGCAGCTGGCGTACTGGCGCCCGCCCGTCGTGATGACGCCGGCCCGGTTGGTGCCCTCGTGCGAGACGAGGTAGCGCGAGTCGCCGTTCTGGCTCACCGGGAGGAACGTGATGTCGTAGCCGCCGGACCCCGACGTCGTGTCGGCGCCGTACTCGTTGGCACAGAAGGGCACGTCGAGACCGCGCAGGTCCGAGGCGCGCGTCGGCCGGGTGACGGGCGGGGCGATCACACGCACGTCGGTGCCGGTGGACCCGGCCCCGCTGAGCGTGCCGGCGATCCGGCCGAACCGGAAGTCGGCCACGAAGTCGTTGTACTTGGTCACCGAGGCCGCGTGCGCCTCGCTGACGCGCTTGCCGCCGCCGGTGGGCCGTCCGTCGGTGCCGCGCCAGAACCACTCGCGGACCGTGCCGTCGACCCGCGCCCGGATGCTCAGCCGGTAGCCGTAGGACGCGGCGTTGTTGGTGCCGAGCGAGACGGCGCCGAAGTCGTAGGTGCCGTTCGACGCGACGTCGACGGTCTTGAGACGACGCGAGACGAGTCCGCTGACGTTCCAGCTGGTCACCTGCACGTCGGTCACGCGGCTGCCGAGGCCGGGGCCCGACACGGTGCCCTTGAGGTTCCGGCTGGCCTGGGTCCGCTCCAGCGTGATGGTCTTGTCACGCGCCGAGGCACCCGAGGGGTAGACCCGCAGCGTGCGCTCGAAGGTGGTCCCCTGCTGGCCGGGGGCAGAGCCGAGGCCCGTCGGAGCCGTGTTGCCCTCGTCGCCCAGCCAGTAGACGGTGATGTAGCCCGCACTGTTGCCCTTGATGCTGTACGGCCAGTTGACGTACCGGGTCTGGCCCAGGATCGCCGCACGACCGGAGCAGGTCTTCGACCCGTTGCAGCGCGCGTAGATCTTGACCGGACGGTGTCCGGCCGAGTTGGGCGAGCCGACGGCGACGATGTTCGACCGCGCCTCGATTCCGGTCGCGGCCTGGGCGGTGGAGGCGCTCAGCCCGACGAGGGCGCCCGTCGCGACGAGCACGGCAGACAGCAGGACGGCGGTACGACGGAACATCAATTCCCCGAGAACTTCGATGGCAGGACCGCTGCACTGTACCAAGCCCGGGCCTGGTAGCCCGGTTCCGTCGTCAGCCCTTGAAGCGCAGCGTGCCGGCCGAGACGTTCTTGCCCGCCTTGGCCTTCACCGACTTCTTGCCGGAGAACGAGCGGCTGATGCCGCGCCAGGAGTCCGCGTTCACGACGATCTTGTAGGAGCCGCTCGCCAGGCCGCGGATCACGAAGCCACCGCTGCGGCTGCTGTAGGCCGAGCGCAGCACCTTCTTGCCGTCGGTGGAGTACGCGGTCACGAGCATCTCCTTGTTGGACTTGCCGCCCACACGGGTGACCCGCCCGGAGATGGTGCCGCCGCGGGGGTTCGTGACGTCGACCGTCCGGTCGCCCGCACCCACCGTGATCAGCACGTACTTGCCCGCGCCCACGGCCTTGCACACGTCGCGGTACATCCAGCCCTTGTAGCCCTTCGGGGGGTTCCGCTTCACGTAGCCGTAGCGGTAGGACGTGGAGTACTCCGGCACGCTGCCACCCACGGTCTTCCAGCGCTCACTGCCTCGCTCGCCACCCTTGTGGTACAGGTAGTTGTTGGAGTAGATGCTGGGATACCAGGCCGAGCAGCTGGTCCGGCGACCCACCTCCACCCAGTACTTGCCGGGGCGCGCGGCGAACGTCTTGTTGCCGCTGCTGTTGGCGTAGCCCTCGGCCACGATCGGCGACTCAAGGATCTTGCGGCCCACGGAGTACTCGCGCAGCGTGGTCCAGCGGTCGTGGACCGAGCCACCCTTCAGCGTGTTGCCGTTGATCGTGAGGCTGCGCTGGTCCGCCGACGTGCTCACGTCGCCCACCGGGAGCGTCTCGGATCCCGAGGGGAAGCCGAGCAGGTCGGACATGTCCCGCGTGTACTTGATGGCGGCCTGGCAGCTGTCGACGACGTTGCCGTCAGAGATGATCACGGCGCCGCGCAGTGCGCCGGCCGGCTCGAAGTCGACCATGTAGCGGTACCGCACCGCGTCGGGGCGCGGGACGAACGTGACCGAGTAGCGGCCGGCGTCGTCGGTGCGCACGCGCCCGAACTCGTTGGCGCAGTAGGGCACGTCGAGACCGCGCCGGTCCGACGAACGGCTCGGGTAGGACGGCGGCGGGGTGAGCACGCGGACGTCCGCACCCGCCGAGCCGGTGCCCGTGAGGCGCCCGCTGACCGTGCCGTAGGCGAAGTCCGCCTGGAAGTCGCCGGCCTTCTGCACGCGCACGACGGCGGCGTCGCGGATCCAGCCGCCACCGCCGTCGGCAAAGCCGGACCCCGTGGTGCTCCCCAGCCAGAACCACTCGCGCTCGGTGCCGTCGACCACGGCCGAGACGCTCAGGCGGTAGGCCGCACCGGGACTGTTGTTGCGGCCGAGGGCGGAGGAGCCGATGTCGAAGCGCCCGTCGGAGCCGACGGGCGCCGTGCTGACCCGGCTGCTGCGCAGGCCGCTGACGACCCACTTGGAGACCTGCAGGTCCTTGATGCGCGACGACGCGGGACCGCGAACCTGGCCCTGGATCCGACGGCTGTAGATGCGCGGCTCGAGCCAGATCGACTTGCTCTTCTTGGACGCACCCTTGGGGGTCCAGGTGAAGGTCCGCTTGAACGCGTCGATCTTGCCGAGCTCGGTCGGCTGGGCCGCCGCCTTGTTCCAGTAGGCCTTCAGGTAGCCGCTCTTGCCGCCCTTGATCGAGTAGGACGTGGTCTTGACCAGACCGCCCTGCACCAGCGTGGCCGTGCCCGAGCAGGTCTTGGAACCCTTGCAGACCGCGTAGAGGTAGAGGGGGTGGTGACCCGTCGAGTCAGGGCGCTCCACGGCCACGACGTTGGAGCGGACCTCCAGACCGGTGGCGGCCTGGGCCGTCGACGGCACCGCCACGACGAGGGTGGAACTGACGATCAACGCGACAGACGCGGCAAGACGGCGCATGGAGCCCCGAGCCCTTCATACGTGGGGATGACGGCTCAGCGTACCCCGCGCGGACCACGTCCGGGTGCCAACTGGGCGAACGGCCGACGCGTCGTCAGTCGTCGAGCCGACGCAGGGCCCCGAGCACGGCGTCGCGGTCGGTCGTGCGCCACAGCGGAGGCAGCGAGGCGGCGAGGAACGACCCGTAGCGTGCCGTGACGAGTCGGGGGTCGAGCACCGCCACGACGCCCCGGTCGGTGGTGCGCCGGATCAACCGCCCCGACCCCTGTGCCAGCAGCAGTGCGGCATGGCTGGCCGCCACGGTCATGAACCCGTTGCCGCCGCGCTTCTCGACCAGGCGCTGACGGGCGCTCATGAGCGGGTCGTCGGGCCGCGGGAACGGGACCCGGTCGATGATCACGAGCCGGCAGGTGTCGCCCGGCAGGTCGATGCCCTGCCACAGGCTGAGCGTGCCGAACAGGCTGGTGCGCTCCTCCTCGGCGAAGCGCCGCGTCAGCTCGGACAGCTGCGCGTCGCCCTGGCAGAGGATCTCGTGGTCGGGTAGGCGCGTGCGCACTCCCTCGGCTGCGGCCTCGGCCGCACGTCGCGACGAGAACAGCCCCAGTGTCCGTCCGCCTGCGGACTCCAGCAGGGCCGCGATCTCGTCGAGCTGGGCGTCGGTGATGCCGTCGCGACCCGGCGGCGGCAGGTGCTTGGCGACGTAGAGGATGCCCTGGCGGCGGTAGTCGAACGGTGAGCCGACGTCGAGACCGGTCCACACCTCGGTGTCCCCCGGGCGGAGCCCGACGGCCGCGGCGACGGGGTCGAACCCACCGCCGACGGTGAGCGTGGCGCTCGTGAGCACCACCGTCTTCTCCTCGAAGAGCTTGTCGCGCAGGCTGGCCGAGACGTCGACCGGAGCGACGTGAAGCACCGGACCGCGGGTGTCGGAGAGCCACAGCACCTCCGTCTCGCGCAGGCTCGCCATGCGGTCGGCGACGAGACGCACCTCCTCGAGCCCGGCCTTCGCCTGCTGGCGGGAGGCGTCGGCCTCGCCGTCGGACTTCTCTCGCGGGAAGGCGGACAGGCAGGCGCGGGCCATGTCACGGACCCGCGCGAGCGCCTCGGCCAGCTCGTCGTCGAGCGCGTCGATGCGTCCGACGTCGACGCGGGCCAGGGCGGCCGCCAGGGCGTCGGCAGCCTCGTTGAGGTCGTCGGTCTCCCCGTCGGTGTGGGGGCGGGCGCGCCGGGCGGCGCGCTCGATGCCCGCCGGGTCGAGGTCGGACGTGGCGGCCTGCGTGACGCGGGCGGCGAGCTCGTGCGCCTCGTCGACCACCACGGCGTCGTACTCGGGGAGCATCGGCACGCCGTCGATCGCGTCGATGGCCAGGAGCGCGTGGTTGGTGACGACGACGTCGGCGTGCTGGGCGGACTCGCGGGCCAGCTCCGCGAAGCACTCCGCGGCGTGCGGGCAGCGCGTGGCACCCACGCACTCGCGGTGGTTGACACTGACCTGCCGCCAGGCGCGATCGGTGTGCGACGGCGCGGACTCACGGTCGCCGTGCGCACCGTCGCCGCTTCCCGGCTTGCCCGCAAGGTCCTCGGCCCACTCGCGCAGCGCCAGCACCTCTGCGCCGAGGCTTCCCTCGGGCAGGTCGACGAGAGCACCCTGCTCGTCGGGCACGCCCTCGCGCACGCGGTGCAGGCAGGCGTAGTTGGCGCGACCCTTCACGACGGCGTACGACGGCGTGGTGCCCATGGCCTCGCGTGCACCCGCGACCAGGGCCGGGAGGTCACGTTGGACGAGCTGGTGCTGCAGTCCGAGCGTCGCGGTGGAGACCACCACGCGGTCCTGGTGGAGCAGGCTGGGCACGAGGTAGCCGAGCGACTTGCCGGTGCCCGTCCCGGCCTGGACCAGCAGGTGTCGACCCGAGCCGAGGGACTCGGCGACGGCCTCCGCCATGGCCACCTGACCTGGGCGTTCCGTGCCGCCGAGGGCGCCGACCGCGGCGTGCAGGACCTCGCGGACGCTGGGCTCGGCGGAGGGGCTGTCGGGCATGGTGGCGAGCCTAGACGGACGCCCCGCGCCGGTCCGGCCCCCGTCCACAGCCGAGTGCGCCGGCGCCGGCGTCGCCCGGCCTCAGAGCTCGTTGAGCTGGTGCGCGAGCTCGTCGGAGACGCGGGCGACGAGGTGCGTGCCGTCGGACGCGTGGTCGAGGGTCTCGATCTCACCGGTCTGGTGCACGAGGCTGAGCAGGTCGCCCCGGTCGTAGGGCACCACGACGTCCACCCGGGCCTCCGGGCGAGGCAGGTCCGCCTCGACCGCCGCGAGCAGCTCGTCGATGCCCTGGCCCGTGCGGGCACTCACCAGGACCGCGTGCGGCTCGCGGGCGAGCAGCTGCTTGACCATCATCGGGTCGGCGGCGTCGGCCTTGTTGAGCACGATGATCTCCGGGACACCGGTCGCGTCGATCTCGGCGAACACCTCGCGCACCGCAGCGATCTGCCCCTCGGGGTCGGGATGGGACGCGTCGACGACGTGGAGCACCAGGTCGGACTCGGCCACCTCCTCCAGCGTGGAGCGGAACGCCTCGACGAGCTGGTGCGGCAGGTGGCGCACGAAGCCGACGGTGTCGGACATCGTGTACACACGTCCGTCGCTGGCCTGGGTCTTGCGGGTGGTGGGGTCGAGGGTGGCGAACAGGGCGTCCTCGACGAGCACGCCGGCGCCGGTGAGCCGGTTGAGCAGGCTCGACTTGCCCGCGTTGGTGTAGCCGGCGATGACGACGGCGGGCACGGCGTTGCGCCGACGCTGAGCCTTCTTGATGTCGCGCGTGGTGCGCAGCGCCTTGAGCTCACGGCGCAGCTTGGCCATCTTGGCCTGGATGCGGCGGCGGTCGGTCTCGAGCTTGGTCTCACCGGGGCCACGGCCACCGATGCCCTCACCGCCGGCGGCACGGCCACCGGCCTGGCGCGACAGGTTGCCACCCCAGCCGCGCAGACGCTGGGTCTGGTACTGCAGCTGGGCCAGCTCGACCTGCGCCTTGCCCTCCGCCGACTTCGCGTGCTGGGCGAAGATGTCGAGGATCAGGGCGGTGCGGTCGACGACCTTGACCTTGGTGCGGTCCTCGAGGTTGCGCAGCTGGCTGGGGGCGAGCTCGCCGTCGCAGATGATCGTGTCGGCGCCGGTGGCCTGCACCGCCGCCGTCAGCTCCTCGACCTTGCCGCTGCCGATGAAGGTGGCCGCGTCGGGTCGCTGACGACGCTGGAGCAGCGCGTCGAGCACCTCGGAGCCCGCGGTCTCGGCGAGCAGCTTGAGCTCGGCCAGGGAGTTCTCGGCGTCCTCGGCCGACCCGTCCGTCCACACACCCACGAGGACGACGCGCTCGAGCCGCAGCTGCCGGTACTCGACCTCGGTGATGTCCTCGAGCTCGGTGCGCAGACCGGCGACGCGGCGCAGCGATTGGCGCTCCGCCAGCTCGAGCCCCTCGTGGGCGCCCTCGGTGGCCCGCTGCGACTCGGCGTCGACGTCGGGTCCGGGGGTGGGGGTAGATCGACTCATGCCATCCATTCCATGTCGCCACGGGCGACGATCTCGGCGGGACCGGCCAGCAGCACGCGGCCGTCCGCGGTCCAGGTGACGCGGACCGTGCCGCCGGGCACGTCCACGCGATAGGTCGTGGGCAGGGTGTCGGCCTGCACCGAGGCGGTCGCGACGGCTGCAGCACAAGCACCGGTGCCGCAGGACCGCGTCTCGCCGGAGCCGCGCTCGTGCACCCGCATCGCGATGTGGTGGTCACCGCGGACGTCGACGAACTCGATGTTCACGCCGTCGGGGTACACCCGCGAGTCGTACTCGGGCTCGGTGAGCAGGGAGCCCGCGTCGTCGAGCCGGTCCACGAAGGCGACCGCGTGCGGGTTGCCGGTGCGGACGCCGACGGCCTCCCAGGCGCGCCCGTCGACGACGACCTTGCTGCCCTCGACGAACGTCGCGCCGCCCATGTCGACGACGTAGTCGTCGCCGTCGAGCGTGACGATCTTGTCGCCGTCGCGGGTGCCGACCACGACCGGCTCGCCCCCGGGCACGAGTCCTTCGTCGAGCAGGTGCCGGGCGAACACGCGGACGCCGTTGCCGCACATCTCGCTGACGGTGCCGTCGGCGTTGCGGTAGTCCATGAACCACTCCCCTGCGCTGCCGGCGGCCTGGGGCTCGTCGAGCGCGGCCGACCGCACCACGCGAAGCACGCCGTCGGCGCCGATGCCGGTGCGTCGCGCGCACAGCGCCGCCACGAACGCGGGATCGAGGTCGCCGTGCACCGTGCCGTCGTGGTCGGGGAGCAGGACGAAGTCGTTCTCGGTGCCGTGCCCCTTGAGCCAGGGGAAAGTCATGACACCAGTCTACGGCCGCGGGCCCGACGGATCCGCGGCGTCGCCGGGCTCCCCACCCCGTGCCACGTGGTCCAGCGCGCGGGCCAGCAGGTCGGGCTCGTCGTGGGGCAGCCAGTGCACCCGCGGGTCCTGGTGGAACATCCGGTCCTGTCGCCGGGCGAACGCGCGGGTGCCCCGCACGGTCTCGGCGCGGGCCTCCTCGTCGCTCACCTCCCCACGCAGCATCGCGAGCACCTGCTGGTAGCCGATGGAGCGCGACGCCGTGGGCGAGCCGTCGATCCCGGCATCGAGCAGGCCGCGCACCTCCTCGACGAGTCCCTGCTCCCACATGGCATCGACCCGACGCACGATGCGCTCGTCGAGCACCGGACGCGGGACGTCGAGGCCGAGCAGGGTCACGTGTCGGTAGATCGAGCGGTGAGCCGGAAGACTCGCGACGAACGGTCGGCCGGTCATCTCGGTGACCTCCAGCGCGCGCACGAGCCGGCGGCCGTTCGAGGGGAGCACCTGGTCGGCAGCCTCGGGAGCCACCCGCCGCAGCTCGGCGTGCAACGCCTCGGCCCCCTCGGTCTCGAGCCGACGCTGGTAGCGCTCGCGCACCTCGGGGTCCGTGCCGGGGAACTCGAAGTCGTCGATCACGGCCCTCACGTACAGCGACGACCCGCCGACGAGCACCGGCGTCACGCCACGACGCAGACAGTCCTCGATCGTGGCGCGGGCGTCGCGCTGGAAGGTCGCCACCGACGTCGGCTCGTGCACGTCGAGCACGTCGAGCAGGTGGTGCGGGACGCCGCGCCGCTCGGCCTCGGTGACCTTCGCGCTGCCGATGTCCATGCCACGGAACAGCTGCACGGCGTCGGCGTTCACCACCTCGCCACCGAGGGCGAGCGCCAGGTCGACCGCCAGCGCCGACTTGCCCGACGCCGTCGGACCGACGACGACCACGATGCGATCGAGGCTGCTCACCCGTGGAGTCTTTCAGTAGCCTCGGGGCAAGCGGGGCAGTGCGCCCCTGGACCGAGGAGAGATCTGATGGGCTTCCTGGACAAGCTGAAGAAGAACGCCCCCGAGCTCAAGGCGAAGGCCGCCGAGCTGGCGAAGACCCAGAACGACAAGATCGACCAGGGCATCGACAAGGCCGCCGGTCTCGCCGACAAGGCGACCAAGGGCAAGTACACCGGAAAGATCGACGGCGCGGCCGGCAAGGCGAAGGACGCCGCCGACAAGCTCGCCGAGGAGGACCGGGGCGGCGGACCAGCCGGACCCCGCGGCCGCGCCTGAGCCTGCGCTAGGAGACGTTCCACTCGGCGACGAACCAGCCGACGCCGAGCGGCGCGTCGTCGAGGTGCAGGCGAGCCTCGACCCCTGAGCCGTCGACCGGCGCACCCTCGGTGGCGTGCAGTCGAGCGGACACGGCGTCGCCCACCGTTCGCCATGCCGGTGCACCTGCGCACAGCAACGAGTCCGCGAGCTCGAGGTCGATGCCGCCCAGCGCATCGGCGTCACCGTCGGCCAGTGCCGCGGCGATCGTGGCGTCGAACGGCTCGGCCCGGTCGTCGAGGTGTCCGGGCGCCCGCTCGGAGCGCCTGGCCGAGCCGTCGGCCATGACCAGCACGGCGGAGTCGTCGAGGTCGGACGCGTGAACCTCGTGCACGTACACGCGCGAGCCCGACCAGCCTGCTTCGTCGAGCAGCCACGCACCGACGGTGTGGGCCAGCCCGAGCCCGCCGTCGGGGCCGCCTGCGGTCACGTCGATCCCGTGCGGCGCCAGCGAGCCACCGACACGCTCGTCCGCCGGAGCCGGCGGTGCGTCGGACCCGACCACGAGCACGCGGGCCGGGGCGTCGTCGACGAGCCTGCGGACGGCCGCGAGCGCCTCGACCCGCACCGCGTCCATCTCGCTGACGTCACCGACCAGAGCACCTGCGGCGACCAGGGGTGAGCAGGGGCAGAACACGACGCTGGGCACGGGGCGAGCGTAGGCGGTGCACGCTCGACCCGCCGGACGAGCGCCCCCGTGGCACCATGACCTGGTGCCCGCCTACCTGCCCGACGAGGACGCGTGGCGGTACGACCTGCCGCCGGTGTCTCCCGGGTGGCGGTGGATGGCTCTCCTGGCACCGCTGGTGGCGCTCGCCGTGGCTGCGGCCGCCACGTTCTCCCTGCTGCACTCCCTCGAGGAGGACGAGCGCGGCTACCTCGACGACCCCGAGGTGACCGGCGTCGTCACCATCGCCTGCGCGATCATGACGTCGACCGTGGACGGACTCCGGGTCGGTGGGCCGCCGCGACGGCAGGCCGCCGTGCTGGCCGACCAGAACCTCGCGGTCGAGCGGATGATCGACACGGTGCGCCGGATCGACGCTGCAGACCGTCGGTCCGACCGCCCCCTGGACGCGTGGCTCGAGGACTGGGACAGCCTCCTGCGTGCCCGTGACCGCTACGCCCGTCAGGTGAGCACCGGCTTCGACGCGACCTTCCGCGTGCCCACCGGACCCGACGACCGTCCGGTCGTCGAGCGGATGGACCGCGCCGCCGACGGCACCTGCCGCGTGCCCGACGTGCTGGTCGACCCGTTCTCCGCCGGAGACCAGGACGTCTGATGCCGCAGCGCTCGAGCGTGCCCGCGCCTAGGCCTGAGCGGCCTTGGCCTCGGCCTTCTTGGCCTTCTTGAACTGCCGGACCTTCTGCAGCGAGTCGGCGTCCACGACGTCGGCGACCGAGCGGTAGCCCTTCTTGGCGTAGTCGCCCGAGGCCTTCGTCCAGCCACGCGGCTTCACGTCGAGCTGCTTGGCCAGCAGGGCGGTGAAGATCTTCGCCTTCTGCTCGCCGTAGCCCGGCAGGGCGGTGAGCCGCTTCATGAGCACCGGCGCGCTGCCGACGTCGGACCAGATGCGCGAGGCGTCGCCGTCGTACTCGTCGACCACGACCTTGGCGAGCGCCTGCACGCGCCCGGCCATGGACCGGCCGTAGCGGTGGATCGCCGGCGGGGTGGCGCAGAGGTCGGCGAAGGCGTCGGGCTCGGCGTCGGCGATGGCGGCGGGGTCGAGCGTGCCGAAGCGCTCGAGGATCTTGGCCGGCCCGCGGAACGCGTGCTCCATCGGGTACTGCTGGTCGAGCAGCATGCCCACGAGGAGCGCGAACGGGTCGTCGCTGAGCACGCGGTCGGCTGCTGGGTCCTGCGCGATCGTCACCATGGACCCATCATCCCAGGTCGAGCGGACCGCGGCGGGGCGTGGCGGGTCAGATCGGTTCGGTGAGGGCGAGGAGCATCCGGGGCAGGGTCGTGCGCAGCGTGTCGATGTCGACCGGACGGTCGTCGACGAGCGAGCTCAGCACCATGGCGTCCCACATGCCCATGAGGATCACGCTGACGTCCTTGACGTCGAGGGTGAGGCGCAGTCCCACCGCGTCGAGCGCGACGGTGAGGACGTCGGAGATGCCGTCGATGACCTCGTGCCACCAGCCGACGAACACGTCGCCGCCGACGTCGCCGCGCAGTCCGCGCGTCTGCAGCTCGAGATGGAGCAGGAACATGTCGAGGTCCGGCGGCTGCAGCAGCACGAAGCGCTCGAGGATCGCCCCGGCGGCTTCCTCCGGCTGCAGTCCCGCGAGCGTGGACGGCTCCGCCGCCTCGCGCAGGGTCTTCAGGATGGCCTCCTTCTCGCGCATGACCAGGGCGACGACGAGATCGTCCTTCGAGTCGAAGTTGGAGTAGAAGGCGCCGCGGGTGTAGCCGGCCTCCTCGCACAGCCGCTCCACCGAGACACCCTGCAGACCCTCGCGGACCAGGAGCGTGCGCGCGGCGTCGAGCAGGCGCTCGCGCGTGGCGGCGCGACGTCGGGACACGGGATCCGGGCTCGCGGCAGACGTGGTGGACACGACACTCACGATACATTGCTGTATCGGATACAGAAACGTATCGTTGCTCTCATGTCCACGTACCTCTACGAGCTGGGGCGCCGCTCGTTCGTCCACCACACGCGCGTCCTGCTCGCGTGGATCCTGGTGGTGATGATCGGCGCCGGCGCCGCGCTCACCCTCGGCGACGGCACGCGCGACGAGTTCGACATCCCCGGCTCGGAGGCCAACGACGCGTTCGCCGACCTCGGCCGCACCTTCCCCGAGCTGGCCGGCCTGTCCGCCTACGTCGTGGTCGTGGCGCCGGACGGCACCTCCATCGACTCCGAGCGGTCACGTGCCCTCGTGGGGCGGACCGTCTCCGACCTCGAGCGCGTCGACGGCGTCACCGACGTGACCTCGCCGTACGACGAGATGGCCCGCGACGCCTCGATCTCGAAGGACGACCGCGCGGCCCAGGTGCAGGTCCAGCTCTCCGGCGGCTTCGAGAACGTGACCGAGAAGCTGAAGACCGACCTGCAGGACACCGGCACCAGCCTGGAGGACGCCGGCTACACGGTCGCCTTCGGCGGTGACGCGTTCTCCAACACCGGCCCCAAGCTCTCGATCATCGAGATCATCGGCGTCGTCGTCGCGCTCTTCGTGCTCTACCGGATGTTCCGGTCGTGGCGTGCGGCGTTCCTGCCCATCATCACCGCCCTCGTGGGCGTGATCGTGTCGATGGAGCTCATCTGGACGGCCACGGGCTTCCTGTCGGTCTCGTCGACCGCTCCCCTCCTGGCGCTCATGATCGGGCTCGCCGTCGGCATCGACTACGCCCTGTTCATCCTGTCGCGGCACCGCGAGCTGATGAGCGAGGGCGTGCCCGCGGAGGAGGCGGCCGCCCGGTCCGTCGCCACCGCCGGCTCCGCCGTGGTCTTCGCCGGCGTGACCGTCATGATCGCGCTCGTGGGCCTCGCCGTGGCACGCATCCCCTTCCTCACCGTCATGGGCATCGGCGGGGCGCTGGCCGTGGCCGTCGCGGTCGCCGTGGCGCTCACCCTGCTCCCCGCGCTGCTCGGCCGCGCCGGCGACCGCCTCAAGGCGAAGGAGGGCGAGCGTCCCCCGGGCGGGTTCTCCCGACGCTGGGTCCTGCTGACCACCAAGTTCCCGGCCGTGGCCATGGTGCTCGTGGTCGGCATCCTCGCCATCGCCACCCTGCCCGTGAAGGACCTGCAGCTGGCCCTGCCCGACAACGGCACCGAGCCGGTCGGCACGCCGCAGCGCGACTCCTACGACCTGGTCGACGAGTACTTCGGGCCGGGGTACAACGGGCCGCTGCTCGTGACCCTCGACGTCATCACCTCGCGCGACCCGCTCGGCGTCGTGGCCGACGTCGAGAAGGACCTGCGCGCCACGCCGGGCGTCGAGCAGATCGGCCTGGCCACGCCCAACCGGACCGCCGACACCGCCGTGGTGCAGGTGATCCCGTCGACCGGACCGGCCGACGCCGCCACGGCGGACCTCGTGGACCGCATCCGTGCGGAGGCGCCGCGCTGGGAGAAGGAGCACGGCGTCGACGTCGCCGTCACCGGTCTGACCGCCGTCGGCATCGACGTCTCCGAGCGCCTGCAGGGTGCGCTGCTGCCCTTCGGCTTCCTCGTGGTGGGTCTGTCGGTGCTGCTCCTCATGGTGGTGTTCCGCTCGGTCCTCGTGCCGGTCAAGGCGACCTTGGGCTTCATCCTGTCCACCGGTGCAGCGTTCGGGGCCGTGGTCGCGGTGTTCCAGTGGGGCTGGTTCGCCGACCTGGTGCACCTCGACCAGACCGGTCCGCTCATCTCCTTCCTGCCGATCCTGCTGATGGCGGTGCTGTTCGGCCTGTCCATGGACTACGAGGTCTTCCTCATGTCGCGCATGAAGGAGGAGTACGTGCGCACCGGCGACGCCGACCGCGCGATCATCGACGGCTTCGTGGGCAGCTCACGTGTGGTCACGGCCGCGGCGGTGATCATGCTGGCCGTGTTCGCCGCCTTCGTGCCCGAGGGCGACGTGAACATCAAGCCGATCGCGTTCGCGCTGGCCATCGGTGTGTTCGCCGACGCCTTCCTCGTGCGCATGCTCTTCGCCCCGGCGGTCATGCGCTACGCCGGCGACCGGGCGTGGTGGATGCCTGCGCGGCTCGCGAAGGTCCTCCCCCACGTCGACGTCGAGGGCGAGGCCCTGCACCGCAGGGTCGAGCTGGAGTCCTGGCCTCGTCGCGACTCCACCGCGGCCGTCTCCGCTGCCGGGCTGACGCTGCAGACGCCGGAAGGCTTCGTCTACAACGACGTCACCCTCGAGGTGCCCGCCGGCGACTGGTTGGTCGTGCACGGCCCCAGCGGCAGCGGCAAGACCGCCCTGCTGCTCACGATCGCGGGCCGCATGGCCTTCGATGAGGGCCGGCTGCGCGTGGCCGGGCACCTGCTCCCGCAGGAGTCGCCGGCCGTCCGCGAGGCCGTGGCCCTCGCCGAGTTCCGCGACGTGAACGACCTCGACCCCAACCTGACCGTGGACCAGCACATCGCCGAGCGGCTCTCCATCCGCACGTTCGGGCTGTGGGTCTCGCGGTCGAAGGTGACACCCGTGCGGAACTCGATGAACCGCGCGCTGGAGGCGGCCCACGACGAGGCGGGCCTGCCCTTCCAGGAGGTGGCCGGCACGAGGCTGGTGTCCGAGCTGACCCGCCTGGAGCGCAAGACGCTCGGGGTCGTGCTGGCGCTGCTGGCCGACCCGCAGGTCGTGGTCGTCGACGACGCCGACGACCTGCGCGCCACCGAGCACATCGACCTGCTGTGGTCCACGCTCGCCCAGCTCCTGGAGCACCGGTCGACCGCGCTCGTCGCGGGCGTCCAGGCCGCATCGTCCGCCCCGGCCCAGAACTCCTCGACACCGTCCCCGCGGCTCCACCTGCTGGAGCTCGACACCCGTCGCACCCTCGATGAGCTGATGATCTGATGTTCCCCTCCCCGTCCCTGCCCTGGTTCGAGCTCGCGCGGTTCCGCCGCAGCCGGATCACCCGCGCCGCCGTGCTCGCGGTGGCGATCGTGCCGCTGTTCTACGGCGCCCTCTACATCTGGGCCAACCTCGACCCCACCGGTCGGCTCGACAACGTCCAGGCCGCCGTCGTCAACGAGGACGAGATGATCGAGGTGGCCGGTCAGGACGGTGAGAAGCAGCCCGTCGCCGTCGGCCGCGAGCTGGCCGCGAACCTCATCGGTGACGACTCGAGGAACAACTACGACTGGCTGCTCACCGACGCGGCCGACGCCCGGGCCGGGCTGGCGGACGGCACGTACAAGGCCGTGCTGACCATCCCGAAGGACCTGTCGAAGGCGGCCACCTCCACGAGCGGGGACCCGTCCGCGGCGGTGCAGGGTCGGCTCGACCTCAAGACCAACGACGCCGTGAACTTCGTCAACGGCCAGATCGCCGACCGCATCCTCGACGCCGCCAAGTCGTCGCTCAACGCCCAGGTGACCGAGACGTACCTCGGCAACCTCTACCTCGGGTTCACCGACATCAAGGCGTCCCTGGAGGAGGCCGCCGACGGCGCCGGGCAGCTGGCCGACGGCGCCGGAGAGCTGACCGACGGCGCGAACCAGCTGAGCGACGGCACGGCACAGCTGGCCGACGGGGCCACGACGCTGGCGGACGGCACGCGTCGGCTCGCCACCGGGGCGAACCAGCTGGACGACGGCGTCGGACAGCTGGCGGGCGGTCTCGGAGAGCTCGAGGACCGCACGGCTCCCCTGCCCGGCCAGACCGAACGGCTCGCCGACGGTGCCGAGCAGGTGGCCACCGGCGTCGCCGGGTTCGACCGGATCGTGCAGCAGGTGGCGGGTGCCATCTCCGGCAGCACCGACGAGATCGACCAGCGCCTCGGGACGCTGGAGCAGAGCCTGCGCGACGCGGCCACCACGTGCCGCGAGAGCGGTGCACCCGCCGCGCAGTGCTCGGACCTCGACGCCGCGGCCGACTCCGCCGCCACGGCGCGCACCCAGCTCGACGGACTCGTCGGGCAGGCAGGGACGATCGGGGAGCAGTCGGCGGCACTGAGCCGGGGCGCTCGCCAGGTGGCCGACGGCAACCGCGAGCTCGCCGACAACGTTCCTGCCCTCGTCGGGGCGATCGGTGACGCCGCCGACGGCGCCGACCGACTTCGCTCCGGCACCTCCCAGCTGGCCGACGGCGCCGACGATGCCGCCACCGGTGCCGATCGCCTGGCCGACGGAGCCGGCCAGCTCACCGACGGGGCCAACCAGCTGGCCGACGGCGCGGGCGCGCTGCGCGACGGTGCACTGGAGCTGCAGTCGGGGCTCAGCGACGGCAGCGAGCAGGTCCCGGACTACACCGAGGACGAGCGCGACCAGCTGGCCAAGACCGCGGCCACGCCGGTGACCGACGCAGCTGACCGTCTGAACAAGGTCTCGTCCTACGGCGAGGGACTCGCGCCCTACTTCATGGCCCTGGCGCTGTGGGTCGGTGCGATGTCGATCTACCTGCTCCTGCGGCCGCTCTCGGCGCGTGCCGTCGCCTCGGCCGCCGGCAGCGTGCGCACGGCCCTGGCCGGGTTCGTGCCCGGCGCCGCGCTGTCGCTCGTGCAGGCCGTGCTGCTGGTGGGCGTGCTGCTCGGGGTCGTCGGCGTCGGGGCCTCGCAGCCGTGGCTCCTGCTCGGTCTCGCCGTGCTCACCGGTCTGGTCTTCACGGCCATCAACCAGACGTTCATCGCCTGGTTCGGCGGGGCTGGACGATTCCTCGCGATCGTCTTCGTCTGCCTGCAGCTCACGGCCGCGGGCGGCACGTACCCGATCGAGACCTCACCGTCGTTCTTCGGGTTCCTGCACTCCTTGCTCCCGATGACCTATGCGGTCCACGGGATCCGGGCGGCCACCGCCGGTGGGACGCAGGGCGTCGCGTTCGACGCGTTCGTCCTCGTGGTCTTCGCACTGCTGGCCCTGGGTGCCACGGCGCTGGCGGCGAGGCGGCGGCAGCGGGTCTCGATCACGAGACTGCACCCGACCCTGCAGGTCTGACCGGTCTGCGAGGCACGGTGATCTCAGCCGCGCACGGGTTGCGACCCGTGCGCGGCTGAGGTCTTCGTGCGCCGTGCGAGATTCCCAGGTCGACCTGGAAATCTCGGGGCGGGAGTGCCGGGAGGGGTCAGCGGGCGCAGGCGGGTGCGTCGGCGACCGGGAGCGGGGCCGGTACGCCCACGGCGGGCATGCCGAGGGAGACGGCGGGGCGCACCTCGGTGCGACCCTGACGGGCCTCCCACGCGTCGCCCGCGCGCGTGCGCCGGTACGACACCGGCTCGGCGTCGCTGACGAGGTGGTGCGGGGCGGCGTGCGTGACCGTGACCTCCACCAGGTCGCCGGGGCGCACGGCGTGGTCGCCGGGGACGAAGTGCACGAGGCGGTTGTCGCGCGCGCGGCCGGTGAGGCGCTTGGTCTCGTGGTCCTTGCGGCCACCGGCGGCGCTGTGGTCGGAGACGAGGAGCTCGACGGTGCGACCCTCGAGCCGTTGATTCTCCGCCCACGACGTCTCCTCGACGAGGGCCGCCAGGCGCATGTACCGCTCCTGCACGACTTCCTTCGGCAGCTGGTCGGGCAGCATCGCCGCGGGCGTGCCGGGGCGCTGGGAGTACTGGAACGTGAAGGCGCTGGAGAACCGGGCCTGACGGACGACGTCGAGCGTGTGCTGGAAGTCCTCCTCCGTCTCGCCGGGGAAGCCGACGATGATGTCGGTCGTGATCGCGGCCTCGGGCATCGCCTCACGGACCCGGTCGAGGATGCCGAGGTACTTCTCCTGGCGGTAGGAGCGACGCATCGCCTTGAGGACGCGGTCCGAGCCGGACTGCAGCGGCATGTGCAGCTGCGGCATCACGTTGGGCGTCTCGGCCATGGCGGCGATGACGTCGTCGGTGAAGTCCTTCGGGTGCGGGCTGGTGAAGCGCACGCGCTCGAGGCCCTCGATCTCGCCGCACGCGCGCAGCAGCTTGGCGAAGGCCTGGCGGTCGCCGAACTCGACGCCGTAGGCGTTCACGTTCTGGCCCAGCAGCGTCACCTCGACGACACCGTCGTCGACCAGCGCCTGCACCTCGGCGAGGATGTCGCCGGGCCGACGGTCCTTCTCCTTGCCGCGCAGGGCGGGGACGATGCAGAACGTGCACGTGTTGTTGCACCCGACGCTGATCGAGACCCAGGCGGCGAACACGGAGTCCCGCTTGGTCGGCAGCGTGGACGGGAAGACCTCGAGCGACTCGAGGATCTCGACCTGGGACTCCTCCTGCACGCGTGCGCGCTCGAGCAGCACCGGGAGCGACCCGATGTTGTGGGTGCCGAACACGACGTCGACCCACGGCGCCTTGTCGGTGATGGTGGTGCGGTCCTTCTGCGCCAGGCAGCCTCCGACCGCCACCTGCATGCCGGGGTTCTTGGCCTTGAGGCTCGCGGCGTGCCCGAGGTTGCCGTAGAGCTTGTTGTCGGCGTTCTCGCGCACGGCGCAGGTGTTGAAGACCAGGAGGTCCGGGATGCCCGCTCCGTCACCGGCCTTCTCGTAGCCCGCCGTCTCCAGCAGGCCCGACAGCCGCTCGCTGTCGTGCACGTTCATCTGGCACCCGTAGGTGCGCACCTCGTAGGTCTTCGCCCCTGGCGACGTCGCTGCAGTCATGACCGCACGAGTCTACGCGGCGGGCACCGCGCCTCGTCCCGCACCGAGCCGTCCCGTGCGTTCGGCGGAACGACCGGCGCATCTGCGGCACCATGGCGCCATGGGTCGTCTCAAGCGTCTGCTGCTCGTCGCTGCAGCACTGGCCGGCGCCGGATTCGTCGTGGTGGCGGTCGGGCAGAGCTCGTCCGACGCCGACGAGGCCGAGCCGCTCGGCTGGTACGCCTACCCGCCCTCCGGCACCGAGACGACGAACGACGAGGCGTCGGCCGCCTACTCCTCGAGACTGCAGACCACCGTCGACGACGAGCCACGCCTCGGTGCCGTCACCCTGGTCGGGTTCGGCCTCGTCGGCCTCTCGTTCCTCATGACCGCCGGCATCGTCGGCACGTGGGCCGCCCGGAAGCGTGAGTAGTCGTCCGCGGTTTCAAACCCGCGGCCTGGTCGATGCCGTGAGAGCACCCCACCGAACCAGCCCATCAGCCGGGGCCGCCGTCAGGCTGCAGGGGCAGTGATCTCCAGGGCGATGCCGTCGGGGTCGCGGAACTCCAGGATCAGCTGGCCGCCGAGGTCCTTGACGTCCTCGTGATCGATGCCGAGGTCGTCGAGCACCGCGACGGCGTCGTCGAGGGCGGCGCGGTCCGCGACGGCGAAGCTGAGGTGGTCGAGGCCGGTGCGGTCCTCGTCGAAGGAGTCGTGCCCCGGAGCCACGGGACGCAGGCCGAGGAGACCGCCGGGGAACTGGTAGATCACGCCGCCGAAGAGGAACGCCAGCTGCTCGCGGGTCTCCTCGTCCGGGTTCTCCGGGAGCTCGAACGCCACGTCGAAGCCGAAGACGGAGTCGTAGAAGCGGCGCGAGGCGTCGATGTCGCGGACGGTCAGGCGGACGTGGGCGTAGTCGGTGGCGGCGATCGGCACGGGGTCTCCTCGGGTGCGGTGGGGTGTGCCTCCACGCTCACACGTCCCCTGCTCCCTCGCAGGCCGAGTCGACCCGCTCAGAGGTCGGCGAGGAGCTGACGCATCCGGTCGATCTCGGCGGTCTGGTCGGCCGCGATGCTCGTGGCCAGCTCGTTGACCTGCAGGTCCGCACCCTGACGGACGACGTCGCCGACCATCTCGATGGCGCCCTGGTGGTGCATGACCATCAGCTCGAGGAACTGGCGGTCGAACTGCGCACCCTTCGCCCTCGCGAGAGCGGCCATCTGCGCCTCGCTGGCCATGCCGGCCATCTCGTGCACGTCGCCGCCGTGCGACCCGTGCCCACCGTGGCGGCCCATCGGGATGTTGCCGCCCTCGATCTGCTCCTTCGTGGGCGCGTCGAGACCCTGGTCGGTCAGCCAGCCCGCCATGTAGACGATCTCGGGACGCTGGGCGCCGTCGATGCGGTCCGCCATCGTGCGCACCGCCTTGCTGCCCCCGGCCTTCGGGGCGAGCTGCGCCATCTCGAGCGCCTGGGCGTGGTGCGGGATCATCATCTGCACGAACTCGATGTCGGCGTCGTTGGCCCGCGCCCGCCCGATCTCCGGGGCCTCGTCGAGCTCCTCGGAGTCCTCCCCCGGCATGCCGGGCTGGATGATCGTGCCGTCGACCTTGCGCGACGGATCGTCCCCGGAGCACCCGGTGGCGAGCACGGCAACGGCCACGAGCACGGCGGCTGCTCCGCGGCCGAACGTGGGACTCCGACGACGCATACGTGGTTCCTTCCCCCGAAGTGTCGCCGTCACGGGAACGTCACGAACGAGTCCGCGCGTCGCCCTTGTCGTCATGACGGCTTTCAGCGAGGATAGCCACACTTCGGGGGAAGGACACACCTATGCGTATCTCGCGCAGACGGGCCACCACGGCCCTGCTCGGAGCCGCCGCCACCGGCGCGCTCACCGCGGCACTGCTCTCACCCATGGCCGCCACGGCCGAGGTGCAGGCCCGCGACACCACGTCCGACGAGTGCGACGGCGAAGTCGTGCTGTCGGAGGCGGACCGCCTGGCAGGCAACTGCCTCCCGGGCAACGACACCGCTCGGATGAACGCCAGCGGCGCCGACCTGGCACCCGGTGAGGAGGCGAACAGCAAGAACGTCGAGCGCATCGCCACCATCGCCAAGCAGGGCGCGTTCGCCACCGAGGACGCGCTCAACAGCGACCTCGCGTTCCAGGGCAAGTACGCCTTCGCCGGCAACTACAACGGCTTCATGGTCTACGACATCTCGAAGCCCGCGAGGCCGAAGGTCGTCACGCAGGTCGTGTGCGCGGGCTCGCAGAACGACATCTCCGTGTACGACGACGTGCTGATCCTCAGCACCGACTCCTCGCGCAGCGACGCCTCGTGCCAGAGCACGGCGCAGTCGGCCACCATCAAGGACTCGTGGGAGGGCGTCAAGGTCTTCGACATCTCCGACCCGCGCAAGCCGAAGTACGTGTCGGCCGTCGAGACACCGTGCGGCTCGCACACCCACACCCTGGCTCCCGGCAACGGCAAGCCGGGCAAGGGCAAGGGCGGCAAGCCCGGCAAGGGCTCGAAGAACGACCTGTACGTCTACGTCTCGTCGTACGCTCCCGACGCCGCGTTCCCCGACTGCCAGCCTCCGCTGGACTCCATCAGCATCGTCAAGGTGCCGCTGAAGAAGCCGTCGGCGGCGACGATGATCGCCCAGCCCGTGCTCTTCCCAGGCGGAGGCAACCCGGCCGGCGGCTACTCGCGCGAGACCAGCGGCTGCCACGACCTCACGGCCTACCCGAGCAAGGACATCATGGCCGGCGCCTGCATGGGCGACGGCATCCTGCTCGACATCCGCGACCGTGAGAAGCCGAAGGTCACCGAGAACGTGCGCGACACCGAGAACTTCGCGTTCTGGCACTCTGCCACGTTCAACAACGACGGCACCAAGGTCGTCTTCACCGACGAGCTCGGCGGCGGCGGCGCGCCCACCTGCAACCCGACCGTGGGCGACACCAAGGGCGCGAACGGGATCTACGACATCACCCGCAAGGGCGACCTGGAGTTCAAGAGCTACTACAAGATCCCCCGCACCCAGGCGAACACCGAGAACTGCGTGGCCCACAACGGCTCGCTGGTCCCGGTGAAGGGCAAGGACATCATGGTCCAGGCCTGGTACCAGGGCGGCTGGTCGATGTTCGACTTCACCGACTCGGCCAACCCCAAGGAGATCGCCTGGCACGACCGCGGCCCCAACGACGCACAGCGTCTCGTGGTCGGCGGCCCCTGGTCGACGTACTACTACAACGGCTACGTCTACTCCAACGAGATCCAGCGCGGCTTCGACGTGTTCAAGGTCGACGACCGTCGGATCAAGGGTGCGGAGCGGGTGCGCTTCGACGAGCTGAACCCGCAGAGCCAGCCGCGGTACCGCGAGTAGGGCTCGATCGCACGACCGCGAGCCGGCACTCCCACCCTCGCGGCCCCGAGACGTCGGCCGTCGATGCAGCACCCCTGCGTCGACGGCCGACGTGTGTTCCCGTCCGCCTTCCGGCGCGTGTGTCCACGGCGTTGCCGCGTCCCCGGCGCAGGTGACGATTCGGTTGCGGACTTGCAAGGACGACCAAGGACGCCGATAGGTTGTCCCGCATGGCTGACACACCCATGGTGGCCATGCAGGGGGTCCAGAAGCACTTCGGCTCCTTGCATGTGCTGCAGGACATCGAGCTCGACGTCGCCCAGGGCGAGGTCGTCGTCGTGATCGGGCCGTCGGGCTCGGGCAAGTCGACGCTGTGCCGCACGATCAACCGGCTCGAGACGATCGACGAGGGCCAGATCCACGTGGACGGGCAGCCGCTCCCCGCCGAGGGCAAGGCCCTCGCGCAGCTGCGCGCCGACGTCGGCATGGTCTTCCAGTCGTTCAACCTCTTCTCGCACAAGACCGTGCTCGAGAACGTGACGCTCGGCCCCATCAAGGTCCGTGGCCAGGCCAAGGTCGATGCCGAGAAGCGTGCCATGGAGCTGCTCGAGCGGGTCGGTGTCGAGTCGCAGGCCAGCAAGCTCCCCGCCCAGCTCTCCGGTGGCCAGCAGCAGCGGGTGGCCATCGCCCGCTCGCTCGCGATGGAGCCCAAGGTCATGCTCTTCGACGAGCCGACGTCGGCGCTCGACCCGGAGATGATCAAGGAGGTCCTCGACACCATGATCGACCTCGCCAAGGGCGGCATGACGATGATCGTCGTCACCCACGAGATGGGCTTCGCTCGCACCGCCGCCGACCGCGTCGTGTTCATGGCCGACGGACGCATCGTCGAGCAGAACACCCCCCACGAGTTCTTCAGCGCTCCGTCGTCGGACCGCGCGAAGGACTTCCTGGGCAAGATCCTCAACCACTGATCCACCTGTTCGAACCCAACCAACCGATCGAGGGGAAGCTCCCATGAAGGTGCGCAGCATGAAGCTCGCGGCAGTCGCCGCAGCGGTCGTCCTGGCCGCCTCGGCCTGCGGCAACGCAGGCGAGGACGACGGCACGGCGGCGTCCGGCAACGAGTACGAGGTCGTCGACAGCCCCGACTTCGAGGCGGGCTCGCGCATGGCTGAGCTGGCCGAGGCCGGCAGCGTCAAGATCGGCGTCAAGTACGACCAGCCCGGCGTCGGCTTCAAGGCCGCCGGCTCCGAGGCGCCCACCGGCATCGACCCCGAGCTCGGCAAGATCATCGCCGGCCAGCTGGGCATCGAGCCCGACAAGATCGAGTGGGTCGAGGCGATCTCCGACAACCGCGAGCCGTTCCTGCAGAACGGCACGGTCGACTTCGTCATCGCGTCGTACTCGATCACCGACGACCGTCGCAAGGTCGTCGGCCAGGCCGGTCCGTACTACGTCACCGGCCAGAGCCTGCTCGTCGCCGCCGACGACGACTCCATCAACGGTCCGGACGACCTCGAGGGCAAGAAGGTCTGCTCGGTCACCGGCTCCACGTCGATCAAGACGGTCGAGGAGGAGTACGGCGCGACCCCGGCCGGCTTCGACACGTACTCCGAGTGCGTCGACCAGCTGAAGAACGGCTCCGTCGACGCCGTCACCACCGACGGCGCGATCCTGCTCGGCTACGCCGCGCAGGCGCCCGACGAGCTCAAGGTCGTCGGTGAGCCCTTCTCCGAGGAGCGCTACGGCGTCGGCTACAGCAAGGACGCCCCCGAGCTGTGCCAGTTCCTCAACGACACGATCGAGAAGGCGTACGACGACGGCGACTTCGAGAAGGCCTTCGACGCGACGCTCGGCAAGTCGGGCAACGACGTGCCCGAGAAGCCGACGCTCGACGCCTGCGCCTGATCCGACCGACCGACCGGTCGCCGGGCCTCATCGCCCGGCGACCGGCCGACCATCCTGCGACTGTCGCTCGACGACGGAGGTGACGTGGAAGCCCTCAGCGAGAACTTCGGCCTGGTGCTCTCCGGTTTCGGTGAGACCTTGAAGCTGCTCGTCGCGTCCGGCGCGCTCGCGCTGGTGGTCGGCACACTCGTGGCCGTCGCCCGCGTGTCGCCGGTGCCGGTGCTGCGCGGCGTCGGGATCGGCTACGTCACCATCTTCCGCAACACCCCGTTGCTGGTGCTGATCCTGCTCACCTACTACGGGCTGCCCGAGGTCGGCATCGACTTCGGCTTCTTCGTCATGATCACGCTCGCGATGGGCCTCTACACGGCGGCCTTCGTCACCGAGGCGATCCGCTCGGGCATCAACGGCATCGGGCTCGGCCAGGCCGAGGCCGCACGGTCGATCGGGATGCCCTTCTCCCTGACCATGACGCAGGTCGTGCTCCCCCAGGCGTTCCGGCTCACGGTTCCGCCGCTGGCGAGCGTGTTCATCGCCCTGACCAAGAACACCTCGCTCGCCGCGGTGTTCGGCATCGCCGAGGCCACCTTCCGCATGAAGGGGCTCAGCAACGACTACGCGAGCGAGCGCATCGTCATCTTCCTCGGGATCGCCCTCGGCTACATCGTCATCGTCGAGCTGATCTCCTTCGGCGCGTCCCGCTTCGAGAAGGCCTGGAGGGTCGCATGAGCCAGGCATCCGTCCTCTTCGACGTCCCCGGACCGAAGGCCGCCCGCCGCTACCGGCTGCTGGGCATCGCCACGGTCGTCGGCGTCGTCGCGCTCGCCGCGCTGGTCGTCTGGAAGCTCTACAGCGAGAACCAGCTCACCGCCCAGCAGTGGGAGCCGTTCGTCACCCCGCGGATCGTCGACGTCCTCGTCCAGGGCCTCATCGACACCCTGCGCGCCGCCGGCATCGCCATCGTCGGGGCTGTCGTGTTCGGCGTCCTGCTGGGGGTCGGCAAGCTGAGCGACAGCCGGCTCGTGCGGTGGCCGTCGTGGACCGTCGTGGAGTTCTTCCGCGCGGTGCCGCTGCTGCTGCTCATCATCTTCGTCTGGGGGCTCGCGTCGTACCCGAACGGGGTGCTGTTCCCCCTCGTGATCGGCCTGATCCTCTACAACGGATCGGTGCTCGCCGAGGTCTTCCGCGCCGGCATCAACGCCGTGCCGAAGGGACAGGCGGAGGCGGCCTATGCGCTCGGTCTGCGCAAGAGCGCGGTCACGCGCATCATCCTGCTGCCGCAGGCCGTGAAGATCATGTTCCCTTCGATCATCAGCCAGTGCATCGTCGTGCTGAAGGACACCAGCCTGGGGTACGCGATCCTCGCGCCGGGCCTCACCGTGGCAGGTCGCTCGGTCTGGAACACCTTCGACAACCGGCTGGCCACCGCCATCGTGCTCGCGGTCGTCTACATCGCGATGAACCTGCTGCTCACCTGGCTCGGTGGGTGGGTGCAGCGGCGCTACATCGGTCAGCGAAAGTCGTCCGACCAGGTCGGTGGCGTCGTGCAGGGCCAGCCCGACGGTGGTGCGGGCGGCACCGGCGCACCGGGTCCGGCCTGAGCCGGCTCAGCGCTTCTTGGGGGTGACCCAGAGGTGGATGGTGCCCTCGACCGTGACGGTGCCGTCCTTCAGCGCCGCCTTCACGCGGATCGGGACGTCGGGACCGTTGGCCCAGTCCTCGGGGCTGGACTCGGCGGTGCAGTAGAGGTCGCCGGCCGACTTCGCCAGGTACTTCACGTCCATGCCCTTGGGCAGCCAGCGGGAGTCGCTCGGACAGGTGGCCTCGGCGAGCAGGCCCATGGCCGCCTCGAGACCGTTGCAGGCCGCGATCGCGTGCACGGTGCCGATGTGGTTCTGCACGCTGCGCCGCTTCGGGATCGTGATCTCGGCGAAGTGCGGCCGCATCTCGCGCACGGCGAGGTGGATCGACGCGAAGTACGGCGCCTTCTGGCCGTAGAAGATGGAGAACAGTCGCTTTCCCTGCGGGAGGGCCGACATCTTCCGGTACACATCGAGGGTGCTGGGCATGCGCGTGAGTCTAGGACCCTGACAGCGACGCTGTCTGCGTCGGCGCGGGCGATGTGGCGAACGGCTCAGTAGGGTGAGCGACGTGAACCTGTCGATGACCTCGTACGCCATCTTGGGGCTGCTGGCCTTCGACGGGGAGTCCGAGACCAAGGGCCTCACGGGCTACGAGCTGAAGCAGCGCGCCGACCGGACGCTGCGGTTCTACTGGACGTCGCCGGCGATGAGCCAGATCTACACCGAGCTCGACAAGCTGCTCCAGGGCGACCTGGTGCACGCCGTGGAGCAGACCGAGGGACGACGCACCACGCGCCGCTTCAAGATCAGCGACGAGGGACGCACCCAGGTGGAACGGTGGCTCTCCGCACCCGTGGACGACCCGTTCCCGGTGCTCAAGCACCCGGTGGCTCTGCGTCTGCTGATGGGTCGGCTCACCTCGACCGAGCACGTGCAGGAGATGCTGGACGACTACCTCGAGCGGCTCGCCGTGCAGCGCAAGGAGCTGGAGGCCGTGCGCGAGATGCTCGGAGACGTCGATGAGCTCCGCTACGCGGCTCGCGTGGCCGACTGGGGCATGTCGTACTACGACAGCGAGAAGGACATCGTCGAACGGATCCGACGCGACGTGGAGGAGCGCGGCTGATCCGCACTCCCCCACACCACACCCGTTGCCGCCACCAGCTCAGGTGGAGACGAGCGGCTCCACGTCGGCCTCGAGCTCCTCGCGGACCACGTCGAAGGCGACCTGGGGCGAGTAGCCCTTGCGCGCCAGCATGCCGGTGAGCCGACGGATCCGGGTGGTGTCGTCGAGGCCGCGCATGGAGCGCAGCTTCTTCTGGACCAGCCGGTGGGCCGCCTCACGCTCGGAGTCGGGATCGACGTCGGCCAGGACCTCCCGCGCGATCTCGTCGGCGATGCCCTTGCGCCGCAGCTCGAGCGCCAGCACCTTGGTGGCCAGGCCCTTGCTGCGTGAGCGCGACTCGACCCAGGCCCGCGCGAACGCGGCGTCGTCGATCAGACCGACCTCCTCGAACCGGTCGAGCAACCGCGTCGCGACGTCGTCGGGCACGTGCTTGCGCGCCAGCGCCTCGGCGAGCTCGGCCCGGCTGCGCGGCGAGTCCGTGAGCTTGTTGAGCAGGATGGTGCGAGCCACCGACTCGACGTCGGCATCGGGATCCTGCGCGGTGTCGCGCACCGGCTCGTCCGAGCCCACGGGCGGCTCCTGCCCTCGCGCCTGTCCCCCGGGCACGCTCAGAACTCCGTCGCGGGCAGGTCGATGTCGTCGGCGGCGACCTCGTCGTCGATCGTGGCGCCGACTCCCAGGTGCTCCTTGACCCGCTTCTCGAGCTCCTCGGCGAGATCGGGGTTGTCCTTGAGGAACTGGCGGGCGTTCTCCTTGCCCTGGCCCAGCTGGTCGCCCTCGTACGTGTACCAGGCGCCGGCCTTGCGGACCATGCCCGTCTCCACGCCGACGTCGATCAGGCTGCCCTCCCGGCTGATGCCCTGGCCGTACATGATGTCGAACTCGGCCTGCTTGAACGGCGGGGCGAGCTTGTTCTTGACGACCTTGACGCGTGTGCGGTTGCCGACCATGTCGGTGCCGTCCTTGAGCGTCTCGATGCGGCGCACGTCGAGCCGGACGGAGGCGTAGAACTTGAGCGCCTTGCCGCCGGTGGTGGTCTCGGGCGAGCCGAACATGACGCCGATCTTCTCGCGCAGCTGGTTGATGAAGATCGCCGTGGTGCCCGAGCCGTGGATGGCGCCCGTCATCTTGCGCAGGGCCTGGCTCATGAGGCGAGCCTGCAGACCGACGTGGCTGTCGCCCATCTCGCCGTCGATCTCGGCGCGGGGCACCAGGGCCGCCACGGAGTCGATGACGATGACGTCGATGGCGCCCGAGCGGATCAGCATGTCGGCGATCTCGAGGGCCTGCTCACCGGAGTCGGGCTGGGAGATGAGCAGCGCGTCGGTGTCGACGCCCAGCTTGCGGGCGTAGTCGGGGTCGAGCGCGTGCTCGGCATCGATGAAGGCCGCCACCCCACCGGCCTTCTGGGCGTTGGCCACCGCGTGCAACGCGACCGTGGTCTTGCCCGAGGACTCAGGGCCGTAGATCTCGACGATGCGCCCGCGCGGCAGACCGCCGATGCCGAGCGCGATGTCGAGCGCCGTGGCGCCGGTCGGGATGACGTTGATCGGGACACGGCCCCGCTCACCGAGGCGCATGACGGCGCCCTTGCCGTAGTTGCGGTCGATCTGGGCGATCGCGTTGTCGATCGCCTTCTCGCGCTGGTCGCTCGTGACGGCGGTGACGGGGGTCAGTGGTGCCTTGGAAGCCATGGGCTGGTCCGTTCTGCTCGGTGGGGGCCGGTCATCTGCGACGCTAGGGGCCGCCTCAGACATCTGGGGCCTCGTCGACCCCGCCTGTGGACAGCGACACACCTTCGCGTCAACCGTGTGGACAACGCTAGTACGAACACCTGTTCGATCGGATGCGACACGCCGTGTCGACCTCGTCGGTGCCGGCACGCTCACGACTCCCCCACGATCGGTGGATCCTCAACCGCGGAACGCCCGCTGTGGTTGAGGATCCACCGATGAGGCTCCAGATGTTGAGGATCCACCGATGGGGGAAGGGGCGTGCGGTCAGCGCTCGCTGGCGGGAAGCTCCAGCCGGGCGTGCACGGCACGCCACACGGTCTTGGGGTCGACCCCGGCGTCGAGCGCCTCGCTGGCCGTGCGACCACCCAGGTCGGACATGACCTGCGACTCCGCCCACGAGCGGGCGTACGCCGGGCCGAGGTGGATCCGCATCCGCTCCCAGAACTCGCTGTGCCTCATCGCGGCCAGCATGCCACGGGGCGCACAGCCGTCGGCGACGGCCTCGGGCGACCTCGGAGCCGCTCGGGCCGTCCGTCGACCTCAGCCGAGCGCGACGATCGCGTCGAGCAGGTCGGCCTCGAGCGGCCGGTCCGCGTGCACGATGCGGTCGAGGCCGTCGGGGAACGGGGCCCGGTGCACCAGCTCGAGCCCGGCGAGCTCGCTGACCCGGCCGGAGGCGGGGTTCGACGACAGTGACCGCGCCACGACGGGCCAGTCCTCGCGGGTGCGGTGCGCGGCGCCCACGCCCACGCTGGCCACCCACGTGCCGAGGCCGTGGCCCCACACGCGAGGCGAGAGGCGGAAGCCGAGGTTCCACCAGCCGTCGCGGGGCATGGCGCCTCCGGTGCCGACGACCTCGCCGGCCACCAGGACCGCCCACTCCCCCAGGCCGACGTCGCGCCAGTCGCGCTCCGCACGCTCCGCCAGACCCACGCTCTGCGAGCGGTCCGTGAAGACGCCCGCGGGCAGGTGCCGCCAGGTGCCGGGGTCGGAGTAGACGGCGTGGACGGCGTCGACGTCGTCGAGGACGAGGGGTCGCAAGCCCCAGTCACTGGGATTCACCAATACCCCCGCCTCGTCGTCGCTGGTCGTACGTCCGTGACACCGCGGGACGGGCCGTGCCCCGGTCCTTCGATGCCGTCGGCCAGCATGCCAGGACCGTGACGCCGATCGCTTGGCAGGCTCGACCCCCACGCGACGTGAGGCCCCAAGCCGTGCGTCCGGGCTCGCCGGGCCCACGGTGTGGGGTCGGCGGGTCAGGCCGCGGAGACCTCGACCTCGCCGGGGGCGATGGACGACACGCTCGCGAGGTCGGTGGCCTCCTCGATGGCCAGCAGCGTGCTGACGTCGAGGAGCACCTTGCTCAGCGGCACCTCCAGGGCGGCGGCGAGGGCAGCCAGCAGCTCCGAACTGGGCTCCTTCTGGCCGCGCTCGACCTCGGAGATGTACCCGAGGGAGACCCGTGCCTTGGCGGAGACGTCGCGAAGGGTGAGCCCCTGGGCCATACGGCGGGCGCGCAGCACCTCACCGACCAGCTGCCTCATGGCCGTCATGGTCCACCTCCGTCCGCCGTGCTCCGTGAGAGATCAACGCATTCCTGCGAAGGTCAACGCGATGGGCTCGGGTGTGATTCCCGACTCTCTGGATCCAGCCTAGCGACCAGGTGCGACAGCGCCGCAGCGACCGTCGCCGCGCGGACCTCGTCGCGGTCGCCGGACAGCGCGAGCGGCACCGACACCTCCCGCGACCCCGGTCCGTCGATGCCGACGTGGACCGTCCCGGCGGACTTGCCCTCGCTCGGACCCGGCCCGGCCACGCCGGTGGTCGAGACGCCCCAGTCGGAGCCCAGCAGGTGGTGCACCGACGTGGCCATCGCGACGGCGACGTCGGGATCGACCGTGCCACGCGCGGCCACCAGGTCGGGGTCGACCCTCAGCACGTCCGTCTTCACCTGCGTGGCATAGGCGACGAGACCGCCGACGACCACGTCCGACGCCCCTGGCACGTCCACGAGGGCCGCGCACAGGAGCCCTCCCGTGAGGGACTCGGCGGTGGCGATCGTCTCGCCGCGCTCACGGAGCAGTCGCACGACCCGGACGGCGTCGGGGCCGGGACTCACGACTCGGGGCTCACGACTCTGGGCTCGGCGCCGACGCCTTCGCGTCCCGCCGCAGCACGATCGCGTCGCGCACGTACTGCACCGCCGTGACGATCGTGATGGCCAGGGCGGCCGCCATGATCACGTGCGTCGCCCATCGCAGCACGTCGCTGGCGGTGTTGTCCCACAGCTCGAAGGGGAGCACGTAGCCGCCGATCGCGAGGGCCTGGAGCGTGGTCTTGATGCGCCCGCCCTGGCTCGCCGGCATCACGCCGTACTTCTTGACCACGAACCGCATGAGCGTGATGCCCCACTCGCGCACCAGCAGCACGATCGTGACCCACCACCAGAGCACGCCAATGATCGACAGGCCGACGAACGCCATGCCGGTGAGCGCCTTGTCGGCGATGGGGTCGGCGAGCTTGCCGAAGTTGGTGACGAGGTTGCGGCTTCGCGCGAGGTCACCGTCGATGCGATCGGTGATCATCAGCAGCGAGAAGGCCACGAACGCCCAGACCCGCGTCGAGACGTCGGACCCGTCCTGCGTGAGCAGCAACCAGCCGAAGAGCGGCACGCCGACGATCCGCAGGACCGTGAGGGCGTTCGCGATGTTCAGGTTGCTGGGAGCGTGCTCGGGCGTCGGATCGTGGCTGGCGTCGGCCGGCTGCATGCATGCCTCTCGGTGGCGGGGCGGACGTTTCAGTATGGAGCAGGGCTCCGGCGCCTGGCCACCTGGACCTCGGCCTCCTCGGCCGAGACGGTCGTGCCGAGGCCCAGCGGGGCGGTGTAGATCTTCTGGCCGTCGGGGCTCACGACCTTGACCCGCGCGTCGAGCAGCCCCTCGCGCGGCTCGACGCGGATGTCGGCCATCTCGCTCCACAGCAGCCCGACCCAGCCGTCGCCGTCGCGCATCCTCACCCCGTGGGCGTCCGCCACGAACAACGGGGTACGCGCGTCGCGGACGCCCTGCAGCACCGCGAGGGAGAGCAGCGCGAGCACCGCGGCAGGCACCCACAGCAGCACGTCGTCCCGGTCCCAGGCCAGCCAGGCGAACCCGGCCGCGACCCCGAGCACGGCCAGCCCCAGGAGCGCGAACAGGGCGATCCGTCGACGGATCTCGAACGGCTCGTCGGAGGCGGGCTCCCCGGATCCTGGCGCGTCGGCACGCTCGTCGACCATGGGCACGCTCAGCCGACGCTGATCGAGGCGAGGACGTCCTCGAGGTCGTCGGGCTTGATCAGCACGTCGCGGGCCTTGGAGCCCTCGCTCGGGCCCACGACGCCGCGGCTCTCCATGATGTCCATGAGCCGGCCGGCCTTGGCGAACCCGACGCGCAGCTTGCGCTGCAGCATCGACGTCGAGCCGAACTGCGTGGTGACCACGAGCTCGACCGCCTGGATGACCAGGTCCATGTCGTCGCCGATGTCGTCGTCGAGGTCGCGCTTGGCCTGCGCGGGTGCCGTGACGTCGTCGCGGTAGCTCGGCTGCAGCTGCTCCTTGCAGTGCTTGACCACCTCCGCGATCTCCGCCTCGGTGATCCAGGCGCCCTGCATGCGCATCGACTTGTTGGCACCCATGGGCAGGAACAGTCCGTCGCCCTGCCCGACGAGCTTCTCGGCGCCCGGCTGGTCGAGGATCACGCGGCTGTCGGCGAGGGAGCTGGTGGCGAAGGCCAGACGGCTGGGCACGTTGGCCTTGATGAGCCCGGTGACCACGTCGACGCTGGGTCGCTGGGTGGCGAGCACCAGGTGGATGCCGGCGGCGCGCGCGAGCTGCGTGATGCGCACGACCGAGTCCTCGACGTCGCGCGGGGCGACCATCATGAGGTCGGCGAGCTCGTCGACGACCACCAGGAGGTACGGGTACGGGGTGAGCACGCGCTCGCTGCCCGGGGGCACCTTCACGGAGCCGGCGCGCACCGCCTTGTTGAAGTCGTCAACGTGCCGGAAGCCGAAGTTGGCGAGGTCGTCGTAGCGCTGGTCCATCTCGCGCACGACCCACTGGAGCGCCTCGGCCGCCTTCTTGGGGTTCGTGATGATCGGCGTGATGAGGTGCGGGATGCCCTCGTAGGCCGTCAGCTCGACCCGCTTGGGGTCGACCATGATCATCCGCACCTCGTCGGGCGTCGAGCGCATCAGCAGCGACGCGATCATGGAGTTGACGAAGCTCGACTTGCCGGAGCCGGTGGCGCCGGCCACCAGCAGGTGGGGCATCTTGGCGAGGTTGGCGACCACGAACCCGCCCTCGACGTCCTTGCCGAGGCCGATGACCATCGGGTGGTGGTCGCCGCGGGCCTTGGCCGAGCGGAGCACGTCGCCGAGGGAGACCATCTCCTTGTCGACGTTCGGGATCTCGACGCCGATCGCGGACTTGCCGGGGATCGGGCTGAGGATGCGGACCTCGTTCGAGGCCACGGCGTAGGAGATGTTCTTGCTCAGCGCGGTGACCTTCTCGACCTTGACGGCCGGTCCGAGCTCGACCTCGTAGCGGGTGACCGTCGGTCCGCGGGTGTAGCCGGTGACCTGGGCGTCGATCTGGAACTGCTCGAGGACCTCGGTGAGCCGCTCGACGACCTCGTCGGAGGCCGCGGAGCGCGCCTTGTGCGGGCTGCCCTCGCGCAGGACCGTGGAGTCGGGCAGGGAGTAGACGACGTCACCCGAGAGTGCGAGCTGCTCGGCGCGTGCCGGCAGCGGCTCCATGGGCGGCAGCACGACGTCGGTGGTGTCCTCGGTCTCCGGCGCGGCGTCGACCTCCATCGCACTCGCAGCCGCGGCCGCGGCGTCGGCCTCGGCCTTCTCGGCCTTGCGGCGACGTCGGGCCGAGACCTGGCGGTCCTCGTCGGGACCGTCGACGAGCGGGTTCTCGTACGGCTCGTCGGCCACGGTGCGGGGGTGACGCTTGCGCGGGCTCGCCTCCGGCTCCGCCTCGGCGTCCTCGACGTGACGTCCGAGGGCACGATCGCGGGCCTCCTGCAGTCGCGTGGGCACGGCGTGCAGGGGCGTGGCGGTGACGACGAGCAGGCCGAACAGGACGACGAGCACGAGGATCGGGGCCACGACGTACTCGGTGCGCAGCAGGTCCATGGGGATGGCGGAGAACAGGAACCCGACCGCTCCCCCGGCGTCGCGGACCTCGACCATGTCCTCCGGGCGCGGCACGCCGTGGGCGAGGTGCACGAGGCCGAGCACGCCACCGCAGATGGCCGACCAGCCGATGACCTGACGGCCCACGGGGCCGTTGCGGTCGGGGTGGCGCAGCGTGCGCCAGGCGATGACGGCGAACAGGATCGGCACGGCCCAGGCCAGCAGACCCACCGTGCCCGTGGTGGCGGCACGCACCGCGTCGGCCACCGGACCGGGGACCTGCCACCAGACGGCGGCGGCCACGACGATGGCGAGCGCGACGATGCCGAACCCGACGCCGTCACGGCGCTGCTCGGGCTCCAGCTCGGCCGCGGAGTGCCCGATGCTGCGCGCGACCGCGCCGACGGCTCCGGCGATGCCCAGCCAGACGGCTGCGCAGGCACGGGCGAGCCCGCCGAGCACCGCGGCCACGGGACCGGGTCCGGTGCGCCGCGGGGCAGGCTTGCGCGCCGCGGGCTTGCGCTTCGCGGTGCTGCGGGAGGCAGGCTTCTTGCGGGCCTGGCTGCCGGACGGCCGCTTGCGCGGCGGGGAAGACGTTCGGGTCGCCATGGCGAGAGCCTAAACCAGAAGTCGAGGGTCGGCGTGCACCCACGCCGTCGACCCGGCGGGGATTCCCGGCGTGTCAGAGGTAGGCGTCGCACCTGTCGAGACCGCCCTTCGGTGCGAGACCTACCTCTGACGGCGCGGATACGTGCGTCACCTACCTCTGACGGCCCGAGCACGGCCCGAGGACAGCCCGCTAGAGCGGCCCCGCTCGAGGCCGGGGCAGCGCAGCCGCAGGTCGTCGTGGAGACCGGAGGCAGCGCAGCCGCCGGACGACCGACCTCAGAGCGCTGCGACGCCGAGACCGAGGGCCTGGTGGAACCGAGCGAGCACGAGGTCGACGACCCGTCGGTCGGGCAGCCCGCCGTCGAGCACGGGTGCCGTCACCAGGTCGGCACCGCAGTGGCGCAGCATGTCGGCGTCGCGACCCGGGGTCAGCACGTAGGACGAGACCACCACCCGCTGGCCGTAGGCCCGCGCGATGTCGACGGCGTCGGTGAGCGGCGTGTCCTTCCCGCCGATGGAGCCGATGTGCACCGGCCCGCCCCACACGGCGCTGACCAGCCGCGCCATCCGGGAGTAGCCCGTGATCGCCGCGTCGTCATGGGCTCCGGAGACACCCAGGACGATCGTGTCGTCCTTGCGGGCCCCTGCCTCGATCAGTCGCTGCACGCACAGCTCGGCCAACGTCCAGTCCGGGCCGATCGGGTGCGCGACCACGAGGGACGGGTCGTGCCGGGAGGCGGCCGACAGCGCGCCCGCCACGGCGGTCCCTCCGGTCAGCGTCAGCGGCACCGCCACCCGCACGGGCGGCCACGCGTCGTCGAGGGCCATCAGGTCGACCGGGGTGTCGCGCACGTCGACCGACGGAGCGTCGCGTCGCACGGCGTTGACCAGGCCCTGGAGGGCCACCCGTTCGGCCGGATCGGCATGCCCGGATGAGCAGGCGAGCAACACCTCGTCGGACCTGCGTGACGTCACTGACCAACCCCCTCGTGCGGGGAGATCGGCGTACGGCCGGCACCGTCGTGCGTAACGACGCTGCCGGCCGCAACCGGTGTCCCACCACGGTTCGGCCCCGCGCCGAACTCTTGATGACGACGTTAGTCAGCGCGTGTTTCGGCACCACCGCCCACAGGTTTCACCTGCGTAACAGTCCGAAGGTCCTCGATCGGACCGGGTCGGACGGCTCAGGCCTCGAGCACGATGGGGATGATCATGGGCCGACGCCGCAGCTTCCGGCCGGCGAACGAGCCGAGCACACGGCGCACGACCTGCTGCAGCTGCTGCGTGTCGTGCGTGCCCTCGCGCAGCGCCTGCTCCACCGCGTCGACGATCTTGGGCGTGATCTCGTCGAAGACGGAGTCGTCCTCGGCGAGACCGCGCGCGTGCACCTCCGGGCCCGTGACGATCTTGCCGTTCGTGGAGTCGACCACCACGACGACGGAGATGAAGCCCTCGTCGCGCAGGATCCGACGGTCCTTGAGCTCGCTGTCGGTGATCTCGCCGACCGAGGAGCCGTCGACGTAGACGTAGCCGCACTGGACCGCGCCGACCACGGACGCGTGCCCGTCGACCAGGTCGACGACGTACCCGTCCTCGGCCAGCAGCACGTTCGGCACGCCCGTCTGCGTGGCCAGCGCGGCGTTGGCGTGCAGGTGGCGGATCTCCCCGTGCACCGGCAGCACGTTGGTGGGCTTGACGATGTTGTAGCAGTAGAGGAGCTCGCCGGCCGACGCGTGCCCGGACACGTGCACCAGGGCGTTGCCCTTGTGGACCACGCGCGCGCCGATCTTGGTGAGCCCGTCGATGACGCGGTAGACGGCGTTCTCGTTGCCCGGGATGAGCGAGGACGCCAGCAGGACCGTGTCGCCCGGCTCGAGGCTGACCTGGGGGTGGCTGCGGTTGGCGATGCGCGACAGGGCGGCCATGGGCTCGCCCTGGGAACCGGTGGACATCAGCACCATCTTCTCCGGCGGCGCGGCGTCGATCCGGTCGACGACGACCCCGTCGGGCACGTGCAGGTACCCCAGGTCGCGGGCGATCTGCATGTTGCGCACCATCGAGCGTCCGACGTAGGCGACCTTGCGGCCGTGCTTGGCGGCGGCGTCGAGGACCTGCTGCACCCGGTGCACGTGCGAGGCGAACGAGGCGACGATGACGCGCTGCGTGCTGGACGCGAACACCGCGTCGATCGCCGGGGTGATGTTGCGCTCGGCCACCGTGAACCCGGGCACGTCGGCGTTGGTGGAGTCGGTGAGGAAGAGGTCGACACCGGCCTCGCCGAGCCGCGCGAAGGCGCGCAGGTCGGTGATGCGGCCGTCGAGCGGCAGCTGGTCCATCTTGAAGTCGCCCGTGTGCAGCGCGACGCCCGCGGGCGTCTTGACCGCGACGGCGAGGGCGTCGGGGATCGAGTGGTTGACGGCCACGAACTCGAGCTCGAACGGCCCCAGGTGCAGCGTCTCGTTCTCGGCCACCACGTGCTGCGGCACGTCGCGCAGCCGGTGCTCGCGCAGCTTCGGCTCGACGAGGGCCAACGTCAGCCTCGAGCCGACCACGGGGATGTTCCCGCGCTCGCGCAGCAGGTACGGCACACCGCCGATGTGGTCCTCGTGGCCGTGGGTCAGCACGACGGCGACCACGTCGTCGAGCCGTTCCCGGATGGGGCCGAAGTCGGGCAGGATCAGGTCGACGCCCGGGTGGTGCTCCTCGGGGAACAGCACGCCGCAGTCGACGATCAGCAGCTTGCCGCCGAACTCGAAGACGGTCATGTTGCGACCGATCTCGCCGAGTCCGCCGAGCGGGGTGACGCGCAGGGTGTTCGAGCCCAGGGCCGGGGGCGGGCCCAGCTCCGTGTGCATGTGACTCAAGGAGTTCGTCCGTTCAGTCGATCAGGTCTGGTCGATCAGGTGGGAGGCGGCGAGGGCGTCGCGCAGCATGGCGACCTCGTCCTCCGTGGCCTCGGGCAGGGGCGCGCGGGTCGTGCGGTTGTCGAGCACGCCCAGGATCTGCAGCACGGCCTTGGCCGTGATGACGCCCTGGGTGACGGTCATCATCGCCCGGTCGATGGGCAGGAGCTGCCGCTGGATGGCGCGAGCCTCGTCGAGGTCGCCTGCGTCGACCGCGGCGACCAGGTCGGCGAGACGACGGGGCGCGGCGTGGGAGACGACGCTGACGATGCCGCTGGCTCCGTACGCGAGCCAGCCGAGGTTCAGCGAGTCGTCGCCGGAGTAGATCGTGATGCCGGTCTCGCGCATGAGCCACGCACCGCGGTTGAAGTCGCCGACGGCGTCCTTGACCGACAGCACGAGCGGGTTCCTGCGCAGCTCGACGTAGGTCTCGGTCGCCAGCATGACTCCGCTGCGTCCGGGGATGTCGTAGAGCATCACCGGGACGTCCTCGCCGGCCTCGGCCACGGTGTTGACGTGCGCGACGATGCCCGACTGCGGCGGCTTGGAGTAGTAGGGCGTGACGACCAGCAGGCCGTGGGCGCCGGCCTTGCGGGCCTGCTGCGCCAGCTGCACGGAGTGACGGGTGTCGTTCGTGCCGACACCGGCCACCACGGTGGCACGGTCACCGACGGCCTCGACGACGGCGGCCAGCAGCTGTCCGTCCTCCTCGACCGTGGTGGTGGGCGACTCGCCGGTGGTGCCGCTGACGACGAGGCCGTCGTTGCCGTGGTCGACCAGGTGCTTCGCCACCTTCTGCGCCGCAGCGAGGTCGAGGTCGCCGTCGGGCGTGAACGGCGTGACCATGGCGGTCAGGACGCGCCCGAACGGCGCGGCGTCGCTGGCGAGCGGGGAGGTCATGGACCGAGGTTACCGCTCGACGCTGCGGCGTCCGGTCCGGCCCGCTGAGCACGCAGGAGGATGCGACCGGGTCGATCAGGTCGTCCAGGTGCCTCGTCGCGCGACGTCCACGTGCGGCACCGCGCGTGCGGGCCAGGCAAGGCGCGTCGCTACCGTCAGCCCATGACGACGTACGAGCTCGACCGTGCCATCGCCTCGACACCCGGCGACGACGGCCTGCGCCACCTCGTCCTCACCGCGGACTGGAACACCCCCAACGGGACGGCCAACGGCGGCTACGTGCTCGCCGTGCTCGCCCGCGCCACGCTCGACGAGGCCGCCACCACCGCCCCTGCGCACCCTGACCTGCTCACCGTCTCGGTGAGCTACTTCAAGCCGCCGACGCCGGGCGATGCCGCGGTGGAGGTGACCACGTTGCGCGTCGGTCGACGCGTGTCGGTCCACCAGGCAGTGCTCCTGCAGAACGGCGCCACTGTCGCGCACGCGGTCATCTCCCTGCACGACTGGGACGCCGCCGGCTCGGCCGAGCACACGCCGCACGGCGCGCCCCCCGTCGGCGGGCCCGACGACGGCGTCGACGTCTCCGGGTACGTGCCGTCCGGCGCGGTCCCGATCGTCGACCGGTACGAGGTCCGTCTGCCCGAGGTCCCCGGCTGGCTGCGCGGCGAGCCGAGCGGCGATCCCGAGGCCAGCGTGTGGGTCCGACCCAAGGACGGCCGACCGATCGACGCCGTCGCGGCCGCTGCCATCGTCGACGGCTACCCGCCCGTCACGGCCGAGCTCGGACTCCTGGCCTCCGCCACCGTCCAGCTGACCGTGCACCTGCGCCGCCGCCCCGAGACGGCGTGGGCGCTGATGCACGTGACGACCCGCCACGTGGTGCACGGCTACCACGACGAGGACGTCGAGCTCTGGGACGACCAGGGCCGCCTCGTGGCACAGAGCCGGCAGCTCGCCGTCCTGTCCTGACCTTCGGGGCCCACGCCTCCGGCGCGGCTCTCAGGACTGGTGGCCAGGGCAGGTCGTCAGGGCTGGGGCACGACGGCGGCGTCGACGACGCGCCCGACGCCGATGACGGCGGCCGCGGTCGCCAGGACGGCCAGACCCGCGACACCTGCGGTGACGGCGTCGTGCACCACGAGCTGCGGGATCGCGCGGTCCGGCACCGCCGCCGCGGCGATGCCGGCACCCACCAGCCCGATCCAGTTGCCCGTCATGGCAGACCGGTGGTCGCGGATACGACCTTGCCGTGCGCCGAGGATGCCGAGCGGAACCGTGACCAGCGTGACCACCGAGAGCGCGTGCAGGGCACTGAAGTGCCCGGGCCGGATCTCCTGGATCCAGAACGACGAGGCGGCCACGAACATCAGCGCGACGACCCACACCCGCCCGGCCACGCGATGCCCCTGGGTGCCGCGCGGGCCCCGGAAGAGCTGCCACGCCCCGACCAGGAGCGCGACGACGGCGGCGAAGGCATGGGTGGCGATCAGGGGTGTCATGACAGCTCCGGCTTCAGGAGGGCGAGCAGGGGGTCGGTGACCGAGCGCACCTGGTCGGCGGTGACGGTGGTCGCGGCCAGGAGCTGCTCGAACGAGGACTCCAGCAGCCGTCCCCCGTCGGCGACGAGCGTGGATCCCGCGTCGGTGAGCTGCACGACTCGACGATTGCCCGCCCCGTCCGTCCGGGTCGCGGTGACGAGCCCGGCCGCGACCAGCGACTGCACCATCCGACTGGCCGCGGGTGCGGAGACGCCACGGGCGCCGGCGAGCTCGACCTGCGTGGGCGCGCCGAGCACCTGGATCGTGACCAGGGTCAGGAACCGGCCGTAGCTGATGTCGAACGACTCGCCGAGCATGCGGTCGGCCGCGGCGTCGAGCGCCGAGACGAGAGTGTGCAGCCGGTAGGCCGGTTGCGTCGGGTCGTAGGCCACCCGACCATGGTGCACAGATTAAGTTACCTACGTCAATATGCAGTCGTCAGTGGTCTCAGGTCCACCACGTGACCCCGGCTCGCTCCTACCCTGAGCCATGACGAGGGACACCCGCGCCACGCCGGTCGAGGACCGACCGACCCTGCGCACCGCCGCCCCGTTCGTCGCGGTCGGCACGCTCGGCCTCCTCGGCCTCCTCGTACCGCCCCACCCGGAGTCGACGACACCCGTGCAGCCGTGGCACGTGGTGGCACTCTTCGCCGTCACCCTCGCGATCCTCGCTCGCAGCCTCACGTCGCCGGTACGCACCTGGGCCGATCCCGGTGCCCCGCTGTTCTTCTTCGTGGTGATCGCCGCCGCGCGCGAGGTGAGCGGCGGCGCCATGGGCGGCGGGGGCGGGCTCGTCGCGCTCCCCGTCCTGTGGTTGGCCCTGTTCGGTCGCCGCAAGGACCTCTGGCTCTCTGCCCTGGCCACCCTGGTGCTCTTCCTGGTGCCCGCGCTGCTCATCGGCGATCCGCGCTACCCCACCAGCGGGTGGCGGATGGCCCTCATCTGGACGGGCGTCTCCCTCTTCATCGGCCCAGCCATCCAGGACGTCGTGCGCCGTCTCGCCGTCGAACGGCGCGAGCACCAGCAGGCTGCGGCCGAGGCGCGCGGCCTGCTGGGAGGCGCGCGACTGAGCAGCATGGTCGCGACCGACCGCGCCGGGTTGATCACGTCCTTCGGCGTGGGGGCCGAGCACCTCCTGGGGTACCGAGCCGTCGAGGTCGTGGGACGCGTGAACGTCTCGTCGTTGCACGACCCGAAGGAGCTCGCGGCCACCGCGACGGCCCGCGACAGCGACCCGGGGCACGTCCTCGCCGAGCTCGCCGCCGAGGACGCGCCGAGCCAGGTCTGGACCTACCTGCGCGCCGACGGGACGAGGATCTTCGTGCGCCTCGCGGTCACCGAGCTCCGCCACGACGACGGCACCGTGGTCGGCTACCTCCACGTCGCCATCGACGCGACTGCCGCGGTCTCGGACCAGCGCCGGCTCGCGGCCGCAGAAGCCCGATGGCGCACGGTGATGGACCAGCTGCCGGACGCGACGGTCGTCGTCGTCGACCCGTCGATGACCATCGAGCTCGTCGCCGGGGCCGGGGCCATGCGTCAGGGGATCGAGGGCAAGGTGGGTCAGCCGCTCGATGCCTTCTCGGGACCGGTCAACATGGCGATCTGGAACCGGCTCGTCCCGCTCGCCATCGACGGCACCACGTCGGAGGAGGACCTCGCGGCGACCCGCACCGGGGACGAGCACCACGTCGTCGTCACGCCCCTGGACACGGCGGACGGTCCACGCGCACTGATCGTGGCGCGCGACGTCAGCGCGGAGCGTCGGCGTGAGCGCGAGGTGGCTCGGGCCCGGGACCGCGCCGAGCACCTCTTCCTGGACGCGCCGCACGGCATCGCCGTCCTCGACGCCGACGGTGTCGTCCTCGAGGTGAACGGCGCACTCGAGCGGATGCTGCCGCTCCCCGCGGGAGCGCTCGTGGGCCGGAACCTCGTCGACCTCTCCCCCGACCCGGAGTCCAGCCGACGCCTCCTGGCCGAGCTCGACGAGAGCCCGGCGCGCCTCGCGACCACGTCGTGGACGTGGGAGTCCAACGACGACCACGTGGTCCACCTCTCCCTGTCGCTGGCACGACTGCGAGCCGACGAGGACACGTCGTCGGCCGACATCATCGTCAACGTCGTCGACGTGTCGGACCGCCAGCGCTACGAGCTCCAGCTCACCCACATGGCCGACCACGACGCACTCACCGGTCTGGTGAACCGGCGCCGCTTCGACCGCGACCTCGAACGCCACCTCGTGGAGTGCCGCCGCACGGGGGCACGCGGCGCGCTCCTCCTGCTGGACCTGGACCACTTCAAGGAGGTGAACGACACGCTCGGGCACCGGGCCGGCGACGAGCTGATCTCCTCGGTCGCCGCGGTCCTGCGCCGCGAGCTGGGGGACGCGGACATCGTGGCGCGACTCGGCGGCGACGAGTTCGGAGTGCTCCTGCCGTCCGCGGGACCGGAGGAGGCGTCAGCGCTCGCGAACCGACTCGTCGAACGCATCCGCGACCACACGGCGACCCTCGACGGGACGCGGCGGCGGGTCACGGCCAGCGTGGGAGTCCTGCCGATCACCTACGCCGACAGCCTGTCCGGTGACGACGCCCTCGCGACGGTCGACATGCTCATGTACGACGCCAAGGACGCAGGCCGCGACCGGGCCGCCGTGCTCGGTGTCGCCCTGAACGAGGTCCCCCGTCTCGGGGCGCGACTGCGCTGGCGCGAGCGCCTCGAGCACGCGCTCGAGCACGACGACTTCGAGCTCCACCTCCAGCCGATCCAGCACGTCGCGTCGGGACGGATCACCGGCGCAGAGGCGCTGCTGCGCATGCGGGACCCCGACGGGGCTCTCGTGATGCCCGGCCGATTCCTCTACATCGCAGAACGTGCGGGTCTCATCGCGGCCCTCGACCGCTGGGTCCTTGCCCATGCGCTGCCGATCCTGACCGACCTGCAGCGGGTCCGGCCGGGCTTCGTGCTCGAGGTGAACGTGTCCGGGCTGACGATCGGCGATCCCGAGCTGGAACGGATGATCGTCTCGGCAGCCACCTCGGGTGCCTTCCCACCGCAGTCACTCGTGCTGGAGATCACGGAGACGGCGGCGGTCTCCGACCTCGAGAACGCGCGTGGTTTCGCCCGACGGGTCGCGTCGACCGGATGCCGGCTGGCCCTCGACGACTTCGGCGCGGGGTTCGGGTCCCTCTCCTACCTCAAGCACCTCGACTTCGACCTGCTCAAGATCGACGGCGAGTTCGTGGCCGACTCGCACCGCAACGGTGTCGACCGGACGATCCTGCGATCGGTGGTGGCCATGGCGAAGGCGCTCGGCAAGGAGACGGTCGCGGAGTTCGTGGCCGAGGGAGCCGTCCTCGACGTGGCGCGCGCCGAGGGCGTCGACTTCGCCCAGGGGTACGTGATCGGGCGTCCGGTCCACCACGACGACTTCGCGGCGACCTACCTCGACTGAGGCCCGGGGCCGACGGCGCGCCGGGTCAGGCGCGCACGTAGGTGACGATGTCGAACGGCACCCGCTCGGGCTCCGGTCCGACGTGCGGGACCCGGCCCGCCTCGTGCCAGCGCTCCCAGTCGATCCGCGGGAAGTACGTGTCGCCGTCCGGCGCCGCGGCCACGCGGGTGACCACCAGGACGTCGACCAGGTCGCGCTCGAGCGCCGCAGCGTAGACCTGGGCGCCACCGACCAGGAACACCTCGTCGTCGAGCGACCGGGCGCGGTCGAGCGCCTCGTCGAGGGAGTGCGCCACCTCGACACCCTCGGCGCTCCACCGCGCGTCGCGGGTGACGACGATGGTGGTGCGGCCCGGCAGCGGCCGGCCGATGGACTCGTACGTGGCCCGCCCCATGACCATCGGGTGGCCGAGCGTGAGCCGCTTGAAGTGGGCCAGGTCCTCGGGGAGCCGCCAGGGCAGGGCGCCGTCGACCCCGATCACCCGGTTGGCGCCCATCGCGACGACGAGCGTGGTGGTGGCGGTAGTCATGCGTGTGCTCAGACGGCGATCGGTGCCTTGATGCCCGGGTGGGGGTCGTACCCGGTGACCTTGACCGAGTCCAAGGTGAACCCGTCGATGCTCGTGACCGACGGGTCCAGCCACAGCTCGGGCAGGGGGCGCGGCTCGCGCTCGAGCTGCAGGCGGGCCTGGTCGAGGTGGTTGAGGTACAGGTGCGCGTCGCCGAAGGTGTGGACGAAGTCACCCACCCGCAGCCCGGCGACCTGCGCGACCATGTGCGTGAGCAGCGCGTAGGACGCAATGTTGAACGGCACGCCGAGGAAGACGTCGGCCGACCGCTGGTAGAGCTGGCACGACAGGCGGCCCGGGCCCCCGTCGTCGGCCGGTGCGACGTAGAACTGGAAGAAGGCGTGGCAGGGCGCGAGCGCCATGGCGGGCAGGTCGGCCACGTTCCAGGCGCTGACGATGTGGCGCCGGGAGTCCGGGTCGGCCTTCAGCGACTCGATGACACCCACCAGCTGGTCGATCGTCTCGCCGTCCGGCGTCGGCCACGAGCGCCACTGGTGGCCGTAGACCGGCCCGAGGTCGCCGTTCTCGTCGGCCCACTCGTCCCAGATGGTGATGCCGTTCTCGCGGAGCCACCGGGTGTTGGTGTCGCCCGAGACGAACCAGAGGAGCTCGCCGACGACCGACTTGAGGTGCACCTTCTTGGTGGTGACCAGCGGGAACCCGGCCGTGAGGTCGAAGCGCATCTGGTGCCCGAACACGCTGCGGGTGCCGGTTCCGGTGCGGTCGCCCTTCTCGACGCCCTCGTCGAGGATCCGGCGGACGAGGTCGAGGTAGGCCTGCATGCTCCGGAGGATACCCGCCGACGCCGACAGGTCCTGTGCGAAACTCTGGTCGTGCCCCTCGCCGAGTACGAGGCCTCCCCGCAGGAGGTCCGCCGCTTCGCCCTCCTGCAGATCGGTCTGACCGCAGGCTTCATGACGCTGATCTTCCTGGCCCTCGGTGGCACCGACGCCGATCTTCCGCCGTGGTGGCTGCTGGCGGTGCTGCTGCTGGTGGTCGTGGTCGCCGCCGTGCTCTCCGAACGAGTCTGGCTGCAGGCCTCCCCGCTCGATCCCGACGACGACCCCGACGACCTCGAGCGCCGCGCGATCGGCATCTACGCCGCGCAGACGGTGCGCAAGCTGATGTTCTGCGAGGCGTCCGTGCTGCTGGCGATCCTCGTCTCGTTCGTGGGCACCTGGGGCGGCTGGCCGATCCTGCTCGCCGGGGTCCCGGGCCTGTTCCTGCTGGGCTTCGAGACGTGGCCCGGCCTGCGCAACCTGACCATGACCGCTGCGATGCTCGAGGCCGAGGGCGCCGAGACACGACTCGTCGAGAGCTTCCGGTCGTGGTGACCGCCGACGTGAGCGTCCGGCTCGCCTGGCCCGACGACGTGGCGGCGATCGCGACCGTCCAGCAGGCCGCCTGGCGTGACGCCTTCGGGGACATGACCACCGTCGACGTCGCCCCGGCGTGGCACGCACTCCTCACGACTCCCCCGGACGCTCGCGCCCGGGTGCTCGTCGCGCTCGAGCAGGCCACGCTCCGCGGGGTGGCCTTCGTGCACCCCTGCCACGACCCCGACGCCGACCAGGTCGCCGACGGCGAGGTCGGCGAGCTGCTGGTCGACCCCGGCCACCGCGGCGAGGGTCACGGCTCGCGGCTGCTCCAGGCCGCCATCGACACGTTGCGCGCCGACGGCTTCGAGCGAGCCCGGTGGTGGCTGCCCACGACCGACGACGCCCTGCGAGCCTTCGTGGTCGGCACCGGGTGGGCCGCCGACGGGGCCCACCGTGAGCTCGCCGACGAGACCGGCGCCCACACCGTGAAGCAGGTGCGACTCGTCACCTCGTTGGTCGAGGAGTGAGCGACCGCTCCCCCGAACCATCCAGTGCCGCCCGTCGCCGAGTCGTGGCCGACTCCCTGGGGGTCGGCGTGGCCACCGGTCTCTACGGCGTCTCGTTCGGCGCCCTGGGCACCGCGTCGGGACTCAGCGTCCTGCAGACGTGCGTGCTGTCCCTGGTGGCCTTCACCGGTGCCTCCCAGTTCGCCTTCATCGGCGTGGTCGCGGCCGGCGGAGCTCCGCTGACCGGTGCCCTCACGTCCGTGCTGCTGGGCACGCGCAACCTGTTCTACGGTCTCAGCCTCGCCTCGATCCTGCGTCTCACCGGGGTGCGGAGGACCCTGGGCGCGCACCTCGTGATCGACGAGTCGACGGCCGTCGCCGTCGCCCAGCGCGACCACGTCCTCGGCAGGCTCGGGTTCTGGTGGACCGGCGCCTCGATCTACCTGTTGTGGAACCTGTCGACCCTCGCCGGCGCGCTCGCGGGCACCGCGATCGGCGACCCCCGCACCTACGGGCTCGACGCCGCGGTCGGCGCGGCGTTCCTGGCCCTGCTCTGGCCACGCCTGTCCGGAGCACTCGCCCGGGTCGTCGCGCTGGTCGGCGCCGGGGTGGCCCTGGGCCTGGTGCCGCTCTCCCCCGCCGGCGTGCCGATCATCGCCGGCGGCGCGGTGGCCGTCGCGGCAGGCCTGCTGCTGCGTGACCGGCTCGGACGGCCCGCGTCGTGAGCGCCACCTGGCTGGGCATCGTGCTCACGTGCGTCGGCTGCTACGCCCTGAAGCTCGCCGGGCTCTCGGTGCCGGAGCGGGTCCTCGAGCACCCCGCCACCCGACGTGCCGTCGACCTGATCCCGGTGGCTCTTCTCGGTGCCCTGGTGGCCGTGCAGGTGCTGGCCGATGGACAGCGCGTCGCCGTCGACGCGCGCCTCGCCGCCCTCGCCGTGGCGGCGGTGCTGCTGGTGCTGCGTGTGCCGTTCCTCGCCGTGGTGGGGGCAGCAGCCCTCAGCGCCGCCCTCCTGCGTCTGTAGCCCCGGGTCAGCTGACCACGACGGCGGCGACGTCCTCGGCGTGGTCCTCGACGACGGAGAAGTGGTCGGCGTCGAGCTCGTGCAACGTCGTGGGCCAGCCCGCGTGGTTCCACTGCCGGTGGACGGCGCGCACCTCGTCGATCGGTGTCCGCTCGTCACGCAGCCCGGTCACGAACGCGACCGTCGTCCCGCGCGCCACCGGTGGCGACGCCGGTCCGAGCATCGCGCCGCTGATCGGGTCGGCGCGAGGGAACGGAGCGGCGGCGACGCAGACCGTACGTGCGAGGCCGACCCCGAGCCGTCGCTGGTTCAGGGTGAGGCTCGCTGCTGCGACGCCCCCGCGGGACCAGCCGACGAGCACCAGACCGTCGGGATCATGGTCAGCGGTCTCCCGGGCGAAGCGTAGGGAGGTCAGCAGGTCGGCGCGTCCGCCGTCCGAGGAGGTCACGTCCCAGTCCGGCGTGACGGTCCGGTGCCCGGACGTCGCCACGGCGGTGGCGAGTCGGGCGAGGGCGTGGCGCTCGTTCGGGCCGGAGCCGTGCCAGAGCAGGACGGTGGGACCGTCGCCGACGACGTCCGCCACCCGACCGGGCGCGTACGCGACCTCCATCAGTCGCCGAGGCCGAGGACCACGTCGAGACCGACGGTGACACCCGGCCGGTCGGCCACGTGACGCACGGCCGCCACCACGCCGGGCATGAACGACTCCCGCGTGGACGAGTCGTGCCGCAGGCTCAGGATCTCCCCCTCGCCGCCCAGGAGCACCTCCTGGGACGCGACGAAGCCACGCGAGCGCACGGCGTGCACCGTGATCCCGTCGACCTGGGCACCCCGAGCACCGTCGGGGTCGGTGGTGGTGGCGTCGGGGACCGGCGGCGAACCGGCCTCGGCGCGGGCGGCCGCGATCAGCTCGGCCGTGCGGACGGCCGTCCCCGAGGGGGCGTCGACCTTCGCAGGGTGGTGCATCTCGATCACCTCGACGGACTCGAAGAAGGGCGCGGCCGTGGCGGCGAAGCGCATGAGGAGCACCGCGCCGATGGAGAAGTTGGGCACCACGAGCACCGAGACCCCGGTGCGCTCGTGGACGGCCGTACGCACCGACCGCAGCCGCTCGCCGTCGAATCCCGAGGTGCCCACGACCACGTGCACCCCGCGCTCGATGCACCACAGGACCTGGTCGAGCGCGACGTCGGGCGTGGTGAAGACGAGGGCCACCTCGGCTCCGGACTCCCCCACCAGGTCGATGGAGTCGCCGACGTCGACCTGGGCGACGACCTCGATCCCGTCGGCGGCGTCGAGCGCCTCGACGGAGGTCGAACCCATGCGCCCACGGGCGCCCAGCACGGCTACACGAGTCATGACCTCAGGCTATCGAGCGAGCACGTCGCGCAGCACCACGAGCCCGGCGTGCAGCTCCGCGAACGACGTGGTGAGGGGCGCGAGCCCGAGCCTCACCAGGTCGGGCTCGCGGAAGTCGGGCACCACGCCACGGTCCACCAGCGCTGCCGTGACGGCGCGCGCGTCGGGGACCCGCACGGTCACGTGACCACCGCGACGTGCCGCGTCACGCGGTGTGACCACCTCGACCGGACTGCCGTCGGCGGCCAGCACGTCGAGCGCGTCGATCGCGAAGGTCGTGAGCAGCACCGACTTGACCCGCACTGCGTCCACGCCCGCCTCGGCGGCCATGGCCGCACCCTCGCGCACCGCCAGCAGGCCGGCGACGTTCGGCGTCCCCGACAGCAACCGACGTGCGTCCACGGCGGGGCGGTAGTCGTCGGCCATGGCGAAGAGGTCGTCGGCGCTCCACCAGCCCGGCAGCGGCTGCTCGAGCACGGGGAGGTGGCGAGCCGCCGCGTACAGGAACGCCGGTGAGCCCGGTCCACCGTTGAGGTACTTGTAGGTGCAGCCGACCGCGAGGTCCACGCCCGCGGCGTCGAGCGCGGTGGGCACCACCCCGACCGAGTGGCACAGGTCCCACACGACCAGGGCACCGGCCGCGTGCACCCGGTCGGTGAGCGCGGCCAGGTCCAGCAGGGCGCCGGACCGGTAGTCGACGTGGCTCAGCAGCACGACGGCAGTGCGCTCGTCGAGCACGGCGTCCAACGAGTCGGTCAGGTCGCCCTCGGCGTCACGCTCGATCGTGACCAGCTCCATGCCACGGGCTGCCGCCACGTGCGACGCCAGGTAGCGGTCGGTCGGGAAGTCGCCGGCGTCGACGACGATCCGGCTGCGTCCGGGCACGATCGACGCCGCGGCGTGCAGGGCCTTCGCGATGCAGATCGACGTCGAGTCGGCCACCACCGTCTGACCGGGTGCGGCACCGACGAGGGCGCCCACCTCGTCGCCCACCTCGACCGGCAGCTCGGTCCAGCCCTCCGACCAGCCACGGATCAGACGGCTGCCCCACTCGTCACGCACGAACGAGGCGAGGCGCTCTCGCGTGCGCAGAGGCAGCCGACCCAACGAGTTGCCGTCGAGGTAGGCCACCATGTCGGCGTCGAGCACGAACTGCTGGCGGTACACGGCCAGCGGGTCGGCAGCATCGAGCGCGGCGGCGCGCTCACGGAAGTCGGTCATCTCGCGGATCGTCTCACGCCGAGGGCCGTGACCCCACCTCCCGGTCGACCGCCCGGACCGAACGCGACGAGGCCCCCACCCCCGAAGGGGTGAGGGCCTCGTGACGTGGACCGATCAGGCGTCCGTGGACTCCTCGGCGTCGGCCGGGGCCTCGTCGGTGGCGTCCTCGGGAGCTGCGTCCTCGGGGACGGGGATCAGCGAGATCTTGCCGCGGTCGCCGAGCTCGGCGATCTGGACCTGGATCTTCTGGCCCACCGAGACGACGTCCTCGACGTTGTTCACGCGCTGGCCGCCGTTGAGGTCGCGCAGCTTGCTGATGTGCAGCAGCCCGTCCTTGCCCGGCGAGAGCGCGATGAACGCACCGAAGTCGACCGTCTTGACGACGGTGCCGAGGTAGCGCTCGCCGACCTCGGGCATCGTCGGGTTGGCGATCGCGTTGATGGCGTCGCGCGCACGGTCGGCCGCACCGCCGGCCTCGCCGGCGATGTAGACGGTGCCGTCGTCCTCGATCGAGATCTTGGCGCCGGTGTCGTCCTGGATCTGGTTGATCATCTTGCCCTTCGGGCCGATGACCTCGCCGATCTTGTCGACCGGCACCTTCACCGTGATGATCTTCGGGGCGAACTCGCTCATCTCGTCGGGCGCGTCGATGGCCTCGGACATGACGTCGAGGATCGTCAGGCGCGCACCCTTGGCCTGCGTGAGGGCACCGGCGAGCACGTCGGCGGGGATGCCGTCGAGCTTGGTGTCCAGCTGCAGGGCCGTGATGAACTCGGGCGTGCCCGCGACCTTGAAGTCCATGTCGCCGTACGCGTCCTCGGCACCGAGGATGTCGGTGAGGGTGACGTACTCGGTGGCGCCGTCGACCTCACCGGAGATGAGGCCCATCGCGATGCCCGCGACCGGGGCGCGCAGCGGCACACCGGCGTTGAGCAGACCGAGCGTCGAGGCGCAGACCGAGCCCATCGACGTGGAGCCGTTCGAGCTCAGCGCCTCGGAGACCTGACGGATCGCGTAGGGGAACTCCTCCTTGGTGGGCAGGACCGGCAGGAGCGCGCGGCCGGCGAGCGCACCGTGGCCGATCTCGCGGCGCTTCGGCGAACCGACGCGGCCCGTCTCACCCGTGGAGAACGGGGGGAAGTTGTAGTTGTGCATGTACCGACGCGTGCTCTCGGGGCTCAGCGTGTCGAGCTTCTGCACCAGGTCGAGCATGTTCAGCGTGGTCACGCCCAGGATCTGGGTCTCGCCACGCTGGAACAGGGCCGAGCCGTGCACGCGCGGGATGACGCCGACCTCGGCCGACAGCTCACGGATGTCGGCGAGTCCACGACCGTCGATGCGCACCTTGTCGCGGAGCACACGCTGGCGGACGAGGCTCTTGGTGACGGCACGCAGCGCGGCACCGACCTCCTTCTCGCGACCCTCGAACTGCTCGCCGAGCTGGTCGAGCACGTCGGCCTTGATCTGGCTCTCGCGGTCCTCGCGATCGGCCTTGGAGGAGATCGTGAGGGCCTCGGCCAGCGGGCCGGAGGCGGCTGCGGCGACGGCGTCGTAGACGTCGTCCTGGAAGTCGAGGAAGACCGGGAAGTCCTGGACGGGCTTGGCCGCGGCCTCGGCGAGCTGCTGCTGCGCCTCGCACAGCTGGCGGATGAAGCCCTTGGCGGCGTCGAGGCCACCGGCCACGACCTCCTCGGTGGGCGCCTGGACACCGGACTGCACGAGGTCCCAGGTGTTCTCGGTGGACTCGGCCTCGACCATCATGATCGCGACGTCGCTGGAGCCGTCGGCCTGCGTGGCGATGCGGCCCGCGACGACCATGTCGAACACGGCGTCCTCGAGCTGGCTGTGCGTCGGGAAGGCGACCCACTGGCCGTCGATCAGGGCGACGCGGGTGGCGCCGATCGGACCGGAGAACGGCAGGCCCGAGATCTGCGTGGACGCGGAGGCGGCGTTGATGGCCAGCACGTCGTACGGGGTGTCGGGGTTCAGGGCCAGGACCGTGATGACGACCTGGACCTCGTTGCGCAGACCCTTCTTGAAGGTCGGCCGCAGCGGGCGGTCGATCAGGCGGCAGGTGAGGATCGCGTCCTCGCCCGGGCGGCCCTCACGACGGAAGAACGAGCCGGGAATGCGTCCCGCGGCGTACATGCGCTCCTCGACGTCGACCGTGAGGGGGAAGAAGTCGAAGTGGTCCTTGGGGTGCTTGCCGGCCGTGGTGGCCGAGAGCAGCATCGTGTCGTCGTCCAGGAACGCGGACACGGAGCCGGCGGCCTGGCGAGCGAGCTGACCCGTCTCGAAACGGATCGTGCGGGTACCGAAACGACCATTGTCGATGACGGTCTCGGTGGTGTGGATGGAGTCGGACATAGAAGTCCCTTCTCGCGACGGTCGTCGCGCGGTGGGACGAGCTCCGGACCTGCCGTGATGATGGCCTTCGGTCTTCGATCGAGGCCCGCGGCGCGGCGATCGCCGTCCCGAGGGCCACTACCGAGGACCGGACCCGACGTGGCGGCTCTCGTCCGTGGATGTGTCGATGTTCAGTTGTGGTGGGCGGTCGTCCAGGTCCTACGACCTGGGCGGGCCCGGATGCGGATCAGGCGGCCACCCCGACTGGGGAGACCGCCTGATCGAAGTCAGCGACGCAGACCGAGGCGCTCGATGAGCGAGCGGTAGCGCTCGATGTCCTTGGCCTGGAGGTAGTTGAGCAGCCGACGGCGCTGGCCGACGAGCAGCAGCAGGCCACGACGGCTGTGGTGGTCGTGCTTGTGCTCCTTCAGGTGCTCCGTCAGGTGCGAGATGCGCTCGGTGAGCAGCGCGACCTGGACCTCCGGGGAGCCGGTGTCGCCCTCGCTGCGGGCGTACTGCTTGATGATCTCGTCACGCGGCGTGCCGGCGACGGTGGGGGCAGCGGTCTTCTTCGACATTCTTCTCCTGGGAGGTCGTTGCACGGCGCTCCCGGGCATGTCCACCGGGGCTCTGATGATCCGTGGGCGTTGGTACGCCGCCTGCCAGGCTATCAGCGGGCGGCACCTCCAGGCGAATCGCCCGGGTCAGGACGGTCGAGCGAGCACGGCGCGGGCGGCGGCGACGTCGGCGTGCATCTGCTCGACGAGGGCCTCGACACCCTCGTAGGCCACCATCGAGCGCAGCCGCTCGACCAGCTCCACCCGGACGGTGCGTCCGTAGAGGTCGAGGTCGTGCCCGTGGTCCATCACGTAGGACTCGACCCGCCGCTCGGTGCCGGCGAAGGTCGGGTTGGTGCCGATGGACACGGCCGCCGGGTAGGCGGCGTCCCCGGTGACGAGGCGACCGGCGTAGACCCCGTCGGGCGGGACGCAGTACCCGGCGTCGACCGGGACGTTGGCGGTAGGGAAGCCGAGGTCACGGCCACGGCGGTCACCGGGAGTGACCACACCGTCCACCTCGTACGGACGGCCGAGCACCGCTGCGGCCTCGGCGAGACGGGCCTCGGCGACGAGACCCCGCACCCGCGTGGACGACCAGGTGCCGGACCCGTCGTCCCCCCGGGCCCCGGCGTCCCCCACGAGCGTGAGCGCGTCGGCCGAGCAGCCGTGCTCGGCGCACAGCTCGCGCAGCACCTCCGTGGTGCCGGCGGCCTTGGCGCCGAACGTGAAGTTCTCCCCGACCACCACGTGACGGGCCCGCAGCTGCTCGACCACCACGCGCTCGACGAACTCGCGAGGTGACCAGGAGGCCATCTCGCGGTCGAAGTCGAGGACGCGGACGTGGTCGGCCCCGCGCACGCCGGGCGCCGGCTCGAGCAGCAGCTGCACGCGGCGCTCGAGCGACGTGAGACGGGCGGGGACCCGCTCGGGGGCGAAGACCGCGACCGGGTGCGGCTCGAAGGTCACGGCCACGACCGGCAGACCGTCGGCGACCTCGCGCGTCCGCTGCAGCAGTGCCTGGTGCCCTCGGTGGACGCCGTCGAACGTCCCGATGGTGACGGCGGAGTCCTCGGCGATCGGCGCGGTCGACGCCCCGCCCAGCTCTGTCCACGTGGCCACGCCAGAACTGTGCCACAGCGGCGCTCGCGGCACGCGTGCGCGGTGACGTTCGATGAGAGTTCTCTCATCGCCACCTCATCGTGGCGAGGTGCTCCGTGCGGCACAGTGTGCGCATGACGCGTTCCCGCCTCCTCGTCCCCCTCGTCGTGGGGGTCGCCGTCGTGCTGCTCGGCATCGTGGCGGCGCGCGTCGTGGCGCAGGACGACGCACCGGCCGGCGACTTCGCCCCCGTGACGGTGCCGACGACGACGAGCTCCACCCCGAGCCCCACCCCCACCCCGTCGCCGACCCCGTCGGCGGACGACGACGATGACGACGACGACTACGAGCGCGTCCCCCAGACACCGCGCCCCATCGACGATGATGACGACGACGATGACGACAGGGACGACCGGGACGACGATGACGACTGACCTCCCTCCCCGGCTCCGCCGTGGACGCAGGAGCGACCCGTGGACGTGAGCCGCAGCCCCCGCTACTCCGTCCGCCAACGTCTCACCGCCGCCGTCGCGCTCCTGACGGCGGCGGCCCTCGTCGCCGTCGGTGCCACGCTCTTCGTGCTCGAGTCGCGCCGCATCGACCGCGTGATCGACACCAGCCTGGCCCAGGAGGTCGGCGAGCTGCGTCGGCTCCAGGCCGAGGGAGTCGACCCGGAGACGGGCGAACGGTTCGCCGACCCCGACCGCCTGATCGCGTTCTTCCTGTCCCGCAACGTGCCCGACGCCGAGGAGAACCTCTGGCAGTTCCCCGTCACGGGCAAGCCCACGTTCGTCGGCGAGGGCCAACGGGCGCTGCGCACCTCGCCGCGCTTCCCGGCCCTGGTCGAGCGGCTCCAGACCGCAGGCGGCGTGGCCGACCTGACCGTCGCCGACCGCGACTACCGCGTGGCGGTCCAGCCGGTGGAGCAGGGATCCGCGCGCGCCTCCTTCGTCGTCTCGCACGACGTGAGCGAGTCGCGCAACCAGCTGGACGAGCTGATGGTCACCTACGCCCTGCTCAGTGCGCTGTCGGTGGTGCTGATCTCCGCGATCGCGTCGTGGCTCGCCGGCCGACTCCTCTCCCCCGTGCGCCGCCTCCGTGAGACCGCGCAGGGGATCACCGAGGGTGACCTGAGCGGACGGCTCGAGGTGAGCGGCAACGACGACCTGAGCGAGCTGCAGCGCACGTTCAACGACATGCTCGACCGCCTGGAGGAGGCCTTCGCCAGCCAGCGTCGACTCCTCGACGACGCCGCGCACGAGCTGCGCACCCCTCTCACCGTCCTGCAGGGGCACCTGGAGGTCCTCGACCTCACCGACCCCGACGACGTGCGCACGACCCGCGTGCTGCTGCTCGACGAGATCGACCGGATGACCCGGCTCGTGAACGACCTCCTGCTGCTCGCCAAGGCCGAGCGTCCCGACTTCGTGCGGCTCGAGCGCACCGACGTCGAGGCCCTGACGGTCGGTGTGCTGGAGCGAGCCCGCGGGCTCGCGGAGCGTTCCTGGGTGCTCGACGGCGTCGCGCGCACGACGGTGGAGGTCGATCCACAACGCATCACCCAGGCGCTGCTCCAGCTGGCGGACAACGCCGTCCGCCACACGGCCGCCGGTGACGAGATCGGCATCGGATCGCGCCTGCACGAGGGGAACGTCGAGCTGTGGGTCCGCGACACGGGCTCCGGCGTCTCGCCCGCGCTGCGTGAGACGATCTTCGAGCGCTTCTCGCAGGGCGAGGACGAGCACGCCGGCTTCGGCCTCGGGCTCTCCATCGTCGCGGTGATCGCCCGGGCCCACGAGGGCCAGGTGGTGCTCGACGAACCCAGCACAGATGAGCCCAGCACGAGCGACCATGGACCGACCAGTGGCACCGGCGCGACGTTCCGGCTGGTCGTCCCGGCAGGAGGACAGTGGTGAACCGGATCCTGGTGGTCGAGGACGAGGACCGCATCGCCTCGTTCGTCTCCAAGGGCCTCAAGGCCGAGGGGTTCACCCCCACGGTGGTCGCGGACGGCGTGAGCGGGCTCGACTACGCCCTCACCGGCCCGTTCGACCTGATGATCCTCGACATCGGCCTGCCCGGCCTGGACGGGTTCACCATCCTCGAGCGTGTGCAGGCCGAGCGCCCCGAGCTGCCGGTCATCGTGCTGACCGCTCGCGACTCGGTGACCGACACGGTCCAGGCGCTGGAGGGCGGCGCCGCCGACTACATGAGCAAGCCGTTCCGCTTCGCCGAGCTGCTGGCCCGTGTGCGGCTGAGGCTCCGCTCCCCCGCCCAGGCCGCCCCGGACGACGAGCTCGTGGCCGGCGACGTCCGGCTGGACCTGCGTCGGCGGCGGGCCTACGTCGGCGAGCGCGAGGTGGAGCTCTCGGCCCGCGAGCTCTCGCTGGCCGAGGTCCTCATGAGCCACCGTGGTCAGGTCCTGTCGCGTGAGCAGCTGCTCTCGCACGTGTGGGGCTACGACTTCGACCCCGGCTCCAACGTCGTGGACGTCTACGTCGGGTACCTGCGACGGAAGCTGGGTGCCGAGCTCGTCACCACCGTGCGGGGGCTGGGGTACCGAGTGGACTGAGGTCCGCCCGGCATGCTGCGTCGCCGTGGCTGGGTCTTTCCGTGCTGCTGCGTCGCTGCCGCAGGGGCTTCGCTTGCTGCTGCGTCGCTGCCGTAGGGGCTTCGCTTGCTGCTGCGTCGCTGCCGTGGGGCCTTCACGTGCTGCTGCGTCGCTGTGGCTACGAGTGGGCGCGGTCTCCGAAAGGGCCTCGACCGGACCGGGGGGTCTGGGCTCGGCTGGGTCTGCGGGGCGCGGCCACGATTCTTCTTCTGTGCGGGATACGCGCACGATTCTTCCTTCGCGTGGACCGTGCCTCGTCAAGGAAGAATCACGGCGACGACATGACGTCCTCGAGGGCAGGAATTCTCCATCTGCGTGGAACGGTCCACGAGAAGGGAGAATCCTTGCCCACCCACCGTGCACCGAAGCCCCGCGGACGCAGGATTCTGCCTTCGCGTGCAGGACCCCGAACGATGCTGCGTTCACGACAGGATCCGGACCGGAACGCAGCATCCTTCAAGCTCTCACGCTCCAACGCAGAATCTTGCGTCCCCCCCGAGCCACGCTCCGAGAGCCCGGCCGACCCCGCACCCGACCGCCGGTCCAGGCCCTTTCGGAGCGCAGGTCGACTCGCAGCAACAGCAACGCAGCAGCAAGGAACGCCCCAGCCACAGCGACGCAACCGCAGGTCGAGACCCGGACGGACGGCTACGCAACGACGAAGAGGCTCAGCGCTTCAGCGTGAACCCCGACAACCGGGCGCTGGGCAGGCCGGCGATCATCGGCTCGAGGTCGTGCGCGATCTGCGTCGGCGTGGGACGCGCCGCCGGGTCGGGGTCGAGGCAGCGGTTGATGAGGTCGGCGGCGCCCGGGTGCACGTGGGCGGGAAGCGGCTTCGGCTCGTCCTGCAGCTGGGCCCAGCGCGGGTCGCGGTCGAAGGCGCGGAAGCCGGCCGCGGCGCGGAACAACGTGGCGCCGAGGCCCCAGACGTCGGCCGCGGGACCGACGGTGCCGCGCTCCCCCGGCAGGCACTGCTCGGGGGCCATGTACTCGTCGCTGCCGACCGCGTGGTCGAGGGCGGCGGCCTCGGAGGCGTCCAGGGCGACGGACAGGTCGATCAGCTGGGCCGGCGAGCCCATGATGACGTTGCTCGGCTTGATGTCGAGGTGGAGGACGTCCTCACCGTGCAGGTAGTGCAGCACCGACGCGAGCTCGAGCGCCAGCGGCAGCAGCTGGTGCTCGGGGACCGCACCGTGCTTGCCGATCAGGCGCGAGAGATTGGGACCGTCCACGTGCTCCAGCACGAAGTACGGGCGCTCGGCCTCGTCGTCGTAGGAGAAGACCCGCGTGATGCCCGGGTGCGCCAGCCGCGACAGCAGCCCGATCTCGCGGTCGAAGCCGGCGCGCGAGGCGGGGTCCTCCACGTGGCCGGGCCGCAGCACCTTGACGACCACGGGGGCGTGCAGGCGCTCGTCGAAGGCGAGCCACGCCTCGTAGACGGTGCCTCCCCCGAGGTCCTTCACGGCCGTGAGGCCGGGGGCGATCTCGTCGCCCCCGGCCAGGCCCCAGCGGTCGTCGGACATCAGCTGTTCGTGTCGTTCGTCGGGGCGGTGTTCTTGGTCGGGGCGCTCGGCGCGGTGTTCTTCGTGGGCGCCGACTGGACCGTCTTGGCGGTGTTCTTGGTGGGAGCCGACTGCACCGTCTTGGCCGTGTTCTTCGTCGGCGCGGTGTTCTTGGTCTGCGCCGTGTTCTTGGTGTTGGCCGTGGGGGCCGTGTTCCGGGTCTGCGCGGTCTGAGCCGTGTTGGCCGTCTGCGCGGTCACCTGCGTGTTGAGGTCGTCGTCGCGGCCGTCGCGGTCGTCGTCATCGTCGTCGGCGGCCGGCACCGTCCACGAGGTGCTGGTGTCCTCGCGCTTGAGGGCGGGGTCGCGGTCGGTGTCGTCGGCGTTGGCCGCCGACAGGGCGAACCCGGCGGTGCCGAGGGCGAGGGTGCCGGCGACGGCGGCGATTCCGGTGCGGACTGAGAGCTTCATGGTTCCTCCTGGTGTCGATGTGATGCCCTCACTCTCGCCAGCGCCCGTGAGCCCTCCGTGAGACCCCGATGAGAGGACTCTCATGCGCGGGTCCGCACCGGTCACGCACCTCAGAGCAGGGGTCGCAGCGGGGTGAGCAGCAGCTCGCACGCCCGGGCCACGAACGGCCGCGACTGCCACTGCTCGAGGGTGAGCTCGCGGCAGTTCTCCAGGTCCGTCTCGAAGACCCGCTCGAGATGCTCGGCGAGGTTCGGGTCGATCACCTCGAGGTTGATCTCGTAGTTGCCCGTGAGGCTCAGTCGGTCGATGTTGGCGGTGCCGACCGTCGACCAGTGGCCGTCGATCGTCATGGTCTTCGCGTGCACCATCGCGTCCTGGTACAGCTGGATCCGCACGCCGTGCCTCAACAGCTCGCCGTAGAACCCGCGCGACAGCCAGTCCGCCACGACGTGGTTGCTGATCTCGGGCACGATGATCGTCACCTCGACGCCCCGTGACCGCGCGTCGAGGAGCGCCCGCAGGATGTCGTGGTCGGGGATGAAGTAGGCCGCCGTGATGTGCACGTGGTGCCGCGCACGGTCGATCGCCTCCAGGTACATCCCGCGGATCGGGAACACCAGCTGCTGCGGGACGTTGCGGTGGGCCCGCACCGTCGGCTCCCAGCTGGCCTCGCCCAGGGGCTCGATCCGCACCGGGTGGCGGTCGTTCCAGAAGTCGATGAACGCGTTGTCGAGGTCCCACACCGCGGCGCCTTCGACCTTCAGGTGCGTGTCGCGCCACTGCGTCGCGTAGAGCGACCCGACGTTGTAGCCGCCCACGAAGCCGACCTGGTCGTCGACGACCAGGATCTTGCGGTGGTCACGCCCCCACCGGCGCGGGTTGAAGGGTTGCAGCCCGGAGTTCAGGACGGGGAACCGCAGCACGTGCACGCTCGGCGGGAAGCGCAGGAAGGACCGCGGCACGACGAGGTTGGCGAACCCGTCGTAGATCACGTGCACGTGGACGCCTCGTTCGGCAGCGGCCACGAGCTCCCGCTTGAACTCGGCACCGACCTCGTCGGCCTTGAGGATGAAGGTCTCGAAGAGCACACGGGTCCGGGCGCCACGGATGGCCGCCAGCATGTCGGCGTAGAGGTCCTCGCCGTAGGTGTACGTGGTGGCGTGGTTCTCCTGCCCGACGGGCAGCGTCAGCGGCGCGACGGTCGGGAAGGGCTTCTGCCCGCCGGCGCGCAGGATCTTGCGCACCTTGGTCGTGAGCATCAGGCCCGAGACGATCCCGACGACGGAGAGGAACCAGGTCTGCAGGGGGCGCCAGAGGAGACCTCGGGTCGAGATGCGAGCCACGGCGTCACCCTAGGACATCGTGCGACCGACACGTCCTCGTTCGGTGCCGCTCACACGAAGACGGCGACCGCCCGGGCGTCGGGGCCGCGCTGCTCGTAGAGCGCGAGGAAGGCTCCGTCGGGCGCGAACAGCGCCACCGGGCCGTCGTGACCGAGAGCGGTGCCGGTGAGCGCGCGCCCGAACCGCACCTCCTGAGCGGCGGACTCGTCGAGGTCGATCGACACGAACGCCGCCCGCGCCGCAGCGTCGAGATCCACGTGGGTCCACGAACGCTCGAGCTCCTCGAGCGTGCTGGCGACGTCGAGGCCGAAGCCGCCCACCCGGGTGCGCCGCAGCATGGTCAGGTGGCCGCCCACCCCGAGCGAGGCGCCGAGGTCGCGTGCGAGCGCGCGGACGTAGGTGCCGCTGGAGCACACGACCCGGGCGTCGACGTCGACCACGGGGGTGCCGTCGACGTCCACGAGGCGCACGTCGGTGACCTCGAAGGTCGAGACCGTCACCGGCCGCGCCGCCAGCTGGACGTCCTCGCCGGCCCGGACCCGCGCGTAGGACCGCTTGCCGTCGACCTTGATGGCCGAGACCGCGGTCGGCACCTGCTCGATGTCGCCGGTCAGCGGCAGCACCGCGGCCCGGACGTCGGCCTCGCCGATGCCGGAGGCGTCGACCTGCTCGAGCAGGTCCCCCTCGGCGTCGTCGGTCACGGTGGTCTGCCCCAGCCGCATCGTGGCGAGGTACTCCTTGTCGGCCAGCTGCAGGTGGCCGAGCAGCCGCGTCGCACGTCCGACCCCGAGCACGAGCACACCCGTGGCCATCGGGTCGAGCGTCCCGGCGTGACCGACCTTGCGGGTCCCGGCCAGGCGTCGGGTGCGCGCGACGACGTCGTGCGACGTCCACCCTGCGGGCTTGTCGACGACGACCAGCCCCACGGGGCTCATGCGCGTCCGTCGTCCTCGTCGTCCTCGTCGGACGACTCGTCCGTGCGGGGCTGCTTGTACGGGTCAGGGTCGCCGGCGTACTGCGCGCCGGCCGACTCCGCGGCCACGCGCTCGTCGATCTCGCGCGCCCTGGCCAGCAGGTCCTCGATCTGGCGTGCCGTCTCGGGCACCGCGTCGAGGAAGAACTCGAGCGTGGGCGTGTGCCGCGTCCCGAGCTGCTTGCCGACCTCGGCCCGCAGAAGCCCGGTGGCGCTGCGGAGCGCAGCGCCTGTGTCGGCGATGGCCCGCTCGTCACCCATGACGGTGTAGAACACCGAGGCGTTCTGGTTGTCACCGGTGAGCCGGACGTCGGTGATGGTCACGAAGCCGAGACGCGGATCCTTGACCCGACGCTCGAGCATCTGGGCGATGATCACCTTGATGCGGTCAGCGAGCTGCTGGGTGCGCTGTCCGGCCATGATTCCTCCTCGTCCGGCACCCTCGTGCCGGGTCAGTACAGGTGCTGGGTCGGGCCCGACGGGTGTCGGGCCCGACCCGGGTCACCTCAGGCGCGCGGCTTCTCGCGCAGCTCGAACATCTCCACGACGTCGTCGATCTTGATGTCGCCGTAGCCACGGAGCACCAGACCGCACTCGAAGCCCTCGCGGACCTCGGACACGTCGTCCTTCTCGCGCCGCAGGCTCGAGAGGTCGAGGTTGTCGGCCACCACGGCACCGTCGCGCAGCAGGCGAGCCTTGGCGTTGCGCCGCAGCGTGCCGCTCGTGACCATGCAGCCGGCGATGTTGCCGATCTTGGACGAGCGGAAGATCTCGCGGATCTGCGCCGTGCCCAGCTGGACCTCTTCGAACTCGGGCTTGAGCATGCCCTTGAGGGCCGCCTCGATCTCGTCGATCGCCTGGTAGATCACCGAGTAGTACTTGATCTCGACGCCCTCGCGGTCGGCGAGCTCGGTGGCCTTGCCCTGCGGCCGGACGTTGAAGCCGATGATGACGGCGTTCGACGCGGCAGCCAGGTTGACGTCGGTCTCGGTGATCGCACCGACGCCGCGGTCGATGACACGCAGGTCGACCTCCTCGCCGACGTCGATGTTGGCGAGCGCGTCCTCGAGCGCCTCGACCGAGCCGGAGCCGTCACCCTTCAGGATGAGCAGCAGCTCGTCGGTCTCGCCCTTCTCCATCGAGGACATGAAGTCCTCGAGGGTCCGGCGACCACTGCGCTTGGCGAGCAGTGCGTTGCGCTCGCGCGCCTCGCGCTTCTCGGCCACCTGGCGAGCCAGGCGGTCGTCGGCGACGACCATGAAGTTGTCGCCGGCGCCGGGAACGGCTGTGAGGCCGAGCACGAGCGCGGGACGCGACGGCGTGGCCTCCTCGATGTTCTCGCCGTGCTCGTCGAGCATCGCGCGGACACGACCGAAGGCCGGTCCGGCGACGAGCGAGTCGCCGACGCGCAGGGTGCCGCGGTGCACCAGCACCGTGGCGACCGGGCCGCGACCGCGGTCCAGGTGCGCCTCGATGACCAGGCCCTCGGCGTTCTGCGTCGGGTTGGCGCGCAGGTCGAGCTCGGCGTCCGCCGTCAGCACGACGGCGGCGAGCAGGTCCTCCAGGCCCGTCCCGGCCTTGGCCGAGACGTCGACGAACATCGTGTCGCCGCCGTACTCCTCGGGCACGAGTCCGTACTCGGTGAGCTGGCCGCGAGCCTTGGTCGGATCGGCGTCGGGCTTGTCGATCTTGTTGACCGCGACGACGATCGGCACGCCGGCCGCCTTCGCGTGGTTGAGCGCCTCGACCGTCTGCGGCATGACGCCGTCGTCGGCCGCGACCACGAGGATCGCGATGTCGGTCGCCTGCGCACCACGGGCACGCATGGCCGTGAAGGCCTCGTGACCGGGGGTGTCGATCAGGGTGATGCGACGCTCGTCGCCGTCGACCTCGGTGGCGACCTGGTAGGCGCCGATGGTCTGCGTGATGCCACCGGCCTCCTTGTCGACGACGTTGCTGGAGCGCAGCGCGTCGAGGAGCTTGGTCTTGCCGTGGTCGACGTGACCCATGACCGTGACGACCGGCGGCCGCGCGATGAGGTCGTCGTCATCGCCCTCGTTCTCGCCGAACTCCAGCGAGAACGACTCGAGCAGCTCGCGGTCCTCGTCCTCGGGCGAGATGACCTCGACCGTGTAGTTGAGCTCCTCGCCGAGCAGCTGCAGCGTCTCGTCGTTGGCCGACTGGGTGGCCGTGACGACCTCGCCCAGGTGGAACAGCACCTCGACGAGCGATGCCGCGTCGACACCGATCTTGTCGGCGAAGTCGCTCAGCGACGAACCGCGGGTGAGACGGATCGTCTCGCCGTTGCCCTTGCGCACACGCACGCCGCCGATGGCGGGCGCCTGCATCTGGTCGAATTCCTGACGCTTCGCGCGCTTGCTCTTGCGTCCGCGTCGGACCGGGCCACCGGCGCGACCGAACGCGCCCTGGGTGCCACCGCGGCCACCGGGACGGTTGCCGCCGGGACGACCGCCGGGGCCACCGAAGCCGCCACCGCCGCCGGGACGACCGGCGAAGCCGCCGCCACCGCCACCGCCGGGACGACCGCCGGGAGCGCCGCCGCCACCGGGTCGGCCACCGGGACCGCCGGGACGGCCGCCGGGGCCGCCACGGCCACCGGGGCCGGGACGGGAGCCGGCCAGACCGGACTGCTTGGGCATCATGGCCGGGTTGGGACGCGGCATGCCCGGGCGACCGCCCGGCGCAGGAGCCGCTCCACCCTCACGGGCGGCCGGCGGGCGCGGGGGACGGTCCTGCTGCATGCCCTGGCGCGACGAGAACGGGTTGTTGCCCGGGCGGGCACCGCCACCGCGCGGTCCCGGACGGGGTCCGGGAGCGGCCGGCTTCGGGCCGGGCTGCGCCGCAGGTGCCTCCGGAGCGGCCTCGGCCGCCGGGGCCTCCGGCTCGGCCGGACGACGCGGACCGGGACGCGGGCCGGGTGCCGGCGCGGCCTTGGGCGCCGCCGGGGCAGGAGCCTCCGCGGCGGGCTCGGCCGCAGCGGGCTGCTCGACGGGCGCGGGGGCCTCGGGGGCCGTGGCCTCGGCCTGGGCCGGTGCCTCCGGCTTGGCCGCAGGCGCCTTCTTGGCAGCCTTCTTCGCACCCTTGTCGCGCAGGGTGTCGCCGTGCTCCTCCTTGAGGCGGCGGACGACCGGCGCCTCGACGGTGGACGACGCGGACTTCACGTACTCACCCATGTCCTTCAACGTGGACAGGATGTCCTTGCTCTGGACTCCGAGCTCTCGTGCGAGCTCGTGGACTCTGACAGCCACTGTTCTCCTTCAGGGGGGTCCGCCCGCCCCGAAGGAGGTGCGGACCCTAGTTGACGTGCAGGCTCATCGGTTGGTTCTCATCGAGAGCTCATGAGCGGTTGCTCCGTTTTCGGGTCGTGGGGCCGGGTGGCCCCCTGGATCGGTGTCACTGGTGCGTGGTGCGGTCGGCGACGGCGTCGAGCGGCGTCAGGTCGAGTGGTCCCTCCAGGCGGAGGGCCCGGCCGAACGCCTTGCGGCGACGTGCCAGCTCCAGGCACCGAGGGTCGGGGTGCAGGTGCGCCCCTCGCCCCGGCATGGACCGCCGTGGATCGGGCGTGACGACCGTGGTCGTCTCCCCCGGGACCGCGACGAGTCGCACCAGAGCGGTCACTGCGTCGCGCGACCGGCAGCCGATGCACGTGCGAGTGACCAGGGTCGAGTCTACCCCGTCCGCGCTCATGCTCCGTTCTCGGGCCTCGACGCACCGGACGGGCGCGCTGCCCCCCCGGCCACGGAGGGGTCCTCGGTGTCGGACCGGATGTCGATGCGCCAGCCCGTGAGCTTCGCGGCGAGGCGGGCGTTCTGGCCCTCCTTGCCGATCGCGAGGGAGAGCTGGAAGTCGGGAACGACCACCCTCGCCGCACGAGCCTGCTCATCGACCACCGTCACCTGCTTGACGCGCGACGGCGAGAGCGCGTGACCGATGTACGCAGCCGGCTCGTCGCTGTAGTCGACGATGTCGATCTTCTCGCCGTGCAGCTCGTGCATGACGTTGCGGACGCGCTGGCCCATCGGTCCGATGCAGGCGCCCTTGGCGTTGACCCCGGCCGCCTTGGCGCGCACGGCGATCTTCGTGCGATGTCCGGCCTCACGGGCCACGCCCATGATCTCGACCGCACCGTCGGCGATCTCGGGCACCTCCAGCGCGAACAGCAGGCGCACCAGGTTCGGGTGCGTGCGCGAGACCTTGACCCGCGGCCCACGCATGCCCTTCTCGACCTCGTACACGTAGGCCTTGATGCGCTCGCCGTGGGCGTACTTCTCCTCCGCCACGCGCTCGGACGCCGGCAGCAGCGCCTCGACACGGCCCAGGTCGATCATGACGTCGCCGGGCCGGCTGCCCTGCTGGATGACGCCGGAGACGATGTCGCCGACCTTGCCGGAGAACTCGCCGAACTTCTGCTCGTCCTCCGCGTCACGCAGACGCTGCATGATCAGCTGGCGCGCCACTGCGGCGGCGAACCGGCCGAAGTCCTCGGGGGTGTCGTCGAACTCCTCGGAGAACCGCGGCGGGGCCGGGGCGGTGGTGGGAGCGGGGGCCAGCTGGGCAGCGACGGTCCCGTCCGTGTCGGCCGCTGCGTCCTCGGCCGCGCCCTCCTGCCCGGTCTCCGTCGAGGTCCCAGTGTCGGGCGCGGTCTCGGGCGCGGTCTCGGGCCGGGCCTGCGGCTCGGGCTCGAGTCGCTCCTTCGCCCACACGGTGACGTGGCCGCTCGCGCGGTCGAGCACGACCCGCGCGTGGGAGTGGGCGTAGGGCGTCTTGTGGTAGGCCGACAGCAGCGCTGTCTCGATGGCCTCCACGACCACCTCGAAGGAGATGTCCTTCTCGCGTTCCAGCGCACGCAGTGCGCTCATGTCGATGTCCATCAGGAGTCCTTCTCGCGGTTCCGGTCGGTGGGGCGTGACGTGCCGGGCCGGCCCTGCGCCGGCCGTCGGGGCTGCTTGGAGCGACCCGTCGTGGGGGCCTTGGGGGCACCCAGCTCCGGCGTCACGAGGGCACGGGCGACCTCGGAGTACTCCAGACGGCGCTGCTGGCCCTTGACGGTGAGCTCGACGCCCGTGTCGTCGCTGCCCACGACACGCCCCGTGACGGAGGGACCGTCGTGAAGCGTCACCGCCACCAGCCGGCCGGCGTTGCGCCGCCAGTGCCGGGGCTCGGTCAGAGGGCGGTCGAGACCACGGGAGGTGACCTCCAGCGTGTAGGGCTCCTCGCCCATGGCGCTGCCCTCGTCGAGAGCGGCGGACACGACGCGCGTGGCGTCGGTGATGAGGTCGATCGGGACGCCACCGTCGGCGTCGACCGCGATCCTCAGGAGGCGCTTGGACCCCGAGCGGGACAGCTCCACCGCCTCCAGGTCCAGTCCGAGCGGCGTCAGCGCGCCTCGGACCTCGTCCTCCACGCGGTCGGCCTGCGGGTCCGCCATCTCGAGCAGCCTCCTGTGTTCTGTTGTCGACACGTCACGTGCGGCGAGCCGAGGGGACGGCCTGCCGCAGGCGACCACTCTAGCGGTCACGGACTAGGCTGCCGTGGTGGTCAGCCGTCGCGTCGTCGTGGGGTCCGGGCTCGCCGTCGTCGCGGCCGGGGCGGGCCTGCACGTGGCCGGACGCGACGACGACCTGCTGCGTGCACTCGGCGCCCGCCCGCACCCGATCCCGGACGCGTCGGACACCGCGCTGCTTCGGACGGCGGCCTCCGAGCAGGTCTCGCTGGTGAGCGCCGTCGAGCAGCTCGGCGGCGCCGACGAGACCCTGGTGGACGTGCTGCGCGAGCAGCTGGAGGCGCTGGGTGGCCCTCCGGGCGGCTCCACTCCCCCGGCCTCGGAGATCACCGGCGGCGCCGGCGACGTGGCGCGTGCCGTCGCCGCCGCCGCGCGACGCCGCGAGTCCGACGCGTTGACGGCGGTCTCCCCCGACCTCGCGCGGGTGCTGGCGTCCTTGGCCGCCGGCCAGGCCCAGGTCGCCCGGACGCTCGGACGTCGGGGCTGAGGGCGCGACCATGAGCACTCCGTCCCCGGTCGGCGCCCTCCAACGGCGCCTCGCCCTCGAGCACGAGGCGGTCTGGCTCGCCTCGCTGGTGGCCGGTCGCTTCTCGGCCCTGCGCGACGCCGCGAGCGACGCCCTCGTCCGCCACCGTCGGTCGCGGGACAGCCTGATCGCCCGGGTCGCGGCGGCGGGCGCCACGCCGGTGGGCCCGCAGGCGTCCTACGGCACCGCACCGGCGACGGCCGACGACGCTCGGCAGCGTCTGGCCGACGTCAGTGACCGGCTGTGCACGGCCACCCTGCCGCTCGTGACGCTCGGCGGAGCCGGCGACCGCCGCGAGGCCCTGGCCTCGCTGCGTGCCTCCGCGCTGGAGGCCGTCGACTGGGGCGCCTCCCCGACCGCGTTCCCCGGACTCGGCTGACCCGGCCCGCCTGACCCGGCCCGCCTTACCCGGCCCGGCGGGTCGATCAGCGGCACACGGCGCGCAGCTCGTCGACGAGACCCGCGACCGGCACGTCGCGTCGTGATCCCGTCGCGCGGTCCTTCACCTCGACGACACCGTCGGCCAGACCCTTGCCGACCACCACGATCGTGGGCATCCCGAGCAGCTCGGCGTCCTTGAACTTGACGCCGGGCGAGACCTTGGGCCGGTCGTCGTGGAGCACGGTGACGCCGGCGGCCTCGAGGTCGGCGACCAGCCGGTCGGCGGCCTCGAACTGCTCGGGCTGCTTGCCCGCCACGACGAGGTGCACGTCGTAGGGGGCGAGCTCGCGGGGCCAGACGATGCCGATCTCGTCGTGCGAGCTCTCCACCACGGCCGCCACGGCACGGGAGATCCCGACGCCGTAGGAGCCCATCGTGACCGTCACGAGCTTGCCGTTCTCGTCGAGCACCTGGAGCCCGAGGGCCTGCGCGTACTTGCGTCCCAGCTGGAAGATGTGGCCCATCTCGATGCCGCGGGCCAGCTCGAGCGGCCCGGAGCCGTCGGGAGCCGGGTCGCCGGCGCGCACCTCGGCGGCCTCGATCGTGCCGTCGGGCGTGAAGTCGCGGCCCGCCACGAGATCGACGACGTGGGACCCGCGGACGTTCGCACCCGTGACCCACCGGCTGCCCTCGACGACGCGGGGGTCGACGAGGTAGCGGATGCCGCTCTCGGACTCCGCGCCCAGGGCGGCCGGACCGATGTAGCCCTTGACCAGGAGCGGGTGCGCGGCGAAGTCGTCCTCGGTGAACGGCTCGACCTCGGCGGGCGAGACCTGGGTCTCCAGGCGCTTGGGGTCGACCTCGCGGTCGCCGGGCACGCCGATGGCGAGCGGCTCGCGGCTGCCGTCGGGGTGCCGCAGCACCACCAGCACGTTCTTGAGCGTGTCGCCCGCGTGCCAGGGTCGGTCCTCGCGCGGGAAGTGCTCCTGCAGGTGCGCGACGAGCGTCTCGATGGTGGGGGTGTCGGGGGTCTGCTCGGCGTGCGCAGCGGGCGCGTCGTCGAGGGGCAGGGGGTCGGGCACCACGGTGGTGACGGCCTCGACGTTCGCCGCGTAGCCGCCGGGGGAACGCACGAACGTGTCCTCGCCGACCTCGGCGACGGCGAGGAACTCCTCGCTGGCCGAGCCACCCATGGCTCCGGAGTCGGCGTGGACGATGACGTAGTCCAGCCCCAGCCGGTCGAAGATCCGGACGTAGGCCTCGCGGTGGGCCCGGTAGCTGGCCTCCAGGCCGGCGTCGTCGACGTCGAAGGAGTAGGAGTCCTTCATGACGAACTCGCGTCCGCGCAGGATGCCGGCACGGGGACGCGCCTCGTCGCGGTACTTCGTCTGGATCTGGTAGAGGCTCAGGGGCAGGTCCTTGTACGAGGAGTAGAGGTCCTTGACCAGGAGGGCGAACATCTCCTCGTGCGTGGGGCCGAGCAGCATGTCGGTCCCGCGGCGGTCCTTCAGCCGGAACAGGTTCGGGCCGTACTCGACCCAGCGGTTGGTGGCCTCGTAGGGCTCACGCGGGAGCAGCGCGGGGAACCGCACCTCCTGCGAGCCGATGGCGTCCATCTCCTCGCGGACGATCTGCTCGACCTTGGCGAGCACCTTGAGCCCCAGCGGCAGCCACGAGTAGATACCGGGCGCCACGCGACGCACGTAGCCCGCCCGGACGAGCAGCTTGTGGCTCGGGACCTCCGCGTCGGCGGGGTCGTCTCGCAGGGTTCGCAGGAACAGCTGGGACATGCGCATGGACCGACCCTATCGAGGGTGTCGGCGGTACCTCGCGCGCGAGGTGGCCCAGGGTGGGGCCAGGGCGTGTCCTAGCCGCGGGACGCCTTGAGCGCGGTGCGCACGAGCGGGGCCTGCAGCGGCAGACGCGCGAGGGTGCCGACCTTCCACCCCGTCGACGCGCGCCGGCTGCGCACCGCGTCGGCCGCCATCTGCAGGTTCGCCGGGAACACCCCGACGAGCAGCGCGGCCGATGCCGTCCCGCCCGCACGACGGGTGCGGGGGTGGACGAGCAGGGCCGCGCACGCGATCTCCACCGCGCCGGAGCCCAGGACGAGCTCGCGCTTGTACGGCAGGGGCCTCGGGACCATCGACTCGAAGAGTGCCGGCTTCACGAAGTGGGCGACCCCCGCGGCGGCGAGGAGTCCGGCGAGCGCCTTCACGTCACGATCCATGCCCGCACCCTAGCGAGGTGACGCGTGGAAGGATCGGTCCCGGCCCTGCCGACCCGACCAGCCCCAGGAGTACTCCATGACCGTCATCGCCACCCTCGAGCTCCGGCTGCGGCCCGACCGGCTGGACGACGCGCCGGCCGTCCTCGAGGAGGTCCTCGCCGAGACCCGGGCCTTCCCCGGCAACCACGGGGTCGAGGTGCTGACGGACGTCGAGGACCCCACGCACGTCACCGCCCTCGAGCGCTGGGAGAGCCTGGAGCACGACGACGCCTACCGCACCTGGCGGGCGGGCGACGGGCAGCGTCCCGCGCTGGCCGCCCTGCTGGCTGCGGCACCCGTGCTCACCCGGTGGAGCACGTCGGACTGACTCCGGACGCCTTACAGCAGGATCGAGGCGAAGGTGTCGACCTGGCGCATCCCGACGCGGTCGTAGGTGGCGCGAGCCGGGGCGTTGAAGTCGTTGACGTAGAGCGTGACGTCGGGTGCGACGTCGCGCCGGACGAGGCGCACCACGCCCGCGAGTGCCGGGGCTGCGATCCCACGGCCGCGGTGGTCCGGGTGCACCCACACGCCCTGGAGCTGGCACACCCCGTCGACCGCGGCCCCGACCTCGGTCTTGAACAGCACCTGGCCGCGCTCGATGATCGCGAACGCCCAGCCTCGCGCGACGAGCTGCCCGACCCGAGCCCGGTAGCCGACGCTCCCGCCGGCCTCCGGGTCGATCCCGACCTCCTCGCGGAACATCGCGACGGAGGCGGGGTACAGCGCGTCGACCTCGTCGATCATGACGTGGCGGACCCGCGGGTCCGCCGGCAGAGCGGGGTCGTGGTCGATGGCGAGGAACGGCTGGTCGGCCCGGACCGAGCGCGCCGGGCCCCACAGCCCCTCCAGACGTGACCACAGCCGCAGCACCGCCTCCTGGGGACCCACCAGCGAGGCACTGCGGCGTCCGCCGGGGCCCGTGTCGGCGGCCAGGAGGTGCTCGGCGAAGCCGTCGATCGCCACCGCGTCGGCCTGAACCGGGACGAGGTTGGCGCCACTGTGGCAGGCGGCGACGAGGACGCCGTCCCGGAAGCAGCCGAGGATCGACCCGCCGAGCAGCACGTCGCGCAGCCCGGTCTCCGCGACGCGGTGCCGGACGAAGAGGTTGGCTCGCGCGTCGCGGGCGGTGAGGCGCACGAGGTCGGGGACGTCACCGGGGGTCAGCGCTCGGACCACCTGGTCTCCAGGCCCGGCGCCGGCACGCGCGTCGACCAGCTGGGTCATCGCGCACCTCCGTCCGTCCGCAGCACGGCGTGCCGAGACCTCGTCAGCGTAGCGCCGGAGGTGATCCCACGCCGTCCTACGATGAGTCATGACGTCACCCGGTCCCCTCGTCGTCGGTCACGACGGCTCCCGCTTCTCCGACTCCGCCCTCGCCTGGGCGCTCGACCACGCCGAGGCCGCTGGTCTGCCCGTGCACGTCGTGCGCGCCTGGTCGATCTCCACCGCCGCGCGCCCGGCCGACGCCCGCCCCGGCTTCGTCCCGGGCGTCGACGAGCTGGGCCGCGCCACGCAGGCCGCGCTCGAGGCCGACACCGCCGACGCCCGTGCGGCGCACCCCGACGTGCCGGTCACCCTCGAGGCCGTGCACGGGCCTGCGGACGACACCCTGCTCGAGGCGTCGCGCGGCGCCACCATGGTCGTGATCGGCCCCCGCGGCCTGGGCGGCTTCGCCGGGCTGCTGCTCGGCTCGGTCAGCGACCGGCTGGTCCGACACGCGTCGTGCCCCGTACTGGTGCTGCGCGGTCAGGACGACGCCTCCGCGCCGCGGTCACGGCCGATCGACAGCGTGGTCGACTAGCGCCGGTCGTCCGGGCCTCAGCCCGACACGTCGACCGAGGCGGTGGCGCCCTCCACGGGCTCCATCGTCTCGGCGATGCGCATGGCCTCCTCGATGAGGGTCTCGACGATCTTGCTCTCGGGCACGGTCTTGATGACCTCGCCCTTGACGAAGATCTGACCCTTGCCGTTGCCCGAGGCGACACCGAGGTCGGCCTCGCGAGCCTCGCCCGGTCCGTTGACGACGCAGCCCATGACGGCCACGCGCAGCGGGACCTCGAGGCCGTCGAGCCCGGCCGTGACCTGCTCGGCCAGCGTGTACACGTCGACCTGCGCGCGACCGCACGACGGGCACGAGACGATCTCCAGCTTGCGCGGGCGCAGGTTGAGCGACTGCAGGATCTGGATGCCGACCTTGACCTCCTCGACCGGCGGTGCCGACAGGGAGACCCGGATCGTGTCGCCGATGCCGTTGCCCAGCAGGTGCCCGAAGGCCACGGCGCTCTTGATGGTGCCCTGGAACGCCGGACCGGCCTCCGTGACGCCGAGGTGCAGCGGCCAGTCGCCGCGCTCGGAGAGCAGCTCGTAGGCCTTCACCATGATCACGGGGTCGTTGTGCTTGACCGAGATCTTGAAGTCGTGGAAGTCGTGCTCCTCGAACAGCGAGGCCTCCCACACGGCAGACTCCACGAGCGCCTCGGGCGTGGCCTTGCCGTACTTCTCGAGCAGGCGCTTGTCGAGGCTGCCGGCGTTGACGCCGATGCGCAGCGAGACCCCGGCATCCTTGGCGGCCTTCGCGATCGCGCCGACCTGGTCGTCGAACTTGCGGATGTTGCCCGGGTTCACGCGCACGGCGGCACAGCCGGCGTCGATGGCCGCGAACACGTACTTCGGCTGGAAGTGGATGTCGGCGATCACGGGGATCTGCGACTTGCGCGCGATGTCGGGAAGTGCGTCGGCGTCGTCCTGGCTCGGGCACGCCACGCGCACGATGTCGCAGCCGGCGGCCGTCAGCTCGGCGATCTGCTGCAGGGTGCTGTTGACGTCGGAGGTGAGCGTCGTGGTCATGGACTGCACCGACACCGGGGCGTCGCCGCCCACGTCGATCGAGCCGACCTTGATCTTGCGGGTCTTGCGCCGCGGCGTGAGGACGGGCGGCGGCGCCTCGGGCATGCCGAGCGATACGGGGATGCTCACGAGATGCTCACCGGGTTCACGATGTCGGCGTAGATCAGGATGACGCTCATGACCATCAGGATGCCACCCACCACGTAGGCGACCGGCAGCATCCTCGCCACGTCGACGTATCCGGGGTCGGGACGCCTCCGCAGCCGCGCCCAGCCCCGCCGGATCGCCTCCCACAGGGCGCCCGCGATGTGACCACCGTCGAGCGGCAGCAGCGGGATGAAGTTGAACAGCGCGAGGAAGAGGTTCAGCGAGGCGAGCAGACCGAGGATCCGCTGCGCCCGCTCGGACCACGTGGGTTCGTCGACGGTGACCAGCTCGCCGGCCACGCGGCTCGCGCCGACCACGCTGATCGGTCCGTCGGCCGGGCGCTCGGCACCGAAGGCGGCCTTGGTGACCTCGACCATCCGCACCGGGAGGTGGGCGATGGCGTCGGCCGTGGCCACCACCTGCTCACCCATCACCTCGGCCACGGTGCCGGGTCCCTGGCGTTGCATCGCCTGGGTGGGCTCCACGCCGAGGAACCCGACGCGCTCGGTGCGCTCGGGGTCGTCGACCGACGCCCGGGCCAGGACCGTGGTGGGCACCTCCGCGGCGATCTCGCGACCGTCCCGCTCCACGACGATCCGCGCCTCGTCGCCACCGTTGCCGCGGATGAGCGCCGAGAGCTGCTCCCACGAGGTGATCCGCTCGCCGTTGAACGAGACGAACCGGTCCCCCGGCTGGAGACCGGCCTGCTTGGCCGGCGTGACGGGGTCGGCGTCGGTGCACGTGCGACCGGCCTCGGCGTCGGTGATGGCACAGTCCGAGACCGCCGCCACGGTGGTGGTGGGGGTGAGCGCGCCGAAGCCCATGAGGACGACGGCGAACAGCACGACCGCGATGGCCACGTTCACCATGGGGCCGCCGGCCATCACGATGAGCTTCTGCCACCACGGCTTCTTGTAGAACAGCCGGTCGGCGTCGTCCTCGTCGACGAGCTCGTACTCGGCGTGGCGGGCGTCGCTCACCAGCTGGGTGAACAGGCCGGTGTTCGTGTCGCGGACCCGTTCGGGTGCCGTCGCTCCCCCGACGGGCACGTCCTCCTGCGAACGCCGCTCCGGCGGGAGCATGCCGACGAGCTTCACGTAGCCGCCGAGCGGGATCGACTTGATGCCGTACTCGGTCTCGCCGCGTCGGAACGACCAGACCGTGTTGCCGAACCCGACGAAGTACTGGGTGACCTTGATGCCGAACTTCTTCGCCGGGTACAGGTGGCCGAGCTCGTGCAGGGCGATCGAGGCGATGACGCCGAGGACGAAGACGACGACGCCGAGGGCGTAGACGAGCCCGGTCACGCGCGGGTCCCGCCCGGTGCTGTCACGGTGTTCGATCGCATGGAAGCTTCCTCCACCAGGGCCCTCGCCCGGTCCCGGGCTCGGGTGTCGGCCTCGAGCACGAGGTCGAGGGTCAGGTCGGCGTGGGCGACGTCGGGGTCGTCGAGGTGCTCGGCCAGGACCGCTCCCACGGTGTCAACGATGCCAAGGAAGTCCAACTCGCCGGCCACGAAGGCGTCGACGCACACCTCGTTGGCCGCGTTGAGCACCGCCGGCGCCGTCCGACCGTGCTCCCCCGCCTGGCGCGCCAGGCGGACGGCGGGGAACGCGATCTCGTCCAGGGGGAAGAACTCCCAGGCGGTCGGGGCGCTCCAGTCGCAGGCCCGGGCCGAGCCGGGCACGCGCTCGGGCCAGGCCAGCCCGAGGGCGATGGGCAGGCGCATGTCGGGCGGCGAGGCCTGGACCATCGTGGACCCGTCGACGTACTCGACCATGGAGTGCACGACCGACGACGGGTGCACGACCACGTCGATGCGGTCGAAGCCGATGCCGAACAGCAGGTGCGCCTCGATCACCTCGAGACCCTTGTTGACGAGCGTGGCCGAGTTGATCGTGATGACCGGACCCATGTCCCACGTCGGGTGCGCCATGGCCTGCTCGGGCGTGACGTCGGCCAGCTCGTCGCGGGTCCGCCCACGGAACGGTCCACCACTGGCCGTCACCAGGAGACGCTGGACGTCCTCGATCCGTTCGCCACGCAGGGCCTGCGCGATGGCCGAGTGCTCGGAGTCGACCGGAACGATCTGACCCGGTGCGGCGAGGGAGGTGACCAGGTCGCCTCCGACGATCAGGGACTCCTTGTTGGCGAGGGCGAGCGTGGTCCCGGTCTCGAGCGCGGCCAGCGTCGGCCTGAGCCCGACGGCCCCGGTCATGCCGTTGAGCACGACGTCGACGTCGGCCCGGGCCACCTCGGTGGCGGCGTCCGGTCCGGCGAGCAGCTTCGGGAGGCGGTGGTCGCCCTCGGACCACCCGCGTCGCTTGGCCTCGGCGTAGAGCGCCAGCTGCACGTCCTGGGCGGCGGTGGCCCTGGCCACCGAGACCAGCTCCACCTCGTGCCGGATCGCCTGGGCGGCCAGCAGGCCCGGGTCCGAGCCGCCGGCTGCGAGCGCCACCACGTCGAACCGCTCCGGGGCGGCCTCGACCACCTCCAGGGCCTGGGTACCGATGGAGCCGGTGGAACCGAGAATGGCGACACGCTTTCGCATGTCGCCATTCTCTCTCACCGGCACCGGGTGTCCCGCCCGGGCGCCGGAGGTCTCATCGCCGTCGGGTCACTTGACCTCGGACCGACGGATCAGCCAGATGCCCAGTGCCAGCGGGATCACGAACCAGATGACCCCGGACGTGCCCAGCTGTGCCCACTCCTCGCCGGTGAGGTTGCCCTCGAACAGCTTGCTCTGCGAGAAGTTGAAGTCGATCCACGGCTGCAGGTCCTTGAACCAGTCCTGGAACGCGGCCAGGATCCCGAACACGGTCGGCAGGACGAAGCCGTACACGAAGTAGCCGACGATCGCGGCGGGCGTGTTCCGGAACAGTGCGCCGAGGGTGAAGCCCAGCAGCAGGCCCAGGATGTTGGCCAGCAGGATCGTGAGGAACTGGGTGAGCGTGACGTCCCAGTCGGCGTCGATCCCGTTGATCGCGGCACCGGCGAGGTTGCCGACCGCGCCGATCGCGAAGGCCACCAGCACGGAGATGATGCCGACGAGCACCGAGGCGACGATCTTGGCGTTGATGATCGAGCCGCGGTGCGGCACGAGCGTGAACGTCGTCAGGCCGCTGCGCTGGCTCCACTCACCCGTGACGGACAGGATCGCCACCACCGGCAGGAGGATGCCGAGCGGCACGCCGAAGGCGGTCGCGAAGACGGCGTAGGAGATGACGCTGTCGGGAGCGAACGCGATCACCGAGACGGCCGCGATCAGCGACAGCACGACGATGCTGATCATCAGCCAGCGACCGGCGCGGGTGTCGAACATCTTGCGCAGCTCGACCCGGACGAGCCGGGCGAACGGGATGCCGGGACGGTCGGTGGAGACCGACGCGGGCAGCGGGCTTGCGGTGGTGGCGCTCATGCCACGCCTCCTTCGGTGGTGGTCTTCTCGCGCTGGGTCGAGGACGTGAGCTCGAGGAACATGTCCTCGAGCCCCGCGCCTCCGGCGGGCCGGAGCTCGACGAGGGCGACGCCGGCCGCGAGGGCGGCCTGGCCGACCTGCTCGGCGCCGACGGCGACCTGCAGGCCGCCCTGGACGGCGGTGGGCTGCTGCCCGGCGCCCACAAGCGCCTTCTGCAGCTGCTCGTCGTCGACCGAGTGGACGAAGGTGGAGTCCGCTCCGCCGCGTGCGCGGTGCATGAGCTCGTCCTTCGTGCCCTGGGCGACGATCTTGCCGTGGCCGATGACGATGATCTCGTCGGCGATGATCTCGATCTCGTGCAGCAGGTGCGAGCTCAGCAGCACCGTGCCGCCGCGGTCGGCGTAGTGGCGCAGCAGACTGCGCATCCAGTGGATGCCGGCCGGGTCGAGACCGTTGGCCGGCTCGTCGAGGATGAGCACCTTGGGATCGCCGAGCAGCGCGTTGGCGATGCCGAGTCGCTGGCGCATGCCGAGCGAGTAGTTCTTCACCCGGCGCTTGGACTCGGTGTCGCTCAGGCTGACGAGCTCGAGCATCTCGTCGACGCGGCTGCTGGGCAGACCCATGGTCAGGGCCGACAGGGTGAGGATCTCGCGGCCGGTACGGCCGGCGTGCTGCGCCGAGGCGTCGAGGAGCACGCCGACCTGCGTGCCCGGGTTGGGGATGTCGCGGTAGTCGACGCCGTCGATGAGGGCCTGGCCGACGGAGGCCGGGGTGAGGCCGGTCATGATGCGCATCGTCGTCGACTTGCCGGCACCGTTCGGCCCGAGGAAGCCGGTGACGGCCCCTGGGCGACAGGTGAAGCTGACGTCGTCGACGGCGGTGAAGCCGGCGTACGTCTTGGTGAGGTTCTGGACCTGGATCATGACCCCAGCCTGCCCGACGTGGTGCGTCGTGGGCATCCGCCACGCAGCCACGATCCGGTCGCCGAAAGTATGAGCCTCGTCGGCCGGGTGGACGTGGCACGGCCCGCACCCACGTCGGTAGCGTGACGCCGGTGAGCCCCCCGCCCCCGACCGTGACGCGATGGGGGCAGGTCTGGCGACTCCTGCTCGTGCTCGCGGTCACGGGCCTGTCGTGGGTCGAGCTCGCCCCGTGGCAGCTCGCCAACGCGCCCGGGTGGTTCGCTGCCGACATCGCGATCGGGGTGGTGAGCACGGTGGCCACCTTCCGGTGGCGGCACCGCTTCCCGGTGGCGACCGCGCTGGTCACCAACGTCGTGAGCATCGTGTCGTTCAGCTCCGGGGGCGCGGCGAGCCTCGCGCTCGTCTCGCTGGCCACGCGCCGACGCTGGCGCGAGATCGTCCCTGTCACGATCGTGGTGGCGCTGACGATCCCGGTCGTGGTGGCCATCAACCCGGTCCCGGGGCCCGACCCACGACTCGACGCCGCCGTGGTGGTCGTCGTCATCGGCCTCATGGTGGCGGTGGGGCTCTACGTCGGGTCGCGGCGTGAGCTGCTGGCCACGCTCCGCTCCAGGGCCGAGATCGCCGAGGCGGAGCAGGCGGCGAAGGTGGCGCAGGCCCGCGGCGCCGAGCGCACGCGCATCGCCCGGGAGATGCACGACGTGCTCGCGCACCGGATCTCGCTGGTCACCATGCACGCGGGGGCGCTGGCCTACCGGGACGACCTCCCGCCGGAGCAGGTGCGTGAGGCCGCCCGCACGATCCAGGAGACGGCCCACCAGGCCATGACCGAGCTGAGGGGTGTGCTCGGCGTGCTCCGCGACGGTCCCGGCGACGCGGCCCCCGAGCTGCCGCAGCCGTCCGCGGGCGACCTGCGGATCCTCGTGGAGGAGTGGGCGCGTGCCGGGATGCGCGTCGACCTGTCGGTGGACGGCGATCTCGACGACGTTCCCGACGCGGAGGGCCGCACGATCTTCCGCGTCGTGCAGGAGGGTCTCACCAACGCGCACAAGCACGCGACCGACACCGCCGTCACGGTGCGCGTGGAGGCCGAGGGCGGAGCGGGTGTGCGGGCCGTGGTGACGAACCCGCTGCGCGTCGGCACCACCCGCACCGCGGCGCCACCACCGGGGGCCGGCCTGGGCCTGGTGGGCCTGCGGGAGCGGGTGGAGCTCGCCGGCGGTCGGCTGACGCAGAAGGTGACGCCCGACCAGCGCTACGTGCTCGAGGCGTGGGTACCGTGGCCGGCGTGACCCGGCTGCTCCTCGTCGACGACGACGCACTGGTGCGAGCCGGCCTGGCGCTCATGCTCGGCGGGTCCGACGAGCTCGAGGTCGTCGCCGAGGCGTCCAACGGCCGCGAGGCGGTCGCCCGGGTCCGCGAGGGCGACGTCGACGTGGTGCTGATGGACCTGCGGATGCCGGTGATGGACGGGATCGACGCGACCGCCGCGATCGTCGCCCTGCCCTCGGCGCCGCGCGTCCTGGTGCTGACCACCTTCGACGCCGACGACTACGTCGTACGGGCCCTGGCCGCAGGGGCGCACGGGTTCCTCCTGAAGGACACCCCGCCGGCGCAGATCGTCGAGGCCATCGCCACGGTGACCTCCGGCGAGCCCGCGCTGTCGCCGGCGATCACCCGTCGACTCATCGAGCAGGTGACGGACGGGTCGGGCGACGGCCGCGAGACGCGGGCCGCGGTCCTGGTGGCGTCGCTGACCGACCGCGAGCGCGACGTGGCCCGGGCGATCGGGAGAGGCGCGTCCAACGCCGAGATCGCCTCGGAGCTGCACCTCAGCCTCGCGACCGTGAAGGCGCACATCTCCCACCTCTTCACCAAGCTGGACGCCGTGAACCGGGTGCAGGTGGCGATCACGATGCACGACGCGGGCCTCCTGTAGCGCACGGCACGTCGTCTGGAGGTGCCTGCAGCGATCCACCTCTCTAGCGTGGAGGCATGTCCTCGACGCTGACCGACCTGGCCGACACGATCCTCGACAAGACGGTGCTGCCCGGGTACTCCAGCATCGGACCGCGGCTGCGTCGTCGCTGGTGGCCGGCCGACCCCGAGCCCGACTCGCTCCGAGGTCGCCACGTGGTCGTGACGGGAGCGAGCGGTGGCCTGGGCGCCGCGGCGGCGACGGGACTCGCCGAGCTCGGCGCCACCGTGCACCTGGTGGGACGCAAGGCCGACCGCCTGGCCGACGCCGCCGGCGAGATCCGCCGCTCGCTACCGTCGGCCGAGCTCCGCGAGGAGGTGTGCGACGTCAGCGATCTAAACGACGTGCGCCGCTACGCGGAGCGTCTTCGGGCCGACCTCGGCGCGCTGCACGCGATCGTGCACGACGCCGGCGTCATGCCGACCGAGCGCACGGAGTCGGCACAGGGTCACGAGCTGACGCTCGCCACGCACGTGCTCGGCCCGCTCCTGCTCACCGAGCTCGTCCGCCCGCTGCTCGGGGCGGCCGACGACGGGCGGGTCGTGTGGGTCTCGTCGGGCGGCATGTACACCGCCCCGCTCACGGAGGCACTCGTGGACGACCTGCAGTACCGCGAGGGCACCTACGACGGCGTGCGTGCCTACGCCCGCACGAAGCGGCTGCAGGTCGTGGTGGCCGAGCTGCTCGCCCAGCGGCACCCGCAGCTGCCGAGCCACTCGATGCACCCCGGCTGGGCGCAGACGCCCGGCATCACCGACTCCCTGCCCGGCTTCGCCAAGGTCCTGGGTCCGGTGCTCCGCACGGCCGCCGAGGGGGCCGACACCATGGTCTGGCTGGCCGCGGTGCCCACGTCACGGACCGGGCAGGACGGGTTCTGGTGCGACCGCCGACGTCGCTCGCCGCACTACGCCCCGTGGCCGAAGGAGGACCCGGCTCTTCGGCGCCGCGTCTGGGACCGCGTGGCCACCTGGGCCGGACTCGACGTCGAGGGCTCCTGAGCCTTCCCCTGTCGGTCGTCTCGACGGGATGTGGACGACCCGTCGCCTCCGCTGGGCCTGCACGCGCTGCTGAGTCGCTGTGGTCTGGTCGTGCCTTGCTGCTGCGTCGCTGTGGCTGCGAGTCGACCTGCGCTCCGAAAGGGCCTCGACCGGCGGCGGGGTCCGGGCTCGGTCGGGCCCTCGGAGCGTGGCTCGGGGTGACGCAAGATTCTGCGTTCGTGCGTGAGAGGGCGAAGGATGCTGCGTTCGCTACGGGATCCCGTCACCAACGCAGCATCGTTCGGGCTTCCGCACGTGAAGGCAGAATCCTGCGTCCGCGGGGCGATGGTGCACGACGGTTGGGCAGGGATTCTCCCTTCTCGTGGACCGTTCCACGCAGAAGGAGAATCACTGCCCTCCAGGGCGCCATTTCGTCGCCACGATGCTTCCTTCGCGAGGCACGGTCCACGCGAAGGAAGCATCGTGCGCGGATCACGCACAGATGAAGAATCGTGGCCGCGCCCCGCAGACCCACCCGAGACCAGACCCCCCGCTCCGGTCGAGGCCCTTTTCGGAGAGCAGGTCGACTCGCAGCCACAGCGACGCAGCCGCAGGAGAACGCGAAGCCACAGCGACGCAGCATCGAGCGAACGCCCACCAGGAGCGACGCAGCAGTGAGCGAACGCCCAGCCGAAGCAACGCAGCAGCAGGCGGCGGCCCGCTCAGAGGACGGGGCGGCGCTCCAGCAGCGGCTCGACGACGTCGGCCGCGTGCCGCAAGACCGCGTCGCGGTAGCCCGCGGTGTCGTCGGCCAGGGCCATCGCGGCATCACCCGACCCGGCCTGCCGGACCAGGTCGAGCGGGTGCACGTCGTCGCCGACCCGCACCACGGGTCCGTCGTCGGAGGGGACCACGACCACCACGCCGTCGGGAGCGGGCAGGGCCCCGATGCGGATGCAGGCGCACACGACGAGGACCCGGTCGACGTCGTCGACCTGGACGCCCACCTCGTCACCCGGACGGACGCCGAGCATGCCGAGTCCGGACGCGAGCGAGGCGGACCGCTCCAGGAGCCGGGCGAAGGTGAGACGCCCGGCTGCCGGGTCGTCCGCACCGCCGCTGACGACGTGACGGTCCAGCAGGTCGAAGCCGAGGCTGGCCATCAGCGTCCCCGGAACACGGGCGTGCGCTTCTCGGCACGCGCCTGGGCGGCTTCACGCACGTCGTCGCTGGCCCACACGTCGCGGAAGCTCTGCTCGATCGCCGCATCGTCGTGATGGGTGCCGTTGAGCACGAGCTTGTTGTGGGCGAGCGTGAGCGGCGCCAGCGTGGCGATCTCGTGCGCCCAGGCCAACGCGTCGTCGAGGGTCCCGGCCCGGTCGACCAGCCCGTGGGACAGGGCCTCGTCGCGGTCGATCAGCTCGCCGGCGAGCATCATCCGACGCGCCGGACCTGTGCCGGAGAGCGCCGCGAGCGTGCGGATGGTCCAGGCGTCCACCGCCATGCCGTTGCGCGCGGTCGGCACGCCGAACCGCGCGGTGTCGTCACCCACGCGCAGGTCGCACGCGATGGCCAGCTGCGTCCCCGCGCCGATGGCGGGCCCGTTGACGGCGGCGACGATGGGGACCGGCAGCAGCGCCAGGCCGTGCAGCATGCCGTACAGCGCCTCCAGGAACTCGTCCCCGTACACGCCACCGAGGTCGGCGCCGGAGCAGAACGCGGTGCCCTGACCGGTGATGACGATCGCCCGGGCTCCCCCGGCCGCCGGTCCGTCACCGACGGCGTCGCGTGCCGCCTCGTCGATCGCGCGGCACAGGTCGAGGTTCAGGGCGTTGCGACGCTCTTCGCGCTGCAGCTCCAGGACGACGACGTCGCCGTCGCGGTGGACTCCCAGCATGGTGCTCCTTCGGTCGGCTCGCGGCCACGCTACCGACCGCGCCGGCGTCGCTCCGCACGACCTGTCCGACGTGACCTGGAGCACATCGCGTCGTTGATGGGGACATGACGGTCACTCGTCGCGCCCTGCTGCGCTCCGGAACCCTGCTCGGCACGGCGGCCGTGGTCGGCCTGCCGTCGATCTCGCGGGCGGCGGTGTCGCCGGCCTCGTCGGCGGGCACCACGCTGGCGGGACGCCTCGTGCGCGGCACCCCCGGCCCCGGTGGGTACGCGCGTCTGGTGACGGCTGATGGGGAGCCGCACGTCGTCCGGGCCGATCTCGGGGCGACCCCGGGCGACGCGCGGGCCACCGGCCGCCAGGCCGTGGTCTCGTTCGTCCACCTCACCGACGTGCACGTGATCGACGCGCAGTCCCCGATGCGCGTGGAGTACCTCGACCGTCTCGACGACGCCTACTCCCCCGGAGACCCCACGCTCGGCGGGCTCCTCACGTCGAGCTACCGGCCCCAGGAGATGCTCACGGCCCAGACGAGCGACGCGATGGTCCGCGCCGTCAACGACGTGACCGCGGGACCGGTCACCGGCAGCCCGCTGGCGTTCGCGATCCAGACCGGCGACAACTCCGACAACTGCCAGTACAACGAGGTCCGCTGGAACATCGACGTCCTCGACGGCGGCCGGCCGGTCCGGCCCGACTCGGGCAACCCGAACCGGTGGGAGGGCGTGCACGACAGCGGCACGTCCGACACGCACTACTGGCACCCCGAGGGCGGGAAGAACGACCAGTACCGCTCGCGCTACGGGTTCCCGGCGAAGAACGGCCTGCTCGACGCCGCGCGCCGGCCCTTCACCCCCGAGGGTCTCTCGATGCCCTGGTACTCGGTGTTCGGCAACCACGACGGCCTCGTGCAGGGCAACTTCCCGCAGACCCTGCCCCTCGGCCTGGTCGGCACCGGCCCGCTCAAGGCGACCAGCCTGCCGCCCGGGCTGTCCCAGGCCGACGTCCTCGACGCGCTCCGTACCGCGAACGCCACGCCGCTGCTTGGAGCCCTGTCGTTGCTGTCGGCACGCCTGGTGTCAGCCGACCCGGCGCGCCGCTCGCTGACCCGCAAGCAGGTCGTGGACGAGCACTTCCGGACCAGCGGCGCCCCGGTGGGCCACGGCTTCACGGCGGAGAACCGGTCGAAGGGCACGGCGTACTACACGTTCGACCAGGGCTCCCTCCGTTGCGTCGTGCTCGACACCGTGAACCCCAACGGGTACGCCGACGGCTCCATCGACGCGGCGCAGGCGGCGTGGCTGGAGCAGGTGCTCACGGCATCGACCGACCGGTACGTCATGGTCTTCAGCCACCACACGTCGGCCACGATGACCAACCCGCTCGTGCTCACGGGCGGCGACGCGCAGGTCCGCGTGCTCGGTCCGGCCGTCGTCTCGACCTTGCTGGCGCACCCGAACGTGGTGGCGTGGGTGAACGGGCACACGCACAAGAACGCGATCACGGCGCACGCCCGCCCCGACGGCTCGGGCGGGTTCTACGAGATGAGCTGCGCCTCGCACGTCGACTTCCCGCAGCAGTCGCGACTCGTGGAGCTCGTCGACAACCGCGACGGCACGCTCTCGATCTTCACGACGATGGTCGACCACGCCGGAGCCGAGCAGCACTCCGGGCTCGCGAGCACCGTCGAGCTGGCGTCCCTCTCGCGCGAGCTCGCTGCCAACGACCCCCAGCAGCGCACCGCCGGCTACGAGGGCAAGGCCGCCGACCGCAACACCGAGCTGGTGCTGCCGAACCCGCTGGCCTGAGCCGCAGGAGTCAGTCGCCGGTGGCGGCGAGCTGGCCGCAGGCGGCGTCGATCTCGTCGCCGCGGGTGTCACGGATGGTGGTGCTGATGCCCCGGGCGTCGAGACGACGGACGAACTCGTCCATGTCCTCGTCGCGGGAGCGGGTGAACTGCGAGCTGGGGACCTCGTTGAGCGGGATGAGGTTCACGTGCACCCAGGCGCGGCCACCGTGGGCGATGAGGACGTCGGCCAGCTTGTCCGCGCGCCACGCCTGGTCGTTGATGTCGCGCATCATGGCGTACTCGATGGACACCCGGCGTCCGGTCACGTCGAAGAAGTAGCGCGCCGCCGAGACCGCGTCGTCGACGCTGTGCCGCGTGTTGATCGGCACCAGCTCGTCGCGCAGCTCGTCGTCGGGTGCGTGCAGCGAGAGCGCGAGCGTGACCGGCACGCCCTCGTCGGCCAGCTGGCGCATGCGCGGGGCGAGGCCGACGGTGCTCACGGTGATGTTGCGGGCCGACATGCCGAGGCCGTCGGGGGCGGACGACGTCATGCGTCGCACCGCACCGACCAGGGCCTTGTAGTTGGCGAGCGGCTCCCCCATGCCCATGAACACGACGTTGGAGAGACGGCCGGGGCCGCCCGCCACGAGCCCGTTCGCCATCGCGGCCGCGGCGTCGACGACCTGGTCGACGATCTCGGCGGTGCTCATGTTGCGCTGGAGCCCGCCCTGGCCGGTGGCGCAGAACGGGCAGGCCATGCCGCAGCCGGCCTGGCTGGAGACGCAGACGGTCGCCCGCTCGCTGTACCGCATGAGCACGGACTCGACGAGGGCACCGTCGAACAGGCGCCACAGCGTCTTGCGGGTCGCGCCCTTGTCAGCCTCCTGCGTGCGCACCGGGGTGAGCAGCGGCGGCAGCAGGGCCTCGGCGATCGCGTCACGCTGCGCGGCGGGGAGGTCGGTCATGGCCTCGGGGTCGCGCTGCAGCCGGGCGAAGTAGTGGTGCGCGACCTGCTTGACGCGGTACGCGGGCAGCCCGAGCTCCTCGGCCGCGGCCTTGCGCTCCTCGGCCGAGAAGTCGGCGAGGTGCCGCGGCGGCTTGCCGCGGCCACGGGGAGGCTCGAGGACGAGCGGCAGGGTCTTGATGGGCTCGCTCACCGGCCCATCCTCCCAGGCCGACCCCAGCCGTGTCGAAACGTCGGACGGGGCGCGGCGACGCGGGTCAGGCGGCGGGCACGGGGTCCTTGGCGAGATCGGCCACGAAGTCGAGCTTCGTGAGCACCGGCTCCGGGATCACGAAGGGATAGAGGTCGTCGGCACCCATCGCCCGGTTGATCTGGTTCAGCGCCGTCGACAGGGGCACCCAGACGCCCCGGACCAGGTCGCTGAACAGGCTGAACGCCGTCGGGTCGACCGTCGTCAGCCCGTAGGCGCGGGCGGTCTCGACGGTGTCGCTGATGTGCATCCAGTGCGCGAAGGTCTCGGCGAAGTCCTCGAACGGGTGCATCGTCGCGTAGGTGCTGATGTAGGACTCCTGCCAGTCCTCGGGCGGGCCCTCGGCGTAGTGGCGGTCGATCTCGGCCTGGTAGTCCTTCGACTCGTCACCGAACAGCTCTCGGCACGCGGTCATGCGTTCGTCGCCACGGACCAGCACGGACTCGAAGTAGTGCCCCACCTCGTGCCGCAGGTGCCCCAGCATCGTGCGGTACGGCTCGGCCAGCTCGGCCTGCACCTTCTTGCGGTGCGCGTCGTCCCCCTCGGCGAGGTCGATCGTGATGACGCCGTCGGCGTGGCCGATGACCACGTTCTCCTCGACGCTGGACAGCATGTCGAAGCACAGGCCCTGCTCGGGGTCCTCGTCGCGCGTGGTGATGGGCAGGCCGCGCGCGTCGAGCTCCACCACGAGGCGACGCTTCGCGGCCTCGGCCACCGGGTACTGCGAGAGCCCCTCGAGGTCGTCGTCGGACGGTCGCGTGCGCGTCAGGTCGCAGCTGAAGCACTGACCGCCCTCGAGTCGCGCCAGCCACGTGCAGCCGGAGAGGTTGAGGTTCACGCACACGTGCCACACGAGACCCTCGGCGTCGACGTGGCGACCGTCCTCGTCGACGGGCACGATCTCGTGCTCGACGCGGGAGTAGCCGAGCGCGGTCCCGCACGAGACGCACACGGAGTTCTCGAAGAACAGAGGGTTGCCGCACACACGGCAGGAGAAGGCCTTCACCGGCCCCATCATCCGGGCCGCGGCCCCCCGGCGCACCTCGGGCCGGTGTGATCTCAGACCGGCACGACGTCGACGGCCACGCTGAGCGTCGACGTCTTCGCCTCCGTGAAGATGACGCCCTTCAGCGGCGGGACGTCGGCGTACTCGCGACCCCACGCGACGGTCACGTACCGCTCGTTGGCGGCCTGGTCGTTGGTGGGGTCGAGGGCGAGCCAGCCGCCGCCCGGCACCCACACCGCGGCCCACGCGTGCGTGGCGTCGGCGCCCAGGACCCGCTCCTTGCCCGGCGGCGGCTCGGTCGCCAGGTAGCCGCTCACGTACCGGGCGGCGAGCCCGTGCGACCGCAGGCACGCGAGGGTCAGCTGCGCGAAGTCCTGGCACACCCCTGCGCGGGCCTCCAGGACGTCCGAGATCGTCGTCGTCACGGTCGTCGCACCCTGCTCGTACGCGAAGTCCGCGTAGATCCGGTGCATCAGCTCCAGTGCCGCCTCCCCCAGCGGCCGCCCGGGACGCAGCGACTCGGCCGCGTAGGCGTGGGCCGCAGCAGGATGGTCGATCGAGGGCGACGCGAGCGCGAGGTCGATCGCCCGCCAGGCGTCCGGCACGTCACGGCGCTCGGTCGGCCGCGCCTGCTCCCACGGCACGGCCAGCGCGACGGGGTCCATCACCGGGACGTCGACCTCCACCACGCTGCGCGCCACCACCGCGAGGTCACGATGGGCCTCGTCGAGCTGGAAGAACGTGGCGGTGTTGCCGTAGTGGTCGACGTCCGTGGCGAGGTCCAGCGGCGTGGGGTCGACGACGACCTCGTGCTGCTCGATGCGCTGCCAGGGCAGCTCGCGGGGGGTCAGGTAGCCGATGCCGTAGCTGCCGGTCACGTCGTCGTCGTAGGTGTAGGTGGTGCGGTGGGTGACGTCGAGCCTCATGCCGGCCCCCGTCCCGCCAGGCCGAACGACCGCGGGGCCGGGGCCGCGGCCAGGTGCATGGCCTCGAACGCCTCCGCGAAGCGCGACAGGTGCACGGCGACGGTGTCCAGGTGCCGCTCCAGGTTCGGCCGCGCCTCCCCCTCGATGGGCACGAGCGCCGCCGTGTCGACGCGGTCGAGCTCCTCGGCGAGGTCGTCGAGGAGCCGCTCGGGACGGGTCGATCCCGTCGAGGCGGGCAGCGCCGCGACGTGCCGCCGCAGCGCCTCGAGGTTGAAGCGCAGGGACCGCGGGTTGCCCGGGTCGGCGAGCAGCAGCTCGACGAGGGTGGTGACCCGCACGAACCCGCGGTAGCGACGACGATGGGTCACGGCGCTCTCGGTGGCCGTCAGCACCGCCTGGTGCAGGTGACGGTCGACATCGATGCCGCGGCGCACGGTGACCGAGCGACGCAGCAGCGCGACCACCTGCAGGCACCGCTCGAGGGAACGTCCCGCCTCGAGCACCTGCCAGCCGTCGTCGTGGACCATGTTCGCCGTGGCGCCGTGCAGGGCGAGCAGACCCGTGAGCATGCGCTCGGCGCTCTCCGTGACCTGCAGGCTGTGGTCGTTGACGTCCAGCATCCCGGCGGCGCGCTCGGTGGCGCCGAAGGCGCGGAACACGTCGATGGAGAGCTGGTCGCGCACGCCCTGTGCCGCCGAGCGCAAGGCGGCGAACGACTGCGCCACGGAGGCCGGTCGCCCCGCGTCGAGCAGCACCGAGCGCAGGTCGGCGTCGATGGCCGCCGGGTCCGTGAGGTCGAAGGTCCCTGGCACCAGCTGCTGCAGCGCCGACCGAAGCACCCGCAGCGCGACGCCGCCGGCGCTGTACGGCCGGTTGCGGTAGTCCTCGGCCAGCGCGTGCGCGACCAGCACCAGCCGCAGGGTGTCCTCGGCGCGCTCGGCGTACCGACCGAACCAGAACAGGTCCTCCAGCACGCGCGGCACCGGCGGGGTGACGTTGCTCGACGACGTGACGGGCAGGACCTCGGCCAGGTGCTGGTCGGGGTCGTCCGCGCTCTCCTTGAGCACCCACACGTCCTTGCTCGAGACCGTGCGGCCACCCTCCAGCACCGAGGCGAGCCCGCCGAGCAGAGGTCGGTAGGAGGCGCCGTACCGCAGCGTGAACGCTCGCAGGGCCACCGACTGGGGCCTCACCGCACCCCCGGTGAGCCGGGGCGCCTGGGACCAGGCGGGCAGCTCCTGCGCGGCGAACCGGTGCGGTGCGGCCTCGACCTGTCGGAGCAGGTCGTCGGGACCGAGGTGCTCGACGTCGACGCTGCGGTCGATGGAGCGGACGGTCAGCTCGTCGACGTGCTTGCGGACGAACGCGAGCGACGAGGGATCCCCCAGCCAGTAGGTGGGGACCGACGCGAGACGGAGGGGCTCGTCGAGCAGCCGCTCGCACAGCTGCGACATGTACGGCAGGAGGGCGGGGTTCTCCAGCAGACCGGACCCGAGACCGTTGACGATGCGCACGTTCCCGCGTCGGACCGCCTCCAGCAGCCCCGGCACGCCCAGCTGGGAGTCGCCACGCAGCTCGAGCGGGTCGCACCAGGACGCGTCGACCCGCCGCAGGATCACGTCGACCCGCTCGAGTCGACCGAACACGCGCATCCACACCGCCCCGGAGCGCACCACGAGGTCGTTGCCCTGGACCAGCGAGAAGCCCAGGCTCGACGCGAGGTGGGCCTGGTCGAAGGCCGTCTCCGACGACGACCCCGGCGTGAGCACCACGACGCGCGGGTCCGCCACGTGGTCGGGTGCGGCCTGCATGAGGGTCGAGCGCAACGCCTGGAGGAACGGGCCCATCTGGTGCAGCCCGGCCTCGCGGTACATCTCGGGCAGCACCCGCGAGATGACGTGGCGGTTCTCCATCGCGTACCCGAGGCCCGACGGGGCCTGCGCGCGGTCCGCGACGACCATCCACTCGCCCGCAGGCGTCCTGGCCACGTCGGTGGCCGTGACGAGGAGCGGACGCGCGTCGGTGGAGGAGGCGCGGGCGGTCACGCGCAGGTAGCCCTGGTGGGCGTACACGAGCTCGGGCGGGAGCACGCCGTCGGCCAGCACCGTCTGCGGACCGTGCAGGTCGGCGAGCAGCGCGTTGAGCAGCTCGGCCCGTTGCGCGAGCCCGACCTCCAGCGGGGCCCAGTCCTGGGGCGAGAGCACGATCGGGAGCGGATCGAGCCGCCAGGTCGCGCGGGGCTTCCCCGGTCGGCGGTAGGTGACCCCGTCGTCACCGAGGAACCGGTCGATGTCGCGGTGCACCCGGCGCAGCTGGGGACCGGTGATCTCGAGGGCGCTTGCGGCGATGCTCCGCCAGGCGGGCCGCAGGGCGCCGTCGGCGTCGACGACCTCGTCATAGCGACCGGGGGCGGCGTCCAGGGTCGGTTGGCCGACTGCCGAGGCGTAGTCGCGCAGGACCGTCATGGCGATGTCGTCAGCCGCCCAGGGCCCGGCGCCCCCGCCGGGGTCGTCGGCCGCCCAGGGCCCGGCGCCCCCGCCGGGGGCACCCGGCGCAGGTCGAGCGTGTGGGGGTACTCGTCGCTGTGGGCGCGACGACCCGCCTCGACGAGCGCGCCGACGTCGACCGGGCCGGTGCCGGCCGGCTGGGTGACGAACCGGCTCGACCGACGCGCCTCGGCCTCCTGGGCGTTGACCGGCGGGTGGTCGTAGGCACGGCCACCCGGGTGCACCACGTGGTAGGTGCAGCCGCCGAGCGCGAGGCCGGACGCGACGTCGACGACCTCGACGTGCAACGGGGAGTGCACCGGGATCGAGGGGTGCAGCGCCGACCACGGCTGCCACGCCCGGTAACGGACGCCCGCGTAGTACTCGCCGGGCACGCCGGTCGGGGTGAGGGGCACGGGAACACCCTGGCACGTGACGAGGTGGCTCGACCGCGAGATGCCGCGAACCGTCACCTGCAGCCGCTCCAGGGAGGAGTCGACGTACCGCGACGTCCCTCCGCCCGTGGCCTCCTCGCCCAGCACGTGCCACGGCTCGATGGCGCTGCGCAGCTCCAGCTCGACCGGGCCGGCGGGCGTGGCCACCTGGGTGAGGCCGATCCGCGGGAAGCGGAACTCCACGAAGGGGTCGAGCCAGGACCGCTCGAACGCGATCCCGTGGGCCTGCAGGTCGCCCACCACGGCGTCGACGTCGCGGATCGCTCCCTGGGGCAGCAGGAAGTCCTCGTGCAGGGCCGAGCCCCATCGCACGAGCGGATCGGTGCTGGGCGACTCCCAGAACCGCGCCACGAGGGCCCGCACGAGCAGGGCCTGCACGAGCGCCATCTGCGGGTGCGGAGGCATCTCGAAGCCGCGCAGCTCGAGCAGCCCCAGGCGGCCGCGCGACGAGTCGGGGCTGTACAGCTTGTCGATGCAGAACTCCGCGCGGTGGGTGTTGCCGGTGAGGTCGGTGAGCAGGTGCCGCAGGGCGCGGTCGACGAGCCACGGGCGCACGGGCTCGTCCTTCTCCGCCGCCTCGGCGGCCAGGCGGTGCACCTCGGAGATCGCGATCTCCATCTCGTAGACCGCCTCGGGACGACCCTCGTCGAAGCGCGGCGCCTGGCTCGTCGGACCGATGAACCGCCCCGAGAACAGGTAGGACAGCGACGGGTGTCGCTGCCAGTGGGTCAGCAGGCTCACGAGGAGGTCGGGACGACGCAGGAGGGGCGAGTGCGCCGGGGTCGTGCCGCCGAGCGTGATGTGGTTGCCGCCGCCGGTGCCGGTGTGCTGGCCGTCGAGGTCGAACTTCTCCGTCGCGAGGCGGGTGCGCCGGGCGGCGTCGTACAGCGTGTCGGTCAGCGCGCTCAGCTCGGCCCACGAGCGGGTCGGGTGCACGTTGACCTCGATGACACCCGGGTCGGGGGTGACGCTCAGCTGGGTCAGGCGAGGATCCGGCGGCGGGCCGTAGCCCTCGACCACGACCGGTGTCCCGACGGCGACGGCGGCGGCCTCGACCACGTGCAGCAGGTCGGCGTAGTCCTCCAGCCGCTCGGTGGGTGGCAGGAAGACGTGCAGGACCTCGGCCCCGTCCTCGCTGCCGGGACGGACCTCGAAGGCGAGCGCCGTGGTGGGCTGCTCGTCGGGATCGACGACCACGACGTCGGGCACGCCGGGCACGAGGGTCGGTCCGGCCTCGAGGTAGGACGGATCGCCCGACGCCTCGGGGTCGGTCCACGTGATCGAGTCCAGCGGCAGGCGCAGGCCGACGGCGGAGTCGCCGGGCAGCAGCACGAGCCGACCACGCCGGAAGCGCCACGCAGGGCTGCGCCACGTCTCCCCCGTGGCCAGCGGCAGCACCCACCCGGTCGGACGCTCCACGGCTGCGTCGAGCTCGGCCACGAGGGCGACGTCGGGGACCTGCTCCGCCCCGTGGGGACCGACGGATGCCGGGCGGGGGCCATCGGGACGCGACACGTCGTGCGCGAGCACGGCGAACGGGTCCTCCCACGCCGGCAGCACCTGCTCGGCCGGGAGCCCGAGCGAGCGCGCGACCTCGCGCGCCAGCCGCTCGGCCGTGCCGTGCTCGACGGCCTCGTTCTCGGCCCACGGGTCGCACAGCAGGTCCGGCTCGCTCCACAACGGCTCACCGTCGGTTCGCCACTGCATCGAGATCTGCCAGCGCGGCAGGGGTTCGCCCGGGTACCACTTGCCCTGCCCGCGGTGCACGAGCCCACCGGCGGCGTACACCTGGCGCAGACGCTCGGCGAGCTCGGTGGCGAGGGCGCGCTTCTCGTCACCGTCGGCGTCGGTGTTCCACTGCGCCGAGGTCATGTCGTCGACGCTCACGAAGGTGGGCTCGCCGCCCATCGTGAGGCCCACCTCGCCGGCGTCGAGCCGGGCGTCGACGTCGGCCCCCACCGCGTCGACGCGCTGCCACTGGGCGTCGGTGTACGGGAGCGTGACCCGGGGGTCCTCGTGGACGCGGGTCACCTCGTTGACGAACGAGAACTCCACCTCGGCCGGCTCCAACGCACCCGTGATGGGGGCGGCCGACGACGGGTGGGGCGTGGCCGAGAGCGGGATGTGGCCCTCCCCCGCGAACAGCGCCGACGTCGGGTCCAGGCCGACCCAGCCGGCGCCCGGCACGAAGACCTCGGCCCACGCGTGCAGGTCGGTGAAGTCCTCGGTGGCACCCGCCGGCCCGTCGAGGGCCTGCGCCGCGACCAGCGGGTCCGGGGCCAGCTGCACGAGGTAGCCCGACACGAACCGCGCAGCGAGCCCGTACTGGCGCAGCAACGACACGAGGAGCCAGGCACTGTCACGGCACGAGCCGATCGCGCGCGTGAGCGTCTCGTCGGGCGTCTGCACCCCTGGCTCCATGCGCACGGTGTAGGCGACGTCGCGGTGGACGGCGTCGTTGAGCCCGGCGAGGAACTGCACGAGCGGCACGCCGTCGTCCGGGAGGTCCGGGAGGGTGTCGCGCCACTGGGAGACGACCGGTCCGGGACCGGCGTCGGCCTCGCTCTCCCCGACCGGACGCAGGTAGGGCGCGAGGTCGGCCGCCAGCTGGGGCTCGTACGTGAACGGGAAGGTCTCGGCGTACTCCTCGACGAAGAAGTCGAACGGGTTGATCACCATGAGGTCGGCGACGAGCGAGACGTCGATGTCCAGCTCGGTGACCTTCTCGGGGAACACGAGCCGCGCCTGCCAGTTGCCGAAGGGATCCTGCTGCCAGTTGACGAAGTGCTCGCCCGGCGAGACCTTCATCGCGTAGGCGTCGATGGGCGTGCGGCTGTGCGGCGCGGGACGCAGCCGCACGACGTGCGGGCCCAGGGCGACAGGGCGGTCGAAGCGGTAGGTCGTGCGGTGGCGGAGCGAGACCTTGATCGACATGGCGCAAGCCTGCCTCATGGCTGTTTCACGGCCGTGACGGCACCGACCCGGTTGCCCGGCCGGGCGTCGGTCAGGCAGGCGTGACCAGGTAGTGCAGGATCAGCCACGCGACGGGGGCGACGGCGATCAGGGAGTCCAGACGGTCCATGAGACCTCCGTGGCCGGGGAGCAGGTCGCCCATGTCCTTGATGCCGAGGTCGCGCTTGACCAGGGACTCCGACAGGTCACCGAGCGTGGCCATGACGACGCCGGCGACGCCGAGCAGGACGCCGACCCACCAGTCGCCGTCCAGCCCCAGCACCACGGTGCCGATGCCCGCACCGATGCCGAAGACGAGCGAGCCGGTGAAGCCCTCCCAGGACTTCTTGGGGCTGATGGTCGGGGCCATGGGGTGCTTGCCGAACAGGACGCCGGCGATGTAGCCGCCGATGTCGGAGGCGACCGTGGCCACGATGAACGCGACGATGCGCCAGGGTCCGTCGTCCTCGACGAGCATGAGCATGACGAAGACGCCCATGAGGTGCAGGTAGGACAGGCAGAACAGGCCGGCACTCGCGTCGCGCACGAAGCCGTCGGCGCCGTCGGAGAGTCGCCACACGAGGGTGCCGATGACGGTGAGGGCCATCGCGACGGCCGCGGTCTCCATGCCGCCGTAGTAGGCGCCGAGCAGCATGAGGGTGCCGCCGGTGAGCACGGGCAGGAACGGGACGGTGATCCCGGCCTTGCCGAGGGCCCTGGCCAGCTCCCACAGACCGACGCCGAGCGCGAGCACGACGACGGCGACGAACAGGTCCTTGAAGAGGAACAGCGACGCCACGACCGTGCCGCCGAGCGCGGCACCGACGGCGATGGCCGCCGGCAGGTTGCGCCCGGCGCGGCTCTTCTTCTGCGCCACCGCGGGGTCGGGCTCGTCCAGGGGTCCGTCCGTGGGGGCGGGCTCCTCAGACCTCAAGGAGCTCGGCTTCCTTGTTCTTGAGCATCTCGTCGATCTGGTCCACGTGCTGCTTGGTCAGCCCGTCGAGCCGCTTCTCGGCGCCGGTGTTGTCGTCCTGGCTGATCTCGGAGTCCTTCTCGGCCTTGTCCATGGCCTGCTTGGCGCTGCGGCGGACACCGCGCACGGCCACCCGGCCCTCCTCGGCCTTGGAGCGCGCGAGCTTGATGTACTCCTTGCGCCGCTCCTCGGTGAGCTCGGGCAGGGTCACGCGCAGCACCTTGCCGTCGTCGGACGGGTTGACGCCGAGGTCGGACTCGCGGATGGCCTTCTCGATCGCACTCTTCGCGCCCTGGTCGTAGGGGCTGATGATGACCGTGCGAGGCTCCGGCACCTGGAAGCCCGCCAGCTGCTGCAGCGGCGTGGGGGTGCCGTAGTACTCGGCCGTGATCTGGGCGAACATCGCCGGGTGCGCACGACCGGTGCGGATCGCGGCGAACTCCTCGCGGGTGTGCTCGACGGCCTTGTCCATCTTGCTGCCGGCCTCGCGCAGGGTCTGGTCGATCACGATGCGTCTCCTGTAGTCGTCCCGTTGAGTGGTCCGGTCCCACCGTGGACCAGCGTCCCGATCCTCTCACCACGCAGGACGCGGGCGATGTTGCCCTCGCCCTCCATGCCGAACACGATCATGGGCAGGTCGTTCTCCATGCACAGCGCGAACGCGGCCGCGTCGACCACCTTGAGGCCGAGGCGCAGGGCCTCGGCGAAGGTGATCTCCTCGAAGCGTCGCGCCGATGCGTCGGTGCGCGGGTCGGCGGAGTAGACCCCGTCGACGCCGCTCTTGCTCATGAGCACCGCGTCGGCCTTGATCTCGAGCGCACGCTGGGCCGAGACGGTGTCGGTGCTGAAGTAGGGCATGCCCGCACCGGCGCCGAAGATCACGACGCGGCCCTTCTCGAGGTGCCGGATGGCGCGCCGGGGGATGTACGGCTCGGCGACCTGCCCCATGGTGATGGCCGACTGCACCCGGGTGTCGATGCCCTGCTTCTCGATGAAGTCCTGCAGGGCGAGGCTGTTCATGACGGTGCCGAGCATGCCGATGTAGTCGGCGCGGGACCGCTCCATGCCGCGCTGGCTGAGCTCGGCGCCGCGGAAGAAGTTGCCGCCGCCCACGACGATCGCCACCTGGGCGCCCTCGCGGACGGCCTCGGCGACCTGGCGGGCGATGGCGTTGACGACGTCGGGGTCGATGCCGATGCTCCCGCCGCCGAAGACCTCGCCGGACAGCTTCAGCAGCACGCGACGGACGCCGGGACCTGGGGTCCCGGCGTCCGCCGTCGACAGCTCCGTGCTGCCGTGCACGCCACGGGGGTCGGCCGGGTCACCGTTCGTCTGGTGGATGCTCACGATGCTCCGGTCCTTCCTGTGGTCGTGCGTGGGTCGACTCCTGCGCTCAGGCGCCGATCTCGATGTGCGCGAAGCGCGTGATGGTCACGCCGGCGGCGTCGAGCACGGCCTTGACCGTCTTCTTGTTGTCGGTGACGGACGGCTGGTCGAGCAGCACGACGTCCTTGAAGAAGCCGTTGACGCGACCCTCGGTGATCTTCTCGATCGCCTGCTCGGGCTTGCCCTCCTCGCGGGCCGTGGCCTCGGCGATCTCGCGCTCCTTGGCGACGATGTCGGCGGGCACGTCCTCACGGGTGAGGTAGCGCGGACGCATGGCCGCGATCTGCATGGCGGCGCCGCGGGCGGCGTCGAGGTCGTCGCCGGTGTACTCGACGAGCACGCCGACGGCCGGCGGGAGGTCGCTGGCACGACGGTGGAGGTAGACGGCGACCTGGCCGTCGAACGCGGCCACGCGGCCGAGCTCGATCTTCTCGCCGATGACGGCGGCGAGGGCGCTGACGGTCTCCTCGACGGTCTTGCCGTCGTCGAGGGTCGTCTTGGCGAAGGCCTCGGCGCTCTCGGGCTTGCTGGCGTCGGCCGCGGCGGCCAGGCGCTCGGCGAGCTCGATGAACTGCTCGTTCTTGGCGACGAAGTCGGTCTCGGAGTTGAGCTCGACGATGGCGGTGCCGGTGTTGGCGACGAGGCCGGACGAGGCCTCGCGCTCGGCGCCGCGCTTGGCGGCCTTGGCCGCACCGGAGATCCGCAGGATCTCGACGGCCTTGTCGAAGTCGCCGTCGGCCTCGGTGAGGGCCTTCTTGGCGTCCATCATCCCGGCGCCCGTGGCGTCGCGGAGCTTCTTCACGTCTGCGGCAGCAATGGCCATATGCGTGGTCTCTTCCCTGATCGTGGTGGTGGCAGGTGGTGGGGTCGGGTGCCGGGGATGGCCCGGCACCCGACCAGGGATCACTTCTCGGCGGGAGCCTCGGTGGCCTCGGCAGCGGGGGCCTCGGCAGCCGGAGCCTCGGTCGTCTCGGCAGCCGGAGCCTCGGCGGCGGGCGCCTCGGTGGACTCGGCAGCCGGGGCCTCGGCGGCGGGGGCAGCGGACTCGTCCTTCTTCTCGAGCAGCTCGCGCTCCCACTCGGCCAGGGGCTCGTCGCCACCGAGCTCGGCGCCGGCCTCCTCGTTGCCCGTCTTGGCGCCGCCGCGCTGCAGCAGGCCCTCGGCGACGGCGTCGGCGACCACGCGGGTCAGCACGCTGACCGAGCGGATGGCGTCGTCGTTGCCCGGGATCGGGTAGTTGACGTCGTCGGGGTCGCAGTTGGTGTCGAGGATCGCGACGATCGGGATGCCGAGCTTCTTGCACTCGTCGACCGCGAGGTGCTCCTTCTTGGTGTCGACGATCCAGACCGCGGACGGGGTGCGGGCCATGTCGCGGACGCCGCCGAGGGTGCGGTTCAGCTTGTCGTACTCGCGACGCATCTGGAGGAGCTCCTTCTTCGTGCGACCCGAACCGGCCACGTCGTCGAAGTCGATCTCCTCGAGCTCCTTCATGCGCTGGAGCCGCTGGTGCATCGTCTGGAAGTTGGTGAGCATGCCGCCGAGCCAGCGCTGGTTGACGAAGGGCATGCCGACGCGCTTGGCCTGCTCCTCGACCGGCTCCTGCGCCTGGCGCTTGGTGCCGACGAACAGGATCGTGCCGCCGCGGGCGACGGTGTTCTTGACGAACTCGTAGCCGGCATCGATGTAGGCCAGCGACTGCTGCAGGTCGATGATGTAGATGCCGTTGCGCTCGGTGAAGATGAAGCGCTTCATCTTCGGGTTCCAACGACGGGTCTGGTGCCCGAAGTGGACCCCGCTCTCGAGCAGCTCTCGCATGGTGACGACCGCCATGGTCGATTCCTCCTCTGGACGCACCGGCCCTGCGGCGGGTGGTCCGTTCCTGGTTGATGCACCGCCGGTCGGCGGTGCCCTGACTCCCGTGCCACGCGAACCAACCTGCGAGCAGGACCAGGATCGCGCCCGGCGTTCGGTCGACGAGCGACGTCACGACGGAGACGGGCGTGCGAATTTCACGTCCGAGGACGTGATGGGGTCAGTCTAGGACACCGGGCGGGAGAACGAGAAATCCACAGACCCGGCGCCGTGGGCACCTGCGGACGTCCCGTGTCCACAGGTCGCGACGAGGGCCTGCCGCGACGAGCGCCGACGGGGTTCGCTCGAGTCATGCCGGCCCGCTCCCCCCACCCTCGCCTCCTCCTCGCCCTCGGCGCTGCCGCCGCGATCCTGCTGTCGACGGCGACCGGTGTGGCGCGGGCCTCGGACGACGGCCCGTCGTGGTCGTGGCCGCTCGGCCAGCGGGTGGTGGGCACCGACTTCGACCCGCCCGACACCCCCTACGGTGCGGGGCATCGCGGGATCGACCTGCCCGGCTCCCCGGGCGAGCCCGTGCGTGCCGTGGCGGCCGGCCGGGTCAGCTTCTCGGGGACGGTGGCCGGCGTGGGCGTGGTGACCGTCGACCACGGGGGCGAGCGCTCCACCTACCAACCGGTGGAGCGGCGCACGGTCGAGCGTGGCGACGCGGTCGAGCCCGGCGAGGTCCTGGGTCGACTCGCGCCGGGTGGGACGCACTGCGCGAGCGCGTGCCTGCACCTCGGGCGACTGCAGGGCGAGCGCTACCTCGACCCGCGCGATCGGCTCACCGGCGAGTCGCGGTTCGTGCTCGTGGACCCTGACGCCCGACTCCCCCGGCCCCCGGCCGGCGCCCTCGGCTCGCTCGGCGACCTCGCCCGGCCCGTCGGTGGGCCGGTCATGTCGGCGTTCGGGATGCGTGTCCACCCGGTGACTGGCATCCGCAAGCTGCACGACGGCGTCGACCTCGGCGCCTCCTGCGGCACGCCCGTCCGAGCGGCGAAGGCCGGTACCGTCCGGTCCGCGGGGCGCGACGGTGCCTACGGACTCCGGGTCGTGCTGGACCACGGCGGCGGCGTGCGCACCGCCTACGCCCACCTGTCCTCGGCCTCGGTCTCGCGCGGCGACCGGGTCGATCCGCGCACCGTCGTCGGCCGCGTGGGCTCGACCGGGATGTCGACCGGCTGTCACCTGCACTTCATGGTGGTGCGGGGCGGGAAGCCGGTCGATCCGATGGGGTGAGGGGCTCTGCTCCCCGTTCGCCTGCGGCTGCGTGGGTGTGGGTGGGTCTTCGCCTGCTGCTGCGCTCCCGCGGATGGGTCTTCTCCTGTGGCTGCGCTCCCGCGGGTGGGTCTTCTCCTGCGGCTGCGCTCCCGCGGGTGGGTCTTCTCCTGTGGCTGCGCTCCCGCGGGTGGGTCTTCTCCTGCGGCTGCGCTCCCCCGGGTGGGTCTTCTCCTGCGGCTGCGTTGCTGTGGCTGCGAGTCGGGTCGGTCTCCGAAAGGGCCTCGACCGGCGGACGGGTCCGGGCTCGGCCGGGCTCTCGGAGCGCGGCTCCGGGGACGCAAGATTCTGCGTTCGTGAGGGAGAGGGCGAAGGATGTTGCGTTCTGTACGGGATCCCGTCAGCAACGCAGCATCGTTGGGGCTTCAGCGCGTGAAGGCAGAATCCTGCGTCCACCGGGGCGTCTCGTCTGTCGGGTGGGCAGAGATTCTCCCTTCTCGTGGACCGTCCCACGACGATGGAGAATCACTGCCCCTCCGGGGCCCCTGGTCGTCGCCACGATGCTTCCTTCGCGTGGCACGGTCCACGCGAAGGAAGAATCGTGCGTGGATCACGCGTAGATGAAGAATCGTGGCCGCGCCCCGCAGACCCAGCCGGGACCAGTCCCACCGCTCCGGTCGAGGCCCTTTCGGAGACCGACCCGCCTGGGAGCCGCTGCGACGCAGCCGCAGGTCGACGGCCGGAGGCGACGAGGCGGCCGCAGGACGCGTCGTCCTGCACCCGTGTCCTAGGCCCGCGGGTGCGCCAACCGGTACGCGGCGCGCAGCCGCTCGGTGCTCACGTGGGTGTAGATCTGGGTGGTGCCGAGGGAGGCGTGGCCCAGCACCTCCTGCACGCTGCGCAGGTCGGCGCCGCCCTCGAGCAGGTGGGTGGCGGCGGTGTGCCGCAGGCCGTGGGGGCCGAGGTCGGGGGCGCCCTCGACCACTGCGAGCCGGTCGTGCACGATCTTGCGGGCCGCGCGAGGGTCGAGTCGACCGCCGCGGACGCCCAGCAGGAGCGCCGGCCCGCTCTCCGGGCCGACCAGCGTCGGCCGCCCGATGGTGACCCAGGCGTCGACCGCATCGGCTGCCGGAAGCCCGTAGGGCACCGAGCGCTCCTTGCGACCCTTGCCGAGGACGCGCAGCAGGCGACGGCCGCGGTCGATGTCGTCGATGTCGAGACCGCACAGCTCACCCACCCGCACGCCGGTCGCGTAGAGCAGCTCGAGGATGGCCAGGTCCCGCAGGCCCACGGGACCATCGGTCTCGATCGCGGCCGACGTGGCGTCGAGGAGCGCCCGGACCTCGGTCTGGCTGAGCACGTCGGGCAGGGCGCGCTGCGAGCGAGGACTGGCGAGCAATGCCCCAGGATCGTTCGTCGCGCGGCCGGTGCGCACCAGCCAGGCCGTGAACGAGCGGATCGACGTCGCGCGTCGGGCCAGCGTGGCCCGCGACCGGCCGAGGGTCTGCTGGTTGGCCAGGAAGCTGCGCAGCGCCCGCGTGGTGAGCCCCGACGGCTCGCCCACCCCGAGGGCCCGAGCGTGGTCGGCCAGGTGGCCTAGGTCGACGAGGTAGCCGCGGACGGAGTGCTCGGAGAGGTCGCGCTCGTGGCGCAGGTGCTCGGTGAACGCCTCGAGCGCGTCGTCCCAGGCTCCACTCATGGTCCCAGCGTGACGGGTCGGCGGGCCGCGATCGAGGCACCACGCGGGAGCACCAGCCACCGGTCCCCCACACGGGCGCACCATCCCTGCCGCTCGAGACCCGCCAGGAGGTCCGCGACGTCGGCCCTGCTGCCTCGCGCGGCGACCGCGACGTCGGCGGTGCTGCGCGCCTCGGTGAAGGAGAGGGCGTCGAGCACCCGCCGAGCCAGCCCGCCCAACCGGTCGTGGTCGGTGTCGGACGGCCGGACCCGCTCGGGCACGTCGGCCGACACGCCGGCCACGGCGTCGAGGACCTCGCGGCCGTTCGTCACCAGGACCGCCCGCCCGTCGCGCAGCGCCTGGTGCACCCCGGCGGACTGCTGCGACGTGACCGGGCCAGGCACGGCCATCGTCACCCGCCCCAGGGCGTCGGCCCAGTTCAACGTGTTGAGCGATCCGCTGCGGCGGGCCGCCTCGACGACCACCGTGCCCACCGTGAGCCCGGCGATGATGCGGTTGCGGGTGAGGAAGCGTGACCGCATCGCGACCTGCCCGGGCGCTTGCTCGGAGACCACGAGACCGTCCTGGGCGATGCGCTGCAACAGCGCGGCGTGGGTGCGTGGGTACTCGACGTCGGCACCGCAGGCGAGCACCGCCACGGTCGGTCGGTCCTGCACGAGGGCGCCGCGGTGGGCCGCGGCGTCGATGCCGAACGCCGCCCCACTCACGACCGTGCCGCCCTGGTCGGCCACGTCGGCCGCGATCTCGGAGGCGCAGTCGCTCCCGTAGGCCGTGCACGAGCGGGCGCCCACCACGGCGATGCCGTGCTCCACGAGCGACGCGAGGTCGCCGGGGCCGCGCACCCACAGCCCGAGCGGCGCACCGGTGCTCCCGCCGAGGGGCTCCACGTGGTCGAGGTCGTCGAGCGCCGCGGGCCAGGCCGCGTCGCCGGGCACGACCCAGCGGAGTCCGTGCGCCTCGGACCTCGCGCGCGCACTGCTCACGGCTCGGTCCAGACGCGCGGCCCCCTCCAGCCAGGCGTGCGGGACCTCCAGCCGGGAGCGTCGGGAGCCATCACGGACCACCTCGAGGAGGCCCGCCGGGTCGTGCTCGCGCACCCACTGCACGAGGCGCGGGTCGCCGGGCTCCACGAGCAGGCTCAACGCCATCCGCGCATCGGCGTCCGTGGCGTGCGTGCCCCGCCGTGCGGGACGGTTCGCGGAGGTCATGGCGCCACCACCACGTCCCGCAGCAGGGGTCCGAGCGGGGTACCTCGGCGCAGGGCGAGCGCCAGCTCGACCTCCTCGACGTCGGGCCGCTCCCCCTCGCGCAGGTCGCAGACGCTCCAGGCGACGCGGAGCACCCGGTCCGCGGAACGGGCGGAGAGTCGTTGACCGCGCAGCTGGGAGTCCACGAGCCGCCTGGCCGCGTCCGTCGCCGGCCAGTGCTTGCGCAGGTCGACGCCGGGCACGTCCGCGTTGACCTGCCAGGGCGTGCCGGCCAGTCGTTCGGCCTGGCGGGACCGGGCCCGCGCGACGAGCGGCGCGAGGTCCCGCGTCGATCGGGCGTCTGAGACGCCGTGGACGAGCTCCGGCCGGGTCGGCGCGACGAGGGTGCGGTGGATGTCGATGCGGTCGCGCACCGGTCCGGAGATCCGGTCGCGATAGCGCCGCTGCATCAGCGGGGTGCACTCGCAGGGCTCGCTCACCGACCCGCCCTGTCCGCACGGGCACGGGTTGGCCGCCAGGAGCAGCTGGAAGCGGGCCGGGAACGTCGCGGTCTGGGCGGACCGCGAGACCACCACGTGCCCGCTCTCCAGGGGCTGGCGCAGCGCGTCGAGCACGTTCGAGGCGAACTCCGGCGCCTCGTCGAGGAACAGCACCCCGCGGTGAGCGAGCGACAGCGCACCGGGCCGGATGACCCGTTGGCCTCCACCGACGATCGCGACGGCGCTCGCCGTGTGGTGCGGGTCGACGAACGGAGGACGCCGCACGAGGGGGACGTCGGACGGCAGGACGCCCGCCAGGGAGTGCACCGCGCTGACCTCCAGCGCCTGGGGGCGGGTGAGGTCCGGCAGGAGACCAGGCAGCCGCTGGGCGAGCATGGTCTTGCCGATGCCCGGCGGACCCGTCATCAGCACGTGGTGGCCACCGGCCGCAGCGACCACCACCGCCGTGCGGGTGTCCTCCTGCCCGGCCACGTCGGCGAGGTCGAGACCGGCCACGCGGTCGCTGTAGGCGTGGCCGAGACCGTCGCCACCGTCCAGCGGAGGGACCGGCGGGTCGTCGGGCTCCTCCTGCCCGGTCAGCATGGCCACCACCTGGCGCAACGACCGCACGCCGACCACGCCGATGCCGTCGACCAGCTCGGCCTCGCCGACGTTGGACTCGGGCACGAGCACGCGCTCGAACCCGGCCTCGGCGGCGGCGACCGTGGCCGGCAGGACGCCTCGCACCGCGCGGAGGCGACCGTCGAGCGCGAGCTCCCCGATGAACACCGTCCCGACGGTGGCCGCGAGCGGCACGATCTTCTTCTCGACGAACATCGCGAGCGCGATGGCGAGGTCGTAGTGGGACCCGGTCTTCGGCAGCGTGGACGGGGCGAGGTTGATCGTGACCCGCTGGTCGGGCCAGGACGCGCCGGAGTTGACCACCGCCGCACGCACCCGGTCGCGAGCCTCGTTGACGATCGCGTCGGCAAGACCCACGACGACGGTCGACGGGAAGCCGTTGGCGATGTCGACCTCCACCTCGATCGCCCGCCCGGTGAGGCCGTCCAGGGTCACCGAGTGCAGGGCCGCCATCAGGCCACCCCGCTCACGCGCTCGACGACCGGCCCGCCACGGCGTGGGATGCGCACGGACACGACGTCGATCCGCACGCCCAGCGGCTCCAGCCCGTGCGCCTGCAGCCAGGCCGACGCCGCGCGACGCAGCCGCTGCGCCTTGCGGCTCGAGACCGCCTCGAAGCCCGTGCCGTGCCGCTGGCTGGTGCGGGTCTTGACCTCGCAGAAGACGATCGTCGCACCGTCACGGGCGACGATGTCGAGCTCGCCCCACCGGCACGTCCAGCGGCGGTCGAGGATCGTCATGCCGTGGGACTCCAGGTGTCGCGCAGCCACCTGCTCGCCGTACTGCCCGACGGCGTCGTTGCGTGCGTAGGTCATGCCTCCAGCGTCGGCGGGACGACGGACCGGCGACAGGCCACGGGCGCAGGCTGTGGACGACGGTGCTCGAGCGTGCGACGTCCTGTGGACGGACCGCGAGCGCCGGCTCGGCTCAGCTCGACGGAACCTTGACGTCGGAGTCGGCCAGCTCCTCGACGTTGACGTCCTTGAAGGTGAGCACCTTGACGTTCTTGGCGAACCGCGCCGGACGGTAGATGTCCCACACCCAGGCGTCGTTCATGGAGACCTCGAAGTAGGCGTCGCCCGTCTCGGAGCGCACCTTCACGTCGACGGCGTTGCAGAGGTAGAAGCGCCGATCGGTCTCCACCACGTACTTGAAGATCTTCACGACGTCGCGGTACTCGCGGTACAGCGCGAGCTCGGCCTCGGTCTCGTACCGCTCGAGGTCCTCTGCGCTCATCTGCTCCCCATCGCCTCGTCGCTCGCCCGGACGGCACCGGACTCGATGACCGGAACACTACCGGCCGCCGGCACGCTGCCCGGCAGGCTCCACGAGCGGCGGTGGTGGTGGCTGGGCCCGTGGGTGCGCAGGGCCTCCACGTGCGCCGGCGCCGCGTAGCCCTTGTTCTCGTGCCAGCCGTACTCCGGGTGCTCACGCGCCAGCTCCACCATGAGCGCGTCACGTTCGGTCTTGGCGAGGATGCTCGCCGCGGCCACCGCCGCGCAGCGCAGGTCGGCCTTGATCGCCGTGACCACCGGCGGCAGCGGCACCTCCGCGACGTCGAAGAGCGAGGCCTGGTCCGGGACGCTCAGGTAGTCGTGGTTGCCGTCGAGCAGGACCAGGTCGGGCGGGGTCCCGACCTGCTCCAGCGCTCGTCGCGCGGCCAGGCGCATGGCCGCCATGATGCCGACGTCGTCGATCTCCGCGGGTGACGCGTGGCCGACGCCGTACCCGGCCCCGTGGGTGGCGGCCCAGCGCCGGATGCGGGGCGCGAGTCGGACGCGCGCGTCAGGGGTCAGCAGCTTGCTGTCGCGCACCCCCTGGGGTGCGGTGCGCGTGCTCGCGGTGATGGCCACGACGCCGACGCTCACCGGACCGCTCAGGGCGCCGCGGCCGACCTCGTCGGCGCACGCCAGCACGGTGCAGCGCTCGCGCAGGAGGCTGCGCTCGAGTCGGAGGGTGGGCCGACCGGTCACTGCGACGACGCGGGCTCGGACGGGACCTCGGCGAAGGCCTCGCTGCCCCGGATGAGACCGATCCGCTTCCACGGCCACACGCGGACCCACGCCTTGCCGACGACCGAGTCGACGGGGATGAAGCCGCCACCGGGGTCGCCCTGGTGCACGCGGGAGTCCGCGGAGTTGCCCCGGTTGTCGCCCTGCACCCAGAGGTGGTCCTTGGGCACCACGACGTCGAAGCGCGACTCGGCGTTGGCGCTCGGGTCCCTCAGGTACGGCTCGTCGATCGACACGCCGTTGACCGTCAGACGACCCTCGTCGTCGCAGCACGCCACGCGGTCCCCGCCGACGCCCACGACGCGCTTGATGAGGTGGCCGCCCGTGGGGAACAGCCCGATGACCTCGAGCGCCTTCTGCGCCGGGTTGCTGGCACGGGCGGACTCGCTCTGGTCGAGCCATCCACCGGGATCGTCGAAGACGACGATGTCGCCACGCTGCGGATCCCCGGTCCAGTAGGAGACCTTCTGGACGAGGATCTTGTCGTTGACGAGCATCGTCGGCTCCATGGACTCCGACGGGATGTAGAAGGCCTGGAGGAAGAACGCCTTGACCACGACGGCCATCACCATGGCGGTGACGACGAGGAGGATGGACTCCTGCCAGACGGGGAGCTGGCGCTTCGTGGTCTCACTCACGACGTGAGCCTAGACGCAGCATCCTGGGCGGGCTCGACGGCCACGCGGGAGGACGCTCAGTCCTCGCGCTTCTCCTTGATCTTCGCGGCCTTGCCGCGCAGCGAGCGGAGGTAGTAGAGCTTGGCCCGACGGACGTCGCCGCGGGTGGCGACCTCGATCTTCTCGATGACCGGGGTGTGGAGCGGGAACGTGCGCTCGACACCGACGCCGAAGCTGACCTTGCGGACCGTGAAGGTTCGTCCGATGCCCGAGCCCTGCACCTTGATGCAGACGCCCTGGAACACCTGGACGCGCGAGCGGTTGCCCTCGACGACCTTGACGTGGACCTTGAGGGTGTCGCCGGCGCGGAACGCGGGGATGTCGTCGCGTCGCGACTCGGCTGCGACCTGGTCGACCAAGTTGGTCATGTCTACTCCTCGCCGGTGCCACAGGTCACCCACGGAAACGATGGTGAGAAAAGTCTTGGTGTCGTACCGGTGCTCGTCGACGGCTCCCCTGTGGCAGAACCGCGGTGCACCAAGGGACGATTCTGCCACAGCGGCCCGGCCCGAACGAAACCGGCCCCGACGAAGCCGGCCCAGCCGAGACCGGCCCCGACGAAGCCGGCCGGCCGAGACCGGCCCTCGGTGGCCCGGGGGAACCGTGGCGCCCGGGATCGGCCCCCGGACGCCACGAAGGGCCCCTGCCCGAGCAGGAGCCCTCCGTGGGGTTCAGGTGACGACTCAGTCGAGCGCGTAGCCTTCCGAGCCGTGCAGCGCGGTGTCGATGCCGGCGACCTCGTCCTCCTCCGTCACGCGGAAGCCGATCGTCTTCTCGATGCCGAAGCCGATGGCGAAGGCCACGACGAACGAGAACACGATGATCGTGAGCGACGAGAGGATCTGGGCGAACAGCAGGTCGGTCTCGCCACCGAAGAACAGGCTGCCACCGGTCAGGGCCTCCGAGCCGAACAGACCGATGTAGACGCAGCCGATGAAGCCGGCGACGAGGTGGATGCCCACGACGTCGAGCGTGTCGTCGTAGCCGAGCTTGAACTTCAGGTCGACAGCCAGGGCGCAGGCGACACCCGACACGATGCCGAGCACGATCGCCCAGAGGGGCGTGACGAAGGCGCAGGCCGGCGTGATGGCGACGAGCCCGGTCACGATGCCGGACGCCGCACCCACCGCGGTGGCCTTGCCGTCACGGAAGGTCTCGACGACGATCCAGCCGATCAGCGCGGCCGCCGGGGTGATGAGCGTGTTGAAGAAGATCAGCGACGTCTGGCCCTCGTCGGCGCCGTAGACACCGGTGTTGAAGCCGAACCAGCCGAACCACAGGATCGAGGCGCCCAGGAGCACCAGCGGCACGTTGTGCGGCTGGGACTCCTCCTTGGAGAACCCGAGCTTGCGCTTGCCGAGAACGAGGGCGAGAGCGAGGGCCGCAGCACCGGCGGACTGGTGGATGATCGTACCGCCGGCCCAGTCGAGCGCCGCACCGAAGCCGAAGACGTCGTTGGCCAGCCAGCCGTAGAAGTTGCCGTCGGCGTCCACCCCGAAGAGCCAGCGGAACGTCGGGAAGACGACGAAGGTCGTGAACAGCCCGGCGAAGAGCATCCACGGCCAGAAGCGTGCCCGGTCGGCGACCGCGCCCGAGACGAGGGCGACCGTGATGATGCAGAAGGCGACGAGGAACGCGTGACCGCCGAAGGCGTTGGCCGCGTCACCGCCACCGACCCCCGACATCAGGTCCGACATGCCGAAGTCCTCGAACGGGTTGCCGAAGAGCTTGCTGCCGCCGCTCGTGCCGTTGCCGGCGATGCCCGTGCCGCCGTAGAGGACGTAGAGCACCGTGACCAGGGCGAGCGAGCCGAAGCTCAGCATCATCATCGAGATCGCGGACTTGGACTTGACCAGACCGCCGTAGAAGAACGCAAGACCCGGCGTCATGAAGATGACGAGTGCCGTGCACAGCAGCTGCCATGAAAGATCGACTGACATACCCACCTCGTTGTAGCTGGTTGAGTGAACATCGGCGTCCCACAGCCACGCTGCTGTTCTTGGAGGAGCCGCGTTCATCATGGGGCGGCAAGGTTTCCTCAACCACGCCCGGAATGTTTCACCTGCATGACGCCGGTGGCCCCCGTGTTAAATCCGGCGCACAGGGCCTCGTCGGTGGGTGTTCGACGTCGTCAGTCGGTCAGGAGATCGGGCCGACGTTCCCGCGTGCGGGCGACCGCCTGCTCGTGCCGCCAGGCCGCGATGGCCCCGTGGTGGCCGGACAGCAGCACGTCGGGCACGTCGAGACCGCGCCACGCCGCGGGCTTGGTGTAGACCGGGTACTCGAGCAGCCCGTCGTCCCCGTGGGACTCCTCGGCGAGGGAGGCGGGGTTGCCCATGAAGCCGGGGACGAGCCGCACGACGGCCTCGATGACGGCGAGCGCGGCGACCTCTCCCCCGTTGAGCACGAAGTCCCCGAGGGAGACCTCCTCGACGCGCCAGCGCCCGCGGGCGTGGTCGATGACCCGCTGGTCGATTCCCTCGTAGCGGCCACAGGCGAAGACGAGGTGTCGTTCGCGACTCAGGTCGTGGGCGAGGGACTGCCGGAAGGGCGTGCCCGAGGGCGTGGGCACCAGGACGACGGCCTCGTCGCTGGTGACGGCGTCGAGAGCCTCGCCCCAGGGCTCGGGGCGCATGACCATGCCGGCGCCGCCTCCGTAGGGCGTGTCGTCGACGGTGCGGTGGCGGTCGTGGGTGAAGTCGCGCAGGTCGTGGGTGCGGATCTCGAGCAGGCCGCTCGCGCGGGCCCGGCCGGCGAGCGAGAGGTCGAGGGCGTCGAGGTAGGCGGGGAAGATCGAGACGACGTCGATGCGCATCGTCGGGGCGACGTGGTCGCCCGGTCCCCCGCTCACGTCCCGTCGCCCACGTCCGGGGTGGCGACGGCCTGGGCGTCGGGGTCCAGCAGGCCCGGGACGTCGGCCAGCGCGACGTGACCGGCGGCGAGGTCGACCTCGGGCACGAGAGCCGTGACGAAGGGGACGAGGACGCCGCGGGCGCCGTCGTCGAGATCGACGGAGAGCAGGTCCTGCTCGGGCAGGTGCAGCACCTCGGTCACGATGCCGACGTCGACTCCGTGGTGGTCGTGCACGCGCAGGCCCACGAGCTGGTGGTCGTAGTAGGCGTCGTCCTCGTCGGGCTCGTCGGCCGGATCGATGTCGACCTCCAGCACACGACCGTGCAGCGCCTCGGCCGCCGTGCGGTCGGCGACCCCCTCCAGACGCAGCAGCAGCCGCCCGGAGTGGTTCCGGGCGGCTGCCACGACGACGGTGCGGTCGCCGGCCACGAGCGCCGTGCCCGGGGCGAACCTTCGCTCGGGCTCGTCGGTGCGGACGTCGACCGTCAGCTCACCCTTGATCCCGTGAGCCCGGCCGATCCGACCGACCACGACGCGCATGGTCAGGACCTCAGCGCTGGCGGTCGACGTCCACGAAGTCGATGCGGGCACCCTTGGTGCCGGCGACCGCTCCGCTGACGGTGCGGATCGCCGACGCGGTGCGACCCTGACGGCCGATCACCTTGCCGAGGTCGGCCGGGTTGACGCGCACCTCGAAGAGGTCGCCGCGCCGCGTCTGCTTCTCGCTCACGTCGACCTCGTCGGGGTGGTCCACGATGCCCGACACGAGGTGCTCGATGACCTCCTGCGTGCGACCGGCCATGCTCAGGCCTCGGTGCTCTCGGCGGCGTCGTCGGCCTTGGGCTCCTCGGCCTTCGGCTCCTCAGCCTTCTCGGCCTTGGGCTCCTCAGCCTTCTCGGCGTCGTCGGCCTTGGCCTCGTCGGCCTTCGGCGCAGCCTTCTTGGCGGCCTTCTTCTTGGTGGTCGCCTCGGTCTTCGGCTCGGCGTGCAGCTCCTTGAGAGCGGCGTCGAACAGCGCAGCCTTGTCGGCCTTCGGCTCCGGCGTCTTGAGGGTGCTGGTGCCACCGATGTCACCGGTGATCTTGAGGATCGCGGCGACGGCCTCGGTCGGCTGGGCGCCGACGCCGAGCCAGTACTGGGCGCGCTCGGACACGACGTGGATCGTGGACGGCTCGGTCTTGGGGTTGTACGTGCCGATCTCCTCGATCACGCGACCGTCGCGCTTGGTGCGCGAGTCGGCGACGACGATGCGGTAGAACGGGGTGCGGATCTTGCCCATCCGCTTCAGGCGAATCTTGACGGCCACGAGTGTGGTGTCTCCTCAGGTCTCTGTGGTGTGGTGACGCGCCGGACCGGGTGGGGTCACGATCCGGGCACGAAGCTGGTGGGCCCATGCGGCCGGGCTGAGAGGGTCCCGTCCGCGTCGGACACAAGCCGACATTCTGCCAGACGGGACCCGGATCGACCACATCGCCTCGCGAGTCGACCGGTCAGGCTCACGGCGGAGTCGTCGGATCGTCGAACGACCCGTGCCGTCCCGCCCCCGAGACGAAGCGCTCGGCACCCGCGACGGCCTCGGAGGCCACCACGGGCAGGCCGCCCGCCCCCTCGGCGCGCAGGGCCTCGCGCAGCGGCAGGTCCCACTGGGCGATCGCCGACGCTCGATCGACGCGCAGGCACTCCTGCGGGAAGCGGGCGAGCTGCTCGGCCAGCTCGTGGGCGACGTCGAGGGCGCGCCCCGCGGGCACGACGCGGTTCACGAGCCCCATCTGCAGCGCCTCGTGCGCCTCGACGGCACGTCCGGTGAGGATGAGGTCCATCGCGCGGCCGTGCCCCACCACACGCGGGAGCCGCACCGTGCCGCCGTCGATCAGGGGAACACCCCAGCGCCGGCAGAACACGCCCAGCACGGCGTCCTCCGCGGCGACCCGCAGGTCCGCCAGCAGCGCCAGCTCGAGCCCGCCGGCCACGGCGTGTCCCTCGATCGCGGCCACCAGCGGCTTGGTGAGCGCCATCCGCGTGGGCCCCATGGGACCAGGACCGTCCGGGTCGAGCACGTGACGACGGTCGGGGTCGCCGACGGACGTCAGGTCGGCTCCGGCGCAGAAGCTGCCGCCCTCGCCGTGCAGCACCGCCACGGCCAGCGCGTCGTCGGCCTCGAACGCATCGAACGCCGCCAGGAGCTCGGCGGCCATGGGGCCGTCGACGGCGTTGCGCACGTCGGGGCGGTCGAGGGTGATGGTGCAGACGTCGTCGTCGACGTCGAAGCGGACGGCAGCGGAGGACATGGCTCCACGCTAGCGATCCGTCGAGGTCGGCAGGAGGACCTGCGTGGCTAGGCTGCTCGCATGGCCGACGTCACGATCCTGCACAACCCCGCCTGCTCCACCTCGCGGCACGCGCTCGAGGCGGCCGCGGCAGCCGGTGTCGAGGTCGAGGAGGTGCGCTACCTCAAGGAGCCGCTCGACCGGGCCGCCCTGCTCGACCTGCTGGACCGCCTCGAGGACGAGCCGGCCGCCCTGGTGCGCAAGGACTCGTTCTTCAAGGACCAGGGGCTCGACCCCGCCGACTACGCCACGCCCGAGCAGGTCGCGGACCTGCTCGTGGAGCACCCCCGGCTCATGGAGCGCCCCGTGCTGGACCGCGGCGACCGGGCGATCATCGGTCGGCCGAAGAGCCGCGCCGACGCCTTCCTCCGCGAGGGCTGAGTCGTCCCCCTAGAGCGGTGTGCCGGCGAACTGCGCGGCGTAGAGCCGCTCGTAGGGTCCACCGGCGCCCACGAGCGAGTCGTGCGTGCCCTGCTCGACGATGCGGCCCGCCTCCATCACCACGATGTGGTCGGCGTCGCGGATCGTCGAGAGCCGGTGCGCGATGACGAAGGACGTGCGGCCCGCCCGCAGCTGCTCCATGGCCTTCTGCACCAACGCCTCGGTGCGGGTGTCCACGCTGCTGGTCGCCTCGTCGAGCACCAGGATGGCCGGGTCGGCGAGGAACGCGCGGGCGATGGTGAGGAGCTGGCGCTGGCCGGCGCTGACCCCGCCGCCCTCGTCCTCGATGACCGTGTCGTAGCCGGCGGGGAGCGTGCGCACGAAGTGGTCGACGTAGGCCGCCTCGGCCGCGGCCTGCACCTGCTCCTCGGTGGCACGGTGCGCACCGTAGGAGATGTTGTCGCGGATGCTCCCCTGGAAGAGCCACGCGTCCTGCAGCACCACGCCGAACGCCTCGCGGAGCCGAGCGCGCTCCATGGCGGCGACGTCGACGTCGTCGAGCGTGATGCGTCCGCCGTCGAGGTCGTAGAAGCGGAGCAGCAGGTTCGTGAGCGTCGTCTTGCCGGCCCCCGTGGGCCCGACGATGGCCACGGTCTGCCCCGGCTCCGCCACCAGGTCGAGGTGCTCGATGAGGGGATCGTCGCCGTAGGAGAAGCTGACGTCCTCGAAGACCACCCGGCCACGCAGCGGGTCCGGGAACGGCGCGTCGGGCGCGTCGGGGGCCTCGTGCGGCTCGTCGAGCAGCGCCAGCACCCGTTCGGCCGAGGCCATGCCGGACTGCAGGAGGTTGATCATGGAGGCCACCTGCGTCAGCGGCTGCGTGAACTGGCGCGAGTACTGGATGAAGGCCTGCACCTCGCCGATGGAGAGCGTCCCCGAGGCGACGCGGAACGCTCCGATCACGGCCACGAGCACGTAGTTCAGGTTCGACACGAACATCATCACCGGCGCGATCACCCCGGAGATGAACTGTGCCTTGAAGGCGGCTCCGAACAGGGCGTCGTTGCGGGAGTCGAACTCCTCGCGCGCCTGCTGCTGCCGGCCGTAGACCTTGACGATCTCGTGGCCGGTGAAGACCTCCTCGATGTGGCCGTTGAGCGCACCGGTCGCCGCCCACTGGGCCACGAACTGGGGCTGGGAGCGCTTCATGATGGCGCGGGTGAGGACCACGGCCACCGGGACCGTCAGCACGGCGACGAGGGCGAGCAGCGGCGAGATCCACAGCATCATGGCGAGCGTCCCGACGACCGTCAGGACCGAGGTCAGCAGCTGGCTGATGGTCTGCTGCAGCGACTGCGCGATGTTGTCGATGTCGTTGGTCGTCCGTGACATCAGCTCACCACGTTCGTGGGCGTCGACGCTGGCCAGCGGCAGACGGTTGAGGGTGTCCTCGACCTCGCCGCGCAGACCGGCCACCGTGCGCTGCACGACGACGGTCGTGAGGCGTCCCTGCCACCACATGAACACCGATGCCACGACGTAGAGCACCAGCGCGCCGGCCAGGACCCAGGCCAGGGAGGTGAAGTCGATGCCTTCACCCGGCCGGAGGTCCGTGCCGCGCACGAGGTCGGCCATCCGGTCGTCGCCCTGGGCCTCGAGCCCCGCGACCACCTCGGCCTTGTCGGCGCCCGCCGGGAACTGGTCGGACAGGTAGCCGCTGAAGACGATGTCGGTGGCGTGGCCGAGGATCCGCGGTCCGACGACCGAGAGCGCGGTGGCCACCAGGCCGAGCAGCCCGATGGCCTGCACCAGACGACGGTGGAACAGCAGCCGCTGGACCATGCGCCCGAGGGTGCCGCGGAAGTCGCTGGCCTTCTCGTGGTTCATGGCTCCGCCCCACGCGGGACCGCGCCCGCTCACGCGGCCTCCTCCTCGGTCAGCTGCGAGAGGACGATCTCGCGGTACACGTCGCAGTCGGCCATGAGCTCGGCGTGCGTGCCGGTGGACACCACCGTGCCCTGGTCGAGCACCACGATGCGGTCGGCGTCGCGGATGGTGCTGACGCGCTGGGCCACGGTGATGACGGCGGACTCGCGCGTGATGGCACGCAACGCCCGGCGGAGCGCGGCGTCCGTGGCGTAGTCCAGCGCCGAGAACGAGTCGTCGAAGAGGTAGACCAGCGGTCGCTTGACCACGGCACGGGCGATGGCCAGCCGCTGCCGCTGCCCACCGGACACGTTGGTGCCGCCCTGGGTGACCGGGGCCTGCAGCCCGCCGGGCATCGCCTCGACGAACTCACGGGCCTGCGCCACCTCCAGCGCCTGCCAGAGCTCCTCGTCGGTGGCGTCGTCACGGCCGTAGCGCAAGTTGGACGCGACGGTGCCGGAGAACAGGAACGCACGCTGCGGCACCAGCCCGATGGCGGCCCAGACGGCCTGCGGCTCGAGGTCGCGCACGTCGTGACCGTCCAGGAGCACCGCTCCCCCGGTCACGTCGAACAGACGCGGCACGAGACTCATGAGCGTGGTCTTGCCGCTGCCGGTGGAGCCGATGATCGCGGTGGTCTCGCCGGGCCGGGCCACGAGGTCCACGTCGTGCAGGACGTCGACCTCGGCACCGGGATAGGCGTAGGAGGCGCCTCGCAGCTCGACCTCGCCGCGGACGACGTGCGCGGGCGTGGCGTCCGGGTCGACCACGATGCTGGGCTCGGTCTCGAGCACCTCGGTGATGCGCTCGGCCGACACCTCCGCACGCGGCCACAGCATGAGCATGAAGGTGGCCATCATGACCGCCATGAGGATCTGGATCAGGTAGTTCTGGAACGCCGTGAGGGTGCCGACCTGCAGGTCGCCCGAGGCGATCCGGTAGCCGCCGAACCACGTGGCCAGCACCACCGAGACGTTCATGATCAGCATGACGGTGGGGAACATCAGCGACATGAGCCGACCGGTGGCCACGGCGACGTCGAGGTAGGCCTGGTTGGCGTCGTCGAACCGCTGCGTCTCGTGCTTCTCCTTGACGAACGCCCGGATGACGCGGATGCCCTGGATCTGCTCGCGCATGACGCCGTTGAGGCCGTCGACGCGGTCCTGCATCTGGCGGAAGAGCGGCCGCATCCGACGGATGATCAGGCCCACGCTGATCAGCAGCGCCGGCAGCGCCACGAGGAGGAGTGCCGAGAGCTCGACGTCCTGGCGCAGCGCCATGACCACGCCCCCGACGGCCATGATCGGCGCGGTCACCAGCAACGTCAGGCCCATGAAGGCCAGCATCTGCACCTGCTGGACGTCGTTCGTGCTCCGCGTGATCAGGGTCGGCGCGCCGAGCTGGGCCATCTCGCGCGCGGCGAAGGTCTCGACGCGGTCGAAGACGGCGGCGCGCAGGTCTCGACCGAGGGCCATCGCCACCCGCGCTCCGACGTAGACCGCCACCACCGTCGCGCCGACCTGGAGGACCGTGACCAGCAGCATCGTGGCGCCCGTGCGCCAGATGAAGGGCACGTCCCCGGTGACGATGCCGCGGTCGATGATGTCGGCGTTCAGACCGGGGAGGTAGAGGTTGGCCACGGTCTGTGCCAGCTGGAAGACGAGCACGACCGCGATCGCTCCCCGGTAGGGCGCCAGGTACCGGCGCAGCAGGGGGATCAGCACCGTTGCAGGCTACAACCAGCCTCCACGTCCCCGAGCGTCGTGACGCGGGCGGCCAGCATGGGCCAGACTGTGGCTCCACGACGACCCCGGGGGGAACGATGAGGCGCACCACCGTCATGGTCCTGACCGCCCTGGTCGCGCTCGCAGGCTGCGGTCCCAGCCAGGAGGAGCAGGCCGAGGAACGCCGCGCCGCCGCCGAGAAGGCCGAGACGAAGCGGTTGCAGACCGACCTGGCCACCGCCGTGGACGCCGTGGCGAAGGACAAGGACGCCAAGGGGCGCATGCCGCTCCCCGACGCGGTCGCCGCCCTCGAGGCGAAGGGCTACACGGCAGGATCGGTGCCGAGCCGGCCACTCGCGGGCACACCCGCGTACTGCGTCTGGCTCGTGGACCCCGACAGTGGTCGGTCGTTCGTCCACCAGAGCGCCGACGACGCCAGCGCCGAGGTGGACGAGGAGCCGACGTACTGCGAGCCGACGGTCTACCCGACCGAGGAGGCGCCCGCACCGACCTTCGGCAGCTCCCCCGCCGACCAGGAGGCGAAGCTGAGGAGCGAGAAGATCGGCGACTTCCTGCGAACGAATGCGACCGCCATCGCCGACCTGGTGGACGCGGTCTACATCGACGGGCCCGTCGGTGACGGCGCCGTCACCGCGGAGCAGAAGAAGGTCAGGAAGAAGAAGCTCGACGCGGTCGTCGAGGGGCTGGAGGACTTCGAGGCGGTCGGGGAGGAGCCGTCCGCGGGCTTCGGGTACGGGGTCGCGTTCGGCGACGAGGAGTTCTGCGTCTACACCTACCACCAGGTGAAGGACGGTCAGGCCTTCGTCCACCAGAGCCTCACGGACGAGACCACGCGCGCCGAGCCCGGCTCCACCACCTGCGACACGGTCACCGCCCTGCGCTGAGGCCGGTCTCCCACCGCTCGCCGTCCGTGCCCGGCCGCGCGCCGAGGTCGGCCAGGCGTCGCACCAGCTCGTCCTCCGGGGGGTTGTGGTGGCTGAGGTGCACGGCCACGACGTCGGTCGACGTCGTCACGGCGCCGACCTCGCGCAGCCGCTCGAGCAGCGACCCGAGCGTGCCGAGGTGCAGGTGCCCCGACCCGAGGTCGGCGCGGTCGCCGAAGGTCTCCTCCACCAGCACGGCGTCGTAGGCGGCGTCGCGGACCGTCTCGAACCACGACGCCTCCCACGGTCCGGTGTCGCAGGCCCACAGCACCCGAGCACAGTCGGAGCCCGTGACGTCGTAGAGGACGGCGTCGCCCGAGGCCATCACCGTGTGAGCCGCGGACAGCACCTGCACGCGGATCGGCTCCCCTCCCCCGTGCGGGGCCGCGCCGAGGTCCAGCACGTCACCCGCGTCCACCGCGTGGAACCGCACGGTCGAGTCCGGCGCCACCCACCGGCGCGCCTCGTCGACGACGGTGGCCGGACCCACGACGTCGAGGGGCTCGTCGTTCACCCAGGACCGGAACAGCAGCAGCTGCGGCCCGAAGTGGTCGGCGTGGGCGTGGGTCACGAGGACGACACGCACGTCGGCGAGCGACTCACCGCAGCGCGTCGCGGCAGCGAGCACCTCGGGCCCGGGATCGAGCAGCACGGCGGTGCCGTCGACCCGGAGCAGCGCGCTGGTCTGACCACGCAGCACGCCTGCGGCACGCTGGGCCTCGCACGAGTCGCAGCGGCAGAACGCGTTCGGCCAGCCGTCGGCCGATCCCGTGCCGAGCAGGCGGAGGTGCACCTCGCTGGACCTACAGCAGGTCCCGCAGCTCCTTCGGCAGCTCGAAGTCCTGGTCGCCGCCCTGCTTGCCGAAGCCGAAGGCGTCGGCCCCGGTGGTCGTGGGGGCGTCCTTCGGCTGCGCGGCCTGGGCCCGCTTGGCGGGGTTGCCGGAGACGCGCTTGCCCTTCTTCTTGCCCTTGTTCTGGGGCTTCTGACGCGCACCGGCACGCTTGCCGGGCATGCCCGGCATCCCGGGGACGCCACCCATGCCGGGGACGCCTCCGCCCTTGGCCATCTGCTGCATCATCTTGCGCGCGTCGAAGAAACGGGTGACGAGCTGGTTGACGTCCTGGACCGTGGTGCCCGAGCCCTTGGAGATCCGGGCGCGGCGCGAACCGTCGATGATCTTGGGGTCGTCGCGCTCCTTGGGCGTCATCGACAGGATGATCGCCTTGATCTTGTCGAGCTCGCGGTCGTCGAAGTCGGCCAGCTGGTCCTTGAACTGACCCATGCCGGGCAGCAGGCCCATGAGCTTGGTCATCGACCCCATCTTCGACAGGGCCTCCATCTGCTTGAGGAAGTCCTGCAGCGTGAAGGTGCCGCCGAGCATGCGCTCGGCGTCCTTCTCGGCCTGCTCGGCGTCGTAGACCTTCTCGGCCTGCTCGATGAGCGAGAGCATGTCGCCCATGTCGAGGATGCGCCCGGCCATGCGGTCGGGGTGGAACACGTCGAAGTCGGTAAGCTTCTCGCCGGTCGACGCGAACATGATCGGCCGGCCGGTGACCTGACGCACCGAGAGCGCTGCGCCACCGCGGGCGTCGCCGTCGAGCTTGGTCAGGACCACACCGGTGACGTCGACGCCCTCGTTGAAGGCCTCGGCGGTCTGCACGGCGTCCTGGCCGATCATCGCGTCGATGACGAACAGCACCTCGTCGGGCTGCACGGCGTCGCGGATGTCGCGTGCCTGCTGCATGAGGTCGGCGTCGATGCCGAGGCGTCCGGCGGTGTCGACGACCACCACGTCGTGCAGCGTGCGTCGGGCCTCGGCCACCGCGTCGCGGGCGACCTGGACGGGGTCGCCGTAGGAGCGGGTGCCCTCGGCTCCACCGTCACCTGACCCGGTGTTGCCCGCCTCCGGCGCGTACACCGTGACGCCGGCCTGCTGGCCGACGACCTGCAGCTGGTTGACGGCGTTGGGGCGCTGGAGGTCGCAGGCCACGAGCATCGGGCTGTTGCCCTGCTCCTTCAGCCAGCGACCCAGCTTGCCCGCCAGGGTCGTCTTGCCCGCGCCCTGGAGGCCGGCCAGCATGATGACGGTCGGCGGGTTCTTGGCGAACCGGATCCGGCGCGTCTCACCGCCGAGGATGCCGACGAGCTCCTCGTTGACGATCTTGATGACCTGCTGGGCGGGGTTGAGCGCCTTGGACACCTCGGCACCGAGCGCGCGCTCCTTGACGCGGGCGACGAAGTCGCGCACGACGGGCACGGCGACGTCGGCGTCGAGCAGCGCGAGGCGGATCTCGCGTGCCGTGGCGTCGATGTCGGCCTCGGTGAGACGCCCCTTGCCGCGCAGGTTCTTGAACGCGGACTGGAGGCGGTCCTGCAGGGTGTCGAACATGACGGCCAGCCTACCGAGCGGGTCGCGGCACCGACGCAGCCCAGTCCCGCCCGGCGCTCACACGAGGGCGTCGTCGACGGTGGCGCGCAGCTCCTGCGCCGCCGGCCCCGACAGGGGGTCCCCCGTCGCGTCGACCACGTAGAAGACGTCTCGGGCCTCGTCGCCGTAGGTGGACAGGTGCGCCGAGCGGATCGAGCACCCACTGCGGGCGATGGCGTCGCACACCGTCCAGACCAGGCCGCGACGGTCGGCGGCGCGCACCTCCAGCAGGGTCGCGGAGTCCGACGAGTCGGGCAGGACCCGCACCCGCGCAGCGACCCCCTCGACGGCGGTGAGGGTCATCCGGTCCTCCAGGGCGACCTCACCCCCGAGCACCGGGACCAGGCGCTCTCGCACCGCGCTGGCGAGCACGCCCGCGCGGGTGACCTCCCAGAGCGAGACTGCCGCATCCCCCTGCGTGACCACGCGGACGGAGCGGATGGCCAGGCCCTGCAGGGCGAGCCCGCCGGCGATGCGCGCCATGACACCGGGCCGGTCCCCGGTGACCACCGTCAGGAGCGACCCGCCCTGGTGGTCCTCGGCCGTCAGCTCCACGACGCCGTCGCCCGTGCGGGCCAGCACCTCGGGCTCGGGCAGGGCCAGGTCGGCGGGCCAGCCCTCGTAGTCGTCGGAGGCCACCGCGGGCACCGCGCCGGCCAGGTGGTCGCGGGTCTTGGCCACGAGCCCCTCCACGAGGCCTCGTCGCCACGCCGTCCAGGCCGTGGGCCCGGTGGAGCCCGCGTCGGCCTGCGTGAGTCCGAGCAGCAGGTCCAGGAAGGCGGTGTCGCCCACGATCTCCGCCACGTTCGCCGCGGTCGCCGGATCCTCGATGTCGCGGCGGGTCGCCACGTTGGTCAGCAGCAGGTGCCAACGCACGAGTCGTCCGACCACGTCGGCGTCCGCGTCGGTGAAGCCCCACCGGAGGGCGACCTGCTCGGCCATCGGGGCACCCACCTCGCTGTGGTCGCCCGGGCGGCCCTTGCCGATGTCGTGCAGCAGAGCGGCCACCGCGAGCAGGTCGGGGCGGTCGACGTCGCGGCGCAGACCGGCGGCGACCACGCACGTCTCGACGCTGTGCCGGTCGACGGTGAAGCGGTGGACCGGCGAGCTCGAGCCGCGCAGCCGCACGTCGGCCCACTCGGGCAGCCACCGGTCGACGACGCCGGCGATGTCGAGCTCCTCCCACACCTGCACCAGCCCGCGCCCGGCCGTCAGCAGGTCGACGAGCGAGCGCGTCGCGGGCGCCGGCCACGGCTCGGGCAGGTCGCCGAGGTCACGGGCGAGGCGCTGGGCCGTGCCGGCGCCGAGCGGCAGCCCGGCCTTGGCGGCCGCAGCGGCGGCCCTGAGGGCGACCACCGGGTCGGTGCGAGGTGCGGCGTCGGCCGTGAGCACGATCTCGTCACCGAGCCAGCCCACACCGGTGTCGACCTGGACGACGGCGGGCCCGGCCCGACGGACGCCGGGGCGCGGCCGAGGGCTGGTGCGCGGCACGAGCACGCCGTCGAGCCGACGCCACGTCACGTCGGCCACGTGCGCGATGCGCCGCCCGAGGTGACGCACGTGCAGGTCGAGCGCCTCGGGGTCCATGCCCACGGCCGTGGCGACGGCGGGCACGTCGTCGACGACCAGCCGATCGGTCCGACGGCCGGTGGTGGCGTGCACGGCGTCGCGCACGTCCAGCAGCGCCGACCTCAGCTCCTCGACCTCGGCGTGCGGCACGTCGACGAGCCAGGTGGCCACGAGTGCCCGCAGGTCGACGCCGTCACGCAGTCCCCCACCTGACTCCTTGAGGTCGGGGACGGCGGCGTAGGCCAGCCACCCGGATCGCTCGATCCGCTGCTCCCGGCCTGCGCGGACCTCCTCCACGCGCGTGCGCGCCTCGCGTCGCCAGTCGGCCAGCACGTGGGACCGCAGGCCCAGCACCAGGCCCGCGTCGCCGGCGACGGCGCGGGCGTCGAGCATCCCCATCGCGGCGCGGTGGTCGTCGCGGGCCGTGGCCCGCATCTGCTCGGCGTCGCGCACGGAGTGGTCAAGCGGGATCTTCGCGTCCCACAGCGGGTACCAGAGCGCCTCGGCCACCTCGCGCACGCGACTCTCCGGCACCGCCGGGTCGTGGAGCAGCACGACGTCGAGGTCGCTCGACGGCGACAGCTCGCGCCGGCCGTACCCGCCCACCGCCACCGCGGCGAGACCGGAGGGGTCGGGACCGACAGCCGTAGCGAAGACGTCGGCGAGCAGCCGGTCTGCGTCGTCGGCCCGACGTCGCCGCTGCGTCGCCGTGCTCGGGGGGTGGCTCACGGGATCAGTCTCCCCGCCTCGGCGGGCGGCACGACGCAGCCCCCGACCGGGCGGGTCGGGGGCTGCGTGCGCACCGCTGCGGGCCCCGGGTCAGAGCACTGGGTCAGAGCGCGGCCTCGTCGGTCTCGCCGGTGCGGACCCGCACCACCGAGTCGACCGGGACGACCCAGACCTTGCCGTCGCCGATCTTGCCGGTCTGCGCGGCACCGGTGATCGTGCTGACCACGCTCTCGACGTCGGCCGCGTCGACCACGACCTCGAGCCGGATCTTCGGCACGAGCGTCACGTCGTACTCGGCGCCACGATAGACCTCGGTGTGGCCCTTCTGCTGGCCGTAGCCGCTGGCCTCGGTGACGGTCATGCCGGCGACGCCGGCGGCGGCGAGGGCCTCGCGGACCTCTTCCCACTTGTGCGGCTTGATGACCGCGGTCACGAGCTTCATCTCAGACTCCCGTCTTGAAGGGCGAACCACCGGATCCACCGGTGTAGTCGTACGCGGACTCGAGGTGCTCGACCTGGTCGATGCCGGCGACCTCGTCGTCCGGGTCGATCCGGAAGCCGATGGTCACGTCGATCAACTTACCGATGATGTAGGTGAGCACGAACGAGAAGACCAGGACGACGACCGCTGCGAGGACCTGCTTGCCGAGCAGCGCGGCGTCGCCGCCGTAGAAGAGTCCGTCGACCGGCGCACCGCCTCCGGTGGAGGTGGTGGCCAGGAAGCCGATGAGGACCGTGCCGATGAGGCCACCGACGAGGTGCACGCCGACGACGTCGAGCGAGTCGTCGATCCCGAGCTTCCACTTGAGGCTCACGGCGGCCGCACAGGCGATGCCGGCGATCAGGCCGAGCACGATGGAGCCGAACGGCGACAGCGCGCCCGCGGCCGGCGTGATGGCCACGAGACCGGCGACCGCGCCGGACGCGGCACCGAGGCTGGTGCCCTTCTTCTCCTTGACGAGCTCGTAGGCGAGCCACCCGGCGATCGCCGCGCCCGTGGCCACGGCGGTGTTCACGAAGGCGAGACCGGCCAGGCCGTTGGCACCGACGGCGGAGCCGGCGTTGAAGCCGAACCAGCCGAACCACAGCAGGCCGGCGCCGAGGAGCACGAACGGCAGGTTGTGCGGACGCATCGGGTCCCGCTTCCAGCCGGTGCGCTTGCCGAGGACGAGGGCCAGTGCGAGTCCGGCCGCACCGGCGTTGATGTGCACGGCGGTGCCGCCCGCGAAGTCCACCGCCTCCAGCTGCGTGGCGATCCAGCCGCCGTCGTCACCGAAGTCGAAGACCCAGTGCGCGACCGGGAAGTAGACGATCGTGACCCACACGACCACGAAGACGACCCAGCCGGAGAACTTGGCGCGGTCGGCGATCGCACCGCTGATCAGGGCGACCGTGATGATCGCGAACATGAGCTGGAAGCCGGCGAAGACGAACTCGGGGATGGTGCCGTAGGCGGTCTCGACGCCGATGTTGGTGAAGCCCAGGCGGTCGAACCCGCCCAGCCAGCCGTTGCCTCCGGGGCTGAACGCGAACGAGTAGCCGTAGAGCACCCACAGGACGGGGACGATCGCGAGAGCGGCGAAGCTCATCATCATCATGTTGAGCACGCTCTTGGCCCGGGTCATGCCGCCGTAGAAGAAGGCGAGTCCGGGTGTCATGAGCAGGACCAGCGCCGAGCTGGCCAAGATCCAGGCGGTGTCGCCGGTATCCATGGAACCTCCGAGTGGCTGAGGGGTGACGTGGTGGGACGGCACGCCGTGCGGCAGCGCCTGCGTCACACTGTGGAACGCCCCGATTACCTCCACGGCAGCGCCACGTTTCGCTCAGGTCACGAGATCGGCGGTCACGTTACGGGCGTGTTACCCGATCAGCCGAGCAGGGCGTCGACGAACTCGGCGGCGTCGAACGGGGCGAGGTCGTCGGCACCCTCGCCGAGACCGACGAACTTGACCGGGACGCCGAGCTCGCGCTGGACGGCCACGACGATGCCGCCCTTGGCCGTGCCGTCGAGCTTGGTGAGGACCACGCCGGTGACGTCGACGACCTCGCCGAACACCTGGGCCTGACGCAGGCCGTTCTGGCCGGTGGTGGCATCGATGACGAGCAGCACCTCGGTGACCGGCGCCTGCTTCTCGGCCACGCGCTTGACCTTGCCGAGCTCGTCCATGAGACCGGACTTGGTGTGCAGACGCCCCGCGGTGTCGATGACCACGACGTCGGCGCCGAGCTCGATGCCACGCTTGACGGTGTCGAAGCCGACGCTGGCCGGGTCGCCGCCCTCAGGGCCACGCACGACCTCGACCCCGACCCGCTGGCCCCACGTGCTCAGCTGGTCGGCGGCGGCGGCACGGAAGGTGTCGGCGGCGCCCAGCACCACGGTGCGGTCCTCGGCCACGAGCACGCGCGCGAGCCGCCCGACAGTGGTGGTCTTCCCGGTGCCGTTGACGCCGACCACGAGCACGACGCCGGGCTTGCCGTCGGCACCCGTGGTGGCGACGGCACGGTCGAGGGACGGGTCGACGAGGGCGATGAGCTCCTCGCGCAGCGCGGTGCGAGCGCCCTCGGGGTCGGTGATGCCCTCCACGCGGACGCGGGTGCGCAGACGGTCCACGAGCTCGGTGGTCGGGCCCACGCCCACGTCGGCGGCCAGCAGCGTGTCCTCGAGCTCCTCCCAGGCGGCGTCGTCGAGGTCGGCCCGGCCGAGCACCGAGAGCAGTCCGCGCCCGAGCGAGCTGTTGGAGCGGGCGAGCCGTGCGCGCAGCCGCACGAGCCGACCCTGCGCGGGCTCGGGACGCTCGACCGTGGTGGTCGGGGACGCCGATGCCTTCTCGTCGGCGGGCACCTCCTCGAACGGCGGCTCCTCGTCCTCGGACGGCAGGTGCGGCTCCGGGTGCTCCGGGTGGTCGATGACCTCCTCGGTGATCGCGTCGAGGTCGCGCGGTGGCGGCAGCTCGGAACGTCCGCGGCGGACGAGGAGGGCGGCACCACCGCCGAGGACGACGACGGCGACGGCGATGAGGGCGACGAGGAGCTCGGTGGTCACCCACCCACCCTAGAGGCGCCCCCCACCGGCGCGAGCGACGCGCCGAGGTCGAGCCGGTGGTCGTACCGGGCGACGACCTCCGGGGCGTGGGACACGATCACGAGGGTGTGCTCGGGAGCGAGGGCGTCGACGTCGTCGAGCAGGGCTCGGGCGGTGGGCGCGTCGAGGTGCTCGGTGGGCTCGTCGAGCACGAGGACCCGGTGCCCGGCGAGGAGCATGCGGGCGAGGGCGATGCGCTGGCGCTCGCCGCCCGAGAGCACGGCCCCGCCCTCACCGAGGACGGTGTCGAGACCGTCGGGCCAGGACGCGACGGTGTCGGCGAGCCGCACCCGACCGAGGGTGCGCCAGACGAGGTCGTCGCCGGCGGCGGGGTCGGCGACGCGCAGGTTCTCGCGCATGGTCGTGTCGAACAGCACGGCGTCCTGCTGCATCCAGCCGACGACGCCGCGCACCTGCTCCCGCGTGAGGTCGAGCAGGTCCGCACCGCCCAGACGCACCGTCCCGGCACGAGGCTCGACGAGGCGCGAGAGCGTGGCCGCGAGCGTGCTCTTGCCGACCCCGCTCGGTCCGGTGACCACCAGCACCCCGCCCTCCCCGACGTGGGTCATGACCCCGCGGACGAGGTCACGGTCCCAGCCGAGCGTCACGTCCTGCAGCTCGAGGTCGAAGCCCACGGGCGCCGCGTCCGCGACGGGAGCCGGCATCGGGTCCGTGGCGCCCTCGAGCGCGGCGAGGCGTGCGCGAGCGGCGGCGACGCGCGGGCGGAGGCGCTCGGCCTCGGCCACGGCGTCGAGCACGTCGACCAGCCCGATGGGTGCGAGCACCAGCACGCCGACGAGGGGTCCGGCGAGGCCGGCGTCGGCCGTGACCAGCGCCGTGGCGAGAACGCACGCAGCGCCGCCGAGCAGCACCACCAGCGAGCCCACACCACCGGCCCAGGCACGTCGACGGTCCTGCAGGGCGAGCGCGTCGACCGCCGCGTGCACGGTGGCGTCGCGTCCCCGCGCGGACCCGTAGGCGACCAGGTCCGGTGCGGCCAGCACCAGCTCGGTGACGTTCCCGGCCACCGACGTCGCTGCGTCCGACCCCGACCCCGACCCCGTGCCGCCGTCGGCGAGCCGAGGGACGAGGACCCGCGCGACGAGCAGCACCCCACCGGCGTACAGAGCCAGCGCCAGCCCGGCGGCCGGGAGGACGACGGACACCACCCCCACGGTCACCGCCGATGCCACCACGGCCGAGATCCACGGCAGCCGCAGGCGCAGCAGGCCGTCCTGCACGGTCTCGACGTCGGAGACGACGGTGCGCACGACGTCGCCTCGGCGCATCGCACCGGCGGCGGGCATCGTGCGTGCCAAGGCACGGTAGGCCTGCACCCGGTCGTCGATCCCGCGGGCGAGGGCAGCGTCGTGCGTGAGGAGCCGCTCGGCGTAGCGCAGCGCCGCCCGGGCCACGCCGAACATGCGCACCGACGTGATGGCGACGATGAGGTAGAGGACCGGCGGCTGCTCGGCGGCCCGCACCACGAGCCACCCGGAGGTGAGCAGCAGGCCGAGGGAGCTCAGCTGTGCCGCCACGCCGAGGCTCGCCCCGAGACCCAGGTGCCCCCGGGGCGAGGCGATGAGCCTGCGCACCACGTTCACGAGCGGACCACCGTCGCGGACTCGGCGCTCGCCACGGTGACCCGCAGCTCGCGCGAGGCGGCGGCCACGGTCTCGGCGCGGTGCGCGACCACGACGACGGTGACGTCGCCGGTCTCCTGGAGCCGGCAGAGCGTGCCGAGCACGGTGCTCTCGCGGTGGGCGTCGAGGCCCGCGGTCGGCTCGTCCATGAGCAGGAGCCACGTGTCGCCCGCCCGGATGCGCAGCAGGGCCCGGGCCACCGCCACGCGACGCCGCTCACCGGCGGACAGGGACTGTCCCTGCTCCCCCACGTGGCGCTCGGCGGGAAGGTCGTCGGCGCCCGCGTCGTCGAGGGCCGCGCGCACCTGCGCGTCGTCGGCGTCGGGGTCACCGAGCCGGACGTTGTCGGCGACGCTGCCGGCGAGCAGGTGGGGGTCCTGCGGGACCCAGGCGACACGACGGCGCCACGCCTCGGGGTCGAGCTCGTCGAGCCGGTGCCGACCCACCCGTACGGACCCGGCGGTGGGAGCGGCGAAGCCCAGCAGCACCGACAGCAGCGTCGACTTGCCGGAACCGGACGGTCCGGTGACCGCGACGAAGTCGCCGGGCAGGAGAGTGAAGGCCGGCAGCACGAGGGCCGGCTGCTCACGTCCGGGATGGACGACCTCGAGGGCCTGCACCGTGACCGGCGCCGGACCGTCCACCACGAAGTGGCCGGTCGCCCGGTCGGGCTGGGGGCCGTCGAGCAGCGTGAGCGCCTCGTCGGCCGCGGCCAGCCCCTGGGTGCTGTCGTGGAACTGGGTGCCGAGCCGGCGCAGCGGGAGGTAGGCCTCGGGAGCGAGGACGATGACCAGCAGACCGGTCCCCAGGTCGAGCCCCCCGCCGACGAGTCGCAGCCCGGCGGCGACGGCGACGAGAGCCACCGACAGGGTGCTGAACAGCTCGAGGACGAGTGAGGACAGGAACGCGGTGCGCAGCGACTCCATCGTGGCTCGACGGTGCCGCTCCCCCACGTCGCGCAGCCCACGGGCCGAGTCGCGACCGAACCCGGTCAGCACCGTCAGGCCGGCGAGCACGTCGGAGAAGTGCCGCCCGAGACGCTGCAGCTCACCCCACCGGTGGTCGAGCCGGTCGCGCGTCACGAGGCCCACGAGCACCAGGAACGTGACCACGAGCGGGAGCGTGAGCACGACGATGAGCGCCGAGAGGGGGTCGACCACCGCGAGCGTCAGGAGCACGGCCACGGGCACGACGGCCGTGAGCACCACCTGGGGCAGGAAGCGCGCCACGTAGCCGTCGAGCGCGTCGAGCCCGGTCTCGAGCAACGTGGCGACGCGCGCGCTCGACGGCGCGGCGCCCACCCGACGCTGGTCGAGCACGGCCTCGACGAGGTCGTGCCGGAGCCCGGCCTTCACGGAGGCGGCGGCGCGGGCGCCGGCCGTGGCCTGCGCCCAGGCGAGCACGCCGCGCGCGGCCACGACCGCGGCGAGCAGAGCGGCCCCGGCGGCGATCGCACGGGTCGACTCGCCCTCGACGAGACCGACCACGACGTCGGAGACCAGCCAGGCCTGGGCCACCACCGCGACGGCGGCGACGGACCCGAGCACGACGGTGGCGACGAGGAAGCGCCGCGCCGGCCGCGACCGGCGCAGGAGGCGGGGATCGACGGGACCCACGGCCGCTCAGCGCTCCCGACTGGGCTCGAGGTCCGGCGTGGGTGCGAGCACGTCGTCCGGGATGTGGTGCGTGCCGATGCGACGGCGGAACACCCAGTACGACCACGCCTGGTAGCCGATGACGATCGGCGTGAAGGCCGCCGCCACCCAGGTCATGATCCTGAGCGTGTACGGAGTCGAGGAGGCGTTGGTGGTGGTGAGGTTCCACGCGGGATCGAGCGACGACGGCATGACGTCGGGGAAGAGCGCCGTGAAGAGCATGACCGTGACCGCCGCGATCGACAGCGCCGTGCCGATGAACGCCCATCCCTCGCGCCGCGCCGAGGTGGCGGCCAGGGCCGCGACGAAGGCCAGGGCAGCCACGCCACCGGCGATCCAGACCGCGAGGTCGCCGTCGCGGGCGGCCGTCCAGACGATGAACACGACGGCCAGCGCCGCTGCGACCACGCCGACGCGCAGGGCGAGCAGTCGGGCGCGGTCACGGATGTCGCCGACGGTCTTGAGGCCGACGAAGACCGCGCCGTGGACCAGGAAGACCGTGAGGGTCACCAGCCCGCCGAGCAGCGCGTACGGGTTGAGCAGGTCGAAGAAGGAGCCGACGAACTCCTTGTCGGCGTCGATGGGCACGCCGCGCACGATGTTGGCCAGGGCCACGCCCCACAGCAGCGCCGGCACGACGGACCCGATGAGGATGCCGAGGTCGCAGCGACGCTTCCAGATCATCGCGGGCCGCTTGCTGCGGTACTCGAGGGCCACGATGCGCAGGATGAGCGCGACGAGGATGAGGAACAGCGGCAGGTAGAAGCCGCTGAACAAGGTGGCGTACCACTCGGGGAACGCCGCGAAGGTCGCGCCACCGGCGACCAGCAGCCACACCTCGTTGCCGTCCCACACCGGACCGATGGTGTTCAGCAGGACGCGGCGCTCCTTCTCGTCACGAGCGAGCACGGCGGTGAGCATGCCGACGCCGAAGTCGAACCCCTCGAGCACGAGGTAGCCGATCCACAGCACGGCGATGAGCACGAACCAGACGGTGGTGAGCTCCATGGTCGTCTCCTCCGGTTCCTGGTGGTCAGTAGGCGAACGCGAGCGGCGCGTCCGGGTCGTCGACGTACTGGGGCGGGTCGGCGTCGGGCAGGCCCTTGCGGATGTAGGTGAGCAGGAGCTTGACCTCGACGACGGCCAGGGCGCCGTACAGGGCGGTGAAGCCGATGAGCGTCGTGAGCACCTCGGCCGTGGTGGTGCCGGGCGAGACCCCGGCCGACGTCGGCATGAGGCCGAAGACGACCCACGGCTGGCGGCCCATCTCCGTGAAGATCCAGCCGAAGGAGTTGGCGAGCAGCGGCAGGAACGGCAGGACCACGGCGGTGCGCAGGAGCCATCGGCCCTCGCTGGTCCCGGCGCTGGGCATGCGGCGTCGACGGGTGGCCCAGAGCATCCAGGCACCGCCGACCATGGCGAGGCCACCGGAGGTGATCATCGCCCGGAAGGTCCAGTAGGTCACCGGGATGTTCGGCGAGTAGTCGCCGGGGCCGTAGAGCTCCTCGTACTCCGCCTGGAGGGAGTTGATGCCGCGGATCTCCCCGTTCCACGACCCGGTGCCGAGGTAGGACAGCAGGTGCGGCAGCTTGAGCTCGAGGACCGGCTCGCTGCCGTCGAGGGTGCCGACGGTGAGCAGCGAGAAGGAGGCGGGCGCCTCGTCCTCGTAGAGGCCCTCGGCGGCAGCCATCTTCATGGGCTGGACCTCGGTCATGACCTTGCCCTGGAAGTCGCCGGAGATCATGGTGCCGGCGCCGGAGACGAGGAGCACCACGGCGCCGAGCCGCACGGCGGTGCGCCAGGTCTCGCGCTCGTCCTCGCGGTCCTTGCGGAACATCTGCCAGAGGGCGATGCCGGCCACGAAGGCACCGCCGACCATGAAGCACGCGAAGATCGTGTGCGGGAAGGTGACGAGCACGACCTTGTTGGTCATCACGGCCCAGAAGTCGGTGAGCTCGGCGCGACCGACCTTCTCGTTCATCCGGAAGCCGACGGGGTTCTGCATGAACGAGTTCGCCGCGAGGATGAAGTAGGCCGACAGCACGGTGCCGATGGCGGCGAGCCACAGGCAGGCCAGGTGGAGCCCCGGCTTGAGCCGGTCCCAGCCGAAGATCCAGAGGCCGAGGAACGTGGACTCCAGGAAGAAGGCCAGCAGACCCTCGATCGCGAGCGGGGCGCCGAAGATGTCGCCGACGAAGCGGGAGTAGTCGCTCCAGTTCATGCCGAACTGGAACTCCTGGACGATCCCGGTCGCGATGCCCATCGCGAAGTTGATGAGGAAGAGCTTGCCGTAGAACCGGGTGAGCCTGAGGTACTTCTCCTTGCCGGTGCGGTGCCACGCGGTCTGCAGCATGGCCACGAGGAAGATGAGCCCGATCGTGATCGGCACGAAGAAGAAGTGGTAGACGGTCGTGATGCCGAACTGCCACCGCGCGATGTCGAGCGCTTCCATGGTCGCCTCCGCTCGCTGATCTACTACATCCTGTAGTAACTACTACCGAGCGTAGGACCTCGAGGGTCCACCGGCAAGCCGAACTCCTACCGGGCGTAGTAGATTAGGTCACATGCCGCAGTCATCCCGTTCCCTCGGCTCCCTCGAGCGCTCCGTCATGGACGTGCTGTGGGGGGCCACGTCCCCGCTCACCGTCCGCGAGGTGCAGGACGGACTGGAGGCCTCGGGCACGCACGACCTCGCCTACACGACCGTGATGACGGTGCTCGACCGGCTCGGCACCAAGGAGATGGTGAGCCGCGAGCGCGACGGGCGCGCCTTCCGCTACACGGCGGCCCTCTCCCGCGAGGCGGCCACGGCCGAGGCGCTGAACGCCACGCTCGACAGCTCCGGCGACCGCACCGCGGCCCTGCTCCACTTCGCTCGCACCGTCGACCCCGCGGAGGCCGCGGCGCTACGGGCCGCGCTCGACGAGATCGACGCGGGCCGCTGACCGTGCACCCGCGACCCTGAACCCGCCTCCATGACCCCGCGACCATGACTCCGCTGCTCCTCGGCGCGATCGGCCTCGCGCTCGCCCTGCCGGTGCCCGCCCTCCTGTCGCGCGCCGCGTGGCCGCGACTCGCGCCGGCCGCAGGGATCGTGCTCTGGCAGTCGTTGGCGCTCGCCGCCGTGCTCGCCATCTCGGGGGCCGCGCTCTCCACGGCGCTGTGGCTCGTCACCGACGACGAGCCGACCTGGTGGCGGATCGCCCTCCACGCGACGCTCATGGGCATCGGCGTCCTGGTGTGGGCGCGCTTCTGGTGGGCGGCCTGGCAGGTCTGGCGCGAGACGTCGACCCGGCGCGCCCGCCACCGCGCGCTGGTGGACCTCCTCGGCGAGCCCCACGGCGCACTCCCCGCCGTGCGGGTCCTGACCGAGCAGACACCCGTGGCCTACTGCATCCCTCGCCTGCGCGACGCCCGCGTCGTGATCTCCAGCGGGGCCGTGGAGTCCCTCGACGACGACGCCCTCCAGGCCGTGCTCGAGCACGAGCGCTCGCACGTGCGCACCCGTCACGACCTCGTGCTCGAGGCCTTCGGCGTGCTGCACCGCGCGTTCCCCCGACCCCTGCGCACCGACGCTCCCCTGCGTCAGAGCCAGGTGATGGTCGAGCTCATGGCCGACGACGCGGCGCGCAAGGTCACGGGCGACCCGCCCCTCGCCCGCGCGATCGTCGCCCTCGCCGGAGGCCCCACCCCGGCCGGCGCCCTCGGCGCGAGCAGCGACGCGCTCCTGCGTCTCGAGCGACTGCGCGACCCCGCCCCGACCCGGGCACGCCGAGCGTCGGCCATCGCGTCGATCGCGATCTCGGCGGTGGTGCTGGTCGTCCCGACCGTCTTCATCGCGGTGCCGTGGATGTACCACGCGGTCGAGGTGCTGCTCGAGCGGTGACCACGCGGTGCGACCGTCAGCGGCCCCGACCTTTCGAGCACGGTGTCGGAAGGCGCTTCTAGGGTCGAGGACATGGACGAGCTGGACTTCACCTTCGACGACACCGAGCTGGACGTGCCCTTCCGCACGGCCGGCGCGGAGGCGGTCGACCGGGTGACGGTGCGTCGGCGAGCCCTCCACGTGCTCGAGGCCGAGCAGCTGGTCGACATGCTCGACTACGTGGAGTCCGCGCGGGCCGAGGGCGAGCAGTACTCGCGGTCCGCCGCACGCACGGCCGCCCAGGCAGCGGCGCACGACCTCTCGCTCGCCCTGGGAGTCGCACCCGGCACCGTGGTCGCCCGCCTGGCCATGGCCCGACGGGTCCGAGGCCGCCTGCCCGCGGTGTGGAAGGCGTTCCTGGGCGGGTCCGTCAGCCAGCACCACGTAGACATCGTCGACGTCCAGCTGCAGCGGCTCACCGAGCCGGACTCCCCTGCCGTCCTCGACGAGCGCATCGCCCGGTACGCGGCCGACCACACGGTGCCCCAGACGCGACGCTGGCTCTCCCGCCAGGTCGAGCGACTCGAGGCCGACACCGCTCGGGAGCGGCACCGTCGTGCGCGTGCCGACCGCCACGTGCGGCTCAGCCCGGCCGGGGACGGCATGGCCTGGCTCTCCGCCCTGGTGCCCGAGCTCGACGGACACGCCGCCCTTCAACGCCTCGACACCGAGGCCCGTGGCATGACCGCCGACCCCCGCACCCACGACCAGCGCTGCGCCGACCTGTTCACCGGGCTGCTGCTCGGCTCGCCGGACCCGGAGGCGGAGTCCGCCGGCTCCGACCGCGGCGGCGTGAGCACGGTCATCGGCATCACCGTCCCGGTCACCTCGCTCATGGGCATCTCCGATGCCCCCGGCGAGCTGGCCGACCGCTCGGCCTCCGTGCCTGCGGCGCTCGTCCGCGAGAAGGCCGTGGAGCCCGGCACGGTCTTCTACAGGCTGCTCACCGACGACCACGGGCATCTGCTCGACGCCACCCACCTCGGCCGGTTCGCACCGGAGAAGATCCGTACCGCCCTCTGGTTCCGCGACGGTACGACGAGCTTCCCGACCTCCGACGTCCCCGCCTCACGCAGCGACATCGACCACACCGAGGCCTGGCCCGCACCCACACGGGGCACCAACCTCGGCCCGATCCACCGCCGGGCCCATCGACTCAAGACCGCCCGCCTGTACCGACTCAGACGTCGCGGACGATCCTGGGAGTGGACCACCCGCACCGGACACGTCTATCGCCGCGACCCCGACCCGTTGCCCGTCGAGCAGTGGCCCGAGCTGCTGCCCGCCGCCTGAGTCAAGCCACGCCTCATTCCGGCAGGTCCGCCGGAAGCCACACCTGCAAGCACGACCCGTCGACGCTGCCCTCGGCCGGCTCGAGCCGCAACGTCCCGCCGACACCGTGCACCTCGTGTGCGAGCAGGCGGAGTCCCAGCCCGTGGCGCACCTCGGCGGGAAGCCCCACGCCGTCGTCGGTCACGGTCACGCGCACGCCGGGCACCGACGAGTCGACGACCTGTGTGACCTCGACGGACGCGGAGCGCGCGCCCGCGTGCCGCACCACGTTGCGCAGACCCTCCCGCACGACGCGGTACACGAGGAACGAGGCGTCGGCGTCCAGCCCCAGGCCCCCGTCCACCCGCACCGCCACGTCGAGTCCGACCTCGCCCGAGCCGCGCCCCAGCTCGTCGACCGCTGCCCGCAGACCCTCGGCGGACACGGCGTCGGGGAACAGGTCGTCGCCCACCGAACGCAGCTCACCCACGCCGTCGCGCAGCACCCGGGTGGCCCGGTCCAGCGCGGCTGCGTCCGACTCAGAGAGCCCCCCACGATCGACGCTGTCCAGCACGAGCGCCGCACCCGACAGCTCCTGCACCGGGCCGTCGTGCAGGCGCTGCGCCATCCGGCGTCGGTCGGACAGGGCGTCGCGCAGCCCTCGCTGCGCGAGGCGCCGGCGGTCGGACTCCGCCGCACCCGCCCGTCGCGCCAGACCGACCGCCAACGGCAACGTCGCCACCGCGAACAGCAGCAGGGAACCCACGACCACCGGCAGCCACTGCCGGAGCAGCTCGCTCCGGCTCAACGCCATGGCCGGCGTCGGCAGGTACGCCTCGAACAGGAATGGGGTGCCGCGGCCGTCGCGGAACCCCACGGACACCTCGTAGGTCCCCTCCGGGTAGGGCTGTGGTCCTTCGGCCGCCGGCTCCACGCGACGCGCCACCGCCCGTCCCGACGCGAACAGGGCGTACTCCTCGCCCAGCTCGACCTCGGCACCCTGGTACAGGCGGTTGTCGGAGTAGACGATCCGTCCACGACCGTCACCGAGGTCGGCCCAGATCTTGACCTGCCGCAGCGCACCCTGGTCTACCCGGCCGAGGAAGGCGTCGTCGAGCCGGCCACGCTCGCCCACCGGGTCGAGGGCGTCCACACCCAAGGGTGCGACGTACTGCTCGGCCAGCGTGCGGGCGTCCAGCTCCGCATGGTCGAGTGCCTCCCGCGTGGCGATCCGGCCCGCGACCACGACGGCCACCGTCACCACGAGCACCAGCACGATCGACGCGCCCGCCACGTAGCGGACCACCGCTCCGCGCACGGGGCTCCCCTCCGCACCGAACGGGACCCGGGCCGTCCGCCCTCGCCGCCGCACCGTGCCGCCGAGCACCACTACGGCGCGCCGATCCTCAGGATGCCGCTGCGCGCCGCCATCACCACGGCGTCGAGCTGCGTGCGCGCTCCCAGCTTGGCGAGCACGTTCTTCACGTGGTCACGCGTCGTGTGCGGACTGATGCCGAGCGTGCGGGCGATGGCTCGCACGTCCGATCCCTCGCCGAGCAGCTCCAGCACCTCGAGCTCACGACGGGTCAGGCCGTGCTGCGGCTCCTGCAGCTGCACGAGCACCGGGGCGTCGGGGCGCGCGTCGCGCAACGCGGCCAGGAGCTCGGTCAAGGACAGCTCCTTGGCCAGCAGCGCGGCCACGCCCACCGCTCGGGCCCGCTCCACCAGGTCCGCACGCGGGTAGGCGGTGAGCACGACCACGCGCAGCTCCGGTCGGGCGGCCAGCAGCTCGGCCGCGAGGTCGAGTCCGTCGCCGTCGGGCAGGCGCACGTCCACGAGCGCCAGGTCCGGGCGGAGCTCCGCGGCCAGCCGTCGGGCGTCCTCGACCGACGCGGCCGATCCGACGCAGCGCATGGTGGGGTCGCTCTCGAGCGCCACGGACACGAGGTCGGCGAAGACCTGGTGGTCGTCGACCACCAGCACCCGCTCGATGCCACCCATGCCGCCTCCTGACCCCCGGCCGATCAGACCCCCCTAGGTTAGGGAGTGACGGGCAGGCTCACCTTACTTAGGCTCACCTTGCTTCATCACTCCGACCAAGGACACCTGCATGCGCACCCCCCTCCCTCGTTCGCGGCACCGCGGCGCGCGCGTCGCGCTCCCCCTCACGGTCCTCGTGCTCGTGCTCTCCGCCTGCGGCGGCTCGAGCGACGACGGGGCCGACGACGACGGACCGCTCGTGGTCTACGTCGGGCGCGACGAGGCACTCGTCTCGCCGCTCGTCGAGCAGTTCACGAAGGACACCGGGATCGAGGTCGAGGCGCGCTACGCAGAGACCCCGGAGCTCACGGCCACCCTCCTCGAGGAGGGTGACGCCACCCCCGCCGACGTGTTCCTGTCCCAGGACGCCGGCGCCCTCGGCGCACTCTCCGAGGCGGGCCTGCTGAGCGACCTCGACGCGGACCTGACCGACAAGGTCCCGGCGTCCCTCACCTCCACCGACGGGTCGTGGGTGGGCGTGACCGGTCGCGCCCGAGTCATCGCGTACGACAGCGAGAAGCTGGACGAGGCCGACGTCCCCGACGAGGTCGCCGACCTCACGGACGAGGAGTGGAAGGGCCGCGTGGGCTTCCCGCCCGGCAACGCGTCGTTCCAGGCCTTCGTCACGGGCTTCCGCGTCTCCCGGGGCGACGACGCGGCCCAGGCGTGGCTGGAGGGCATGGCCGCCAACGACTACCAGTCGTACGAGAAGAACGGCGCCGTGCTCGAGGCCGTCAACACCGGCCAGCTCGACCTCGGCCTGATCAACCACTACTACTGGTTCCAGACGGCCGCCGAGGTGGGCGCCGGCCAGATGCGTGCGCAGCTGACGTTCCCGAAGGCCGGCGACCCGGGCGCACTCGTCAACGTCACCGGCGCGGGCATCCTGTCCGACCACGACGATGCCGCAGCGTTCGTCGAGTACCTCCTGTCCGACGCCGGCCAGACGTACTTCGTCGAGAACACCTACGAGTACCCGCTCGTGGAGGGCATCGACGCCCCGGAGGGCCTGCCTGCGCTGGCCGACCTCCAGGGTCCGGACATCGACCTCTCCGACCTGGCCGACCTCGAGGCCACGGTGCGCATGATCCAGGACGCCGGACTGTCCTGACCGTGACCTCGGACCGGACCCGCCCGGCGCACCGACCCCGCCGGCTCCTGCTCCTCGCAGCAGGAGCCGGCGGGGCCGTCGCCGCGCTCCCGCTCGGCTACCTCCTGGTCCGAGGAGCACAGATCGGGCCCGACGTCTTCGCCGAGACCCTGGGCCGGGCCCGGACGTTGTCCCTGCTCGGCTCGAGCGTCGGCCTGGCCGCGGCGGTGTGCGTCACGACCCTTCTGGTCGGCCTCGCCACGGCCGCGGCCACCTCGGCGGTGAGGTTGCCCGGCGGTCGCGTGTGGTGGGTGCTCGCGGCCATCCCGCTCGCGATGCCGTCGTACGTCGCGGCCTTCGGCTGGCTCACCACGGTCCCGGGCTGGACCGGCTTCTGGCCCTCGTGGCTCGTGCTCTCGCTCGTGTGCACGCCGTACGTCACGCTCCCCGTGGCCGCCGCGCTGCGTCGTGTCGACCCCGATGCCGCCGCCGTCGCGCGCACCCTCGGTCGACCTCCGTTCCGCGCCTGGACGGGCACCGTGCTGCCCCAGGTGCTCCCCGCGGCGGCAGCGGGCACGCTCCTGGTGGCGCTCTACGTCCTGTCCGACTTCGGGGCCGTCGCCATGCTGCGCTTCGACGTGTTCACCTTCGCCATCTCGCGCGAGTACGGCTCGTTCGTCGGCAGGGAGCAGGCCGTCGTCCTCGCGCTGCTCCTCGTGCTCCTCGCCCTCGGGACCGTCGTGCTCGAGCGGTCGGTGCGTGGTCGCGGTGAGCGATGGCGCACCGGACGGGGAACCGCCGCTCCACCGCGCCCGGTCCGTCTGGGGCCGGCGCCCACCGCCCTCGTGGCGGGCAGCCTGCTCGTCGTCCCCCTGCTGGCCGTCGGGGTCCCGATCCTGGCTCTCTTCAGGCGTCTCGCCGCCGGGACCGCGCGCGCCCTCGACGTCGGCGAGCTGCTCTCGGCGATCCTCACCACCACCCTGCTCGGCATGGTCGCCGCGCTGGCCGTCGTGGTCCTCGCCGTGCCGGTCGGCGTGCTGGCGGCCCGGCACCGCGGCCGGCTCGTGGCCCTCGTCGAGAGCCTCGCCTTCGCCGGGCACGCGCTGCCGGGCATCGTGGTGGCCCTGTCGCTCGTGTACTTCTCGCTGCGCGTGGTTCCCGGGCTCTACCAGGGCGTCGTGGTGCTGGTGCTCGCCTACGTGGTGCTGTTCCTGCCCAAGGCCGTCGGCGCCACGCGCACCAGCGTGGCGCTCGTCCCACCGGTGCTGTCGGAGGTGGCCCGCAGCCTCGGTCGGCACCCCCTGCCGGCCCAGGCCCGCACCACCGGTGTCCTTGCCGCTCCGGGAGTCGCCGCAGGTGCGCTGCTCGTCATGCTGACCGTCATGAAGGAGCTCCCGGCCACGCTCCTGCTGCGCCCCACCGGTCTCGACACCCTCGCCACCGAGGTCTGGAGCCGCACGAGCTCGGCAGCGTACGGGGCCGCTGCTCCCTACGCGCTCGCCGTCGTGGCGCTCGCCGCGATCCCCGCGTTCCTGCTGTCCCGACCGACGTCCTGGGAGGCCCGCCGATGGGAATGAACGACATGGACCCCGTGGCACGCGGGCTCGTCGTCTCCGGCCTCGTCGCCGGGTACGACGACGCAGCCGTGCTGCAGGGCGTCGACCTCCGGGTGCCCGCGGGGACCCTCGTCGCGCTCGTCGGGCCGAGCGGCTGCGGCAAGACCACCCTGCTGCGCTGCGTCGCCGGTCTGCACCCCACCCTCTCGGGGAGCACCACCCTGCTCGGACGACCGCTCGACGCACCCGGAGCGTCGGTGCCCACGCATCACCGGTCGATCACCCTCGTCCCGCAGGAGGCGGCGCTGTTCCCCCACCTCGACGTCGCGGCCAACGTCGGCTTCGGACTGCCCCGCGGGTCGCGCGACAGGATCTTGCACCTCCTCGACCTCGTCGGTCTCACCGAGCTGGCGCACCGTCGCCCGCACGAGCTGTCCGGCGGCCAGCAGCACCGGGTCGCCGTGGCGCGCGCCCTGGCACCGAGCCCTGCCCTCGTGCTGCTCGACGAACCGTTCTCCGCTCTCGACGCCCGTCTGCGCGACGACCTGCGCCACGAGGTGCGCGAGCTGCTCGTGGCCGAGAGGGCGACGGCCCTGCTCGTCACGCACGACCAGGCCGAGGCGCTCACCCTTGCCGACGAGGTGGCCGTCATGCACGACGGGACGGTCCTGCAGCAGGCCGAGCCCGAGGTGCTCTACCGCGAGCCCGAGCACGCGTGGACCGCGACCTTCCTCGGTGAGGCCACCGTGCTCGCCCAGGACGACCCACTGGTCGCGGCCGCGACGATCGACGGCGACGACGGCACCCGGCTGGTCGTACGGCCCGAGCACGTGGTGGTCGACGAGGCTGCGACGCCGGCGGTCGTCGCGCGCCGCTCGTACCGCGGTCACGAGTGGCTCGTGGAGCTCGACCTGCCGGGCCGCCGGGTCCTCATGCGCACCGACGCCGCGCCGCCCCCGGTCGGTGCGACGCTGCCGGTACGGGCCACCCGCGCCCGTCGCGTCAGGTGAGCGGCTCGAGGACCGCGCGGACGACGTCGGGCACTGGGGTGACCGCGCGCTCGGAGCCGGTCACGTACACGTGGACGAACCGTCCGATCGCGGCCGGCTCGGGTGCCGCGCCCTGGAACAGGCCGATCTCGTAGACCACGCTCGACGTCCCCAGCCGGACCACCCGCAGGCCCACCTCGACGTCGCCGGGGAAGCGCAGCTCGCGCAGGAACCGACACCCCGTCTCGGCCACCACCCCGTACGCGTCCAGGGTGCGGATGTCGGTGCCACTCGCGTCGATGAGGTAGCCGTTCACCGCCGTGTCGAAGAACGAGTAGTAGACGACGTTGTTGACGTGCCCGTAGACGTCCTCGTCCTCCCACCGGGTGGAGATGCGACGCACGACGGGAAAATCATCGCGCCGTCGGGACCCGTCGTCGGCCGGTGCTCGATCTTTCTCGCTCACGCCATCTCGTCCTCACGCAGTCGCTGGCTGATCACCGTCGTCACGCCGTCACCCCGCATGGACACGCCGTAGAGGGCGTCGCCGACCTCCATCGTGCGCTTCTGGTGGGTGATGACGATGAGCTGGGAGTTGGCGCGCAGCTCCTCGTAGATCTCCAGCAGACGCCCGAGGTTGGTGTCGTCGAGCGCCGCCTCGACCTCGTCGAGGATGTAGAACGGGCTGGGCCTGGCCTTGAACAGCGCCACGAGGAACGCGACGGCCACGAGCGACCGCTCGCCACCGGAGAGCAGCGACAGCCTCTTGACTTTTTTTCCGGGCGGGCGCGCCTCGACGTCGATGCCGGTCGTGAGCAGGTCGTCGGGGTCGGTGAGCAGCAGACGGCCCTCGCCGCCGGGGAAGAGTCGGGAGAAGACCCCCTCGAACTCGCGCGACACGTCCGTCCAGGCCTCGCTGAAGACCTGCTGCACCCGCTCGTCGACGTCGGCCACGATGTCGAGCAGGTCCTGCCGGGTGCGCTTGAGGTCGTCGAGCTGCTCGGACAGGAACTGGTGACGCTCCTCGAGGGCCGAGAACTCCTCGAGCGCCAAGGGGTTGACCTTGCCGAGCATGGCCATGGCCCGCTCGGCGGCCCGCAACCGCTTGGTCTGCTCGGCCCGGTCGAAGGGCCGACCTTCCGGCTCGGCCTGCGGGTCGTCCGCGTCACCGGTGGTCGCGACGGCGTCGTCGGTGGCCTCGACCACCTCCGGGGCGGGGGGCGGCACCAGCTGGTCGGGACCGTACTCGGCCACGAGCGCCTCGACCTCGACGCCGAGCTCCTCCAGCGCGCGCGCCTCGAGCGCCTCGAGGCGGAGCCGCTGCTCGGCCCGAGCCATCTCGTCGCGGTGCACGGAGGTGGTGAGACCGTCGAGCTCCTCGGCCAGCGTCCGCAGCCGCGCGCGCACGTCGCGCAGCTCCGTCTCACGGCCCGAGCGCGACTGCTCGATCTCGGTCCGCAGCGCCGCCGCCTCGGCGATCGTGGTCTCGAGCCGGGCGAGCGCGACGTCGCTCACCGCCAGCACCGCGCGCGCCGTCTCGGCCTCGCGCAGCTGCTGCTCACGCCGCAACCGGGCCTGGATGCGCGCCTCGCGCTCGGCAGCCGCCGACGCCACCAGCGCACTGGCCTGGCCCTCGAGCGCGCGGGCCCGTTCCTCGTTCGTGCGCAGCGCCAGTCGCGCCTCCGTCTCGGTGCGACGCGCGGTCGACGCGACCTCGGCGAGCTCCTCCAGCGCCGAGGTGTCGGGTTCCTCCTCCGGCGCCTCCTCGGCCTGCGTGAGGCGCTCCTCGAGCTCGGCCAGGCCGCCCAGGTCGCGCTCGTGCGCCTCCTGGGCCGACGCGATCGCCGCCGTCAGCCGCTCGGCCTCGCCCTTGGCCGCGCGCGCCGTCGACCCGAGCTGGCCGAGGGACTCCGCGACGGCCGACATCTCCGCGTCGGACTCGTGCAGCTTCTCCATCGCCGCATCGACCCGCTCCTGCGCCGCTGCACGTTCCTGCGCGATGCGCTGCGCATCGAAGCGGAGCGTCTCCAGCTGTCGGTCGGCCTCGCCCAGCTCCTCGCGCGCCTGGTCGATGGCGGCCTGGACCTCGAGCAGGCTCTGCTGCGACGACGAGCCACCGGAGGCGTAGTGCGCCCCGAGGATGTCCCCGTCGCGCGTCACCGCCGTGAGGTCGGACGCCTGGGCGACCAGCACCTTGGCGGCCGTGAGGTCGTCGACGACCGCGACCTTGAACAGCAGCCGACGCAGCGCCGCGTGCAGGGTGGCGGGCGGGTCGACGACGTCGACGGCGTAGGTGGCACCGTCCGGCAGACCCGGCCACCCGGTGTCGTCCAGCTCGGTGTCACCGCCGAGCAGCAGCCCGGCACGACCGAGGTCCTCCGTCTTGAGCAGCTCCATCGCCGTGACGGCGGTGTCGAGGTGGTCGACGGCCACGGCGTCGGCGGCGGACCCGAGCGCGGAGGCGATGGCGGCCTCGAAGCCGGGGCGCACGGTGATGAGCGCGGCCACCGAGCCGAGCAGCCCGCTGATCTCGTCGGAGACCGCCAGCAGGGCACCCGCACCGTCCTTGCGCGCCAGGCCCACCTCCAGCGCCTCGACACGAGCGGCCAGACCTGCCTGCCGGCGGCCGGCCTCCTGCTCCACCGTCGTGACCTCGCGGGCCTTCGCCTCGGCGTCGGCCAGCGCGGCCTCGGCCGACTCGAGCGCCTCGTCGAGCCCTGACTCGCCCTGGCTCAGCCCGGCGATCTCGCTCTCGCGCACGGCAAACGCCTTCTGCGCCTCCTCGGACCGCTTGAGCGCCTCGTCGCGCGCCGAGCGCAGGCGGGCCACCTCCGCGTCGGCGGCCTCGGCGCGGCTCTTGAGCGCGTTGACCTGCCCGTGCAGGCGCGCGAGACCCTCACGACGGTCGGCGGCGGCCCGCAGCAGACCCGCGACCCGTCGCTCCTCCTCGCCGTAGGACGTCTCGGCCTCGCCCCGCGCCGCCACGGCGGTCTCGAGCGCGGCCCGCGCCTCGGCGACCGACGTCGTCATGGCCTGGTGCTGCTCCTCGACCCGTCGGGCCTCCGCCTCGAGCTCCTCGGGGTCACGACCGGAGGGCCGGTCGTCGGACTCCACGGCGGCCAGTCGGATCCGCTCGTTGGCGAGCCCGGCGGTGCCGCGCATGCGCTCGCGCAGCCCCGACAGGGCGTACCAGGTCTCCTGGGCGGCCGACAGCGCCGGCGAGTCCTCGCGCAGCTGGTCCTCGAGCTCGGTCTCCTGCTGGCGCGCGACGGACACCGCGTGCTCGACGGCCGACCGTCGCTGCTTGAGCGCGGCCTCGTCGGCCATCTCCTCGGCGATCGTGGACCGCGCGGTGACGATGTCGTCGGCGAGCAGGCGGGACCGCGCGTCGCGCACGTCGGCCTGGATGGTCACGGCACGCCGCGCCACCTCGGCCTGCCGGCCGAGCGGCTTGAGCTGGCGCCGTAGCTCGGTGAGCACGTCCTGCAGACGCGTCAGGTTCCCCTGCGTCGCGTCGAGCTTGCGCAGCGCCTTCTCCTTGCGCTTGCGGTGCTTGAGCACACCGGCGGCCTCCTCGACGAAGCCGCGACGCTCCTCGGGGGTGGCCCGCAGCACCGAGTCGAGCTGCCCCTGTCCCACGATCACGTGCATCTCGCGGCCGATGCCGGAGTCGCTCAGCAGCTCCTGCACGTCGAGCAGACGGCAGCTGGTGCCGTTGATCGCGTACTCCGAACCGCCGTTGCGGAACATGGTCCGCGAGATCGTGACCTCGCTGTACTCGATGGGCAGTGCACCGTCGGTGTTGTCGATCGTGAGGACCACCTCGGCGCGGCCGAGCGGCGGGCGGCCGGAGGTGCCGGCGAAGATGACGTCCTCCATCTTGCCGCCGCGCAGCGACTTGGCACCCTGCTCGCCCATGACCCAGGCGAGGGCGTCCACGACGTTCGACTTGCCGGAGCCGTTTGGCCCCACCACGCACGTGATGCCGGGCTCGAGCTCCAGGGTGGTGCTCGACGCGAACGACTTGAAACCGCGCAGCGTGAGGCTCTTCAGGTACACGCGACCACCCTAGTGCGTCGTCGTGTCCCGCCCTCGGAGGCGAGCGAGGGTACTGGGATCAGCGCGAGAGCGGCTCGAGCAGGTCGCCCGCGGTCACCTGGTCGACCCGCTCGGACAGGGTCTTGAGCAGACCGTCGTTCTCGGTGTTCAGTCGCAGCACCTCGGCCTCGAGGTCGGCGACACGTCGGCGCAGCCGCGCGACCTCGTTCAGCTGGTCGAGCGTCGGTCCACCGACGAATCCGACGAGAGCCTTGGCCATGAGTGATCCTCCGCAGGAAGGTCGCGGCTCCGGCTCGAGTGCCGGGCGGCGGGACTGGGGTACAGCGGCGGCTGCGTCTGCCAGTGTCCCACCGCGACCGGGCCCGGGTCAAACCTCGGGCGTCCACCGGGACCCGCCCCGCGTGCACCTAGGCTGCAGGACGTGGACGCATCTCTCTTCCGGCCCGTCGCCGAGACCTGGCGTCCCGTCTCCCCTGCCCTCACGACGCGTCGCCGCATCGTGCTCGTCATCCCGCTCGTCGTCCTCGCCGTCCTGCTGGCCGCGGGTGCCGCGACGGCCACCGCCGTCGACGCGCACGTCCTCGTGAGCGTCGGGCTCGGGGCCCTGGCGGCGTGCGCCGCCGCGGCCGCCGCGACGACCTGGTGGTGGGCCGAGCGGAACCGTCGGTCCTGGGGCTGGGCGGAGGCCGAGGACGACCTGCTCGTCACCTCGGGCGTCATGTTCCGCCGACTCGTGGTGGTGCCCTACGGCCGCGTCCAGTTCGTCGACGTCGAGGGCGGGCCGGTCGAGCGACGGCTGGGCATCGCCCGCGTCTCCCTGCACACGGCCAGCACCGAGACCGCGGCCGTCGTGCCCGGCATCCCGGCCGACGAGGCGCGCCTGCTCCGCGACCGGCTCACCGAGCTCGGGCAGGCGCGCGATGGCGGGGTCTGAGCCCGTCGAGGCTGCCACCTCCGGCGACCCGGGCACCGCCCTGCCGACCGTCGGCAGCCGCACCCACCCCCTGACCGGTGCGGTGCAGGGCGGGCTGTGGGCCGGTGCCGCGGTGATCGCGATCGGCACCTCCTACCTCCAGGGGGACCGCTGGGACGGCGTGCCGTGGTGGGCCGCCCTGCTCGGCGTCCTCGGCGGAGGCCTCCTGCTCGGCCAGGCCGCAGGCTTCGTCTCCTGGTGGTTCACCCGCTACGTCGTCGACGACGACGAGGTGCGCATCGACAGCGGTGTCCTGAACCGTCGGTCGCGCCGTGCCGCGTTCGAGCGCATCCAGGCCGTCGACGTCGCCGAACCGCTCCTGGCCCGGGTCGTGGGCCTCGCCGAGGTGCGGATCGAGCTGGCCGGAGGGGACGAGTCCCGGCTCGTCGTCAGGTTCCTCCCGCTCGACCAGGCCCACGACGTCCGTCGACTGCTCCTGAGGCGGGCGCACGGTGGCGCTGCCGATGATGCCGACCCGGTCGAGGCGCTGGACGACCGCGACCTCATCACCCGGGTCACGCCGGAGCGCACGATGCTCGGCGCCCTCCTGAGCCTGGACCTGCTCACCGCGCTGGCGGCCGTCGCCGCGGTGGTCCTGGCCGCCATCGGCTTCGGCGCGCCGCTCGTGCTCCTCGGTGGCGTGCTCCCGGCGCTCTCCTGGGCGGTCCAGCTGATCTCGCGGCGCGTGGTGGCGGAGTGGGGCTTCACCCTCTGGCGCACGCCACACGGTCTGCGGATCGAGCGAGGTCTGCTGTCCCTGACCTCGCAGACCATCCCGTTCGCCCGGGTGCAGGGCATCGCCGTGGTCGAGCCGATCCTCTGGCGATCTCTCGGCTGGTGCCGTCTCGAGGTCGACGTCGCCGGAAGCGGCACCGGCGACGAGGCAGCCCGCGATACCACCCTGCTGCCCATCGCGGACCGCGCCCTGGCCGCCGCTCTGGTCGACGAGCTCGTTCCCGAGACGGTCGTCGGCGAGGTCGACCGGACGGGGCCGGTCCGAGCGAGCCGGCGGTCGTGGCCCTTCGCACCGATCGGCTGGCGCTACCGCTGGATCGACCTGGGCCCGCGGCGCGCGACGTCGTCGACGGGGTGGTTGGCACGACGGACCAGCAGTGCCCCCCACGCCAAGGTGCAGTCGATCGCGCTGCGCCAGGGACCGCTGCAGCGGCGTCTCGGCGTCGCCACGGTCGAGCTGCACACGCCCGACGGACCCGTGGACGTCGACGCCCACCACCTGGCGGGACCCGTCGCCCGGGACGTCGCGCTCCGGGCGGTCGGTGCAGCCCGGTCGGCCCGGGCCGACGTCGGGTCAGCCGCCGCTCGTGGCGTCCTCGGCCGCGGGGTCGACGGCACCCACGACCTCGCGTGAACCGAGCCACCCGTCGGGCAGGGCCACCTTGCGGGGACTGCCCTGACGACCGCGCGGCGTCCCGAGCTCGGAGACCGGGTAGGGCTCGTCGGGGTCCAGGTCGCCGAGCAGCCGGTCGAGCGAGGAGTACGACGAGACGCCGCCGAGCTCCGTCCGGATCCGCGAGCCCGCTGCGAAGCCCTTGAGGTACCAGGCGACGTGCTTGCGGAACTCGATGCAGCCGCGCTCCTCCCCCAGCCAGTCGCCCAGGAGCTCAGCGTGCCGCCGCATGACGGCAGCCACCTCGCCGAGCCTCGGCAGGGTCGGCGTGGGTGCTCCACCCCCGGGGTCGGCGCCGAGGGTGGCGGCGAGGTCGCGGAACAGCCACGGCCGACCCAGGCATCCGCGACCCACGACGACGCCGTCGCAGCCCGTCTCGGCCATCATCCTCGCGGCGTCGGTGGCCTCCCAGATGTCGCCGTTGCCGAGCACCGGGATGCCGACCGCGGCCTTGAGCTCGCCGATCGCATCCCACCGTGCCCGCCCGGAGTAGTGCTGCGCCGCGGTGCGACCGTGCAGGGCGATGGCGGCGCAGCCCGCGTCCTCGGCGATCCGGCCGGCGTCCAGGTACGTCAGGTGGTCCTCGTCGATGCCCAGGCGGGTCTTCATGGTGACCGGCACGCCGTACGGCTGCGCCGCACGCACCGTCTCCTCCAGGATCCGTCCGAGCAGCCCGGCCTTCCACGGCAGCGCGGCCCCGCCACCCTTGCGGGTGATCTTGGGGACGGGGCAGCCGAAGTTCAGGTCCACGTGCTCCACGCCGTGGTCCGCACAGAGGATCTCGACGGCCCGGCCCATCACCACCGGGTCGACGCCGTACAGCTGCACCGACCGCACGGTCTCGTTGTCGGCGAACGTCAGCATCGACAGGCTGGTGGCGTCACCCTCGACGAGCCCGCGTGACGTGATCATCTCGCACACGTAGAGACCGGCGCCCTGCTCGGCGCACAGCCGCCGGAACGCCACGTTGGTGACGCCCGCCATCGGCGCCAAGACCACCGGGACGTCGACCTCGAGGCCCCCCAGGCGCAGCGCGGCGGGCTCGCGGAGTCCGGGCGCGGCGCTCGGGTCGGTGACGGTCATGAGGGTTCCAGTATCCCTGGTCGCCCTCGTCGCTCGTGCACGGGACAGCACTCAGGGTCGGCGTCCGACCGTCGCCGGACGCCGACCCTGGTGGGTTCCTCGTGAGCAGTGGCCCGGTGGGCCCGGAGCGGGAGTGGCTCCGTTCCCGGCGACGAGGGCGGGCGACGTACAGGCCGGGCGAATGGGAGAGTCGTCCGGCGCCGCTCGCCTGCCGTGGGCATGTCCCACGAGGAGGCTCGAGTGGGGCCCTGCGTTCGACCCCGAGTTCAATTGTGCCAGGGGGCCGGGTGCCGCCACCCGAGGTCTGGGAGCACCGACGAGCTCGCCGCCGGTCCGGGTCGACGAACGTCGTCGATGCTCCCAGCAGATCTGCGTGCCCCTGGTCGACGCGTGATCCTCGTCCATCTTGAGCACACGGCACCCGACAACGGAACACCTCGCCGGAAAGAACTTCCTGAATGACAGAAAGAACATGAAAAAGTCATTCTTCCCACCGGTCGACCGCGACGGGTCCCCGTCAGGACGAGGCCTTCCAGCGCACCGCCGAGGAGGCGTCCGACGGCTGGAGGTCGATCGTCCGAAGGGTCTCCCCCTTCGGCACGAGGTAGATGAAGCACAGCGTGGCGGAGGCGCCGGACAGGAAGCGGCCCGGCAGCGCCGACGACGGGCAGGGCTCGAAGTCACCGACCAGCTCGCTCGCCGGGTACACCGTCTCGGCACTGGAGTGCGCCAGCACCGGCAGGGACGACCCACCCAGACCGGCCGGTCCGTCGTTGCGCACGGTGAGGTCGACGTAGTAGGGCGTCGCGGTCGAGCTCTGCTCGTCGAGGCTGAAGAACCGGAAGTCCTTGAGCGTGCCCTTGCGCACCTCGTCGACGATCACGGTGACCGCGCTCGCGGCACCGTCGCCGAGGTCCAGCACGACCGTCGCGGGCTTGCCGAGGGCGAGGGACGTGCCCGGCTGGGTGAGCGTGACGCCGGCCGGGACGTCGAATCCCTTCGGCGTGGGGACCGGCGGCGCCTCGTCCTCGGACGAGCAGGCAGCGGCCAGCGCCAGGACCAGGACGGAGGCGGCGACGGGACCGGTGCGCGTGCTCACGGGACGATTGTGGCCCTGGCGGGGTTCAGCACCCGGGCAGGCGCGCCGCGAGCCAGTCGCGCACCTGGGTCAGACCCACCCGCTCCTGCTGCATCGTGTCACGGTCACGGATGGTGACGGCCTGGTCGTCGAGGGTGTCGAAGTCGACCGTGATGCAGAACGGCGTGCCGATCTCGTCCTGGCGGCGGTACCGCTTGCCGATCGCGGCGGCGTCGTCGAACTCCACGTTCCAGAAGCCGCGCAGCTCATCGGCCAGCCCGCGGGCCGTGGGCGACAGCTGCTCGTTGCGCGACAGCGGGAGCACCGCAGCCTTGGCCGGGGCGAGCCGCGGGTCGAGGCGCAGCACCGTGCGCTTGTCCACGCCGCCCTTGGTGTTGGGGGCCTCGTCCTCGGCGTAGGCGTCGACGAGGAAGGCCATCATCGAGCGGTTGACGCCGGCCGCGGGCTCGATCACGTACGGCGTGTAGCGCTCGCCCGTGGCCTGGTCGAAGTACGACAGGTCCTTCCCGGAGTGCTCGCTGTGCGTGCGCAGGTCGAAGTCGGTGCGGTTGGCCACACCCTCCAGCTCGCCCCACTCCGAGCCCTGGAAGCGGAACCGGTACTCGATGTCGACGGTGCGCTTGGAGTAGTGCGAGAGCTTCTCGGCGGGGTGCTCGTAGAAGCGAAGGTTCTCCGGATCCACGCCGAGGCCGGTGTACCAGCTCATGCGCGTCTCGAGCCAGCGCTCGTGCCACTCCTCGTCCGTCCCGGGCTCGACGAAGAACTCCATCTCCATCTGCTCGAACTCGCGCGTGCGGAAGATGAAGTTGCCCGGCGTGATCTCGTTGCGGAAGCTCTTGCCGATCTGCCCGATGCCGAACGGCGGCTTCTTGCGCGAGGTGGTCATGACCTGCGCGAAGTTCACGAAGATGCCCTGCGCGGTCTCGGGGCGCAGGTAGTGCAGACCCTCCTCGGACTCCACGGGACCGAGGTAGGTCTTGAGCAGGCCGTTGAACATCCGCGGCTCGGTCCACTGGCCCTTGGTGCCGCAGTTGGCGCACACGAGGTCGCTCATGGACACGGCGTCGGGGTCGGCCAGGCCCTTCTTCTCCGCGTACGCCTCCTGCAGGTGGTCCTGGCGGTAGCGACGGTGGCAGGAGAGGCACTCGACGAGCGGGTCGACGAAGGCAGCGAGGTGGCCCGAGGCCTCCCACACGGACGTGGGAAGGATGACCGAGGAGTCGAGTCCGACGACGTCGTCACGCCCCTGCACCATCGAGCGCCACCACTGACGCTTGATGTTCTCCTTGAGCTCGGTGCCGAGCGGCCCGTAGTCCCAGGCCGACTTCGTGCCACCGTAGATCTCGCCGCACTGGTAGACGAATCCCCGGCGCTTGCAGAGGGAGATGACGGTGTCGATGAGGCTCGTGGCCATGGTGAGGCGCTCCGTTCCGGCTGGGTGTCGGCGGGCCGTGCGCGCGTCCGTGGCCGCGCGCGCCCGAGTGGGCCTCAGCGTACCCACGCCGGTTGTGACCGGGTCGACACGGTGGCGATTTGACAATCGTTCCCGTGACTCTTGAGAATCGTTCTCATGACGTTCTCCCTCGTGCGCCCCGCCGTCCTGCTGTCGTCCTGTGCTCTCGTGCTGGCCGGGTGCGGCAGCTCCGGAGGGAGCACCGACGACGTCTCGGTCGTCACGTCGTTCTACCCCGTCCAGTTCGTCACCGAGCGCGTCGCCGGCGACCGCGCCGAGGTCACCAACCTCACGGCCCCCGGCGGGGAGCCGCACGACCTGGAGCTGAGCCCGCGGCAGGTCGCCGCGGTGCAGGACGCCGACCTGGTCGTCTACCAGAGCCAGTTCCAGACGGCCGTCGACGAGGCCGTCGAGCAGGCCGACCGCACCAAGGGCACCACCATCGACTCCGCCGACGGCGTCACGCTCATCGAGGAGTCCGAGGATGAGGCCGAGGGCGAGGACCATGCCCACGAGGAGGGTGACGAGCACGCGCACGAGGAGGGCGACGAGCACGAGGGTCATGACCACGGCCACGACCACGGCGGGGTCGACCCGCACCTGTGGCTCGACCCGACCAACCTCGTCCCGGTCACCGAGCACGTGCGCGACGCCCTGGTCGAGATCGACCCCGACCACGCCGACGAGTACCGCGCGAACGCCGCCGCGCTCGTCGAGGACCTGACGACCCTCGACGAGGACCTGACGACCGGGCTCGCCGACTGCAAGGTCCGCGACATCGTGACGAGCCACGCAGCCTTCGCCTACCTCGCCCAGGCCTACGACCTGACGCAGATCCCGATCGCCGGCATCGACCCCGGCACGGAGCCGTCCGCCGCCCAGCTCGCCACGATCTCGGACCTGGTCAGGACCGACGGCATCACCACGGTCTTCACGGAGACGCTCGTGAGCCCCGCCGTGGCGAACACCGTGGCCCGCGAGGCCGGGGTCGAGACGGCTACGCTCGACCCGATCGAGGGACTCACCAAGGCGACGTCCGACGAGGACTACCTCTCGATCATGCGCACCAACCTCGCCACCCTGCAGAAGGCCAACGACTGCTCATGACACACCCTCCGCTCCTGATGCGTGGCGTGGACGTCACGCTCGGCGGGGACCCTGTGCTGCGCGACGTCGACCTGGAGGTCGCGCAGGGTGAGTTCGTCACGCTGCTGGGCTCCAACGGCTCAGGCAAGTCCACCCTCGTCCGCGCCGCCGTCGGGCTCGTGCCGTCGACCGGCACCATCGAGCTGTTCGGCGAGCCGCTCGACGGGTTCCACGGCTGGCAGCGCATCGGCTACGTGCCCCAGCGGTCGGCGGCCGTGGCGGGTGTCCCGGCCACCGTCCGTGAGGTCGTCGCGAGCGGTCGGCTGTCGCGCCGGCCCCGGTTCGGGCTGCCCCGTCGTCCCGACCGGGAGGCCGTGACGACGGCGCTCGAGAGCGTCGGGCTCGCCCACCGTGCCGGCTCCCCGCTCGTGGAGCTCTCCGGCGGGCAGCAGCAGCGGGTCTCGATCGCTCGGGCGCTCGCCGGGGAGCCGGACCTCCTGGTCATGGACGAGCCCACCGCAGGCGTCGACGCCCACCACACCCAGGACCTCGCGGGGCTGCTGGCCGATCTCGCCGCCGACGGCACCACCGTGCTGCTGGTGGCCCACGAGCTGGGCCCGATGCTCCCCCTGATCGACCGTGCGGTCGTGCTCGATCGCGGCCGGGTCGTCCACGACGGGCCCGTCGACGACCACGTCGCGGGGGCCCACCAGGAGCACCACGGCGACGCCCACCCGCACTCCGCCCAGCCCGGTCGCCTTCGACCCCTGCCCGAGGAAGGGGTGTGGTGATGCTCCAGATCCTCGACTACGAGTTCATGCGGCTGGCGATCGTCGCCGCCGTCTTCACCGGCCTGGCCGCTCCCGCCATCGGCACCTACATGGTGCAGCGCCGCCTCGCGCTGCTCGGCGACGGTCTGGGCCACGTGGCGCTCACGGGCGTGGCGATCGGCCTGCTCACCGGCACCGCGCCGCTCCTGACCGCCCTCGTCGTGGCGGTGCTGGGAGCCGTGCTCATCGAGGTGCTGCGCACGTTCACCCGCACGAGCGGCGACGTCGCCCTCGCGATGCTGTTCTACGGCGGCATCGCCGGAGGCGTGCTGCTGATCGGTCTCGCCGGCGAGGGTGCCGCCACGCTGAACCGGTACCTCTTCGGCTCCATCACGACCGTCACGCCGTCCGACGTCACCGTCGTCTCGGTGCTGGGTGTCGTCGTGGTCGCCCTGTGCCTGGTGCTCTCGCCCCAGCTGTTCGCGGTCTGCCAGGACGAGGAGCACGCCCGGGTGTGCGGCGTGCCCGTGCGTCTGTACGGCGTGCTCATCGCGGTGCTCGCGGCGGCGACCATCACGGTCGCCATGCGCACCGTCGGGCTGCTCCTGGTCTCGGCCCTGATGGTGGTGCCGGTGGCCGCAGCGCAGCAGGTCAGCCGGAGCTTCCGCTCCACCCACCTGGCTGCGATGGCGATCGGACTGGTCACCGCGGTCTCCGGCGTGGTCGTCAGCTTCGAGGCCGACACCGCGCCCGGCCCGACGATCGTGCTCCTCGCCCTCGTGGCTTTCGCCCTCGCCGCGGTCCTTCGGGGAGTGACCGTCGGGCTCCGGCGCCGGTCGGTACGCTCGCCCTGAGGAGGACCATGGTCGACGTACGCAACACCAGGCAGCGCCGCGCCGTCAGCGCGGTGCTCGACGAGCTGGAGGGCTTCGCCAGCGCCCAGCAGATCCACGGCGAGCTGGGCCAGCGCGGCGAGAAGGTCGGTCTGTCCACCGTGTACCGCAACCTGCAGGCTCTGGTCGACGCCGAGCAGGTCGACGCCCTGCGTGGGAACGACGGCGAGGTGCTCTACCGCCGCTGCGAGGCCGGCGACCACCACCACCACCTGGTCTGCCGCTCGTGCGGTCGCGCCGTCGAGGTGGCCGGCCCCGCGGTCGAGTCGTGGGCCACCAAGGTGGCGTCGGAGAACGGCTTCACCGACGTCGAGCACACGCTGGAGATCTTCGGCACCTGCGCCGACTGCTCCCGGTGACCACGCTCCCCAGCACGACGCTCCCTGCCACGACGCTGCCTCCGGAGCGGTGGAAGACCCTCGCACTGGCCCATCGCGACCGAGCTCGTCGTTGGACCGCGCCGCACCTGCTGCGACGCGAACGGCGTGAGCCGCACCCCGTGGTGGACTTCCTGTTCGAGTACTACAACCTCTCCCCCGGCCAGCTCGAGCGCTGGCACCCCGGACTCGGCACCGGACTCCTCCACGCCCCGACGCACGCCGCCCTCGGCGCCTACGTCACCCACGAGGGGGTGACGACCGTGGACGCGCAGCGCCTGACGTCGCGCGCGGCCGGCCTGCGCTGGACCCGCGCCCTGCTGGCGGCCACCCTCGACCGGCCGGCCCGGTGGGGCTGCTTCGGGCTCCACGAGTGGGCCATGGTCTACCGCGCCGAGCAACCGCGCCACGACCTCCCGCTGCGCCTCGGACGCTCCGGGACCGACGCGGTCGTGGAGTCCCACCCCCTCGGGTGCACCCACGTCGACGCCTTCCGCTTCTTCACGCCGCAGGCTGCGCCGCTGAACGCCCAGCACCTCGGTCGCGAGCACCAGCTCGACCAGGAGCAGCCGGGCTGCCTCCACGCCAACATGGACCTGTACCGCATCGCCTTCCGACTGCTGCCGTTCGTGGAGTCGACGGTGGTGCTCGACGCCTTCGAGCTGGCCCTCGAGATCCGCGCGGTCGACATGCAGGCCTCTCCCTACGACGTGAGCGCCTTCGGGCTGGAGCCGATCGCGATCGAGACCCCCGAGGGGAAGGCGGAGTACGTGCGGCGTCAACGGGCGTTCGCCGACCGAGCCGAGCCACTGCGCCGGACCCTCCTCGACCACGTCGACCGGCTCCTCGCCCACCCCGCGCTCGACGCCCCGGACTAGGAGCCGCCACCCCCGCCGTCGAAGCCACCACCGTCGCGGATCGACGGTCCTCGCCGGTACTAGGCTCATCGGGTGGCCGACCTCCCCATCATCCGCGCCGGTGACGCCCTGACCGCCGCGGAGGTCTACGCGATCTGGAAGATCCGCGACGCCGTCTTCGCGGTGGAGCAGCAGTGCGACGAGCCCGACGTCGACGGCATCGACCTGCTCCCGACTTGCACCCACCTCTGGTACGCCGACGAGGCCGGACCCACCAGCTACCTGCGGACCTACGTCACCGACGCGGGCGTGCGCAAGGTCGGCCGCGTGGCCACCCGCTCCGACAGCCGCGGGCAGGGCCTGTCGAGCCGGCTCCTGCGCGAGGTGCTCGACCGGTGGGGCGACGCCGAGATCCGGCTCGGCGCCCAGGCGTACCTGCACGACTGGTACGCCGGCTTCGGCTTCGAACGGTGCGGCGAGAACTTCCTCGAGGCCGGGATCGACCACGTCCCGATGCGCCGCGCGCCGGGTGCGTGACGCTCAGCCCACGACCGTGGAGTCGGCCACGACGGCGTCGAGCGCCTCACGCAGGTCGGCGCGCACGCCGTCGGCGTACTGGCGAACGGCCGCGCGCGCCGCGGTGTACTGCTCGGCGTACTGGAAGCTCCCACCCTGCCCGGCGTCGAGGCGGGCGGCGAGCCGTTCGGCCTCGGTGACCACGTGCTGCAAGGCGGCGCGCACGGCGTCGCGAGCGGGCGTGGCGGCCTCCGGCGCGTCCGTGGACTCGAACGTGGCGAGGGCCGAGCGCATCGGCGGCAGCAGCTGCGTCCGCAGCGGATCGCCGCTCGTGACGACGGTCGGCGGCGCGAGCTCGGCCGGGTTCAGGTCGAGGGCACGGTTCGCGGCCAGCACGAAGGACCGGGCGTCGACGGAGACGTCGACCACGTCGCCCAGCCGTTGCCACGACTCGCGCAGGGTCACCACGTCCTGGCGCGCTGCGGCGTAGGCGCTCGACCCCGACTCGCCGCGCTCGGGTGCCGACGCCAGCTCCGGCAGGTCGTCACCGCGTGCCTCGATCACCTCGGCGACGTCGGTCGGATCGGCAGCGTCCACGGCCTCCAGGTCCTTCACGAGCGCCGCACGGAAGCCGGCCGCCTCGCCGGCGTACTTCTGGGCGACGTCGTCGGCCCGCTCCACGTCCGCCTGACGGGCGCGGGCGTCGACCACGACGAACCCACCGATCACCAGCCCGAGGACGAGCGTCGGCGCGAGGACCAGCGCGAGGAGGCGGCCCCGGGTCACGCCGCTCGCTCCTCAGGCACTGCCGACCGGGACACCGTGGCGGCGCAGCCCGTACGTGAGGGCGTCGACCATGGCCTCCCACGAGGCCTCGATCATGTTGGCTCCCACGCCCACCGTGACCCAGGAGTCCTGACCGTCGGACGTCTCGATGAGCACCCGTGTGACGGCGTCGGTCCCGTGGCCCTGGTCGAGGATGCGCACCCGGAAGTCGATGAGGTGGAACCGCGCGACGTCGGGGTAGAGCTGCTCGATGGCCTGGCGCAGGGCGTGGTCGAGGGCGTTCACCGGGCCGTTGCCCTCACCGATGACGGCCAGCCGCTGTCCGGCCGCGCGGAGCTTGACGGTCGCCTCCGTGCCCCGGGCCGACTCGGCCAGCACGCGCCAGGACTCGACGTCGAAGTAGGAAGGGCGGCCGCCCTCCATCTCCTCGGCGAGGAGCAGCTCGAAGGACGCATCGGCGGCCTCGAACGTGTAGCCCTGCTGCTCCATCGCCTTGACCCGGTCGGTCACCCGGGCGAGCCGGCCGGCGTCGGCAGCCACGTCGTAGCCGAGCTCGCGACCCTTGAGCTCGATGGTGGCCCGGCCGGCCATCTCCGAGACCAGGAGGCGCATGTCGTTGCCGACCAGCGCCGGGTCGACGTGCTGGTACAGGTCGGGGTCGACCCGGATGGCGCTGGCGTGCAGGCCCGCCTTGTGCGCGAACGACGAGACCCCGGTGTAGGGCTGACGCGCCGACGGCGGGTAGTTGGTGATCTCCGCGACGGCATGGGCGATGCGCGTGGCGTCGGCGAGCGCGCCCTCGGGCAGCACGCTCATGCCGAGCTTCAGCTCGAGGTTGGCCACGGACGTGACGAGGTCGGCGTTGCCGGTGCGCTCGCCGTAGCCGTTGATGCAGCCCTGCAGGTGCGTGGCACCGGCCCGCACGGCCGCCATCGAGTTGGCCACGGCGCAGCCCGTGTCGTTGTGCGCATGGATGCCCAGACGCGCCCCGACCCCGAGCGCGTCGGCCACGACCTCCTCCACCTGGTGGGGAAGCATGCCGCCGTTCGTGTCGCAGAGCACCACCACGTCGGCGCCGGCGCCCGCCGCCTCGGCGACGACCTGCAGCGCGTAGTCGCGGTTCGCCGCGTACCCGTCGAAGAAGTGCTCGCAGTCGACGAAGACCCGCTGCCCCTCGGCGCGCAGGTGGGCCACGGTGTCGCGCACCATGGCGAGGTTCTCCTCGAGGGTGGTGCGCAGGGCCAGCTCGACGTGCCGGTCGTGGCTCTTGGCCACGAGCGTGACCACGGAGGCTCCCGAGTCCCGGAGAGCGGCGACGAGCGGGTCGTCGGCGGCGGCCACGCCGGCACGGCGTGTGGCGCCGAACGCGGCGAGCGTGGCGTTCTGCAGCTCGAGCTCCTTCGCGGCCAGCGCGAAGAACTCCGTGTCCTTCGGGTTCGAGCCCGGCCAACCGCCCTCGATGAACCCCACCCCGAGGTCGTCGAGGTGGCGCGCCACGTGCATCTTGTCCTGCACGGAGAGGTTGAGACCCTCCTGCTGGGCACCGTCGCGCATCGTGGTGTCGTAGACGTGGAACTCGTCGCTGATCACGCGCGCCAGTCTAGTCGGCGCCCGACCTAGGATGGACGGCTATGACCTCTCGACCCGTGCCGGTGCCCACCACGTGCGAGTGGATGTATGCGGTGATGACGCCGGAGCCCCTCGAGCACGAGGACCACCTGCCCCTCCCGAACGCGGCGCTCCTGCGCGCGCACGGGACCTCGCAGGTCGGCCTCGCCCGCCTCGAGCGGTGCCCCCACCAGGTCGTGCTGCAGAGCCAGGCACCGGTCGAGACCGCCGCCGCCGCAGCGCGCGACGCGCGCATCCAGGCCCTCGAGATGGCCGCCCGGCACGACGGTGTGGTGGTGGAGCTGCTGACACCGCGCGTGGTGGAGCTGACGAGCGAGCAGGTCTCCCTCGCGCACGCGGCCCAGTGGTACGTGCTGGACCACGCGGCCCTGCTCGACGGTGATCTGGTGACCGACGGACTGGCCCAGTTCGGCCTGCCCGAGGTCCGCGTGCGCGGCACCGTGCCCGACGGACGCGGCGCGGAGCGCCGCATCGACCGGGCCATGTCGAGCGCAGTGCTCGCCGGGCTCGTGCACCGGCTGATCGCGGAGTGGCCGGCTCAGGACCCCGTTGGAGAGGCCACGATCACGCTGAGCGACATCGCGTTCGGCCTGGGCGACCCGCAGGCGGACGTGACCCCACGCGACCGGGGCATCCGGATCTCCATCGACTACGTCCCCGACGACCACGTCCTGGGCGTCGAGCTGCTCGAGGACCCCGCGACGACGTTGTTCGTGTAGGTCGATCGCCCGCTGCGTCGCCTGCGAGGGCCTCGGCTCGCTGCTGCGCTGCTCGCGGGGGCTTCGGCTCGCTGCTGCGCCGTCTGCGGGGGCTTCGACGTGCTGCTGCGTCGCCCGCCGGGGCTTCGGCTCGCTGCTGCGCTGCCTCGGCTCGCGCCCCGATCGGTCTCCGAGAGGGCCTCGACCGGGCGGCTGGCGCGGGACGCGGTCCGGGTTCTCGGGCTGTGGCGGGTGCTGGTCGGACGCAGGAATCTGCGTTCACGCGTGGGGGACGCACGATCCTGCGTTCGCGTGTGGGGGACGCAGGATGCTGCGTTCGCGCGCTGGGAGGCGAACGCTTCTGCGTTCGTGTCGGGATCCGGTCGTGAACGCAGCATCGTTCGGGCCTGCGCACGTGAACGCAGCATCGTGGCCGCCTGGCCGCGCGGGCTGGCAGGGATTCTCCCTTCCCGTGGACCGGTCCACGAGAAGGAAGAATCCTTGACCCTGCGCCGTCGTCATCGGTGGATCCTCAACGTCTGCGGGCCGTCTGCGGTGGAGGATCCACCGATGGCACGCACGAACGAAGAATCCTGCGCCGATCACGCGCAAAGGAAGAATCGTGCGTCACCCGCAGCACCAGACCGGACCCCGAGACGCCGGACCAGCGCCCGCCCAGCCGTTCGGTCGAGGCACTTTCGGGGGCCGACCCCGGCGCGAGCCGAAGCAGCGCACCAGCACGTCGAGACGAAACCAGGCAGCGCAGCACCTAGCCCAACACGGCTGCACGCAGCGCAGCCGCAGGACGGTCGGTCAGGCGCGAGGCGTCAGGTTGGCGAGCACCTCGGGCTGCAGGATCGCGTGCAGCTGCTCCGGCGGGAGCAGCTTCTTCTCCAGCACCAGCTCGGCCACGCCGCGTCCGGTCGCCAGCGCCTCCATCGCGACCTCGGTGGCCGCGGCGTACCCGATGAACGGGTTGAGGGCGGTGACGAGGCCGATCGAGTTCTCGACCTCCTGGCGCAGCAGCTCCTCGTTGGCGGTGATCCCGTCGACGCAGCGACGCGCGAGCACCAGCATGGCCTCGCGCATGCGGTAGATGCCCGACGAGAGCGAGTAGCAGATGACCGGCTCGAAGGCGTTGAGCTGCAGCTGACCACCCTCGGCCGCCATCGTGACCGTGACGTCCATGCCGATGACCTGGAACGCCACCTGGTTGACCACCTCGGGGATCACCGGGTTCACCTTGCCGGGCATGATGCTCGAGCCGGCCTGCACCGCCGGCAGGTTGATCTCGTTGAGACCCGCTCGCGGACCCGACGAGAGCAGACGCAGGTCGTTGCAGATCTTGCTGATCTTCACCGCGATGCGCTTGAGCACGCCCGACAGCTGGACGAACGCGCCGCAGTCCTGCGTGGCCTCGATGAGGTCGACGGCGCTCACGAGCGGCAGCCCGGTCATGCGCGCCAGGTGCTCGCAGGCGATGGGCACGTAGCCGACCGGCGCGTTGAGCTGGGTGCCGATCGCCGTCGCACCGAGGTTGATCTCGTGCAGCATCGCCACCGCCTCGGTGAGGCGGCTGTGGTCCTCGCCGAGCATCACCGCGTAGGTGGAGAACTCCTGGCCGAGCGTCATCGGGACCGCGTCCTGCAGCTGGGTGCGGCCCATCTTCAGCACACCGCGGAACTCCTCGGCCTTCGCGGCGAACGACGCCTGCAGCACGAGCATCGCGTCGAGCAGGGAGTGGGTCGCCAGGATGATCGCGATCTTGACGGCCGTCGGGTACACGTCGTTGGTGGACTGGCTCAGGTTGACGTGCTCGTTGGGGTGGACCCGGGCGTAGTCACCCTTGGTGTGGCCCAGGATCTCGAGCGCACGGTTGGCGATGACCTCGTTGGCGTTCATGTTCGTGGACGTGCCCGCGCCACCTTGCATGACGTCGACGACGAACTGGTCGTGCAGCTCCCCGGCCCTGATCTCCTCGCACGCCTGCTCGACGGCACGGAAGCGCTCGTCGTCGAGCAGCCCGAGCTGGTGGTTGGTGGTCGCGGCGGCCTGCTTGACCGCCGCGAGCGCCTCGATCAGGAACGGGCTCTGGCCGATCGGGATGCCGGTGATGGGGAAGTTCTCGGTGGCGCGCAGCGTGTGGACGCCCCAGTAGGCGTCGACGGGGACGTCGCGGTCGCCGATGAGGTCGTGCTCGCGTCGCGTGGTGCGGTCCGGTGCCGCCGGCTGCTCCGCAGCCCGGCTGGTCGAGAGCGTCATGTCGTCCTTCCGTCGCAGGGACGGGCCGAGGGTGGGGTCCGCCGCTGGTTCTCGTGGGTCACGTCGCGGGATCGCCGCAGGTGACCGTGGTCACACCCATCTGACCAGAACGACCCCGGGCGCGCCAGCACCCGGGGTCGTGTCGTGCGCGGTTCAGTCTGTGACCGGGCGCATCCAGTTGTGCCGGTCCTCGGCGCGGCCGTACTGCACGTCGACGAGGGCGGAGCGGATGTCCAGGGTGACCTTGCCGGCCCCGCCGTCGCCGGCCACCGCCTCGCCGCCGTCCCACTTGAGCACGCCCACGGGCGTGACGACGGCAGCGGTGCCGCAGGCGAAGACCTCGGTGATGGTGCCGTCGGCGGTGCCCTCGCGCCACTCCTCGATGCTCACCCGACGCTCGACGACCTCGTGGCCGAGGTCGCGGGCGATCTGGAGGATCGAGTCGCGGGTGATGCCCTCGAGGATCGAGCCCGAGAGCTCGGGGGTGACGATCGACCCGTCGGACTGGACGAAGTACAGGTTCATCCCTCCGAGCTCCTCGACCCAGCGGTGCTCGACCGAGTCCAGGAAGGCGACCTGCTGGCAACCGTGCGCGGTGGCCTCCTGCTGCGGGAGCAGGCTCGCGGCGTAGTTGCCGCCGCACTTGGCCGCGCCCGTGCCGCCCGCACCGGCACGCGAGTACTCCGAGGACAGCCAGATGGAGACCGGCTCGACGCCGCCGGGGAAGTACGCACCGGCCGGTGAGGCGATGACGCAGTAGGTGACGTGCTGGCTCGGACGCACCCCGAGGAAGACCTCGGAGGCGAACATGAACGGACGCAGGTACAGGCTCGTCTCGCCACCCTGGGGCACCCAGCTGCGGTCGGCCTCGACCAGCGCGCCGATGGAGCCGAGGAACCAGTCCTCTGGCAGCTGGGGCAGCGCGAGTCGCTGCGCCGAGCGCTGGAGCCGCGCCGCGTTCTGCTCGGGGCGGAACACCCGGATCGACCCGTCGGCCCACGCGTAGGCCTTGAGCCCCTCGAAGATCTCCTGCGCGTAGTGCAGGACCGCGGTCGCGGGGTCGAGCTGCAACGGACCGTAGGGCACGACGCGCGCGTCGTGCCAACCGGCCTCGGGCGTCCACTCGGTGAGGAACATGTGGTCGGTGAAGTGGTTGCCGAAGCCCGGCGAGGCGAGGATCGCCTCCCGTTCGGCGTCCGTCCGGGCAGCCTGGTTGAGCTCGAGGGTGCTGGCGAACGGTGCGGTGGTCATGCTGGACACGGTAGTCCTTCCGGGGTCGAGGGGGCACGGCCCCTCGGGGCCCCCGTGGGGTCCCCGACGGGGCTCGCGGTGGGGGTCAGCCCACCGCTACGCCCTCGGCCGCTGCCGCGCTGGCGCGCGCGGCGATGGCCTCCCCCACCTCCTCGGTGCTGCGCGGGGCGGCGTCGTGGGCACCCGCCCCACGAGCAGCGATGTCGGCCTCGACGGCCTGGCTGACCTGGTGGGCGGCCTCGGGGTGGCCGAGGTGCTCGAGCAGCAGCGCGCCCGACAGGATGGCCGCCGTCGGGTCGGCCTTGGACTGACCCGCGATGTCGGGTGCGGACCCGTGCACCGGCTCGAACATGCTCGGAGCCGTGCGGTCGGGGTTCACGTTGCCGCTCGCCGCCAGGCCGATGCCACCGGTGACCGCGGCTGCGAGGTCGGTGAGGATGTCGCCGAACAGGTTGTCGGTGACGATCACGTCGAAGCGCCCCGGGTCGGTCACGAGGAAGATCGTGGCGGCGTCGACGTGCAGGTAGTCGACACTCACCTCCGGGAACTCCCGGCCCACCGCGTCGACGGTGCGGCTCCAGAGGTGACCGGCGTGCACGAGCACGTTGTTCTTGTGCACGAGCGTGAGCTTCTTGCGCGGACGCGCCTGCGCTCGGGCGAACGCGTCTCGCACGACGCGCTCCACGCCGAAGGCGGTGTTCACGCTCACCTCGGTCGCCAGCTCGTGCGGCGTGCCCACGCGGATGGCCCCGCCGTTGCCGACGTACGGCCCCTCGGTCCCCTCGCGCACGACCACGAAGTCGATGGGCCCGCGGTCGGTGACCTGGGGTCCGAGCGGCGTGGGAACGCCGGGGTACAGCGTGCTGGGCCGCAGGTTGACGTAGTGGTCGAGCTCGAAGCGCAGCCGCAGCAGCAGTCCTCGCTCGAGCACGCCCGACGGGACGCTCGGATCGCCCACGGCGCCGAGCAGGATCGCGTCGTGGCCGCGGATCTCCTCCAGCACCGCGTCCGGGAGGGTCTCCCCGGTGGCGTGGTATCGGCGCGCACCCAGGTCGTACTCGACCGTGTCGAACGACAGGTCGTGCTGGGCCGCCACGGCGCGCAGCACCGTGAGGGCCTGGGTGGTGACTTCGGGACCGATGCCGTCGCCGGGGACGACGGCGAGCGAGTAGGAGCGCGTCATGGCCTCATCCTAGAAGTCGCGTCTCATGATCTGAAACCGCGGTCCCAGAGGATGGACGTCGCGGAGCCGTCATCAGTTGTCGTCGGGACGCTCGGACGGCTCGGCGGCAGGGGTCACGGCGTCGTCGCGCAGGTGGGCAGGTCCCCACTCGATCGGGTAGCTGTTCATGGTCTCTCCTGAGGTCGTGCTGGATCGGACGGACGGGTTCCATCGAGACGATGGGCGGGTCCGGCACCGGTCCGACTGCTCCACGGGCGACGACATCCGAGGGTGATCGGATGGATCAGGAGAGGGAACCAGGTCGTGATCCCCGTGCGAGGCGATTCAAGCCTGCGGCGGAACAGTCGGGCCAAACGCCAAACTCCGCGGCAGGGTGGGCCCTACGAGGCCCTGCCGCGGCAAGCGATGACTACGAGCTGCTTCCGCATGATGGGACCAGGATACGGCCAGCCACGTCGACCGCAGGGCAGGTTGTCCTGCGTGTCTCGCCCGATGAGACGGCGGAGGTCGGCGCCGCGCGCACGGGTGCCAGACTGGCGAGGTGAGCGCTCCTTCGCAGATCCCCGACCTCGTGGCGCGGTCGCTCGACCTCGCCCGTCAGCGGGGGTTCATCACGTCGACCCGCCACGAGACGGGCCGACTCCTGGCGGCGCTCGCCGCGTCTCGCGAGGGCACGCTCGCCGAGCTGGGCACCGGCACCGGCGTCGGCTCGGCCTGGCTGTCCAGCGGCGCACCCAAGGCCGCCAGGATCGTGAGCGCCGAGCTCGATCCCTCCCTCGCGGGCGACGTCCAGAAGATCTTCGCCGACGTCGACAACGTCGAGATCGTCGCGGGCGACTGGTCGACGCTCGAGCAGTACGCCCCGTTCTCGTTGCTGTTCGTCGACGTGCGCGAGGTCATGGAGCAGATCGACGTGCTGGCCGACCTGATGCAGCCCGGCGGCATCGTGGTGCTCGACGACTTCGTGCCATCGGTCCACTGGCCACCGATCGTCGACGGTCAGGTCGACGTGGTGCGCGAGCAGTGGCTGACCGACGACCGGTTCGCCGCGGTCGAGCTGCTCATCGACGAGGGCGCGTCCCTCGTCATCGCGACACGTCGTTGACCGGTTCCGGACCAGGCGCCGAGGCGCCGGGCCGCTCGGGCCGGCGCACCTGCGTGAGCGGCAGGAACAGCTGCACCACGGGACCGATCGCGAGCGCGTAGAGCACGGTGCCGACGCCCACGGTGCCCCCGAGGACGAACCCGACCACGAGCACCGTGACCTCGAGGCTGGTCCGCACGAGCCGCACGCTGCGACCGGTGCGCCGCACGATCCCGGTCCAGAGTCCGTCGCGCGGCCCGGTCCCGAGGTCCGCCCCGATGTAGAGGGCCCCGGCGATCCCGTTGCCCACCACGCCGACGAGGAGGAAGCCGACCTGGACGCCGAGCGTGTCGGGCGTCGGGAGCAGGGCGAGCGTGACGTCGACGGCGATGCCGATCAGCACCACGTTGAGCACCGTGCCGATGCCGGGGCGCTGACGCAGCGGGACCCACAGGAGCAGCAGCACCGCACCCACCAGGATCACCACCTGGCCGAACGTGAGGGGCAGGTGATGCGTCAGCCCTTCGTGGAACACGTCCCAGGGGTCGAGGCCGAGACCGGACTCCACCAGCAGGGCCATGGTGGCCCCGTAGAGCCACAGACCGATCACGAGCTGCACCATGCGACGCGTCATCCGCCGCCCTCGAAGGGCGCGAGCGAGGTTCACCGTGGCCATGAGCGCATCCTCTCCTGGTCGTCACTGACGAGCGGAGGCGGTCGCAGGCCGAGCCCGTCACCGGCCAGGACACGCATGCCGACCGCCAGCCCCAGAAGAGCCGACGGCACCAGGACGAGGAGGAGCCAGAAGGTGATCATGAGCCGAGCCTGGACCGCAGGTGGCCTGATCGACCAGAGCCACTTCGCGGATCATGGACGCAGCCACTCGAGGTCAAGTGGCCCTTTCGGTCAGGTCCAATCATCCCGCATGCTGGTGGTGTGGACCCCAGCACCTCCGCCTTCCGGCTCGCCGCCATGATCGGGACGTTGCCCGACGGACCGGCCTACCGCAACCTCGCGGACACGATCCGTCTGCTGGTCGTCGACGGCCGCCTGCTCGACGGCACCCGGCTGCCCAGCGAGCGCTCGCTGGCCCAGGCCATGGGGCTGAGTCGCACCACGACGACCCGCGCGTACGACGAGCTGCGTCGCCGTGGCGTGCTCCACTCCCGCCAGGGAAGCGGCAGCGTGCTCCGGGTGCCGACGAGCTCCACCACCGCCAGCAGCCTCATCGTCGATCCCGACGACCCCGACACCATCGCCCTGACCTTCTCCGCCCCCACCGGCCCGTCCGGCCTCACCCGGGCCTTCGGCGCCGCCGCCGAGCAGCTCCCGTCACTCCTCACGACGTCGGGCTACCTGCCCGACGGACTGCCCGCGCTGCGCGAGGTGATCGCCGAGGGGTACGTCGCCGCAGGGCTGCCGACGGACCCGGACCAGATCATCGTCACCAACGGGGCACAGGGTGCGATCTCGCTGATCGGTCGCACGTTCGGCCGACCCGGTGCCGGTCTGCTCGTGGAAGGCACCAGCTACCCGCACGGCGTCGAGTCGCTGACCGGCTTCGGCTACCGCACCACTCCCCTGCCCATCGGCGAGGACCCGTGGGACGCCGACGCGGCCGCAGCGGCCGCACCCCACGTGGAGGCCGCGTACCTGATCCCCGACTTCCACAACCCCACCGGTGCCGTCATGCCCGTGGAGACACGACTCCGGCTCGCCCACACGCTGCGCCGGCACCAGGTGCTCACGGTCGTGGACGAGTCGATGCGTCGGCTCGACCTCGCCGGGGAGGGGCTGCCCGCGTCGTACGCCGCGCACGACCCGGACGCGATCGTCGTCGACTCCCTGTCGAAGGTCCTCTGGGGTGGGCTGCGGATCGGCTGGATCCGCGCGCCCCGCCGTCACGTGACAGCCCTGCTCCAGTCGCGCATGCGCCACGACCTCGGCACCGCCGCGTTCGACCAGCTCGTGGCCGCCGAGGTGCTCCGCCACGACCAGCACCTGTTCGACGAGGCCGTGGTGCGACTGCGCCGACAGCGCGCCGCCATGGTCGAGGCGCTGGCCGCCCACCTCCCGGACTGGGACGTGCCCGTGCCGCCCGGTGGGCCGAACCTCTGGGTCGGTCTCCCCTCACGCTCGTCGAGCCGGCTCGTCGCCGCGGCCGCGCAGGAGGGGCTGCTGCTCACGCCCGGTCCTCGGTTCACGCTCGGCGCTCCCAGCGCCGGCGAACGTCGGCTCCGGCTGCCCTGCACCTCCGCCGAGCACGTGGGCGTCGAGGCCGTCCAGCGCCTCGCCCGTGCCTGGTCGGCCGTCGTCTCCGGTCGACGCTGCGAGCCGACCGGCACGAGGGTCGACCTCATCGCCTGACGCAGGAAGGCCCCCGTCCGAGGGACGGGGGCCTTCCTGCTGCGAGGTGGGGCGATCAGCGAGCTGCCGAACCCTCGACGTAGTCGTCGTCGGACTGCTTCCACGAGAAGTGGGAGCGCAGCACCTTGCCGGTGGCCTCGATCGGGTGACCGGCCTCCTGCTCGCGCAGGGCGAGGAACTCCGGGGCGCCGGCGTCCTGGTCGTCGATGAAGCGCTTGGCGAACGTGCCGTCCTGGATGTCGGCGAGCACGGCCTGCATGCGCTCCTTGACCGAGGAGTCGACCACACGCGGTCCGGAGACGTAGTCGCCGTACTCAGCGGTGTCGGAGATGCTCCAGCGCTGCTTGGCGATGCCGCCCTCCCACATGAGGTCGACGATGAGCTTGAGCTCGTGCAGCACCTCGAAGTAGGCGATCTCCGGCTGGTAGCCGGCCTCGGTGAGGGTCTCGAACCCGGCCTGCACGAGGTGCGACATGCCGCCGCACAGCACGGCCTGCTCGCCGAAGAGGTCGGTCTCGGTCTCCTCGGTGAAGGTCGTCTTGATGACACCGGCGCGGGCGCCGCCGATGGCCTTCGCGTACGAGAGGGCGAGGTCCCAGCCCTGGCCGCTGGCGTCCTGCTCGACGGCGATGATGTCCGGGATGCCGCGGCCGGCGACGAACTCGCGGCGCACGGTGTGGCCGGGAGCCTTCGGCGCCACCAGCAGCACGTCGACACCGGCGGGCGGCTTGATGTAGCCGTACCGGATGTTGAAGCCGTGGCCGAACACGAGCGCGTCGCCGTCGACGAGGTTGGGCTCGATGGACTCGGCGTACACGTGACGCTGCACCTGGTCGGGGGTCAGCACGACGATGACGTCGGCCTCCTCGACGGCGTCGGCGACGCTGAGCACGCGCAGGCCCTCGGCCTCGGCCTTGTCGCGGCTCTTGGAGCCTTCGGCGAGGCCGACGCGGACGTCGACGCCGGAGTCGCGCAGGTTCAGGGCGTGGGCGTGTCCCTGGCTGCCGTAGCCGATGACGGCAACCTGCTTGCCCTGGATGATGCTGAGGTCTGCGTCGTCGTCGTAGAACAACTCGGCCACTGGTATCTCCTCGTGTCGTGGATGGGTTCGTGGGGTGGTCAGGCGCTCTGGTGGCCCGGCACCGTCCGCAGCGTGCGGTCGGTGATGGACCGTGCGCCGCGTCCGATCGCGACGCGACCGGACTGGGCGATCTCGCGGATGCCGAACGGCTCGAGCACGTTGAGCATGGCCGTCAGCTTGCCCGAGTCGCCCGTCGCCTCGATGGTGACGGCATCGGTGGACACGTCGACGACCTTGGCACGGAACAGCTGCACGGTCTCGAGCACCTGTCCACGGGTCTGCGCGTCCGTGCGCACCTTGATGAGCATGAGCTCGCGCTCGACCGCCGACGCCGAGTCCAGCTCGACGATCTTCAGCACGTTCACGAGCTTGTTGAGCTGCTTGGTGACCTGCTCGAGAGGCAGCTCGTCGACGTTGACGACGATCGTCATGCGGGAGATCTCGGGGATCTCCGTGGGCCCGACCGCGAGCGAGTCGATGTTGAACCCGCGCCGCATGAACAGGCTCGAGACGCGGGCCAGGACGCCCGGGGTGTTCTCCACCAGGACGCTGAGCGTGTGCTGCGTTGTCATCAGAGGTCCTCGTCGTCCCACTCGGGCGCCATGTCGCGCGCGATCTTGATGTCGTCGTTGCTCGTGCCGGCCGCGACCATCGGCCAGACCATGGCGTCGCGCTCGACCACGAAGTCGATGACGACGGGGCGGTCGGTGATCGCCATGGCCTCCTTGATGACGGTGTCGAGCTGGTCCTCGCTGTCGCAGCGCAGGCCCACGCACCCGTAGGCCTCCGCGAGCTTCACGAAGTCGGGGATGCGGCGCGCACCGATGGACTCCGGACCGGTGTTGAGGTCGGTGTTGGAGTAGCGACCCTCGTAGAACAGGGTCTGCCACTGGCGCACCATGCCGAGCGAGGAGTTGTTGATGACCGCGACCTTGATCGGGATGCCCTCGATGGCGCAGGTGGCGAGCTCCTGGTTGGTCATCTGGAAGCAGCCGTCGCCGTCGATCGCCCAGACGACCGAGTCGGGCAGCCCGACCTGGGCGCCCATCGCGGCCGGGACGGCATAGCCCATGGTGCCGGCGCCACCGGAGTTCAGCCACTGGCGCGGGCGCTCGAAGTCGATGAAGTGCGTCGACCACATCTGGTGCTGTCCGACCCCGGCCGCGTAGGTGGCGTCGGGTCCGGCGATGGCGCTGATCCGCTCGATGACGGTCTGCGGCGCGAGCCCCTCGGACGGCTTGTCGTAGCCGACCGGGAACCGGCCCTTGGTCGAGAGCATCCGCTCGCGCCAGGGTCCGTACTCCCCCTGCACGCCGGTCTCCTCGGCCTGCTTGCGCAACGTGACCACGAGGTCGGCGATGACCTCGCGGCAGTCGCCGACGATCGGCACGTCGACCTCGCGGTTCTTGCCGATCTCGGCCGGGTCGATGTCGGCGTGGATGACCTTGGCCCCGGGGGCGAACGTGTCGAGGTTGCCCGTGACCCGGTCGTCGAAGCGCGCGCCGAGCGAGATCAGCAGGTCGGACTTCTGCAGCGCTGCCACCGCGGCCACGGTCCCGTGCATGCCCGGCATGCCGAGGTTCAGCTCGTGGGAGTCGGGGAACGCGCCGCGCGCCATGAGCGTGGTGACCACGGGGATCTGCGTCAGCTCGACCAGCATGGCCAGCTCGGCCGCGGCGTCGGCCTTGATGACGCCGCCTCCGACGTAGAGCACCGGCCGCTCGGCGGCCGCGATGAGCCGTGCCGCCTCGCGCACCTGCTTGCCGTGCGGGCGGGTCGTGGGCCGGTAGCCCGGCAGGGCGAGCTCGTTCGGCCAGTGGAACGTCGTCGCGGCCTGCAGCGCGTCCTTCGCGATGTCGACGAGCACCGGCCCCGGACGTCCGGTGCCCGCGATGTGGAAGGCCTCGGCGACCACGCGCGGGATCTCGGCGGGGTCGGTGACCAGGTAGCTGTGCTTGGTGATCGGCATCGTGATGCCGCGGATGTCGGCCTCCTGGAAGCCGTCGGTGCCGATGAGGCTCGACGACACCTGACCGGTGATCGCGACGACCGGCACGGAGTCCATGTAGGCGTCGGCGATGGCCGTCACGAGGTTCGTGGCACCCGGGCCCGAGGTCGCCATGCAGACGCCGACGCGGCCGGTGACCATGGCGTACCCCTGCGCGGCATGCCCGGCGCCCTGCTCGTGACGCACCAGAACGTGCCGGATGCTCGAGTCGAACAGCGGGTCGTAGGCAGGCAGGATCGCACCGCCGGGGATGCCGAAGATGACCTCGACGCCGGCGTGCTCGAGGGAGCGGACGAGGCTCTGCGCACCCGTCAGCGTCTCGGTGCTCGGCCTCGTGACCTGTTCCGTCATCGGTCGTTCCTCGCTTCGGTCCACGGTTCTCGGGTGTTCTGGGCTGGGTGTTCCGGGTGGTGGTCGTGCTGCCGCCGGTCGCTCGTGACGCCGACCCGACGGTGTCCTCGCATGAAAAAACCCTCCGGCCAATGATGGCGTACGGAGGGTGACGCGAGACGGCGGGTCGTCGCGTCAGACATCTACTACGAGCAGCATGGCGTGCACCGTCCCAGTCTCGCCCTCGCCCGGGGCGTGGTCAAGTACTGAGACGCGACGTACCAGCATCCGGACTGGTCCCTCTTCCGCCCACGGCCCGGAACCCCCGCCGGGCCCTCTTCCGCCCACGGCCCGGAACCCCCGCCGGGCCCTCTTCCACCCACGGCCCGGAACCCCCGGCCGGGGGCGGCACCGCGTCAGCGGACCTTGCGCGTCGTCGTGCGCACCGTGGCCTTGGCGTAGCCCGGGGCGGTGGCGACCACGCGGACGCTCACCCGGTCACCGCGGAGCTTCTTGCGCAGCGTCAGGCGAGGGCTGGTCGAGGTCGCCACCCGACGACCGTCGGCGTACCAGACGTGGGTGACCTTGGTCCCCGGCGCGGCCCAGCACCGCGACCGACTGGCGACGAGGGTGCGGCCGACCTTGGCCTTGCCGGTCAGGGTGACCCGCGAGCACGGGGCGTTGCGGCCCTGCACGACCACCGCGGTGCTCGCGCTCGTGTCGTTCGACGTGGTCGTGTTGGACAGGTCCACCCCGACGCGGACCGAGAGCGAGCGCCCGAGCTGGCTCGCCGTGGGCGCGAAGGTGCGATCCGTGGCCCCGGCGACGGGCCTGCCGTCGGCGAGCCACTGGAAGGTGAACAGGTCGTCGGTGACCGGCATCGGTCCACCGAACCAGTCGTCCTCGACCGTCCACTCCTGCGGGTCCGCCGTGAGGGTCCATCCCACCTTCGGCGTGCCCTTGACGTAGGGCCTCCAGGTGGCGGTGGCTCGGCGCGGGAGGTTGCTGCCGTCGAACCGGACGACGTCGAGTCCGTCGAGGTCACGACCCGCACGGACGTCCACGACCGTGGCCTCGTCCTCGCGCAGCGTCCCGCCGAGCCACATCGCGGGGATGCCCGACCTCTCCTCGGCCGGGACGGCGCGGATCCGGTAGCGGCCGTCACGGACGCCGGCCAGTCGGTAGGAGCCGTCGCTCGCGACAGCGGTGTCGACCTGGTCACCGGCACCGTCGTCGGGGACGGCCGTGACCGTCCACGGCGTGGCGTCCCAGGCGCTGCCGTCGGCCTGGACGAGCCGTCCCGCAAGGTTTGCCCCGGAGTCGTCGGCCGCCGCGGGGCCAGCCACCAGCGCCACTGCCACGAGGACGGGTGCGACCACGACCACGACCATCCGACCCAGGCGTCCGACGCCCCGACCGAACCTCGACCTGCTCGACATGGCGGCCCTCCCCTGCTCTCCGCTCTTGGAGAGTAGGGCGCCCCAGGACGCTGACGCCGCTCCGCGGATCTTTCCGGGACCAAAGCCGGCGAAGTCCATGACCTAGGTCAAGTGGACCGTCCGGCCACGCTCACCAGGGTGAGACGTCGTAGTCCTTGAGGAAGACGCCGTGCACGTCCTCGCCCGCCTCGCCCCGCACGATCGGGTCGTACACGCGCGCCGCACCGTCGACCAGGTCGAGGGGAGCCTTGAAGCCTTCCTCCGCCAGGCGGACCTTCGTGGTGTGCGGCCGTTCGTCGGTGATCCAGCCCGTGTCGACCGCGGTCATGAGGATGCCGTCGGACTCCAGCATCTCGCCCGCGCTCGTGCGCGTGAGCATGTTGAGCGCGGCCTTGCTCATGTTCGTGTGGGGGTGCCCGGGTCCCTTGTACCGCCGGGAGAACTGTCCTTCCATCGCCGAGACGTTCACGACGTACGTGCGCCGCGCGGGAGAGGCCGCGAGCGCAGGCCGCAGGCGGCTGATCAGCAGGAACGGCGCCGTCTGGTTGCACAGCTGGACCTCGAGCAGCTCCAGCGCGTCGACCTCCGAGACGGTCTGCACCCAGCTGTTCGTGTCGACGACGTCGGGCACCAGTCCCCCGGCGTCGATCCGGCTGAGGTCGGCCGACCCCGCGGTAAGCGCTTGCTCCAGACGATGGGTCCGCTCGGTGAGCGCGTCCGCCGTCGAGGCGTCGCCGGCCAGCACGGGGTGCGACTCGACCGAGCCGACGAGTGCGGCGGGGTGCAGGTCGCTCGTGTGGCCAAACGTGACGAGCTCGGGTCCGCCTGTCTCGTAGGTCAGCCCGGGCGGGAGCGGGGCGTCCTCCGCCTCGGCCAGAGGACCGTACGCGCCCGGCGAGCGACGGACGGTCTGCGCCGCGTTGTTGATGAGGATGTCGAGGTGACCACGGGACGCGAGGTCGTCGGCCAGCCCGACCACCTGTGCCGGGTCACGCAGGTCGATGCCCACCACGCGGAGCCGGTGCATCCAGTCGGCGCTGTCGGGCAGCCCGGCGAACCGCCGCACCGCGTCGCGCGGGAACCGGGTCGTGATCGTGGTCTCGGCGCCGTCGCGCAGCAGCCGCAGCGCGATGTACATGCCGATCTTCGCGCGACCGCCGGTCAGCAGCGCCCGACGCCCCGCGAGGTCGGTGCGCGCATCCCGCTTGGCGTGGCTCAGGGCCGCGCACTCCGGGCAGAGCTGGTGGTAGAACGCGTCGACCAGCGTGAACTTGCGCTTGCAGACGTAGCAGCCGCGAGGCACCTGCAGGACCCCGGCGGTCGCTCCGCGGGCCGTGGACGTCAGGGCGATCCCGGCGGTCTCGTCGTCGATGCGCTGCGCCGAGCCCGTGGCGGTCCGCTCCACGACCTCACGATCGGCTGCGGCCGTCGCGTCCCGCGCCGCCTTGCGACGCTGCTTCTTGACGTCCTTGTAGAACCGACCGCAGGCACGACGCAGCGCGACGTACGACGCGTCGTCCTCGGTGAGGTGCTGCGCCTCACCGAGCACCTTCAGGGCGGTGGCGAGCTCCTCGTCGGTGAAGTCGGCCACTCCTGCTACCCGGTGACGGCGCCGTGCGCCGCGGAGCTGACCAGCTTGCGGTACTTGGCGAGCACGCCGGACGTGTACTTCGGGGCCATGGGCTCCCAGCCGACCTTGCGACGCTCGAGCTCGTCGTCGTCGATCTCCACCTCGAGGGTCCGGTTGGCGACGTCGAGCGTGATCGGGTCGCCGTCGGCCACGAAGGCGATCGGTCCACCGTCGACCGCCTCGGGCGCCACGTGCCCGACGCACAGGCCGGTCGTGCCGCCGGAGAAGCGGCCGTCGGTGAGCAGCAGGACGTCCTTGCCCAGGCCTGCGCCCTTGATGGCGCCGGTGATCGCGAGCATCTCCCGCATGCCCGGACCGCCCTTCGGACCCTCGTTGCGGATGACCACGACGTCGCCGGCGGCGATGGTGCCGTCCTCCAGCGCGTCCATGGCGGCGCGCTCGCCGTCGAAGACCCGCGCCGTCCCGGTGAAGACGTCGGAGTCGAAGCCGGCGCTCTTGACCACGGCTCCCTCGGGCGCGAGCGAGCCGCGCAGGATCGTGAGGCCGCCCGTCTTGTGGATCGGTGCGTCGAGCGGGCGGATGATGTCGCCGTCCAGACCCAGGTCGATGTCAGCCAGGTTCTCAGCCATGGTGCGACCGGTGACCGTCATGACGTCGCCGTGCATGAGCCCCGCGTCGAGCAGCGCCTTCATGATCACGGGGATGCCGCCGACCTTGTCGACGTCGTTCATGACGTAGCGGCCGAAGGGCTTGAGGTCGCCCAGGTGGGGCACCTTGTCCCCGACCCGGTTGAAGTCGTCGAGCGTGAGCGGGACGCCGGCCTCGCGGGCGATCGCGAGCAGGTGCAGCACGGCGTTGGTGGAGCCGCCGAGCGCCATGACGACGGTGATGGCGTTCTCGAACGCCTCGAGCGTCATGATGTCGCGTGCGGTGATGCCGCGACGCAGCAGCTCGACGACGGCCTCGCCGGACTTCTCGGCGTAGTCGTCACGACGGCGGTCGGGCGCCGGCGGGGCGGCCGAGCCGGGCAGGCTCATGCCGAGCGCCTCGGCGGCCGAGGCCATCGTGTTGGCGGTGTACATGCCGCCGCACGCGCCCTCGCCCGGGCAGATCGCCCGCTCGATGCGGTCGACCTCCTCGCGGGTGATGAGACCGCGCATGCAGGCGCCGACGGCCTCGAAGGCGTCGATGATCGTGACGTCCTTGCCGTCGACGTTGCCCGGCATGATCGAGCCGGCGTAGAGGAACACGCTGGAGAGGTCGAGCCGGGCGGCGGCCATGAGCATGCCGGGCAGGCTCTTGTCGCAGCCGGCCAGCAGCACGGAGCCGTCGAGTCGCTCGGCCATCATGACCGTCTCGACGGAGTCGGCGATCACCTCGCGGCTCACCAGCGAGAAGTGCATGCCCTCGTGACCCATGCTGATGCCGTCGGAGACGCTGATGGTGCCGAACTCGAGCGGGTACCCGCCCGCGGCGTGCACGCCGGTCTTCACGGACTTGGCGAGCCGGTCGAGCGAGAGGTTGCAGGGCGTGATCTCGTTCCAGCTCGACGCGACGCCGATCTGCGGCTTCACCCAGTCGTCGTCGCCCATGCCGACGGCACGCAGCATGCCGCGCGCGGCGGTCTTCTCCAAGCCGTCGGTGACGTCGCGGCTGCGGGGCTTGATGTCGACGCCGGGCTCCGGCGTCGGGGCAGGACGGCTCTCGGGGGTCTCGCTGGGCATGGGCTGATCCTACGACCGGGGTCTGCGACCCCGTCCCCGGCTGCCACCGACACCCGGTCAGGAGGTCGCGGCGTCGGCGCGGGCGAGCAGTCGGACGGCCAGGGCGCGTAGGCGGTCCTCGTCGTCGCGACGCGCGACCTGCAGGCGAGCGCTCATGGCCTGGGGCGAGATGCCGAGATGCTCGGCGGCTGCTCGCTGCGTGGCGTGGCGCCGCACCTCGTCGACCGCCTCCTGGCCGTCCGGCGACCGGTCCACGACGAGCCGGCCCAGCACCTGCAGGACGGTCTCGGCGTCGAGGGCGTCCTGGGCGTCGCGACCCTCACCCGCCTCCAGCGCCACGCCCGCGGTGCACCGTGCCGCTCGCTCGACCGCGATCCGAGCCGCGAAGAGCGCTGGACCCCGAGCGGCGCGGACCGAGGGCGGTGTCGGCGAGTCGACGTCCCCGACCCCCACCCCGATCCACCAGCGGCCGGTGCGGGCCACCTGGGTGACCACCTCGACCGCGACGTCCGGCACCGAGACGAGGCCCTGGACCTCGTCGCCCACGGTGCGCTCGAACGCGCGGACGGTCTCGGCGCCGGCGAGGAGGTCGAGGAGCCCCGGCACCCCGTCGTCGGACAGCCGGCTCCCCCGCTGGTCGATGGTGAGGGCGTACATGGATGCAGTCTATCAACCCATGAGCCTTGATTCATGTGAATCAAGCCCTGAGGCTTGATTATGCGGCGGGGTGTCGCCACCCCGTGGCACGATGGCGCGAGGAGATGCCATGACCGATGCGACCGACGACGTCAGCCGACGCCCGACCACCGGCGACGCGCCTTCGCCTGCGCCCGAGCCCGCCGACGTCACCGCGCCCGACCACGACAGAGCGGTCGGGGCCGGGCCGCTCGCGGTCGAGCTCAGCATCCTCGCCGAGGCCCGCAACGAGGTGGGCGCCGCCGACCACAAGGCGTCCATGGTGCTGGCCGTCCTCGGCATCGGCTTCGGTGCGCTGCTCGCGGGCCTGCTGGCCCGGGACTGGAGCCCGGCGGAGCTCGAGCCGTTCGGACGCGTCGTCTGGACCGTGGGCGCACTGCTCGCGGGCGGGTCCGTCGGTGCTGCCGCGTGCGCGGTCTGGCCTCGCTTCACCGTTCCCCCGCCGTCGGCGCACGTGTACTACTGGGGGCACGTGGCGGCCTTCGCCTCCCGTGACGACCTGGACGAGACCCTCGACGCCCACCCGCCGACGCTGCCCGCCCGCACCCGGCACCAGCTCTACGAGCTGTCGCGGATCGTGGCGCGCAAGTACCACTGGGTGAGGGTGGCGATGCGCCTCGCGGGCGCCTCGGTGCCGTTCTTCCTGCTCGCCGCCCTCACCGGCTACTGAGGGTCGGGGCCGGCCACCGCGCCCTGGAGCAGCAGCGCGTGGGCGTGCAGCACGGCGTAGGCGCCGCTGCGACGCAGGTTCTGCGAGACCGCGGAGGGGCTGATGCCCTCGCGCTCGGCCAGCTCGGCCTGGGTGCGCCCGTCGAGCACACCGCGCAGGAGGCGACGGGAGCGGACCGGCATGCCCGTCACGATCTCGTCGCGCAGCAGCAGGAACGCGTCGACGTACGCCTGGTCGGGGCGGTCCGGGTCGGCGGGTGCGTCCGGCGCGACGACGAACCAGGTGCGCAGCGTCCGGTCCCGCGCGATCTCGCGGGCCTTCGCCTCGTCGATGGCGTCGCGTGCCGCCCACCATCCGGGGCCGTCCTGGAGCAGCCCCACCACACCCGTTCCCAGGTGCTGCACGGCCCCCACCCCGATCCCGGCCCGCGCATCGAGCGCCTCGGGCAGCTCCAGACGGAGCAGCAGGGTGGCCCGCAAGGCCTCCTCGACCGTGCGGTACCGGGCCTGGGCCTCATCACCCAGTGTCGGCTCGAGGGGTTGCTCGGCAGGTACCGCGTCGTTGACCGCCGCCAGGGCCTGCGTGAACACCCGGTGCACCCAGGCGCGATCACCGTGGCGACGCGACCCGACGAGGTCCACGATCACCGTCACCCGCGTGTGAACCTCGACCATGGAGATAAGCATATGCGTTCAGGTAAGACAAAACCTGGACCTGGCAGGATGGGGTGATGCGCATCGCTTGGGCCTGCGGGGCCGACTTCCGCGAGGTCGATGCCGACCTCCCCCTGCTCACCGCCGCTGTCGCGGAGGTCGGGATCGACGCCGAGACCGCCGTCTGGGACGACCCCGACGTCGACTGGGGCTCCTACGACCTCGTGGTCGTGCGCTCGTGCTGGGACTACGTCCCGCGGCGCGAGGCGTTCCTCGCCTGGGCCGACAGCGTGCCTCGGCTGGCGAACCCGGCCGGCGTGCTGCGCTGGAACACCGACAAGACGTACCTGCGGCAGCTCGTCGAGGCCGACGTGGCCGTGGTCGAGACGGCCTGGTCCGTCCGGTCCGCCGAGGCGTTGCCCGAGGCCGACGAGTGGGTCGTGAAGCCGACCATCTCCGCCGGATCCGCCGACACGGCGCGCTGGAGCGACCCCGAGCGGGCCGTCGCCCACAGCCGCAGCCTGCTCGACGCCGGCCGGCCGACCATGGTCCAGCCGTACGTCGCCTCCGTCGACACCGAGGGCGAGACCGGTCTGCTGCTCTTCGGCCCGACGTACTCCCACGCCTTCCGCAAGGGCGCACTGCTCGTGGACGAGGGTGATCCACGCGGGCTGCCCGAGCTGAAGGAGGACATCGCGTCGAGGGACGCCTCACCCGAGCAGGTGGCCTTCGCCGAGCGCGCGGTGTCGGTGGCACGCGACCTGGTGGGCGACGACCTGCTCTACGCCCGGGTGGACGTGGTGACCGGACCCGACGGCGACCTGCGACTCATGGAGCTCGAGCTGACCGAGCCGTCGTTCTTCCTCGACCACACCCCCACCGGCGCGGCGGCGTTCGCGACCGCCCTGCAGGGTCGGCTCGGCGCCTAGGGTGGTTCGGCCGCGAGGCACCGGTTCCGGCGAACGCGTTGCGGGCGGGGGCCGGAGGAGGCAGGATCGACGCCCGTGACCTCGACTCCCGGACTCGTGCGCTTCTACGACGTGACGAGTGCCGACGGCACGCGCCTGAGGGCCTGGACGAACGACGCCGAAGGCCCCACCGTGCTCCTGTGCAACGGGCTGGGGACCAACCCCTACGCGTGGCCCACGCTGCTGCGTCCGGACTGCGGCGTGCGCGTCGTCTCGTGGAACCACCGCGGCGTCGGCGGGTCGGCCCGACCCAAGGACGGCCGGGTCGATCTCGACGCGTACGTGGAGGACGCCCTGGCGGTCATGGACCACGCCGGGATCGAGTCGGCCCCCCTGCTGAGCTGGTCGGCCGGGGTGACCGTGGCCTTCGAGCTGGCCGGGCGCCACCCCGACAGGGTGAGGGGGATCCTGGCCGTCGCGGGCGTGCCGGGCAACACCTTCGGCACGATGCTCGCACCGCTGCACGTCCCGCCGTTCCTGGCGCGCCAGCTGATGGTCGGCCTGGCGCGCATCACCACCGTGACCGGGCACGGCATCGCCCCCCTCACGACCCGGATCCCGTGGACGCGTTCCACCACCAACATCCTGCGTCGCACCCGACTCATCGACCCCGCGGCCGACACCGCGGAGCTGCAGGCGATGGTGAAGGAGTTCTGCACGACCCACCCCGCCTGGTACGCGAAGCTCGCGCTCGGCGTGGCCGAGCACTCCCGCGTCTCGCTCTCCTCGATCGACGTGCCCACCACGTTCGTCTCCGGCCGGTGGGACGTGCTCACGGGCGCCCGCGACATGTACACCGCGTCGCAGGCCGTGAAGCGCTCCCGCTACCGCGAGCTCGACGCCACGCACTTCATCCCGGTCGAGCAGCCCGAGGTCGTGCGCGAGGAGCTGCGGATGCTGCTCGAGCGCATCGACGCGCTGCGCGGAGCCTGAGGCCGCACCCGCTCAGGCCGGCTCGTCCGCCCACGAGGCGCGGCCGTCACCGGTGATGGGGATGGCCGGGCCCGGGGTGACCCGGGGCCGGAACGTCGCCTCGCCGAGGCCGCGGACGCGGGCGATCCACTCGCGCGCACGTCGACCGCCCTCGCTGACGACGTAGCCCTCGACGTCGAGACCGGCCGCGACGCCCAGGTCGACCGTCCGTGCCGCGTACACGCCCTGGGTGACGACGATCGCGTCCTCGACCCCGAACACGTCCCGGGCGCGCCGCATGGTGTGCCACGTGCTGAATCCCGCGTAGTCGGTGAAGACGTCGGCCGCGGGCACGCCGGCCTCGAGCACGGCCAGACGCATCGCGTCGGGCTCGTTGTAGGTGCTGGTGCCGTTGTCGCCCGACAGGAGGATCTTCTCGACGAGGCCCGCGTCGTGGAGGGCCACGGCAGCGCGCACGCGCTCCTCGACGGGCCGTCCGAGCGTGCCGTCCGGATAGACGCCGGCACCCGGCACGATCACGACCTGGGCCGGGCCGAGGTCGTCGACGTCACGCGTCAGGTCGTCGGAGGTCCGACCCACGACCACGAGGTTCGCGACCACCACCGACGAGCCGACGAGCGCGGTGACGGCGAGACCCGCGATCCGGAGGACGCGCGACGTGGACCGGCTCACGGGCCGACGCCGTCCGGAGCGCTCGTCATCGTGACGGGCTCATCCGCCGAGCTTCTCGAGGATCAGCTCGCGCACGCGCCCGGCGTCGGCCTGGCCCCGCATCTCCTTCATGACGGCGCCGATGAGCGCACCGGCGGCCTGCACCTTGCCGTCGCGGATCTTCTGGGCGACGTCGGGGTTGGCCGCGATGGCGGTGTCGACGGCAGCACCGAGCGCGCCGTCGTCGGACACGACCTCGAGCCCGCGCGCGGTCACGACCTCCTCGGGCGTGCCCTCGCCGGCCAGCACGCCCTCCAGCACCTGTCGGGCGAGCTTGTCGTTGACGCGACCGGAATCGATCAGGGCCTGCACGCCCGCGACCTGCTCCGGCGTGACGCCCAGCTCGTCGAGGCCGGTGCCGGACTCGTTGGCGCGGCGCGCCAGCTCGCCGAGCCACCACTTCTTCGCCGACGCCGGGGTGGCACCGGCCGCGACCGTGGCCACGACGAGCTCCAGCGCGCCGGCGCCCACGGTGTCGCGCATGTCGAGGTCGGTGAAGTCCCATTCCGCCTGCAGCCGCTTGCGTCGCTCGGCCGGCGGCTCGGGCAACGTGCCCCGCAGCTCGTCGACCCAGGCGCGCGACGGCGCGACCGGCGCGAGGTCGGGCTCGGGGAAGTAGCGGTAGTCGTCGGCGTCGGACTTGGGCCGACCCGGCGAGGTGGTGCCGTCGGACTCGTGGAAGTGTCGCGTCTCCTGCAGGATGCTCTGCCCGGCGTCGAGCACGCCCGCGTGCCGAGACACCTCGAAGCGCACCGCCCGCTCGACCGAGCGGAAGGAGTTCACGTTCTTGGTCTCGCTGCGGGTGCCGAGCGTGGACGAGCCAGTGGGCTTGAGCGACAGGTTCACGTCGGCGCGCAGCGAACCCTGGTCCATGCGGGCGTCGGAGACGCCGAGCGCCACCATGAGGTCGCGCAGGTGCTGGACGTAGGCGCGTGCCACGAGCGGGGCCCGGTCGGCTGGCACCTCGATCGTGCGGGTGACGATCTCGATCAGCGGGATGCCGGCCCGGTTGTAGTCGAGCAACGAGTGGTCGGCGCCGTGGATGCGTCCGGTGGCACCGCCGACGTGCAGCGACTTGCCGGTGTCCTCCTCCATGTGCGCGCGCTCGATCTCGATGCGGAACGTCTCCACCCCGCCGTCCGGCAGGGGCACGTCGAGGTCGACGTAGCCGTCGAAGGCGATCGGCTCGTCGTACTGCGACGTCTGGAAGTTCTTCGGCATGTCCGGGTAGAAGTAGTTCTTGCGGGCGAACCGGCACCACTCGGCGATCTCGCAGTTGAGCGCGAGCCCAATGCGGATGGCCGACTCGACCGCCTTGGCGTTCACGACGGGCAGTGCGCCCGGCAGGCCCAGGCAGACGGGGCACACCTGGGTGTTCGGCTCGGAGCCGAACACGGTGGCGCAGCCGCAGAACATCTTCGTGGCGGTGTTCAGCTCGACGTGGACCTCGAGCCCGAGGACCGGGTCGTAGCGCTCGATCGCCTCCTCGAACGGGACGAGCGCCGGTGTGGTCGTGCTGCTGCTCTGGGTGCTCATCGGGTCGCTCCTGCATCGATCTCGCTCAGCTGGGGGGCCGCGACGAGCCGCTCCAGGGCCGCCCCGACGTTGTACAGACGGTCGTCGGCCTGGGCCGGGGCGAGCACCTGCACGCCGACCGGGAGACCCGTGTCGCTCGCGAGCCCGACCGGGAGGCTGAGCCCCGGCACTCCGGCGAGGTTGGCCGGGATGGTCGCGATGTCCTCGAGGTACATGGCCAGCGGGTCGTCGCTCTTCTCCCCCAGGCGCCAGGCCGTGGTGGGAGCGGTGGGCGAGACCAGCACGTCGACCTGCTCGAACGCAGCCGCGAAGTCGCGCGCGACGAGCGTGCGCACCTTCTGCGCCGAGCCGTAGTAGGCGTCGTAGTAGCCGCTCGAGAGGGCGTACGTCCCGAGGATGATGCGGCGCTTGACCTCGTCGCCGAAGCCGGCGTCACGGCTGACGGCCATGACCTGCTCGGCGCTGGGGCCGTCGACGCCGTCGGGCGCGACGCGGACGCCGTACCGCATGGCGTCGAAGCGGGCCAGGTTGCTGGACACCTCGCTCGGCATGACCAGGTAGTAGGCGGCGATGCCGTGCACGAAGCTCGGGCACGAGATCTCGACGACCTCGGCGCCCGCCTTGGCGAGCAGCTCGACGGACTCGTCGAAGCGCTGCTGGACGCCGGGCTGGAAGCCCTCTCCACCGAGCTCCTTCACGACACCGATGCGCAGCCCGGCGACGTCGCCGCGGCGGGCCGCGGCCACGACGTCAGGCGTGGGCGCGTCGATGCTGGTGGAGTCCATCGGGTCGTGTCCGGCGAGCACCTCGTGCAGCAGGGCGGCGTCGAGCACGGAGCGGGCCATCGGGCCGACCTGGTCGAGGCTGCTGGCCATGGCGATGACGCCGTAGCGCGAGACACCGCCGTACGTCGGCTTGACGCCCACGATGCCGGTCATGGCGCCGGGCTGGCGGATGGATCCGCCCGTGTCGGTGCCGAGGGCCAGGGGCGCCTCGTAGCCGGCCACGGCGGCCGCGGACCCACCGCTGGAGCCGCCGGGAATGCGCTCGGTGTCCCAGGGGTTGCGCGCCGGCTTGTAGGCCGAGTGCTCGTTGGACGAGCCCATGGCGAACTCGTCGAGGTTGGTCTTGCCGAGGATCGGCAGACCCGCGGCACGCAGACGGCTGACGACGGTCGCGTCGTAGGGCGGGACCCAGCCCTCGAGGATGCGCGAACCGGCCGTGGTGGGCTGGCCGACGGTGTTGATGAGGTCCTTCACGGCCACCGGGACGCCGGCGAGGGTCGCCAGCTGCTCGCCCGCTGCGCGCCGCGCGTCGACGTCGGCCGCCGTGGCCAGCGCGCCCTCGGCGTCGACGTGCAGGAAGGCGCCGAGCCGCTCGTCGACGTCGGCGATGCGGTCGAGGTGGGCCTGGGTGACGGCCACGGACGTGAGGGTGCCGTCGACGAGGCCGTCGGCGATCTCGGCGGCCTCGAGCCGGGTGAGGTCGCTCATCACTCCTCCCCGAGGATCTGCGGGACGAGGAAGCGCTGCTCCTCGCTCGCCGGGGCACCGGCGAGGGCCTCGTCGGGCGTCAGACCGGGACGGACCTCGTCGGCACGGAACACGTTGCTGATCGGCACCGGGTGGCTCATCGGCTCGACGTCGTCGGCAGCGGCCTCCTGGACGGCAGCGACGTGGTCGAGGATCGCCGGGAGCTCGGCGCCGAGCCGGTCCAGCTCGTCCTCGCTGAGCGAGATGCGCGCGAGGCTCGCCAGGTGGGCGACGTCCTCACGCGAGATGGCCGACGACATGCGTCTCCCTTGCAGGCTCGGGTGCGGGTACCGACCCATCGTAGTGACGTGTCACCTGGCGTTCACCACGCTCCCCTAGCCTCCCGCTCGTGATCGACACCGTGGCCGCCCAGCACCTCACCGACTTCACCGTCGACGACTCCGACGACGACGACCCCGTGCTCCTGGATCCCTCCGGCGTGCCGGTGGACACCTGGCGCGAGGGCTACCCCTACGGCGAGCGACTCGACCGCACGACGTACGACCTGGAGAAGCGGCTGCTGCAGATCGAGCTGATCAAGCTGCAGCGCTGGGTGAAGGACACCGGGCAGCGGGTCGTGATGGTGTTCGAGGGACGCGACGCGGCCGGCAAGGGCGGCACGATCAAGCGGTTCACCGAGAACCTCAACCCGCGCGGCGCCCGCGTGGTGGCCCTCGTGAAGCCGACCGAGCGCGAGCAGGGCCAGTGGTACTTCCAACGCTACGTCCACCACCTGCCGACGACCGGCGAGCTCACGTTCTTCGACCGGTCCTGGTACAACCGCGCCGGTGTCGAGCGGGTGATGGGCTTCTGCACGCCCGACCAGTACACCGAGTTCCTCAAGCAGGCGCCGGCGTTCGAGAAGATGCTCGTCAACGACGGCATCCACGTCGTGAAGTTCTGGTTCTCGGTCTCGCGCGCGGAGCAGCTGACCCGGTTCACCATCCGCCAGATCGACCCGGTGCGGCAGTGGAAGCTCTCCCCCATGGACCTCGCCTCCCTCGACAAGTGGGACGCCTACACCGAGGCCAAGGAGGCGATGTTCCGCAGGACGGACACGAAGCACTCCCCCTGGACCGTCGTGAAGAGCAACGACAAGAAGCGTGCCCGTCTGGAGGCCATGCGCCACGTGCTGCACCGCTTCGACTACCCCGGCAAGGACCACGAGGTCGTCCGCATCCCCGACCCGCTCGTCGTGGGCGCGGCGGCCGACCTCTTCGACCCGGACGACGCCGACGTGGACTGAGTGCCGCTCGTCGGTCGCGCCCGCTGGACAGGCGCGGCCGAGCCGTGGAAGGGCGGAGGCACCCGCGGGTACCTCGTCGGCCGCCTGCCATGCTCGAGGGATGTCCCCCTTCTCCCGCCTGCTGCTGCCCCTGGTCGCCTGCGTCCTCGTGCTGACGGGGTGCTCCGCGGCCGGGAACGACGCACTCCCTGAGGCCACCGACGGGTGCCCCCAGGTGCAGGTCGTCGGGGTCCGTGGGCAGTCGCAGTCGCTCGACAAGAACCGTGGCCTGGGCACCGAGGTCGACGGCGTGGTCACCGACCTCGAGGAGCGGCTGGCAGCGAAGGGCGTGGACGACATCGACGTCGACGCGGTCCGGCACCGCAGCCGTGACGCCTCCGACGTCGACGTCTACGAGGCCGACGTCGACCAGGGCCGACGGCTGCTGGCCCGCCAGCTCACCGCGTCGGTCCGGGACTGCCCGGAGGCACGCCTGGCGGTCGTCGGCTTCAGCCAGGGCGCACAGATCGCCCAGGAGACGCTCGCCGACCGACCCGCCCTCGCCCGTCGCGTCGACGCGCTCGCGCTCATCGGCAGCCCGCGGCACGACCCCGACGCCCCGTTCATCCGCCCGGACCTCCCTGGTTCGGAGGCCACCCTCGACGGCAGCCTGGGCGCCGGTCCGGACCTCGGTGCGCTCGCCGACCGGACGGTGGATGCCTGCTTGACCCGCGACGTCGTGTGCGACGCCGACGGAGGTACCGACTACACCGTGCACAAGACCGGGTACGAGGACGCGGCCATCACGAGCCAGCTCGCCCGCGCCGTGCAACGCCTTCTGCTGGGCTGAGGCAGGACGTCCGGACGGAGGAGGTCGTCACGCTCGGGTCAGGCAGTCGGGCGCGTGCACCCGGATGGTCGAGGGCGGGTGCGCCGCGAGCCTTGAGGGCGACGGGACCGGCCGGCGGACGAGCTCGCCGCCGCAGTTCGGGCACGTGAGGTCGAGCCGGCCCTCGGCGCAGTCGCGGCACCACGTGCACTCGTAGGTGCAGATGAAGACGCCGCGGCTCGTGGGCGCGAGGTCGACGTCGCAGCACTCACAGCTCGGACGAAGCTCCAGCACGGTCAGGCCTCACCCTCGGTGTCCGGCGCGTCGGCCCCGTCCTCGTCGTTGGCACCGTCGTCCGCGTCGGCGTCGTCCTCGGCCGCAGGAGGCCCGTCGGCGAGCAGCTTCTTGAAGCCGTCCTCGTCGAGGATCGGGACGCCCAGCTGCTCGGCCTTCTCGGCCTTGGTGCCGGGGCTGTCGCCGACGACGACGTAGTCGGTCTTCTTGCTCACCGAACCCGACGCCTTGCCGCCGTGGGCGATGATCGCCTCCTTGACGGAGTCACGGGTGAAGTCCTGCAGCGACCCGGTGACGACGACCGTGAGTCCCTCGAGGGTGCGCACGATGCTGTCGTCGCGCTCGTCGGCCATGCGTACCCCCGCCGCAGCCCAGGCATCGACGATGCCGCAGTGCCAGTCGACGGTGAACCAGTCCACGACGGCGTCGGCGATCGTGGGACCGACGCCCTCGGCCGCTGCGAGCTCCTCGGCGCTGGCGGCGCGGATGGCCTCCATGGTGACGAACTCGGTGGCGAGTGCCCGCGCCGCGGTGGGGCCGACGTGGCGGATGGACAGGGCCACGAGCACCCGCCACAGCGGCTGGGTCTTGGCCTTCTGCAGGCCGTCGAGGAACTTGCGACCGTTGGTGGAGAGCACCGTGTCGTCCGGACCCAGCACCGGGGCGTCCGGCGCGCCGGCGGCGACCGCCTCCTTCTCCGCCCTCTTCGCCGCTCGGCGGTACAGCGGCACGGTGAGCAGCTGCTGCTCCGTCAGGGCGAAGAGCCCGCCCTCGTCGACGAGCACCCCGGACTCGAGCAGCGCCACGGCGCCCTCCCAGCCGAAGACCTCGATGTCGAAGGCACCTCGGCCGCCGACGTGGGTCAGCCGCTCGCGCAGCTGCGACGGGCAGGACCGCGTGTTGGGGCAGCGGATGTCGGCGTCGCCCTCCTTGGCGGGGGCGAGCGGAGTTCCGCACGACGGGCACTCGGTGGGCATGACGAACTCGCGCTCGGTGCCGTCGCGCAGCGCGACGACGGGCCCGACGATCTCGGGGATCACGTCACCGGCCTTGCGCAGCACCACCATGTCGCCGATGAGCACGCCCTTGCGCTTGACCTCGTGCTGGTTGTGCAGGGTGGCCATCTCGACCGTGGACCCGGCCACCTTGGCCGGCTCCATGAGCCCGAAGGGCGTGACGCGTCCCGTGCGGCCCACGTTCACGAGGATGTCCTTGAGCCGGGTGTTGACCTCCTCCGGCGGGTACTTGAACGCGATCGCCCATCGCGGCGCGCGGGAGGTGGAGCCCAGGCGTCCCTGAAGCGCCACCTGGTCGACCTTGACCACCACCCCGTCGATGTCGTGCTCGACGTCGTGGCGGTGCTCGCCGTAGTGCTCGATGAACTCCTGGACCGCGTCGAGGCCGGTGACGACCCTGGCCCTGTCCGACGTCGGGAGTCCCCACGCCTTCAGCGCGTCGTAGGCCTCGGACTGCCGCTCGGGCCGGAAGCCCTCGCGGTAGCCCAGGCCGTGGCAGACCATGGACAGCGGCCGCGAGGCCGTGACCGAGGAGTCCTTCATGCGCAGGGTGCCGGCCGCGGCGTTGCGCGGGTTGGCGAACGGGTTGTTGCCGGCCTCGGCCCAGGCGGCGTTGAAGTCGTCGAAGGCCTGCGTGGGGAAGTAGACCTCGCCCCGGACCTCGACGTAGGCAGGCACCGGGAACTCGTCCGTCGCGGAGAGACGGTGCGGGATCGCCTTGATCGTGCGGACGTTCTCGGTGACGTCCTCCCCCACCCGACCGTCGCCGCGGGTGACACCGCGGGTGAGGACACCGTCCTCGTAGGTCAGGCTGATGGCGAGACCGTCGACCTTGAGCTCGCACAGGAACTCGGCCTCGCCCGCGCCGTCGCGCTCGAGTCGCCCGTACCAGGCCTCGAGCTCCTCGCGGCTGAACGCGTTGTCGAGGCTGAGCATCCGCTCGCGGTGCTCGTAGGCCTCGAACGACGAGGAGACCATGCCGCCCACCTGCTGGGTGGGCGAGTCGGGCGTGCGGAGCTCGGGCAGCTGCTCCTCCAGCGTCTCGAGCTCGCGCACGAGGGCGTCGTACTCGCCGTCGGAGATGGTCGGCGCGTCGTCGCGGTGGTAGCGCTGGCGGTGCTCGTCGACCTGCTCGGCCAGCTCCTTGTGCCGCTGCCGCAGGTCGTCGTCGCTCATGCGTCAGACGATATCGGCGCCCGCCGACACGTGCGCCGCGAGTCGCGGGGTGCATCGGTGTCGACGACCTGGCACGGTGGACGCATGAGCACTCGACGTCTCGTCCCGATCGTCCTCGGCGCTCTCCTCGTGGTGGCCGGGCTCGTGGGGTTCTTCGCCCTCGACGGGCTCACGGCCGACGTGGTGTGCGGCGTGGCCGTGGTCGTCGGCATCGCGGTCGTGCGGCTCGGCAGTCGCCCGGCCCGCGACGAGATCGTGTGAGGGCCATGGTGCTGCGTCGCTGCGGCTGAACCTTCGCTGGTGCGCTTCCCCGGCTGGGTCTTCGCTCGCTGCTGCGTCGCTCCGACTGGGCCTCGAGCTGCGGCTGCGTCGCTGCGGCTGCGAGTCGGCTCGGTCTCCGAAAGGGCCTCGACCGGCGGACGGGTCCGGGGTCGGTCGGGTTCTCGGAGTGTGGCTCGAGGGACGCACGATTCTGCGTTCGCGCGTGAGGGCTCGAAGGATGCTGCGTTAGCTACGGGTTCCCGTCGTGAACGCAGCATCGTTCGGGTTGTTGTGCGCGAAGGCAGAATCCTGCGTCCAGCGGGGCTTCGGTGCGCGGCGGCTGGGCAGGGATTCTCCCTTTGCGCGGACCGTTGCACGAGAAGGGATAATCCCTGCCCTTCTGAGGCCGTCTTCGTCGCCACGACTCTTCCTTCGTGAGGCACGGTCCACGCGAAGGAAGCATCGTGCGTGGATCACGCGCAGAGGGAGAATCGTGGCTGCGCCCCGCAGGTCCGCCCGGGTCGAGACCCACCGGTGCGGTCGAGGCCCTCTCGGAGACCGAGCCGACTCGCAGCCACAGTGACGCAGCAGCAAGCGGAAGCCCAGCCGGAGCCGCGCAGCCACAGGGACGTACCGACCCAAGCCACGCAGCAGCGGGTCGCACACGACCGCAGGAAGCGCACCCCCACGCGATGCACACAGGGGGTGGCCGCAGCGCCCTCGACGGTGGTCAGCCCGCGAGGGCGGCGAGCTCGGCCAGCACCTGGCGGGCGTGGGCCGGGGTGGCCCCGGCCAGGCCGCAGGACGGCGTCACGACCACCCGGTCGTGCCAGGCGTCCTCGGCGAAGCCCAGACGGTCGAACCACGCCTCCAGCGTGCGACGGGACGCGGCCGTGTCGAGCGCGGCGTCGGTCGACGGAAGGATCCCTGGCCACAGGTCCGTCCCCGCCTCGAACGCCTCGGCCCAGGCGTCGCCTCCAGAGGGGGTGTCGAGCGACAGGTCGAAGGAGATCGCGTCGAAGCCCGCGCCGCGGAGCAGCGTGACGGGCAGGTCCGGAGCGCACGAGTGCACGACGGGGCTCGCTCCCGCCGCCCGCACCGCGTCGACGACGACGCGCAGCAGGGCGTCGGCCTCCGGCGGGTGCACGGTGCGGTAGCGCCCGAAGCCCGAGGAGGTGGGGACCTGTGCGGACAGCACGGCAGGGAGCATCGGCTCGTCGACCTGCAGCACCAGCTCGGCGCCGGGGAACCGGCGGCGCAGCGACGCGACGTGGTCGGTGAGGCCCGACGCGAGCGCGTGGGCGAGGTCGCGCCGTGCTCCGTGGTCCGAGAGCACCTTCTCCCCCCGCTGCAGCTCCACGGTCGCAGCGAGCGTCCACGGCCCGGCGACCTGCTGCTTGACGGCACCCTGTCGGTCCTGCGCCAGCTCCTCCACGACGTCGAGGTCCTGGGCGAGCAGCGACCTGGCGCGACGGTGGTCCACGCCCGACGCGTCGAGCAGCCGCCACCCACCGGGCTGCAGGTCCGCCCCCAGCCCCTCCAGGAACGCGAGCGAGCGGCCGATCATCTGCGCGCCGACGCCTCGCGCCGGCAGCTCGGGGACGAAGGCCAGGTCGTCGAGCGTGCCGAGCACGGCCTTGACCGACTCGGCGTAGCCCTCCCCCGGCATCGAGCCGACGCCCGTGGCCCTCACCGCACGGGCCCGGAGGAGATGCTGCTGCGACTCGTCGCGGTGATCGTGGCCGACCCGACCACGCGGGTCCCGACGTAGACCACGGCGGCCTGACCGGGGGCGATGCCCTCGGCGGGGTCGACGAGGTCGACGTGGACCCGGCCGTCGTCGAGCACCTCCACGACCGCCCGGTGCTCGGCACCGTGGGCGCGCAGCTGCACCGTGCACTCCAGCGGTCCGTCGGGCGCGGCTCCGCACCACAGCGGTCGGTCCGCCTCGAGGGTGTCGACGAGCAGGTGCTCGCGCGGACCGACGGTGACCGTGCCGGAGACGGGCTCGATGTCGAGCACGAAGCGCGGCTTGCCGTCGTCGGCCGGGACGCCGAGACGCAGGCCGCGCCGCTGTCCGATCGTGTAGGCGTAGGCACCGTCGTGCTCGCGCAGCACCGCACCTGCCTCGTCGACGACCACGCCCGGTCGCGGTCCCAGCTTCTCGGCCAGCCAACCGGCGTTGTCACCGTCGGCGACGAAGCAGATGTCGTGGCTGTCGGGCTTGGTGGCGACCTGCAGGCCGCGACGTGCCGCCTCGTCGCGGACGTCGGTCTTGACCGAGCCGCCGAGGGGGAAGTGCGAGTGACGCAGCTGGTCCTGCGTGAGCACGCCCAGCACGTAGCTCTGGTCCTTGCCGGCGTCCTTTGAGCGGTGCATCTCGACCGTGCCGTCGGTCGCGGTGCTCAGCTGCGCGTAGTGCCCCGTCACGACGCCGTCGAAGCCGAGCGCGAGGGCGCGGTCGAGCACGGCCGCGAACTTGATCTTCTCGTTGCAGCGCAGGCACGGGTTGGGGGTCCGACCCGCGGCGTACTCGGAGACGAAGTCGTCGACCACCTCGTCGGCGAACTCGGCGCTCATGTCCCACACGTAGAACGGGATGCCCAGCGCGTCGGCGGCACGTCGGGCGTCGCCGGCGTCCTCGATGGAGCAGCACCCACGGGCACCGGACCGGTACGACCGGGGGTTGCGGCTCAGGGCCAGGTGCACCCCGGTCACGTCGTGGCCGGCGTCGACGGCACGCGCGGCCGCCACGGCCGAGTCGACACCCCCGGACATGGCCGCGACGAGGCGGGCCATCAGCGGGCCTCCGTCGTCGGTCCGGACATCAACGGCTCCGCACGAGGGAGGCGCGGACGGCACGCTCGTGCACCTGGGGCAGCACCGCGAGCAGCCGGTCGACGTCGGCCTCGGTGCTGGTGTGGCCGAGGCTCAGCCGCAGCGAACCGCGAGCCGCGGCGTCGTCGTAGCCCATCGCGAGCAGCACGTGGCTGGGCTGGGGAACCCCGGCCTGGCAGGCGGATCCGGTGGACACCTCCACCCCCTGCGCGTCGAGCAGCATGAGCATCGCGTCGCCCTCGCACCCCGGGAACGTCACGTGCGCGATGTTGGGCAGACGGTGGTCCGGCCCGGGCTCCGGGTCCCCGTTGACGATCGCGTCGGGAACGATCCGCCCGATGCCGTCGACGAGCCGCCGCCTCAGTCCCTCGATGCGTGCCGAGACCTCGGCCTGGCGCTGCACCGTCAGCTCCAGCGCCCGGGCGAAGGAGGCGATGAGCGCCACGCCGACGGTGCCCGAGCGGAGGTCACGTTCCTGGCCGCCGCCGTGGACCAGCGGCACCGGCGTCACCTCGCGTCGCACGACCAGGGCCCCGACGCCGACCGGACCCCCGAGCTTGTGGGCCGTGACGGTCATGGCGTCCAGGTGCGAGCCGGCGAAGTCGAGCGGGAGGTAGCCCGCTGCCTGGACGGCGTCGCTGTGGACCGGGATGCCGTGCTCGCGAGCCAGGGCCACGACGTCGGCCACGGGCTGGATCGTGCCCATCTCGTTGTTGGCCCACATGGTCGTCACGACGGCCACCGACGCCGGGTCGGACTCGATCTGACCGCGCAGGGCGTCGACGACGACCCGGCCCTGGCGGTCCACGGGGGTCGTGTCGATGCGGGCGCCCTCGTGCGCCGCCAACCAGGTCACGGGGTCGAGCAGGGCGTGGTGCTCGATGGAGCTGAACAGGACGCGGTCCCGCGCCGAGGACTCGTCGTGCCGCGCCCAGTACAGACCCTTGATCGCGAGGTTGTTGGCCTCCGTCCCACCGGACGTGAACACCACCTCGCTGGGCCGTGCGCCGAGACACTCGGCGATCACCTCGCGCGACTCCTCGACCACGCGCCGGGCCGCCCGACCCGACGTGTGCAGGCTCGACGCGTTGCCCGTGCGGGCGAGCTGGTCGGCGAGCACCGCGGCGGCCTCGGGATGCATCGGCGTCGTGGCCGCGTGGTCGAGGTACACGGCGTCGAGGCTCGAGGAGGGATCGGACGAGGTCATGGCTCTCCCAGCGTAGTCACTGGCCCCGAGGCCGGCAGGTACGCTCCCGTCGGGGGTGGTCCATGAGCACCGTGCAGACGTCGGCGCCACGTGGGTGGCTGGTGGTGGCCACCGTGCTGGGGGCGGCTCACGCCGGGATCAGCCTGCTCTGGCTGCTCGGCTCGACCTGGCTGCTCGACACGGTCGGCGAGCCGTTCGTGTCGTGGGGCACCGACCGGGGCGCCGGCGTGCTCGCGGCGCTGGCTGCGGTCGTGGTCTCCAAGCTCGTCGTCGTGGCGCTGGTCGCCGTCGCGGTGCTGCACGGCCGGTTCCGCCGCCCGGCCACCCTCGCCACCGGGGCGCTGCTGGTCTACGGGGCACTCATGACCGTCGGCAACGCGGCCGTGGCTCTCGACCTGATCAGCCCCTCCGACAGCGCCGACCTCAGGGCGATCCGCTGGCACGCTGCGCTCTGGGACCCGTGGTTCGCCCTCTGGGGCGCAGCCGGACTTCTCGCGCTCCGGGCGACACGTCGCTCCCGCACCACGACCTGACGCCCGAACCGAGGGTCCGGCCCCGGCTCACCCGACGACGTCGACCAGGGCGGCGGCGGTCTCGGCGAGCTGGTGGTCGGTCACCGCCACCCCGAAGGTGAACCGCAGCGCCGTCTGCGCCACCTCGCGCTCCAGACCCATGGCCGTCAGCACGTGGCTGGGCTCGTCGCTGCCCGCGTGGCAGGCCGAGCCGCTGGAGCACACGATGCCGCGCCGCTCGAGGTCCAGCAGGACCGACTCCCCCGACCGGCCGGGCAGCACGAAGGACGCGTGGCCGGGCAGCCGCGACGTGGGGTGGCCGGTGAGACGCGCACCGGGGACGCCGGCCAGCACGGCCGCGACGAAGCGGTCACGGCGCGCCGCGACCTCCTCGGCCGTCGACGGGCCGCCACGAGCCAGGCGCAGGGCAGCAGCCAGACCCACCGCGCCGGGCACGTCCTCGGTACCGGACCGTCGCCCGTCCTGCTGACCTCCGCCGTGCACGAGCGGCTCGAACCGCGTGCCCCGCCGGACCCACAGCACGCCCGCGCCCTTCGGACCGCCCAGCTTGTGGGCCGACAGGCTGAGCGCCTGCACGTTCAGCCGAGTGACGTCGACGTCGAGCCAGGCGGCCGACTGCACGGCGTCGGTGTGGAACGGGACACCACGCTCCGCGGCGACGGCGGCCAGGTCCGCGACCGGCTGGACCGTGCCGACCTCGTTGTTCGCGTGCTGCACGCTGACCAGGGTCGTGTCGTCGCGCAGGGCGGCCGCAAGCACGCCGGGGTCGACCGCGCCGTGCTCGTCGACGTCGAGGAGCGTGACGTCGTACCCGATGCGTCCTAGCCAGAGCGCCGACTCCAGCACGGCCGGGTGCTCGACCGCGCTGACCACGACGTGCCTCCCCCGCGGCTGCGCCAGGCAGATCCCCTTCACGGCGGTGTTCGCGGACTCGGTCCCACCCGACGTGAACGTGACCTCGCCCGGCCGCGCCCCCAGCGACACGGCGACGTCGGCGCGAGCCTGCTCGAGGCCGCCACGAGCCGCCTCCCCGAGCTCGTGGTGGCTCGACGGGTTGCCGAACGCAGGCCCGAGGTACGGGCCCATCGCGGCGAGGACGTCGCGGCGCAACGGTGTCGTGGCCGCCTCGTCGAGATAGATCATGGTGCTGTTCCAGCCGCCCACGGCCCGGCACCCCCGCCGGGCGCGACGTCGAGGTCCAGCCCCAGGTCGAGCGCGCGGACGGAGTGCGTCAGCGCCCCGACGCTGATCACGTCGACCCCCGTCCGTGCGACCTCGCCGATCGTCTCGAGCGTGATGCCACCGCTGGCCTCCACGATCGCGCGGCCGGCGACGAGAGCGACTCCCTCGCGCAGCTCGTCGAGGGTGAAGTTGTCGAGCATGATCGTGTCGACCCCACCCGCCAGGACGGCCTCCACCTGGTCGAGCCGGTCCACCTCGACCTCCACGTGCATGGTGTGCGGGAGGGTCGCGCGCGCCGCCCGGACGGCCGCCGTGACGTCCGGGACGAGCGCGAGGTGGTTGTCCTTGGCCATCACCGCGTCCGAGAGCGAGAAGCGGTGGTTGTGGCCGCCCCCGCAGCGCACCGCGTGCCGCTCCAGCGCGCGCAGGCCAGGCGTGGTCTTGCGCGTGTCGACGACGCGCACGTCGGTGCCGGAGACGGCCTCGACGTAGCGCGAGGTGAGCGTGGCGATCCCGCTCATCCGCTGCACCAAGTTGAGCGCGACCCGCTCCCCCTGCAGGACCGCCCGCGCCGGGCCCTGCACGCGCGCCAGCACGTCGCCGGCGGCGAACCGTTCACCGTCGGCCACCAGCAGCTCGACGACGACCCGGGGGTCCACGGTCGTGAACGTCTGCCGGAGCACGTCGGTACCGGCCAGGACGCCCGGCTCCCGCGCCACGACGGACCCACGCGCCACGGCCTCGGCCGGGACGAAGACCTGGGACGTGACGTCGCCGAAGGGCGCGTCCTCCGCGAGCGCCATGTCGACGACGCGCTGCACCTGCTCCCGGCTCAGCACGGCACCGACTCCCGCGCCCCGGCGATCAGCAGGCGCGCCGCCGGGAGGACGACGGCACTGTGCCGGGCCTGCGTCGGGTCGGTGCCGGGGGCGTCGGTGCGGTGGTGGCCGCCCCGCGACTCGTGTCGTGCCAGCGCCGACGCCACGACGGCCGCGCCCACGACGTGCAGGTTCGCGTCCTCGACCGCCTTCACGTCGGCACCCGGTGGGACGGCGCCGGCGCCGATCAGCGTCGAGGCCCGCTCGAGGCCCGCCGCGTCCCGACTGAGGCCGGCGGTCTCCCACAGCAGCTGCTGCAGGTCGGCGCGCTCGAGCGGCCCGGTCGTGATCGCCGACGGCACCTCGACCGGTGCGGCCCACTCGGCGTCGAACGTCTCCTGGGGCGCCGCGCCGAGGACGGCCTCGACCACACGCCGACCGAAGACCGCACCCTCGAGCAGGGAGTTCGAGGCGAGCCGGTTCGCACCGTGCACACCGGTGCAGGCCACCTCGCCGACGGCGTACAGACCCGGCAGCGACGTACGCCCCCACAGGTCGGTCCGGACCCCACCCATGAAGTAGTGCGCCGCGGGCGACACGGGGACGGGCTCGGTCCCCCAGTCCAGCCCGTGGGACCGGACCATGGCGTCGATGGTCGGGAACCTGCGGGCCAGGAAGGCGGTCCCGAGCGCCGTCGCGTCGAGCAGGACGGGCAGGCCACCCTGGCGCGCCATCTGCGCGGCGATCCCTCGAGCCACCACGTCGCGCGGGGCGAGCTCGGCGTCGGGATGCACGTCGGTCATGAACCGGTGGCCGTCCACGGAGCGCAGCACCGCGCCCTCGCCCCGCACCGCCTCGGACACGAGCGGGCTGCCCGGCACGGCGAGCGCCGTGGGGTGGAACTGGTAGAACTCCAGGTCCGACGCGACCGCGCCGGCCCGCAGCGCCATCGCCAGACCGTCACCCGTCGCGACCGCCGGGTTGGTGGTGAAGGGGTAGAGCTGCCCCGCGCCCCCCGTGGCGAGCACCACGGCGTCGGCGGGCAGGACCGTGCCGTCGAGGAGACGCAGACCGCAGACCCGTCCCTGCGTCAGCTGCAGGTCGACGGCCAACGTGTGCTCGCGCACCTCGATGCCGGCGGCGCGGACCCGCGCCACGAGCGCCTCGGAGATGGCCGCGCCGGTGGCGTCGCCCCCTGCGTGGAGGATGCGCGCGTGCGAGTGCGCAGCCTCCAGGCCGCGCGCGAGGTCGCCCGCGTCGACGTCGAACAGCACGCCCCGGCGCATCAGACCCGCGACGGCCTCGGGACCGTCGGCGCACAGCACCTGCACGGCGTCGTCGTCGGAGAGTCCCGCACCTGCCGCGAGGGTGTCGGCCACGTGCGAGGCGACAGAGTCGTCCGCATCGGTCACGACCGCAACGCCGCCCTGGGCCCACGCCGTGTTGCTGGTCCCGAGGGCGGCCTTGGTGACGAGGGTGACCTCGACCCCGTCGCGGGCGTCGGCCTCCAGCGCAGCGGTCAGCCCCGCCACGCCACTGCCGACCACGACCACGCGGGTCATGTCAGGCGTCCTTCGGGAGTGCGGCGAGCATGCGCTCGAGGGCGACCTTGGCGTGCGTCGCGACCTCGTCGTCGACGACGATCTCGTTGCGCACCTCGCCCTCGAGCAGGCCGTCGAGGACCCACGCCAGGTAGCCGGGGTGGATCCGGTACATCGTCGAGCAGGGGCAGACCACGGGGTCGAGGCAGAAGATCGTGCGGTCGGGGTGCTCGGCGGCGAGCCGGTTGACCAGGTTGACCTCGGTGCCGATCGCGATCACGTCGCCCGGCTCGCTCGCGGCGACGAACTTCCGGATGAAGTCGGTGGAGCCGGCCGCGTCGGCGGCGTCGACGACGGGCATCGGGCACTCGGGGTGCACCACGACCTTGACCCCGGGGTGCTCCGCGCGCGCCTTCTCGATCTGCGCGACGGTGAACCGCTTGTGCACGGAGCAGAATCCGTGCCAGAGCAGCACCTTCGCGTCCTGGAGCACCTCGGCGGTGTTGCCGCCGAGCGCCTTGCGCGGGTTCCACATCGGCATCTGCTCGAGCGGGACGCCCATCGCCTTGGCGGTGTTGCGGCCGAGGTGCTGGTCGGGGAAGAACAGCACCCGGTGCGCCCGCTCGAACGCCCACTCCAGCACGGTCGACGCGTTGGACGACGTGCACACGATGCCGCCGTGGCGTCCGCAGAACGCCTTGAGGGCGGCGGAGGAGTTCATGTAGGTGACGGGGAGGACGGGCAGCTTGCCGTCGGCGTCGGGGCCCATGCCCGTGACCGGGTCGGCGTAGAGGGCCTCGAGCTCCTCCCACGCCCCTTCGACGGAGTCCTCGTCGGCCATGTCGGCCATGGAGCAGCCGGCGGCGAGGTTGGGCAGGATCACGCGCTGGCCGGGACCGGCCAGGATGTCGGCGGTCTCGGCCATGAAGTGCACGCCGCAGAACACGATCGTCTCCGCGTCCGGACGGGTGAGGGCGGCGTTGGCCAGCTGGAAGGAGTCACCGACGAAGTCGGCGTGCTGCACCACCTCGTCGCGCTGGTAGAAGTGCCCCAGGACGACCAGCCGGTCCCCCAGCGCCTCCTTGGCGGCGCGGATGCGCTCGTGCAGCTCCGGCTCGGCCATCCGCTGGTAGGCCGCGGGCAGCTGACCCGGACGTACGACCGGCTCGGGGATCGCGTCGCCCTCGGAGGCCCCGGGGCCGTAGCCCGGGACGAGGTCGAAGACCCAGGGGCCCTCGGCCAGCTCGGTGTCGCACGAGTCGGCCGGGCGGGCCGAGATCGCGTCGTGGACGGAACCACCGGGAGCGGGGACGAATGAGGTGGTCATCGGTTCTCCTCGAGGTGTCCGGCGCGTCGGTAGAGCGCCGGAGGTCGGTGGCTCGTACCCGTCAGGTGCGAGCCGGTGGGGACGACGGTGCCGCTCGCCAGGACCTGGCGGCGAAAGTTGGCGGGGTCGAGCGGCCGGCCGAGCACGGCCTCGTGCACGGCACGGAGGTCCGCCAGCGTGAACTCGGGCGTGAGGAACGCGAAGGCGATCGGCGAGTAGGTGATCTTGGCCCGCAGCCGGTCGAGCGCGTAGCCGAGGATCGCGTCGTGGTCGAAGGCAAGTCCCTCGACCTCGTCGGCCACGACCCACTCGACGTTCTCGCCGTCGGTGGCGCGCGCGTCCTCGTCGGGGCGCACGAGCGCCCAGTAGACGATCGAGACGACCCGGTCGGCCGGGGACCGGTCGACCGCGCCGAAGGAGTACAGCTGCTCGAGGTACCCGGGCGTGAGTCCGGTGGTCCGCTCCAGGGTGTGCCGCGCCGACGCGGCGAGGTCCTCGTCGGGCTCGAGCGGGCCGCCCGGGAGCGCCCACAGGCCTTCGTACGGCTCGCGGATCCGCCGCACCAGCGGCAGCCAGAGCGTGGTGCTGCCGGTGGTCGGGTGCGGACGCAGCGCGAAGATCACCGTCGAGACGGCCAGGCTCACCTGGTCGCTCGCGAGCAGGTCCGGTGTCGTCGCCATGGTCCGCCTCCCTTCAGGTACTTCTGACCCTAAGCCCCTCTTATGGTCAGGTCAACCCGAAGTCGGTGTGGTGTGCGTCCCTGGGGTGGGGACAGGATGAGTGCATGGAGATCCGCCGCCTGACCGACGACGACACCGCAGCCATGCGTCCCTTGTTCGTGGAGGCGTTCGGGGCGTTCGACCCCCCGGAGCCGCCGGTCGCGATCCACGCCCCGGGCAAGACCTGGTGGGGTGCGTTCGTCGCTGGACGCCTCGTGGCCACCGCGCTCGACCGTGCCTACGACTCGTGGTTCGGGGGCACGCTGGTGCCGACGGCCGGCATCGGCGGGGTGACGATCACGGCCGAGCACCGCGGCAGCGGCATCCTCACGCCGCTGCTGACGACGCTGCTCGACGCCGCGCGGGAACGTGGCGCCCTGGTCTCCACCCTCTACGCCACCTCCCCCGGCATCTACCGGCGCCTCGGGTACGAGAACGTCACCACCCTCGACGACGTCCGCGTGCCCACCGGGGCGCTCGCTGCCGGCGGCACCACGTCGGTGCGCCGTGCCGACGAGTCCGACGCCGAGGCCATCCGTGCCGTGCACGACCGGGTCGTCTCTCGCGGCAACGGCCCGCTCCAGCGTCGTGGACCCTTGTTCGCCGAGGCCCCCACGCTCCGGGTCAGCGGCGTGACCGTGGCCGAGCGCGACGGCGTGGTCGTCGGCTACACGTCGTGGGACCGCGGTCGTGGGTACGCCGCCGACGGCGAGCTGCGGGTGTGGGACCTCGTGGCCGACGACGAGGACGCCCTGCGCTCGCTCATGACGCTGCTCTCGACGTTCGGGTCGGTCACGCCGAACGTGCTGCTCCGCTCCAGTGGCATCCCGGCGTGGCAGCACCTGATGCGGGTCGCGCACCCCACCCCCGTCACGTCGACGCCCTACGCCCTCGCCGTGCTCGATCCGGCGGCCCTCGCGCTCCCTCGCGTGCATCCCGGCATCGGCGCGCGCCTGCCGTTCGTGGTCGAGGGCCGACCGCACACCCTCGTCCTGGCCGACGGTTCGGGTCGGCTCGAGGACGGCGACGGGAGCGGCCGCTCGTTCACCCGCGGTGGGCTGGCCCTGACCTTCGCGGGGGCGCAGACGTCGGCGGCGTTGCGCGCCCTGGGCCACGTGGGCGGTGACGACGCCGACGACGTCACGTGGGACCTGCTGTTCTCACGCGGGCCGGTGACGGTGCACGACTACTTCTGAGCACCCGGCCGTCGGGCTCGTCGAGGCGCCCTGCGCAGGGAGTCCCTCAGTCAGCAGACCCCGTCGTACCGCTTCGGCACGTCGAGGCCGAAGTACGGCCGCAAGCGCAGGCCCACCCAGGTGCCGGCGAGCGCGACGAGGCCCCAGATCCAGCCCGACAGGCTGCCGGTGGAGATGCCACCGAGGTAGGCGCCGATGTTGCAGCCCGACGCGAGCCGCGCGCCGATCCCCAGCAGGACGCCACCGATCAGCGAGGCCAGGACCTGCCTCGTCGCGAACCGGTGCCGCAGGGAGTAGGTACCGGCCAGCGTCGCGGCGAGGGCGGCCCCGACCACGATGCCGATGTTGGTGAGCGAGTTCTTGTCCGCGAGCACCGACCCCGAGAGCTGGGCGGCCTGGTCGGGCTGCTGCCAGAAGCTCCAGGTCTCGGGGTGGGCCCCGACCAGCTGGAGGAGCTTGGCGCCCCACAGCGCGAACGCGCTGGTGATGCCCCAGATGCCGCCGGAGACCCACAGCACGCCGGCCGCGAGGACGGCCAGCACCACCGCGCCGACGTACGGCGACCAGGAGCCGCGCACCACGCGTGCCGCACCCTGGGCCGTCGGAGGCGGCGAGGTGGGCGGCGGGTTGCGACGGGCCTGCACGACCCGGGTCCCCCACACCACGAGCGCGAGCGCTCCGATCGTGAGCACCCACGCGCCCAGGTAGCCGACGTGGTCCTGCAGGACGATGGGGTCCCACGCCGGCAGGTCGTCGACGAGGTCGTACTGCCACGTGTAGAGCACCGACCCGACGACGAACCCGAAGAGGGTCACGAGGATGCTGCTCTGGCCCGACCCGACGGCGAACAGCGTGCCCGACGCGCACGCGCCGCCCAGCTGCATCCCGATGCCGAACAGGAACGAGCCGAGCACGAGCCCCACGCCGATCGGGCCCTCGACGCCCGCCGGGGTGGTGCCGAACAGCCCGGACCCTGACGCGAGCAGCAGAAGCCCCAGTGTGGCCGCCGTGCCGAGGAGCAGCGAGTGCGCGCGGACGCCCGCCCCGTTGCCGACGGCGACCAGCTGGCGCCAGCCCGACGTGAAGCCGAAGCGCGCGTGGAACAGCGCCGCTCCGAGCCCGAGACCCAGCGCGAGCAGCACGGCCTTCTGCGTGCCGTGCTGGGTCTGGACGACCGCGAGCAGCACGACGGCGAGCACCCCGGCGGCCACCGCCGGTCCGCGCTGCAGTGGAGGTGCCGGCGGCGCGGGTGGGGTGGGGACCCGGGTACGGGCGGGGCTGAGGAGGGTGGCCATGTCCTCGACGCTACGTCCGGTGGAGTCGACCGCCGGTCGGTTCTCGCTCCCTGAGATCGCTCGGCAGGGCCGACGTGACGTCGATCACCGGAAGTCGCGGGACCGGTGAGGACCGATGGTCGAGGCCGCCTCGGGGTACAGCACCTCCACCCGCTCGATCCGCTCGGCCCGCAGGTTGGTGGCACCCTCCACGTTCTCGACCACACCGCGCACGACCACGCCCGCCGCGTTCTGCAGGACCCGCCGGTGCCGCTTCCAGACGTTGGCGAAGACCACCACGTTGAGCATGCCCGTCTCGTCCTCCAGGTTCAGGAACGTGACGCCCGAGGCGGTGTAGGGGCGCTGCTTGTGGGTGATCAGCCCCGCCACCCGGACCCGACGCCCGGTGCCCAGGTCGGGGCAGTCCTGCACCGCCAGCACCTCCTCGGCGCGCAGCAGCGGTCGCAGGTGCACGAACGGATGCTCCGTGGGCGAGATGCGGGTGGCCCACAGGTCGGCGGTGGTCAGCTCGACGTCGCTCATGCCGGGCAGCATCGGAGGTGGCGCCTGCACCGCCGTGCCCGCCAGCAGGTCGGGGGCGTCGGTGTAGCCCGCGTTCCAGAGCGCCTGACGGCGGCTGATCCCGAACACGTCGAACGCCCCGGCCGTGGCGAGGGCCTCCATCTGCGGGACCGACAGCCCGGTACGTCGCACGACGTCGGCCATGTCGACGAACGGACCGTCGGCTCGCGCCGCCACCACCCGCTCGGCGTCGGCCTCACCGATGCCCTGGACCTCGGTGAGGCCGAGGCGCACGGCGTGGTGGCCGTCGCGGCGGTGCCCGGCCAGCCGCGCCTGCAGCTCCGTCCGGCCCTCGGTGTCGTCGAAGTCGCCTGCCGGCGGCTGCACCCGGTGCGTGCACCCGTCGAGGCCGGTGCTGGTCCGCCGCCCACGGCCCGGCGCGTCGTCGATGACCTCCAGGTCGGCATGGACCTGTGAGCGGGCGATGCAGGGCCGCCGCGCCTCGACGCCGTGGCGCCGCGCGTCGGCGGTGAGGGACTGCGGGGAGTAGAAGCCCATCGGCTGGGAGCGCAGCAGCGCCGCGAGGAACGCCGCCGGCGCGTGCAGCTTGAGCCAGCTGCTGGCGTACACGAGCAGCCCGAAGCTCAACGCGTGGCTCTCGGCGAAGCCGAAGTTCGCGAACGCCTGGATGCGGGCGTAGATGCCGTCGGCCACCTCCCCCGTGATGCCGTGGCGCTCCATGCCGGCGTAGAGCTTCTCCCGCAGCCGCTCGATGCGCTCGGTGCCGCGCTTGGACCCCATGGCCCGACGCAGCAGGTCGGCGTCGTCGCCCGTGCAGTCACCCACCGCCATGGCGATCTGCATGAGCTGCTCCTGGAACAGCGGCACCCCGAGGGTGCGCGCCAGCACCGGCTCCAGCAACGGGTGGATGAACTCGACCGGCTCCTTGCCCGTGCGGCGACGGATGTACGGGTGCACGGCGCCGCCCTGGATCGGACCGGGCCGGATGAGCGCGATCTCGATGACGAGGTCGTAGTACGAACGAGGACGCAGACGGGGCAGCGTGCCGATCTGGGCACGGCTCTCGACCTGGAAGACCCCGACGGAGTCGGCCAGGCAGAGCATGTCGAAGACCGCCGGCTCCTCCTTGGGGATCGACGCGAGGTCCCACTGCTCCCCCGTGTGCTCGGCGAGCAGGTCGAACGTGCGCTGGATCGCGCCGAGCATCCCGAGGCCCAGCAGGTCGAACTTGACCAGACCCATCCACGCGCAGTCGTCCTTGTCCCACTGCACGACGGTGCGCTTGTCCATCCGCGCCCGCTCGATCGGCACGACCTCGCCCACCGGGCGCTCGGTGAGCACCATCCCGCCGGAGTGGATGCCCAGGTGCCGCGGGGTCTTCAGCAGCTGCTCGGCGAGCTCACCGACCAGCGGTGGCAACGGGCTCTCCTCGGGCGTCTCGACCGCACGCCACGACTCGATGCTCTTGCTCCACGCGTCCTGCTGGCCCACGGAGTAGCCCAGCGCCTTCGCGACGTCGCGGACCGCCGAGCGCGGTTGGTAGCTGATGACGTTGGCCACCTGGGCGGCGTTGCGGCGTCCGAACGTGTCGTAGACCCACTGGATCACCTCCTCGCGGCGACCTGCGTCGAAGTCGACGTCGATGTCGGGCTCCTCGTCGCGCGTGGCGGCCAGGAACCGCTCGAACGGCAGGTCGTAGAACATCGAGTCGACGGCCGTGATGCGCAGGGCGTAGCAGACCGCGGAGTTGGCCGCAGAGCCCCGGCCCTGGCACAGGATCCCGCGCCGACGGGCCTCGGCCACGATGTCGTGGACGATGAGGAAGTAGCCGCAGAACCCCTTGGCCTCGATGACCGCCAGCTCCTGGCGCAGCCGCTCCTCGGCGCGGTCGCGGTCGTGGGCGTACAGGTCGTCGGCGCCCCGCCTCACCAGCTCACGCAGCCACTCCATGGGGGTGTACCCGTCCGGGACGTCGGTCTGCGGCAGCCGCGGCGCCGCACGACGCAGGTCGAAGGCAGCGCCCCGGGCCACCTCGACCGACCGCGCCACGGCTCCCGGGTAGCGCGCGAAGCGTGCCTGCATCTCCTCGCCCGAGCGCAGGTAGGCCTGCCCGGAGGCGGCCAGCCAGCCGTCCATCTCGGCGAGGCTGCGCCGGGCGCGCACGGCGGCCATGGCCTGGGCCAGCCGGGTGCGCGACGGCACGGCGGCGTGCACGTTGCCGGTGGCCACCACCGGCAGGTCGTGCTCGACGGCCAGGGCCGCGAGCACGTCGTTGGTGGCCGAGTCGGTGGGACCGCCGTGGTCGGTGAGCTCGACGTCGACGGCGCCGGCACCGAACAGGTCGACCAGCCGTCCCAGCGCGCGCGACGCATCGGCCGGCCCACCGGTCGCGAGCGCCTGCCGGACGAAGCCCTTGCGGCAGCCCGTGAGCACGTGCCAGTGCCCTCGGCCCTGCTCGGCGAGCCGCTCGAGGTCGTAGACCGGCCTGCCCTTCTCGTCGCCCGCGAGCTGCGCCTCGGTGATGGCCGCGGCCAGCCGGTGATAGCCCTCCACCCCTCGGGCGAGCACGAGCAGGTGGCTGCCCTCCGGGTCCGCGGCACCCAGCTGGGGCGCGGTCAGGCCCAGCGACAGCTCGGCTCCGAACACCGTGTCCAGACCGGGGTGCTCGGCGGCGGCCTCGGCGAAGCGGGCCACGCCGTAGAAGCCGTCGTGGTCGGTGAGCGCGAGCGCCTCCAGCCCCAGGGAGCTCGCCTGCTCGACCAGCACCTCCGGTGCACTCGCGCCGTCGAGGAAGCTGAAGTCGCTGTGGCAGTGCAGCTCGGCGTACGGGACGGTGTCGATCTGCCGCCCACTCCCCGGCGCATCGGGTGGCGCCTCGTACCGCGCCCGCTTGCGGCTGAACGCCGGCCCGTCTCCCCCGTCGGGGAAGCGGCCGTCGACCGGGTCGGGACGCAGGTCGTCGCGGCCCTCGCTCGGCAGCGCGTGGGCGGGCCGGCCGGAGAGCCGGGCCTCCAGCTCGCGCCACGGGACGTCGGGGTTGTTCCAGCCCATCAGCGCTCCACGGGCTCGTGCACGTCAGTCATAGCGGGCCTCGGTCCACCAGGTGCCGTTCTCGACGACCATGAGCCAGGCCGTGCCGTCGACCCCGACCACCTGGAAGCGCGCCACCCGACGGGCTGCCGCCTCGTCCCACCACAGCTCGTCGACCGGCCACGGGCCCGCCCAGGACGCCACGGGACGCCAGTCCTCGTCGCCGGCGGCACGGAACCGGACGGGGGCGCAGCTGATCGCTCCCCGCCCGTCGACCCCGACGACCCGGTCGCCGGGGCCGACCACCTGGGCCGGACGCGGTGACGCGTACACCGTGGCCGGTGCCGGCGGTGGCACGGAGCCCGGCCAGGGAGCCCCCACGGCACGCGCCGGCTGGGTCTGCTCGCCCCACGGCGCGAGCAGACGCCGGGCCGACGGCGAGCGGCCACCCTGCACCCGGGCGGCGAGCACCCCCTCGTGACCGACGAGACCCTGCACCCGGGCGATGCCGCGCTCGACGCGGTCGTCCTCCTGCGCCGTCGCCGCACCCCGGCCACCGGGCCCGAAGAGGGCGGGTGCGTGCTCGCCGACGGGCGCGACGCTCTCGGGCACGAGCCGGACCGCGCCGACCGGTCCCGGCAGCGGACCGCCCTGCAGCTGCCAGCGCACCCGGTCGACGACGTCGACCGCACCGAACCAGCGCGGGTGGACCCACCGACGGGTGGACGCCACCTGGTCGTCGACCTCCACCTCGATCCCGAGCGCGGTGCACACCAGGCCGTGGTCGGCCAGGCGCGCGACGAACCGTTCGGCGACCGACCGCAGGCTGAACGCCACCGTCTCGGAGCTGGAGACCGGCGGCTCGAGGGTGAGGATCCCGCCCAGCTCGGGAGGCACCTCACGCCGGGCGAGGAGCCGAGGGTCCTGGCCCGAGGCCAGGCGGTGCAGGAGGGCACCGTGGGTGCCGAACCGGGTGTGCACGTCGGACGCGGGCAGGGCCGCCAGGTGCGCGAGCGTGGTCAGGCCCATGCGACGCAGCAGGCTCACCACCTCCGGCGCCTCGAGCGTCTCGACCGGCAGCGGAGCCAGGAACGCGGCGTCGGCACCGGGCTCGACCACGTGGACCCCTTGCGGCACCGCACGGCGGGCGGCCTGCTCGGCCGCGAAGAGGCCGTCGGCCACCCCGAGCCGCACGTCCCACACCGCCAGCGAGACGACCCGCTCGGCGACGACGGCCGCCGCCTCCTCCTCGCCCCCGTAGAACCGGGCCGGCACGGGCAGCGCGCACAGTCCCGGCCGTAGCGGCGTGACGGCGGGGCTGAGCTCCTCGACGCCCAGCAGCACCTCCTCGAAGGCCCGGGCCTCGACCTCCGGGCGGTGGTCGGCGAGCGCGAGCTCGGGGCACCGCGCCTGCGCGTCACGGCGCCGCATGCCGCGGCGCACGCCCTCCACCCGGGCGGCGTGGTTGCAGGCCAGCACCTGGCCGCCGTCCATGACCGCGCCGGGGACGTCGCGCGGCAGGTCCGGCAGGGCGGCCCGCACGGGCCAGTCCGGGCACCAGAGCACGAGCGTCCTCATCCTGCGCTCCTGACGAACACGGGGCTCCTCACGATGGCGGGAACCCCGGTGGCCGGGGGCGCCGCGACCTGCGGGCGCGCAGGTCGCACGGTCAGGTCGTCGGCCGGCAGGAGGAGGTCGCGGGTCCGACTCGGAGCAGTGCCACGGTGCACGGTCACGGTGGCCTCACGCGCCCTCAGGTGGCCGTCACCCGCCCCCACCCCCGCCCAGCGCGTGGTCGCGAGGGTGAGCCGGGCGTCGCACCGGGGCCAGACGCCCCACGGCACCAGCACGCAGCCCTGCTTGCGCAGCCGCGCACCGAGGCGGGCGGCGTCGCCCTCACCGACGGCGGACGGCGGCCGCACCACCACGAGGCCGACGACGTCGACGAGGGCGGCGGTGACCTCCAGCCACCGGTCCTGCGGGTCCGGCACGAACACGGTGCGGTGCGGGTCGACCCCCATGGCCACGGCGGCCTCGACCCCGAGGTCGGGCGCGCCCACGACCGCGGACCACGTGCCGGCCGCGGACGGGCCGGACATGAGCAGCAGCGCGAGGCTGGCTGCGTCGACGCCGTAGACCCCACCGGTCTCGAGGCTCAGCAGGCCCTCGAGGGCCGGGTGCGTGGGCACCGCCTGCCGTGCGGGTGCGCCCTGCATCCGCTCGACCTCGCGCCGCAGCTCGGCGACGACCTCGAGGGCTGGACGGGCTGCGGACACCTACCCATGATCGAACAGATGTTCGAACGAGTCAACCTGGTCCCACCCCCGAGCCGTCACCGGATCAGGCGTCGCCGGCCTCCACCACGCCGAGCGGGATCGACCCGCCCGGGATCGCGTCGAGGAGCATTCGCGTGTAGTCCTGCTGCGGGTTCTCGAAGACGTCGGTCACGCTCGACTGCTCGACGACCTGGCCGTTCTGCATCACCAGCACGTGGTCGGCGATCTGCCGCACGACCGCGAGGTCGTGGGTGATGAACAGGTACGACAGGCCCAGCTCGCTCTGGAGCTCGTTGAGCAGGTTCAGGATCTGCGCCTGCACCAGCACGTCGAGCGCCGAGACGGCCTCGTCGCAGATGACCACCTCGGGGTCCAGGGCGAGCGCCCGCGCGATGGCGACGCGCTGCCGCTGCCCGCCGGACAGCTCGTTGGGGTAGCGCGTCATGACCGACGCCGGCAGCGACACCTTCTCGAGCAGGTCGCGGATCTTGGCCTCGCGCTCCTTGGAGGTGCCGATGTCGTGGAGCCGCAGCGGCTCCTCGATGGACCGGTAGATCGAGTACATCGGGTCCAACGACGCGTACGGGTTCTGGAAGACCGGCTGCATCTGCCGCCGCATCGCCAGCTGCTGCTTCTTGGACCGCAGGCTGGTGATGTCGACACCGTCGAACTCCACCGACCCGCTCGTGGCGTCGAGCAGGCCGAGCACCATGCGAGCCACGGTGGACTTGCCCGAGCCGGACTCCCCCACGATGGCGGTCGTGGTGCCGCGCTCGAGCCGGAACGAGACCTGGTCGACCGCCGTGAAGTCCGTGGACTGACCGGGGCGGCTGCCGCGGATCTTGAAGACCTTGGTGAGGTCCTTGGCCTCGATGATCGTGCTGGACCCCTCACCGAACTCGCCGGAGTCCGTCGCGACCTCGGCCGCGATCTCGGCCGCGGTCTGCACCGCCTGCTCGCGCACCTCGGCCCGCGCCTGGACCGACGAGAGCCGCTGCGAGGCGAGCGAGGGGGCCGAGCTCACGAGGCGCTTGCTGTAGGGGTGCTGGGGGTTCTGCAGGATCTCCAGCGCCGGGCCCGACTCCACGATCTGGCCGCGGTACATGACCACGAGGTGGTCGGCGCGCTCGGCAGCCAGACCGAGGTCGTGGGTGATGAGCAGCACCGCGAAGCCGAGCTCGTCGGTGAGCCGGTCGAGGTGGTCGAGGATCTGCTTCTGCACGGTCACGTCGAGGGCCGAGGTGGGCTCGTCGGCGATGAGCAGCTTGGGGCGTGCCGCGAGGCCCATGGCGATGAGCGCGCGCTGGCGCATGCCGCCGGAGAACTCGTGCGGGTACTGCCGCGCGCGTCGCTCGGCGTCGGGCAGACCGGCCTCCTCGAGCAGCTCGACCACGCGTGCGTCGGCGGCCTTGCCCTTGGCCACGCCGTTGGCCTCGAGCGACTCCTTGATCTGGGTGCCCACCCGCCACAGCGGGTTCAGGTTCGACATCGGGTCCTGCGGCACGAGACCGATGGACGACCCGCGCAGGGCGATGATGTCGGACCGCTTGGCGTGGGCGATGTCCGTGCCCTCGAACAGGATCTGGCCACCGGTGATGCGCCCGGTCCCCGGGAGCAGGTCGATGATGGCGTGCGCCGTCGTCGACTTGCCCGAGCCGGACTCGCCGACGATGGCCACGGTCTGACCGGGGTAGACCGTCAGGTTCGCGCCGATGACGGCGGGGACGATCGTCTTCTTGTCGGCCTCGAAGCCGACGTGCAGGTCCTTGACCTCGAGCAGCGGCTGCTCGCTGGAGGGGCGACCCTCGGGGTTCGGGTTGCTCATCGCTTCTTGGCCTTCGGGTCGAGGGCGTCGCGCACGGCGTCGCCGAGGAGGATGAAGCTGAACACGGTCAGCGCGAGCGCGCCCGCGGGCCAGAACATGGTGCCCAGCCGCTGCCCGGCCCGGACCTGGTTCTGCGAGGCCGCGATGTCGTTGCCCCACGAGACGATGCTCGTCGGAAGGCCGAGGCCCAGGAACGACAGCGTGGCCTCGGCGACGATGAAGATGCCCAGCGAGACGGTGGCGGTCACGATGACCGGGGCCAGCGAGTTGGGGATCACGTGCCGCACCAGGTTCCGGCGCGGCGTGGCGCCCAGTGCGCGCGCAGCGTCGACGAACTCCTGCTGCTTGGTCTCGATGACCGCGCCACGAGCGATACGGGTGACCTGCGGCCAGCCGAACAGGCCGAGCGCGAGCACGATCGCCAGGACCGAGCCCCAGAAGCCGCGGTCGGGCCACACGTTGTTGAGGGCCGACAGCAGGACGATGGCGGCGAGCAGCAGCGGGATCGCGTAGAAGACGTCGGCGATGCGCGAGATGAGCGAGTCGAAGAACCCGCCGTAGAAGCCCGCGACCGCGCCCGTCACCAGGCCCAGCAGCGCGACGATGAGCGTGGTGAACACGCCGACCGCCACGGAGGCACGCGCCCCGTAGATCATGCGCGAGTAGACGTCGCAGCCCTGTCGGTCGAAGCCGAGCGGGTGCCCGGGCTCGCCGACCGCCAGGCTCTTGCCCGTCTGGCAGAAGCTCGGGTCGTTGCTCGTGAACAGCCCGGGGAAGGCGATCACGACGGCCAGGAAGACCAGCAGCGCGGCCGAGACGTAGAACAGCGGGTTCTTGCGCAGCTGCTTCCACGCCTCCTTCCACTGGCTCTCCGGCGGCGCGGTGGTGTCGAGTGCACCCACGTCGTGCAGGGGCGTGTCCTCCAGCCGGGCGAGGTACCGCTCCTGGCCGGGTCGGATCTTGGGCGAGCGGCCGTCAGGCATAGCGGATCCTCGGGTCGAGCAGGGCGTAGAGCAGGTCCACGACGAGACTGGTGACGACGTAGACGAGCACCATGATGGTGACGACGGAGACGATCGTGGGGGTCTCCCCGCGTCGCACGGCCTCGAAGGCCAGGTTGCCGACCCCGGGGACGTTGAAGATGCCCTCGGTCACGACCGCACCGGCCATGAGGCCGCCGAGGTCGGCGCCGAGGAAGGTCACCACGGGGATGAGGGAGTTGCGCAGCACGTGGCGCCGGTTGACCTGGCCGTCGGGCAGGCCCTTGGCACGGGCGGTGCGCACGTGGTCGGCCGTGAGGTTCTCGATGACCGAGGTGCGGGTCAGGCGCAGCACGTAGGCGAACGACACGAGTCCCAGCACGATCGCCGGCAGCAGGAGCTCCTGGAAGGTCGCCTGCGAGCTCACGAGCGCCGGTAGCGCCCCCAGCTTGATGCCGACGAGCAGCTGCAGCACGAAGCCGAAGACGAAGATCGGCACGGCGATGACGAGCAGCGAGACGACCAGCATCGTGGAGTCGAACAGCTTGCCGCGCCGCATGCCGGCGTAGAAGCCCGCGGCCACGCCGAGCACGGCCTCGATGACCAGGGCCATGAGGGCGAGCTTGATGGTCACGGGGAAGGCACGCTGCACCAGGTCGATCACGGGCTGGCCGCTGAACGCGGTGCCGAAGTCGAGGGTCAGCGCGCCCTTGAGGAACAGCAGCCACTGCACCAGGAACGGCTTGTCGAAGTTGTACTGCTCACGCAGCGCCTGGTAGGTGCCCTCGGGCACCGGCTTGTCGCCGAACAGGGCGACGATCGGGTCTCCCGGTCGCAGGAACACCATCGCGTAGATGAGCAGCGTGGCTCCGAGGATCACCGGGATCGCTTGGAGGAGACGCTTGCCGACGTACCACCACATGGGCAGAACTCCTTGTCTGAGGGGGCGGCGACACCGCGACCCGCCACGACGATACGCCGCGGGCGGAAGCGCCACCGAGGGACCCGGACACACCTGTGGGGCAACACCTGAGGTGTTGCCCCACGGGTGGTCGTGCGGGCGCCGGAGCTACTTCTTGGTGATGAGGTGCAGCTCGGGCTGGTTCTGCCAGTTGAACTCGACGTTCTCCACGTTCTTCGACGCGGCAGCGGCGACGTTGGAGTACCAGAGCGGGATGGCGGGCAGGTCCTTGAAGAGGACCTCCTGGGCCTGCGACTGAAGCGCGTAGCGCTTGTCCTCGTCGGGCTCGCCGGCGACCTGCTTCATGAGGTCGTCGAACTCGCTGCTGGAGTAGTCACCGTCGTTCGACCCGGCCTTGGTCTGGTACAGCGGGGCCAGGTAGTTGAAGATCGACGGGTAGTCGGGCTGCCAACCGGTGCGGAAGGCGGTCTTGATGGTGCGGTTGGTGACGTCGGTGCGCAGCTCGTCGAACGTGGCGTAGCCCTTGGCCTTGGCGTCGATGCCGAGGTTGTTCTTGAGCTGGTTCACGACGGCGTCGACCCACTCCTTGTTGCCGGGACCGTCGCTGTTGTAGGAGATCGTGAACGATCCCTCGAACTCGGCGATGTCGTCGGCCTGGGCCCACAGGTCCTTGGCCTCGGTGGCGTCGAACTGCAGCACCTCGCTGCCCGGGATCTCCTTGTCGAAGCCGGGCATGACCGGAGCCGAGAAGTCGACGGCCGGCGTGCGGGTGTCGTCGAAGATGTTCTTCGTGATCTCCTCGCGGTTGATCGCCTTGGAGATGGCCTGACGACGCAGACGTCCCTCGTCGTTGGTGCCGAAGCCGGCCAGGCTCTCGGGGATCGTGACCGAGCCGAAGACCGAGCCGGGCTCGGAGATGGCCTGGACGCTGTCGTCGGACTGGAACGTCGACAGGGCGCTCGGCGGCACGGCGTCGAGGACGTCGAGGTCACCGGTCTGGACGGCCGTGTAGGCGGTGTCGGGGTTCGTGAAGAACTTCAGCGTGACGCCACCGTTCTTCGGCTTGCGGACACCGTCGTAGGAGTCGTTCGGGACGAGCTTGATCTGGACGTCGTGCTCCCACGCGCCCTTGCCGTCCATCTTGTACGGGCCGTTGCCGATCGGGTCCTCGCCGTAGGCCTTGATGTCGTCGAAGGCCGACTCGGGCAGCGGGTAGAACGCCGAGTAGCCCAGACGCGCCGGGAAGTCGGCCTCGGGCTGGTTCAGCTCGATCGTGAAGGTCTTCTCGTCGACGACCTTGAGGCCCTCGAGCGTCTTGGCGGTCGGCTTCTCCTCCTGGACGGCGTCGAAGCCCTTGATCGGGTAGAAGAAGTAGCTGTTCAGCTGCTTGTTGGTGCTGAGGGCGCCGTAGTTCCACGCGTCCACGAAGGAGTCGGCGGTGACGGGGGTGCCGTCGGAGAACTCCCAGTCCTTGAGCTTGACGGTCCAGGTGACGTTGTCCTCGGACTCGATCGACTCCGCGACCTCGTTCACGCTCGAGCCGTCCTTCTGGTACGAGACCAGGCCGGCGAAGAGCAGGTCGATGGCGCGACCGCCACCGGTCTCGTTCGTCGAGGTGGGGACGAGCGGGTTCTGGGGCTCGGTGCTGAAGTTGGTGATGACCGAGTCGGTGGACCCGGAGTCGTCACCGCCCCCGCCACAAGCCGCCAGGACGAGGCTGCCCGCGGCGAGCAGGGCTACGCCCGCGACGCGAGTACGTCGGGAGAGACGCATGGATTCCTCCTGTGAAGATGGGTGCACGCAGGCGCGTGCGCCCCTATTGCTATCACCGCGACAGGGCCGCACGACAGAGCCGGACGACGTCTTAACCAACTTGGAACCTGATCCCGATGGGCCATTCCCCCTGGCTCGGTCGGACCATGGGACGCACGAGGGCCCCGGACCGTGTGGTCCGGGGCCCTCGTGGCAGGAGTGCGATCAGCCCTTGCGCTGGGCGATGCCCTCGGTGGCCTGCGGCAGGACCGTCTTCAGGTCGCCGACGACGCCGAAGTCGACGAGCTCGAAGATCGGCGCCTCGTCGTCCTTGTTGACCGCGACGATGGTCTTGGACGTCTGCATGCCGGCGCGGTGCTGGATGGCACCGGAGATGCCGTTGGCCACGTACAGCTGCGGCGAGACGGTCTTGCCCGTCTGGCCGACCTGGAAGCTGTGCGGGTACCAGCCGGAGTCGACCGCGGCGCGCGAGGCGCCCACGGCGGCACCGAGGCTGTCGGCGAACGCCTCGACCTCGGTGAAGTCGCCACCGGTGCCACGGCCGCCGGAGACCACGATGGCGGCCTCGGTGAGCTCGGGACGGCCGGAGGCGGCCTTCTCCTTGGTGGAGACGATCTTGGCGCCCTTGGCGGCGTCGGAGACCTCGACCGTGACGGCCTCGACCGTGCCGGCGCCCGAGGCGGCCTCGGGGGCCACGGAGTTGGGCTTGACGGCGATCACCGGGATGCCCTTGGTGACCTGGGCGTCCACGGTGAAGTTGCCGGCGAAGACCGACTGCGTGGTGGTGACGACGTCGCCGTCGACCTTCACGTCGACCGCGTCGGTGATGAGACCGGACTCGGTCCGCAGCGCGACGCGGGCGGCGATCTCCTTGCCCTCCGTGCTGGAGGGGACCAGCACGGCCGAGGCGGAGGAGTCGGTGACGATCTTGGTGAGCGCCTCGGCCTTGGGACCGACCAGGTACTCGCCGTAGACGGCGTCGTCGAGCTGGTAGATCTTCTCGGCGCCGTGCTCGGCCAGCGAGCCGGGGACGTCGCCGCCGAAGACGACGGCCGACGGCTCACCGATCTTGCGGGCGATCGTGAGGAGCTCGAGGCTGGGCTTGGTGGCGTTGCCGTCGACGACGTCGACGAGCACGATGACTTCGGACATGTCTCTGCTCTCCCTGCTCAGACGAACTTCTTGGAGGCGAGGAACTCGACGAGCTTGGAGCCGCCGTCGCCCTCGTCGGTGATGATCTCGCCGGCGGTGCGCGGCGGGCGGGGCTCGGTCGAGGCGACCTTCGTCCACGCGGCGTCGAGGCCCACGTCGGACGCGTCGACACCGAGGTCGGACAGGTCCCACTCCTCGACCGGCTTCTTCTTGGCCGCCATGATGCCCTTGAAGGACGGGTAGCGGGCCTCGCCGGTCTGGTCGGTCACGCTCACGACGAGCTTGCCCGTGCCCTGGACCTCCTGCGTGGCGACGTCGCCGTCACGCTTGATGGTCACGGTCTCGCCGTCGACGGTGATCTCGCCGCCGAGGGTGACCGCGGGCAGGCCGAGACGCTCGGCGACGAGCGTCGGGACGACACCCATGCCGCCGTCGGTCGAGGCCATGCCGAAGAAGACGAAGTCGTACTCGAGCTTCTCGAGGGCCTTGGCCAGCACGAGCGACGTGGCGAACGCGTCGGAGCCGGCGATGGCCTCGTCGTTGACGTGCACGCCCTTGTCGGCGCCCATCTGCAGCGCCTTGCGCACGGCGTCGGCGGCGTCGTCGGGGCCGACGGTGAGGACGGTGACCTCGCCGTCGCCCTCCTCGACGACCTTGAGGGCCTGCTCGACGGCGTACTCGTCGAGCTCGGACAGCAGACCGTCGACGTTCTCACGGTCCACGGTGTTGTCGGACGAGTCGAAGGTGCGGTCGGCCGTGGCATCCGGCACGTACTTCACCGCGACGACGATGTTGGTCACGAGGACCCTCCTGTGGTCGGGGACGCGACGCTCGGCGTCGCGTGGTCGGGAGGTCCACCTTCCCACGTGGAGCTCCACGTGGTGAGGGCAGCCTTGCGTCGCAGGTTACCGGCGGGTTACAAGCGCGGCCACCCACACCGGCAATGGCGTCGGTCACATCGCTGCACGCCGCGTCGCCCGCGGTGCCGGCCGACCGCCGGCTCAGGCGTCGCGGCGGGAGAGCAGCGACGGCGCAGCCACCCCGACGATGAGGTAGACCACCGAACCGCCGCCGTAGGCGACGAACGCCTCCTTGGCCGCAGCGTTCTCCCCGGAGAAGGCGACCAGGCCACGCAGTGGTGCCGTGAGCGGGTCCGCGACCACGGCGACCGCCCGGAGCACACCGGCGTCGGCGTCGAAGCCGAAGGCGACGAGGAGGGCGGCGAGCGCCAGCAGCACCGAGGCCACCAGTCCGAGCACGCCGATCGCCACGCCCACCAGGGACACCACACGCGCCGGTCCGAAGGAGGAGGACTCCTGCGGCACCGACGGCGGCTCCGGCACGCTGTCGTCGATCTCGCGGGCCGGCGCCTTCTCGGCCCGACGACGCCGGGCCGCCTCGCCCTTCTCGGCGCGGGCCCGTTCCTTCGCCTCGGCCTTCTCGCGACGACGCGCCACGGTGGCTGCCGCCGCTGCTCGGCGGTCGTCACCTCGACCGCCGCGGTCCACCGGTTCCTGAGAGGTGTGCTCGGACTCGCGCGCGTCGGCACGGGCGTCCTGGGCGTCGGCCTCGGTGACCTCGGTGGCCTCGGTGGCCTCGACGTCCTCGGTGGCCTCGAGGTCCTGGTGGGCGGCACCGACGGCGTCGAGGAGGGCCGTCTCCGCGGCCAGGTCGGCAGCGGAGCCGTCCTCGGACCGGGTCGTCGTCGACTCCTGCTCCGACGTGCCGTCGCCCGGCATCGGGTCCTGCGCGTCGGGGTCCTCGGGCGCAGCGTCCTGGTCCGCGACGTCCTGGGACGTGGGGGCGTCGGCTCGAGCGGTGGTCGGGCGTCCGGCCAGGGCGGCGAGGGCCGCGGCCTTGCTCTTCTCGCGGCGCTGAGCCTTCTGCTCCGCCGCCGCGCTCTCGGCCTGGCGACGTCGGTCCTGCTCGACCCGCGCGGCCGCGGCCTGCTCCTCGGCGAGCTGCCTCGTCCGCTCGTCCTCGACCTCCTGCGCCGCCCTGCGGGCCTCGGCCTGCTCGGCCTCGCGCTCCTTGGCCTCCGCCCGCTCGGCCGCCTCACGATCCTTGGCCTCGGCGCGCTCGCGCCTGGCACGATCCTTCTCGGCCTTGGCGGCGGCTCGCTGCTCCTCACGGGCTCGGCGCGCGGCAAGACGCTTCTCGGCCTTGGCCTGCTTGGCGGCTCGGCGCCGGTCCCCCGCGTCGCGGCGCGCGTGGTCACCGGGCTGGTCCTCCAGCTCGGCCGCACCGTCGTCGGACGAGCCGCCGTGCGTCGCAGCGATCCACGCGAGCGAACCCGGCACGAGGTCCTCGTAGGACCGCGTCGGGCGCGCGTCGTCGGTCGCAGACGTCGCCTGCGCAGGCTCCGGGGTCGCCACCGGCTCGTCCTCGGGCGTGCTCGCCTCGAGTCCGGCGACGATCGCGCCGGCGGTCAGGTACTCAGGATCGGCGGATGACCCTTTTTTTGGTCGGGGGGACGGATCCCCCGGTCCCGTCGCTCACCTCCGGGGGGGTCTCGGTGCCCACGGACGGCTTCTCGTCCACGAACTCCCCCACCGACGGTTCCGAGAGGCTCTCGGAGAACGTCGGGGTGGCCTTGGCCGACTGGTTGGCCGCCACGATGTGGGACTGCGCCACCCGCTCGGCCTCGGCCTCGGCCGCCGCGACCCATTCCATGGCCGTCGCCTCGGCCTCGGCCAGCTTCTCCTCGGCGGCCGAGCGTGCGGCCGCCACGGCCTGGCTGAGTCGCTCCTGCGCGTCGCGCTTGGCCTGCTGGACGACGCGGTCCGCCTCGGCGCGCGCCTCCTCGATCCGTCGCCGCGCGTCGTCGTCGGCGCGCTGCGCCACGGTGCGGGCCTCGGCCTCGGCCTGCGAGAGGCGGTCGGCCGCCTGCTGCTCGGCCTCGGCCAGCTTGCGCTCCGCGGTGACGCGTGCCTGCTCGGCCTCCTCGGCCTGACGACGCGTGGCCTCCTCGCGAGCGGCTGCGGACGCCCGCGCGGCGTCGGCCGCCTCGGCCGCCACGCGCTCGGCCTCGGCCTGGGCGTTGCGGACGCGCTCCTCCGCGACCCGCTCGGCCTCGGCCAGCTGTGCGGTGGCCTGGTTGCGCTCCTCCTCGGCCTGGCGTGCGAGCTCGGCCACCTCGGCGGTGACGCGCTCCACGTGGGCCCGGGCCTCGTCGCGCTCGCGGGCGAGCTCGGTCGCCGCGAGCTCGTGCCGCTCGGCGGCCTCGGACGCGAGGCGCTCCGCCTCCGCCTTCGCGGCGGCCAGCTGGTCGCCGGCCGTGCGCTCGGCGTCGGAGAGCCGCACGGCGATGGCGACGCGCTCGGCCGCCACCTCCTGCGCGTACTTCTCCGCCTCGGCCTTCGCGGCGGCCACGTGCTCGGCCGACGTCCGTTCGGCATCGGCCACGACCTTCTCGGCCTCGAGCCTCACCTGCTCCAGCTTGGCCTCGGCCTCGGCACGCTCCTTCTCGAGCTGCTCGAGGGCCGCTTCGCGATCCCTCCGGGCACCCTCGGCGAGCTTCTCGGCCTCGGCACGGGCCTCGCTGATACGACGCTCGGCGTCCTGCTCGGCCGCGGCGAGCCGTCGCTGGGCGGCGTCCTCGGCGTCACGCTCACCCTGGGCGAGTCGTTCGGCCGCCTTGCGCGACGCCTCCTCCTCGGCGGCGGCGATGCGCCGCTCGGCCTCGGCCTTGGCCTCGTCGAGCCGCTCCTGCGCGGCCCGCTCGGCCTCGGTACGGGCGACCTCGACGCGCTCGTCGGCCTCCTTCTGCAGCTGCTCGATCTTCGCCGACGCCGCCTGGCGCTCGCGCTCGATCTCCGCCGTGACGCGATCGGCCTCCTCGCGTGCGGCGCGGACCCGCTCCTCCGCCGCCTGCTCGGCTGCGCGCAGTCGACCCTGCAGCACCTCACGCTGCTCGGCCTCGTCGGCGCGGATGCGAGCGGCCACCTCGGCGCGCTCCCTGGCCGCCTCCTCCATGAGGCGAGCGGCCTCGGCGCGCGCGGCGCTGACCCGCTCCTGGGCCGCGGCGCTGGCGGCAGCCAGCTTCTCGGCGAACGTGCTCGGAACCGCGGGCGGGGCCGGGCTCGCCACCGCAGCAGCCTCCGGTGCGGACGTGGTCGGCGCGGGGTCCTCGGGAGCGGGCGACTCGAGGCTCTCCGTCGCGGCGGCAGGAGCCTCCTCGGGCTCGTCGGCGGCCACGGGGCGGTCCTGCGGCGGCTCGACCGGCTCCGAGAGCGCGTCGACGTGGTCGTCGGTCGGGACCTCGGACGTCGGCTCGGCGTGCTCCACGACGGTCTCGTCCGGCGTGCTCTCGGGCTGTGTGCTCTCGGGCTGCGTGCCCTCGTGCGGCTGGGCCGCGACCGACTCGCTCTCCTCCGCCTCCGCAGCGGACTCGGTCTCGACGTCGGGGCTCGTCGCCCCGTCCGTCGCGGTCTCGGCAGGTGGCTGCTCGTCGGGCGCGGACTCGTCGGCCTGAGCGCGCTCGGGCTCGGCGCGCTCGGAGACCGCGACGCCCTCGGCCTGCGACGCCGTCACGGACTCCTTCGTGCCGGAGGCCTCGACCGGGTCGGCGTCGGCCGGTCGGTCGGTCGCGGCGGGCGTCTCCGGCTCGGCGAGGCTCGCCGCGGTGGGCGGCATCCACCGCCTCGTCTGCGGCTGCTCGACCGCTTCGGCCTCGGGAGCGGCGGAGGCGGGAGCCTCGGGCTCGACGGCGGCCGGATCGTCCGTGTCGTCCAGCAGCGCCGCATCGATGTGCTCGTCGTCGTTCGGGACCCGACCGGTCAGGGCGTCCGCGACCGTGGGCCGGGCCTCGGGCTCCGCCGGCGCCGCGGGGACCTGCGGCATCTCGGCGGTCTTCTCGGCCTCGGGCACCTGGCTCGCCGACCCGGCCTCGACAGCGCCGGTCTCGACGGGCGGAGTCTCGACGGGCGGAGTCTCGACGGCTTGGGCCTCGACGGACTCCGGAGCGGTGGGCTTGGGCTCCTGCTGCGCCGCCTCGGCCGGCTGCTCGGCGTCGAGCGCCTCCTCGGCCGTGCGCAACGCCGGCTCGACCGAACCGTCCTCGGAGCGGCGTCCGCGACGGGAGGCGCTGAACGCCCGTGCCGCGTTGCGCTCGCTGCGCCGCTTCTCGGCAGCCACCTGACGCGCGGCGCGCTGCGCTGCCCGCTTGCGTCGTCGGTCGTCCGCGGACCCGGAACCGCCCGCGTCGCTCGTGTCGGCGGCGTCGTCGCCGTCGGACTGCGCGAGCATGTCCGCCGCGACCTTCAAGGGGTCGGCACGCCGACGATCCTGTGGCTGGTTCGACCCTGAGTCGGTCATGACTCCCCTTCTTGGCGACACGGCGGCACGTCGCAGCACAGTATGCCCCATGCGCCTCTCGAGCCACGGACGTTTCGCGGCGATGTCGAGGCGTGAGACCTCGGACCGTCCCGTCCGGGTCAGGAACCGCTGAACGTGGCCTTGCCGGGACCGTTCTCGACGAACGAGTCCATGCCGGCGCTCCGGTCGTCGGTGGCGAAGAGGCCGGTGAACTCGATCCGCTCGATCTCCAGCCCCGTCTGCAGGTCCGTCTCCAGGCCGCGGTCGATCGCGCTCTTGGCCGCCCGCAGGGCCAGCGCCGGGCCTCCGACGAATCCGCGGGCCCACGCGAGCGCGGCCTCGAGCACCTCGTCGGCCGGGAGGACGCGGTCGACCAGACCGATGCGCAACGCCTCCTCGGCACCCACGAACCGTCCGGTGTAGACGAGGTCCTTCGCGATCGAGGGACCGACGAGGCGCGCCAGCCGCTGCGTCCCACCCGCACCCGGGATGATGCCGAGCAGGATCTCGGGCTGGCCGAGCTTGGCGTTCTCCGCGGCGAACCGCAGGTCGGTGGAGAGGGCGAGCTCGCAGCCTCCGCCGAGCGCGAAGCCCGTGACGACCGAGACCGTCGGCTTGCCGATGCTCGCCACGGCCCGCGTGAACTCCTGCAGCAGGTGGCCGTGGGCGACCATCTGCTGGTAGGTCATCGCCGCCATCTCCTTGACGTCGGCGCCCGCGGCGAACACCTTGGGGCCTCCGTGCAGCACCACCGCGGCGACGTCGTCGCGGGTGTCGGCCTCACGGGCCACCTCCACCAGCTCGCGCTGCAGCTGGGCGTCGAGGGCGTTCATGGGCGGACGATCGAGTCGGATCACGCCGACTCCGTCGGTCACGTCGAGCTGGACGAGCTGCGTCACGCTGCTTCCTTCCGTCGGGCGACCACCCGAGGAAGGGGCCGCTGGTCCGTGGCCGCGAGCATAGGAGTCGTCGCGACCCGGGGCGGCATCGGGGGAACACGCCCGAAAGCCGCACGCACGCACTAGCGTGGGTCCATGGTCGCTCGGGTTCCGGTGCTGGAGGTCCGTCCGTGCCTGGACCGCGGCCGGTTCCCGGCCAAGGTCGTCCCCGGCGAACCGTTGCGCATCGAGGCGATCGTGCTGCCCGACGACCTCGAGGTCGGCGCCGCCGTGGTCCTCACCGACCCCGAGGGGAAGGCGCGCGCCCCCATCGCCCTTCGCCACCTCGGCGACCACCTGTGGTCGGCGACCGTCACCACCGACGTCGTCGGGGACTGGACCTACCACGTCGAGAGCTGGCAGGAGCCGCTGCGCAGCTGGGCGGCTCGCGTCGTCTCCGACATCGACGGCGGCGCCGACGCCGAGAACGTCCTCGCCCACGGCAGCGCGCTCGTGCTCGGCATCGGCGACCGCGATCCCGCCGCGCTGCAGGTGGCCGAGGACCTCCTCGACGACGCCGCGCCGGCCCACGAGCGGCTGGCCGAGGCGCTCGCCTACGTCGCGTCCCTGCCCGACGAGATCGGTCGGCTGCACGTCGACAGCACGGATCCACTGCCGTTGCGCGTCGATCCGGAACGAGCCCTCGTCGGCGCCTGGTACGAGCTGTCCCCCGCGTCCACGTCCGACCTGGCCACCGTCACGGAGGAGCTCGCACGGGTCGCCGCCCTGGGCTTCGACGTGGTCCGGCTCCCTCCGCTGCACCCGTCCGCGTCCGCCAACCCCTGGGATGCCGGACCGGCCACCGGGGAGCACACCTCGGTGGATCCTCGCCTCGGCACCGTCGACGACGTCCTGGAGCTCGTCGAGCAGGCACACCACGTGGGCCTCGAGGTCGCCCTCGAGCTCGCCTGGACCATCTCGTCGTCCCACCCGTGGCTCGCGCAGCACCCGAGCTGGTTCGTCCCCGCCGGAGACGACACCTGGCGGTTCGACCACGACGGGGACACCGGTGCCACCTATGCCGCGGTCCTCGACATGGTGACCACCTGGATCGGCCGGGGCATCAGCGCCTTCGTGGTGCAGGACGCGCACCGCTGGCCGCTGGCGCTGTGGGAGCAGCTGCTCCACGACGTCCGGGTCGCGGCCCCCGACGTGGTGCTGGTGGCCGAGGGCGATCCGTCGCCCGCGCAGGCGCACGCGCTGTCGCTCGTCGGGTTCCACCAGACCACCCCGCCGCTGCACCGGGCCCTCGGCGTCCACGACGTCGAGGAGGTCCTCACCGGGATCGGCCGCGGGTCGGTGACCCGCCCGCAGCTGCTGGCGTCCACGCGCCACCGGCGCTCGTCGGCCCTCACCGGCGGATCCGCGGCCACCTTCCAGGCCTGGGCCGCCGTCGCGGCGCTCGGCGGACCCGCCTGGGGAGTCAGCAGCACCTTCTCCCCCACCGACGACCCCGCCGACGAGACGGTCGCCGCGTTCCTCACCCGCCTCAACGAGCTGCGCCGGTCCCACCCCGCCCTGCGGTCGCGTCGTGGACTCGAGCTGCGACCGGTGCACCACGCCGGGGTGCTGGCCTTCAGCAGGACCTGCGCCGACGACGAGGTGCTCGTGGTGATCGACCTCTTCCCGGCCTTCTCCAAGACCGTGGGCGTGCAGACCACGCTGACCGGCAGTGACGGCCGGCTGCAGGACGAGCTCGACGGGTCCTGGCACGCCGCGGAGTCGATCCTGCTGGACCTCGAGCACCCGGTCCGGGTCCTCACGGGCCGGCGGTGACGCTCGCCCACGACGGCCGACGTCAGCGATGACGGCCGCACAGGCTCCGCGTACGGTGGCGGCGTGAGCACCATCCTGCGAGACGACGACCTCGTCCTCGAGCCCACGAGCGGATCCGACGGACTCCACGGCTGGGCCCTGACCATCGACGGAGATCGTCTCGGCACGATCGCGCTCCTCGACGAGGGCCGTGGGATGGGCTCGGTCCGCTGGAACACCGGCACCGGTGACGGTGCGCTCGGTCTCGCGGTCCGCGCCCTGCGCCTGGTGCTCGAGCACGCCTTCGGGGACCGGGGGCTCCTGCGGGTCGAGGCCCGGGTACCCGTGGACCGGACCGAGGACGTACGAGCGGCCTCGATCAGCGGCCTGCGCCGCGAGGGCATCGCTCGGGGAGCGGGCGACGCCCCCGACCGCGCGCTGCTCGCCCGGCTGCACGACGACCCTCCGGCCACGAGCCGCGACGGCTTCATCGCCCTGCTCAACGCGGGTCTGCCCACCAAGCGGGTCATCTCCCAGGGCCTGCTGCGCGACCCGCAGGGACGCGTGCTGCTGTGTCGACTGACCTACAAGCAGGAGTGGGACCTGCCGGGAGGGGTCGTCGAGGTCGGCGAGTCCCCCGCCGACGGCCTCGTGCGCGAGCTCGAGGAGGAGCTGGGCCTCACGGTGCAGGTGCGCGACCTGCTGACCGTCAACTGGTTGCCCGCCTGGCGCGGCTGGGACGACGCCTGCATCTTCCTGTTCGACCTTGGCGTGGTCGACACGTCGTACGTGGACGACATGGTGCTGCAGCCCACCGAGATCGTGTCGGTGCACTGGTGCGACACCGAGACGGTCCACGACAAGGCGACCGCGGCCGCGATCGAGCTGCTCGACGCGGTGGCCGGCGACGACCTCGCGACCTACCGCGAGGCCCCTCTCGCTCCCGAGCCGCCTGCCGTCTGACCCGTCAGGGCCCCTGGGCCTCCACGACGCCGCCGTACTGTCCGATGACCCTCGGCTTGCCCGACCCGCCGGGGATCGAGACGAGCACCTGGTGCAGGTAGCGCAGGCTGCCCGACGAGGACAGTCCCGACTCCAGCAGGGCCTTCTGCGGCGAGTCGTCCGGCCACGTGACCCGGACGCCCTCCCCCACCTCGTAGGAGTCGACTCGCTCGAGGGTCGCGAACACGAGCGCACCCCCGTCGGCGGTCCGCAGGACGTGCCGCACCTCCTGCGCCGACCACGTCTGCGTGAACGACACGTCCTCGAGCGAGGCGTTGCGCTCGGCCGCCGCACGCATCTGCTCGATGAAGTCGTCCTGCTCGAGCGACGAGGCCGCGGGTGAGGCCGGGTCCGCGAGCACCGCGGCGTAGCGGTCGGCCGCCTCCTGGGGCGACATCGACATGCCGGTGGCGCTGTCCGGCGGCACCACGAGCTGGACCCCGTCGCGCTCGCGCAGGTCGGGCAGCTGCGTCGTGAGCAGCGTCTCCGGGCTGGCGACCAGGAACCACGGGTCCACGGCCGAGGCGCGCTCGAAGATCTGCACCCGGTTGACCTCGGCCGCGCGGTCCTGCACCTCCACCATGAACCACAGGGGGTAGGCCGTGAACCGGGGCGTGGCCAGGCGCACGACGTCGTTGGAGGCCGAGTCGCCACCCACGGCTCGCGCCAGGCGCTGCGCCACCTCGAAGGACCCGGTGTCGATCGCCAGCACGGCACCGCTCTCCACGGTCGACAGCGGCTTGGGGTCGAGCAGCTCGGCGGCGGTGTCGCGCACCTTCTCGTAGCGGGCCAGCACCGCGTCGACCTCCCCGGCGTCGACCGGGACCGTGGACGGGGGCGCGTCGCCGCGCTCGCGCGGGAGACCACAGGCCGCGAGGACCAGCAGCGCACAGACCAGCGCCACGAGGAGCCGTGAGGACCGCCTCATCGCTCGTCCTCCTCGTCGACGACCTCGTAGTCGGCCAGCTCGTCGGCCGAGACCTCGTGCTCCACGCCGTCCTCGTCGACGAACACGTAGACGACGTCCTGGACCGGCGTCGGTGCGGGTGGGTCGGCCATCGGCGTCGCCGGAGCCGGAGCCGGAGCCGGAGCCGGAGGAGTCTGCTCGCCAGACGCCGTCTCGACCGGACGGTCCACGGTGGAGGAGTCGGGCCCGGCGGCCTCCGCAGTCGGCACGTCGTCGCGCCCCGCCTGCTCGGCGAGGTCCAGGCGGGCCTGGAGACGTTCTGCCTCGTCCTCGGAGATCTCGTGCTCCACGCCCCGTTCGTCGACGAAGACGTAGACCACCTCCTCGACCTCCTCGACCTCCTCCTCCCCGCCCGAGGCACCGGGCGCCGCGACCCGCGCGGGAGCGAGTGCGGTGTCGCGCCGCAGCAGCACACCCACCCACACGAGTCCGGCACCGACGAGCACCGCACCGAGGCCCAGCCCGAAGCCGCCCTTCACGCCGTAGGCGAACGTGACGGTGAGTCCGGAGAGGTCCGAGGCCCCCACCGCGAGCACGGCCACGGACACGGACTCGTCGGGCAGGCTCGCACTGATCGACGCCCCACCGAGACCCGCCGACTCCGCGATCCACCAGTCGAGGGCCGTGGGCGCACCGGGCAGCGCCGGGCCTCCCTCGACCTCCCGCGTGCGGACCGTCCACGGCACCCGGAACGACGTCACCTCGAGCCGCTGCGTCCGACTCACGTAGTCCTGCACGTCCACCGTGTTGCCGAGGCCGACGAACACCGGCTTGTTCACCGGCACCTCCACCAGCACGTCGACCTGGAGCCCGCGGTAGGAGACGACTCCGGGGGCGGTCACCACGGCGGCGGCATCGGTGTCGACCTCGTGCGGACCCGTCGTGAACCGGCTGTCCGGACCGAGCACCACGACGACCGCGAGGCCGACGACGGACAGGAGCACACCCACGACGAGCGCCGGCCAGGCCAGCCGTCCGCCCATCGTCGCTCTCCTCGCTGCGGCCACGCCTGTCGTCGCCGTCGCCGCACCCTAACCCTCCGGGTGCGTCCGCACCGTCAGAAGAGGGCGGACGCGAGGGCGCGTCGCGCGTCGGCCACCCGTGGGTCGTTCGATCCCACCACCACGAACAGCTCGAGCAGACGCTCGCGGATGCGGTCGCGGTCGTCGCCCTGCGCCTGGCGCACGAGCGCGACCAGACGGGCGAAGGCGTCCTCGACGTGGCCACCGCTGACGTCGAGGTCGGCCACCAGCAGCTGCGCGTCGAGGTCGTCGGGCCGGTCGGCCGCGGCCGCGCGAGCAGCCTGGAGGTCGGCGTCCTTCGTCCGGTCGAAGAGCTTGACCCCGGCCAGCCGCTCGGCCACCTCGGCGTCTCCGGGGTGCTGGGCCTTGAGTCGTTCGTACTCGGCGATGGCCGTGGTGGTGTCGCCTGCCGCGAAGGCGGTGTCGGCCGCGGCGAAGCGCGGGTCCTCGGCGGGCTCGGCCTCGACGTCCCCCGCCGCGTCCGGCGCGGCGACGCGTCCGGACAGCCCGTTCTGGACCGCGACCGCGACCAGCTGGTCGAGGTACTGGCGCACCTCGGCCTCCTCGACCGCACCCTGGAAGAGCGGGACGGGCTGGCCCTTGACGAGACCCACGACCAGCGGGACGCCCTGGGCCTGCAATGCCTGCGCGATGGCGGGGTTGGCATCGGCGTCGACCCTGGCCAGCAGGGCGCGACCCTCGAGGCCGTCGACGGCGCGTCCGACGACGTCGACGAAGTCGCGGCTCTGGGGTGCGCGCGGCGACCACAGGGCCAGGACCACGACGTGCTGCATCGAGGCCTCGAGGGCGACGGTCTGGAAGTTCTGCTCGGTCACGTCGACCGCGTACGCGCCTGCGGCACCCGACGGTCCTGCAGCCGGGGACGGCGGGGGCGACGCCAGGGCGGACAGGTCGATGGCACCGGGACGCGAGAAGGTCATGGACCCATCCTAGGAAGTGGGGCCAGCGTCCTCACGCACCCCACGTCCCCAGGCCTCGGTCCTCGGGCCTCAGCGGCCGTCCTGCGCCTGCCGCTCGAAGGCCGTGCGCGGGCCGCGAAGCCCGGAGCGCTGGACGACCCGCTGGATCGTCAGGTCGCGAGCGTCGGGATCGCCGATGAAGCGGATGTCGCGCAGGCCCTGGGCCTGGGCGGCCGACTCGAAGACGAAGTGCCCGTAGCCGAGCACCCGCCCCACGAACGGCTTCTCGACGGTGATGTCGAGGATGCGGGTGATGGGCATGGTGGCGATGCGCACCGAGAACACGCCCGAGGCGCGGAAGACCCGCATGTTGGTGATGACGAAGACGTCGCGGTGCTCCTGGAGCACCAGGTAGCCGGCGTGCAGCAGCACCCCGACGCCGAGCAGGATGAACAGCCACCCGATCTGGATGGGACCGACGACGGCCAGCACCCACAGCAGCACGGCACCGAGGGCCTCGGCGGCGGGACGCAGGTAGACGACCGGGTGCTTGCGGACCAGGTCGATCACGTGCTCGCCCTCGTCGAGCAGCAGGTGCCCCTCGACGTCCTGCTCGGGAAGTCGCGCCAGCAGGGCGGCCAGCACGGGGCCTACCGGGTCAGCTCGTTGAAGAAGATGAAGACCTGGCCGAAGGCGTTCATGACGGCCTCGACCGCGCCGGAGACAGCGTCGGCCGCGCCGGCGGGCGCGGTCAGCAGGTAGTAGACCACGAACGCGGCGACGAGGAGCACCAGGAGCTTCTTCAGCACGCGAACATTCCTATCGCACTCGACCGCCCGTCAGCGGCAGGCGCGCCCGGGTGATCGCTGAGACTGCCGACACGCCTCAGCGGACGACGTCGAGCAGCACGTCGGCCGCGGCGAACGGGTCCTGGTCGCCGGCCAGCACGGCCGCGGCGAGGTCGTCGAGGCGCTCGTCTGCGCCGACGTGCCCGAACCGCTCTCGCAGCTCGTGCAGGGCGACCGCCTCGATCTCACGGCGCGTGCGGGCGAGCCGGCGTCGGCGCAGCCCGCCCGAGGACTCCTGGTGCTCGCGGTGCCGCTCGATCTCGGCCACGACCTCGTCGATGCCCTCACCACGCGAGGCCACCGTCAGGGTGATGGGTGGCTTCCAGGCGCCCTCGGGACGCTCCGACATCGCGATGACCGAGCGCAGCTCGCGCCGGGTGGACTGCGCACCGTCCCGATCGGCCTTGTTGACCACGAAGATGTCACCGACCTCCAGGATCCCGGCCTTGGCCGCCTGGATGCCGTCGCCCATGCCGGGGGCGAGCAGCACCAGGGTGGTGTCGGCGAGCCCGGAGACCTCCACCTCCGACTGTCCGACCCCCACGGTCTCGACCAGCACGACGTCGCAGCCGGCGGCGTCGAGCACGCGCAACGCGTGCGGCGCCGCCCACGACAGGCCGCCGAGGTGACCACGGCTGGCCATGGAGCGGATGTAGACGCCGCTGTCGGTGGCGTGCTCGCCCATGCGGATGCGATCACCCAGCAGCGCTCCACCGGAGAACGGGGACGTCGGGTCGACCGCGAGGACACCCACGCGCTTGCCCTGGGCACGCAGAGCCCCGACCAGGGCTGCGGTCGAGGTCGACTTGCCCACACCGGGCGACCCGGTCAGGCCCACCACGTGGGCGCGGCCCACGAGTGGGGCGAGCGCCGCACTGACCTCGCGCAGCGCGGGCGACTCGTCCTCGACGAGCGAGATCAGACGCGCGACCGCCCGCGGCTGCCCCTCCTGGAGCCGCGCGACGAGGTCGGCGACGTCGGGAGTGGGGGCAGGCACGGGCGGTCGGTTGCGCTGGTGAGGGTGACCGTCAGGCGGACGGCACGGTGATGAGCAGGGCGTCGCCCTGGCCGCCGCCACCACAGAGCGCGGCAGCGCCGAGCCCACCGCCGCGTCGCTTCAGCTCGAGCGCGAGGTGCAGCACGATGCGCGCGCCGCTCATCCCGATCGGGTGCCCGAGGGCGATCGCACCGCCGTTGACGTTGACGATGTCCTCGGAGATGCCGAGCTTGCGGGCCGACTGGATGCCGACGGCCGCGAAGGCCTCGTTCAGCTCGACGAGGTCGAGGTCGGCCGCGGTCCTGCCCTGCTTCGCGAGCGCCTTCTCGATGGCGTTGGCCGGCTGCTCCTGGAGCGTGGAGTCGGGGCCGGACACGTTGCCGTGCGCGCCGATCTCGGCGATCCAGGTGAGGCCGAGCTCCTCGGCCTTGGCCTTGCTCATGACCACCACGGCGGCGGCGCCGTCGGAGATCTGGCTGGCGGTGCCGGCGGTGATGGTCCCCTCCTTGTCGAAGGCGGGGCGCAGTCGGCCGAGGGACTCGGCCGTGGTGTCGCCCCGCACGCCCTCGTCGGCCGAGACGACGACCGGGTCGCCCTTGCGCTGCGGGATCTCGACGGGGACGATCTCCTCGTCGAAGACACCGTTCTTCTGCGCCGTGGCCGCGAGCTGGTGCGAGCGGGCTCCGAACGCGTCCTGCTCCTCGCGGGTCAGTGCATCGACGTCGGCGTTGCGCTGCTCGGTGAGCGAGCCCATGGCCTGGTCGGTCAGCGCGTCCCACAGGCCGTCGTACTCCATGTGGTCGAGCATCGTGGCCTTGCCGTACTTGGTTCCCTCGCGCGAGCCCGTGAGCAGGTGCGGCGCCTGGGTCATCGACTCCTGACCGCCGGCCACGACCACGTCGTACTCACCGGCGCGGATCAGCTGGTCGGCGAGCGCGATGGCGTTGATGCCCGACAGACAGACCTTGTTGATCGTCAGGGCCGGCACGTCGAGCGGGATGCCGCCCTTGAAGGCAGCCTGCCGCGCGGGGACCTGGCCGGCTCCGGCGCCGAGCACCTGGCCCATGATCACGTAGTCGACCTGGTCGCCGGAGATCCCGGCCTTCTCGAGCGCGCCCTTGATGGCGAGGCCACCGAGGTCGGATCCGGACAGCGTCTTGAGGCCGCCGAGCAGACGGCCGATCGGCGTGCGGGCGCCGGCGACGATCACGGACTGGGTCATGGGGTTGCTCCCTTGCATGGACACAGGTGGTGGGGTGCCCGTCACTGTACTCGCGGGTCACTTCGCCCAGGAGCGGATGTGGGTCACGTCACCCGGGGCCGCGCCCAGGTGAAGAACAGCACGCCCAGCACCACCAGCACCGCGAGGGCCAGGCCGGCCTCGAGGGGCCCGACCTGGCGCTGCAGCCCCGCACCGGCGAGCGCCGTCGGGAGGAGCAGGACCACCAGGGCAGCCAGCAGGATCCCCCAGCGGCGCGCCGTCACGAGACCCCCGAGGTCGACCAGGCGTAGGTGCCGTTGGCGTAGGACCGGATGACGTTGGTCGGATAGGTGGTCTGGACGCAGCCGTACTTGAGCACGCAGTTCTCGAAGCGCCCCTGCCGGTAGTGGTAGAACGCGCTGCGCGGGTGGCCGTCGTTCGCTCCTGCGTCGTAGAAGTACCGGTTGGACGCCACCTGGCCGCGCCAGTACTGGAACGCGTCGGCCTCGGAGACGAAGAAGCCGTTGCTGCCACCGGCGTGGATGTGCTGGGTCGACCTGGTCCAGCACCAGCGGGTCCACGTGTTGTAGCGGTAGGCCGTCTTGCCCGTGTACGTCGTCGCGCGGTTCGAGATCGTCACCTTGCGACACCCCGAGCCGGTGCTCGACCCGCCCTTGCCCGACCCCTTGACGGCCGACGGGCCGTCGGGGGCCGTCGCTCGGCTCGCCGTGGCGGTGATCGGGGTGGTGACGGTGGAGATCGGGGTGCCGTCGAGCGCCGAGAGCTCGTCGACGACGTAGTCACCCTCGGCGGTGTCGACGACCCAGAGGTCACGCGGCACCGGACCGGGGTCCTCGGAGGCCGACGCGGCGACCGGTGCCGACGCCATCCCCGCCACGCCCAGGATCGTTGCCGTCACCATGGCGATCGCACCCCTGGCCCTCGCGATCGACCCCGACCCCGCCATCGACCCCGTCCTCGTCATCGACCCCGTCATCGAGCTCGCCCTCGTGACCGACCCTGCTCGCCTCATGTCGTCCCCCTCGTCGGCCGCCGCCGTCTCGTGTCGCGTGGGACGAGACTCTCGGGAGCGCCGCGGCGCCGACCACCCTTCCTCAGACTTCGTGCGGGAGGTGTTGACGAGGAGCGCTGCCACCGGGTAGTGCGCCGCGAGCCACCGGCCCGCGCTCGGCGACACCACCGAGCTCCTCGGCGGCCGCCAGGATGAGCCGCGCGATCGGCACGGCCCGACGTCCCTCCTCGGTGAGGCGCACCCCGGCGCCCTCGCGCCGGACGAGGCGGACACCGCACTCGCGCTCCAGGGCCTGCAGGTGAGCACTCACGGCCGGCGCCGAGAACCGCAGGACCCGGGCGGCGTCGGTGATCGAGCCGCTGCGCTCGACCATCACCAGGGCGCGCAGCATCCGTAGATCGAGATGCACCCGGACCAGCTCCCCCCGCAGGCGCGACGTACGTGCCCGACGCTCGACGACGCGTCTGCCGACAGCCTCGCGGCGTGGGAGTGGACCGATCAACGAACCTCACGATCTCTGTGGTTGCTCTTGATCGACGACGGTCCAGGCGGTATGACACCGCTGCGGCTCGGGCTCGCGCGCCGACCGAGCCGCTCCAGCTCGACGGCCGCGGCGAGCATGAGGCGGGCGATCGGCACCGCCCTGCGCCCCTCCTCCGTGAGTGCCGTGCCGGCCCCCGTGCGCTCGACCAGACGCACCCCGCACTCCCTCTCGAGCGCACGCAGGTGCTCGCTGACCGCGGCGGGCGAGAAGGCCAGGCCGTCCGCCGCGCGGGTGATGGAGCCGCTGGCCTCGACCATCACCAGGGCACGCAACATCCGCAGCTCGATGTGCACGTGACCTCCGACGGGTAGGGGAAATCGACCATACGTGCGGTCTCCGACGGGCCTCGGCGGGCGACACGGACCTCCCCTACCCTGCTTCTCATGACCACCTCGACCCCTCCGTCGGACGCCCCCGCCGACGCCACCGTCCCCGAGCACCTCCTCGTCGCCATCGACCACGTCGGCATCGCCGTGCCCGACCTCGACGACGCCCTCGCCTTCTACTCCTCCGTCTTCGGGCTCCGGTCCGTGCACGAGGAGGTCAACGAGGAGCAGGGTGTCCGCGAGGCGATGCTCGCCGTCGGCGACTCCGGCTCCTGCATCCAGCTGCTGGCCCCGCTCAACGACAGCTCCACGATCGCGAAGTTCCTGGACCGCAACGGCCAGGGGATCCAGCAGCTCGCCTACCGCGTGCTCGACATCGACGCGGTCTCGGCGATCCTGCGCGAGCGCGGCGTCCGGCTGCTCTACGACCAGCCGAAGCGCGGCACGTCCGACAGCCGGGTGAACTTCGTGCACCCCAAGGACGCCGGCGGCGTGCTCGTCGAGCTGGTCGAGCCGTCCTCGACGTCGCACTGAGCCCGAGGCCCGCGTCTCGGGCGTGACCCGACCCACACTCCCGAGCCGGGACGCAGAACGCTACGGATCGGTAACATCGCCGAAACCCCGACCCAGCGCCGGACCGAGCGCCGGAACACCCCACCTTGGAGGCCCCGTGCAGCACATCCTCGATGCGATCCTCGCCGGAGACACGGCGAGCGAGGACTTCGCCCACCTGGACATCCCCGACCACTACCGCGCCGCCACCGTCCACAAGGACGAGGTCGACATGTTCGAGGGCGTCGCCAGCCGCGACAAGGACCCGCGCAAGTCGATCCACGTCGAGGACGTCGCGCTCCCCGAGCTGGGTCCGGGCGAGGCCCTCGTGGCCGTCATGGCGAGCGCCATCAACTACAACACCGTCTGGACGTCGATCTTCGAGCCCGTCTCCACGTTCGGCTTCCTCGAGCGCTACGGCCGACTCTCCCCGCTCACCAAGCGCCACGACCTGCCGTACCACGTGGTCGGCTCCGACCTCGCCGGAGTCGTGCTGCGCACGGGCCCGGGCGTCACCCAGTGGAAGCCGGGTGCGGAGGTCGTCGCACACTGCCTCTCCGTGGAGCTCGAGGACCCCGCCGGCCACGACGACACGATGATGGATCCCCAGCAGCGCATCTGGGGCTTCGAGACCAACTTCGGCGGACTGGCCCACATCGCCCTGGTCAAGTCCAACCAGCTGCTGCCCAAGCCCGACCACCTCACGTGGGAGGAGGCCGCCTCGCCCGGACTGGTCAACGCGACCGCGTACCGCCAGCTGGTCTCCAAGAACGGCGGCAACATGAAGCAGGGCGACAACGTGCTGATCTGGGGCGCCTCCGGCGGCCTCGGCGGCTTCGCCACGCAGTACGCCCTGAACGGTGGCGCCAACCCGATCTGCGTGGTCTCCAACGAGGAGAAGGCCAAGATCGTCCGGAGCATGGGCGCCGAGCACGTCATCAACCGGTCCGAGGAGAACTGGAAGTTCTGGAACGAGGAGGGCACCCAGCAGAACCCGAAGGAGTGGCAGCGCCTCGGCAAGAAGATCCGCGAGCTCACCGGTGGCGAGGACATCGACATCGTCTTCGAGCACCCGGGTCGTGAGACCTTCGGCGCCTCGGTCTACGTCACCCGCAAGGGCGGCACCATCACCACCTGCGCGTCGACCACCGGCTTCATGCACGAGTACGACAACCGCTACCTGTGGATGAACCTGAAGCGGATCGTCTCGAGCCACTTCGCCAACTACCGCGAGGCGTACGAGGCCAACCGGCTCATCGCCCAGGGCAAGATCCACCCCACGGTCTCGCGCACGTACACGCTCGAGGACGTGGGCCAGGCCTCGCTCGACGTCCACCACAACCTCCACCAGGGCAAGGTCGGCGTGCTCACCCTCGCCCCCGAGGAGGGGCTGGGCGTCCGCGACGAGGAGTTCCGCGCCAAGCACCTCGACGCCATCAACCGGTTCCGCGGCATCTGACGCAGGACCGACCAGCACCACCGCTCGACCGAGGGGCCCGGACGATCCGTCCGGGTCCCTCGGCACGTCCGCGTCCTTGGCGTGCCGGTTCCTTCGGGGTCGGGCGCCGCCCGGGGCGTGGGGACGCCGGACGAGCGTCCGGCACGCGGTCGCGGCAGCGCGGGGGCGTCGGCCCACCTGGGTATGGTGGGTCCCACCGCGAGCGAAGTCGACGCGACGTCGTCCGATGCAGGCTCGCGCACCAGTCGATCCAGCCAGAGGGAGTACCGCGGCATGTCCGAGGAGCAGTCCGGATTGTCCATCTTCGACGCGGCACGCAAGTCCGCCGAGGTCTCGTTCCCCTTGGCCCGGCGCGGCGGCTACGACAGCGACGCGGTCGACGCCTGGGCCCGCACCCAGTCCGCCGAGCTGCAGAAGGCCGCCGACGCGGTCCAGTCGCTGCAGGAGGAGAACGACGAGCTGCACGACCTCGTCGAGCAGCTGCGCGAGCGGGTCGAGGCCATCGACCGGCCCACGTACTCCGGGCTCGGCGGGCACGCCGCCCAGCTGCTGCAGCTGGCCGAGCAGGAGGCCGACGAGGTGCGCTCGCGTGCTCGCCGCGAGGCCGACGAGGTGCTGAAGGTCGCCGAGGAGGAGGCCGCCCTCGTCCGCACCGCTGCGGCCAAGGAGGCCGAGGACCTGCGCACGCGCGCGGTCAGCGAGCTCGAGGAGAAGCGGCGCGAGCTGCTCACCGAGGCCGAGGCCGGCCGTGCCGACGCGGCTGCACACGCCGACGACGTGCGCGCCCAGGCCGACCGCGAGGCCGCCCAGATCCGTCTCGCGGCCGAGCAGGACGCCCAGAACATGCGTCTCGGCGCCACCCGTGAGGTCGAGCAGGCTCGCGCGGCCGCCGACCGGGAGGTCACCGAGGCCCGTCGCGTGCTGGCGGTCGAGAAGGAGCGCCTGGCTCGCGAGGCCGCCGAGAACCACGCTGCCGCCACCGAGCAGACGTCCAAGCTGGTCACGGACGCCGAGACGCGTGCCGCGGCCGCCGACGAGCGCGCCCGAGGCCTCATGAGCAAGGCCAACGCGGCGCGCGAGTCGGCCAGCACGGACGCGTCGTCGATCGTCGACAACGCGCGCAAGGAGGCGGCCGCCCTGGTGGCGAACGCCAAGGCCGAGGCCGACCACCTGCGCGCCTCCGCGACCACCGACGTGGAGCGCGAGACCCGCTCCCTGCGGACCGAGGTCGAGGACCTGCAGCGTCGACGCGAGGGGATCCTGGCGCAGATGGGTCAGCTCCGCGACATCGTCGCGTCCTTCGCGGGCGACTCGGCGGCGAGCACGGCGTCCGCGTCCGCCCCGCAGGGGCGGGCCGACGAGCCGGCACCGCAGGACGCCTCGGACGAGGACACGGGCGACACGGACGACACCGTCGAGGCTCCTGCGGCCCGCTGATCGACGACCCCTCGCCGGTCCGGGCCACCCGGGTCCGGCGAGGTTCGCGCGGGTCAGGGCTTGCGGCGCCAGCAGGCGGTGTGCCAGTGCCGGCGCTCGTCGACGGCTGCCGCACTGAGCAGCGGCTTCTCGACGGGCCAGACCACCACGTGAGGGGTCCCGGGCGGGATCGGACGGTGGCAGTCGGGGCACGCGTAGCTGCTGGTCGCACCGGCCCCCGTCAGGCGTCGCACGTGCCAGCCGCCGTCGGCCTTCGGCTCGACAGGGGGTGAGCCGGCCGACGGTGGTCCCGGCCGGGGTCGTCGGGGCGGCCGTCGTCTGGACACCCGGGTGACCTTATCGTCCGGCGACGTCCTCGACGCAGTAGGAGCGGAGCCAGCCCTCCCGGTGGGCGGCGACCTCGAGCGCTCGGTCGAACACGACGACCTCGGCCTCCCCCGTCATCCGCTCGACCACGACGACGTCGGTCAGCCGGGGCGCCGAGCTGCACACGAGTCCCTGCTCCGTGAGCCGGGCGACGAGCGCGGTGGCCGCGGAGGACATCTCCCGGTCACAGGGAGCGGCGCCGCAGCGCATCACCTGCCTGACGTCCTCCGTGGCCGCCGGCGGGTCGACCAGCTGCTGGACGACGCCCAGGGCCGGCAGGAACGAGAGCCCGAACGACAACGCCGCGATGCGCACGACCCGACTCGCCTGCTGGGCGGTCTGCATCGTCGACACGGGGGCTCCGGATCCGTCGGCCCCCGAGGCGACGGCCGGATGACCGCCACGCCCACCTCAACGAGCGGGTGGGGTCGGGGTTACCGCTCAGCGGCAGTAGACGACCGTGCGATGCGTCATGCCGACGCTCGTGGCCACGACGTCGGCGAGCGAGCTGAGGGTGGCGCCGCCGCGACCGTCGTCGACGGCCACCACGTCGCTCAGTCGTGGCGTGCTGGTGCAGTGCATCCCGAGCGCCTGCTGCGACTCGACCAGCTCGGCGAGTGCCGGCGCCATGGCGGGACAGCCCGCGACGGCGCAGACGTCCTCGTCCGTGGTCCCGTACCCGCGGTCGAACGCGTGCAGCGACACGAGCGTGAGCACGGCGGCCGCCACGCTCACGAGCGTGAGCCGCCGCAGCGCCGCAGCGATGCGCAGAACCCCCCTGGTCCGCATGTGCTCTGCCTTCCTGTCCCCTGCCCAGGCCAACGAGAGGAGGGCGCCCGGGTTGCCCGGGCGCCCTCCTCTCGTCGGATCGGTTCAGTAGGTGTGGAAGCCCTCGCCGGTCTTGCGGCCGAGCTTGCCCTCGGCGACCAGGCGCTCCAGGGTCGGCGCGGGCGTCCAGCCCTCGTGACCGAAGGTGGACACCAGCGTCTGCTGGATCGCCAGCGAGACGTCGTTGCCGACCACGTCGAGCAGCTCGAACGGACCCATGGGGAGCTTGGTCTCCTTGAGCGCGGTGTCGATCTCCTCGAGCGAGGCCTCACCGGACTCGTGCAGCGTCACGGCGTCGTTGAGGTAGGGGAACAGCAGCGCGTTCACGATGAACCCGGCGCGATCACCGCAGGAGACCGGGTGCTTGCCGACGTCGAGGCACAGGGCCTTGACGGTCTCGGCGACCTCGGGCGAGGTCGAGTCCGCGGAGACGACCTCGACGAGCTTCATGACCGGGGCGGGGTTGAAGAAGTGCATGCCCACGACGTCCTGCGGACGCGAGGTGGCCTCGGCGCACGACGCGATGGAGAGCGACGACGTGGTGGTCGCGAGGATCGCCCCGGGCTTGGTGATGCGGTCGAGGTCGCGAAAGAGCTCGAGCTTCACGTCGAGGTCCTCGGCGATGGCCTCCACCACGATGTCGACGTCGTCGAGCGCGTGCCGGTCCGTCGCGGCGGTCAGCCGACCGATGACGTCGGACTTCTCGTCCTCGGTGAGCCGTCCCTTGGCGATCGCCCGGTCGAGGTTCTTCTCGATCCGGGCCTGGACGGCGGCGACCTTGTCGTCGGAGCGACCGACGAAGACCACGTCGTGCCCGGCCTTGGCGAAGACCTCGACGATGCCGGAGGCCATGGTGCCCGTGCCGACGACACCGACCTTGGCGACCGGGTGGTGCTTCTGAGGGGCCGCGTCGGCGCCCGCGTCGGCGGCGGCCTCGAACGTCTCGGAGGACTCGGCGAGCTTCACCAGCACGGGAGCCGGCTCGTGGAGCGGGTCACCGGTGCCGGCGTGCTGGGCGCGCAGGCCCTCGACCACGGTGGCGGCACCGAGGGCGTCGACCAGGGCCAGCGGGCCGATCGGGTAGCCGCAGCCGAAGCGCATCGAGGCGTCGATGTCGTCCTTGGTGGCGTAGCCGCTCTCGTACATGGTGGCGGCGTGGTTGAGGTACGGGTACACCAGCGTCCGGGCGATCTCGGCGCCGCGGTCGTCGGCCGTGAGACGGTCCACGATCTCCTGCATGCCTACTCCTAGGTAACTTCGGGGTCGTGACACACTAGCGTCCGATCCGCACCAACGGGAGGGCTGTCACATGAATCGTCGTATGAGCCTGGCCACGGGCGTCGCCGCCCTCGCGCTGAACACCCTCGCCGCCTGCGGGTCCGACGACGGACCGGGGACCCCCGACGGCTCCTCGCCGTCCCCGTCGACCTCCGCCTCCGCGTCCGAGTCCCCCACGGCGGCCGAGCCCACCGGCGATCCGGCCGACGCGGCCGACCTCGCCGGCACGTGGCGCGACGACGAGGCCGACTGGACGGTGACCTTCAAGGCCGACGGCACGTTCTCCGAGGACTTCCAGGGCGTGCCGGAGTTCCGGACGGGTGACTACGAGGTCGCCGACGGCGTCGTGACGCTGCAGGGTGGCGACGGCAACGACGACGAGGGCACCATTAAGGACGGCACGCTGGTGTTCAAGCTCGGGACGTTGGTGCGTCAGTAGTGCGTCTGGTCGTCGCACGCTGCCAGGTCGACTACGCCGGGCGGCTCACCGCACATCTGCCCATGGCCACCCGGGTCATCATGGTCAAGGCCGACGGCTCGGTGCTCGTGCACTCCGACGGTGGCTCCTACAAGCCGTTGAACTGGATGAGCCCGCCCTGCAGCCTCAAGGAGGGCACCGCCGACGACGGTCGCCTCGAGTGGGTCGTGCAGGCCGGCAAGACCGACGACACGCTGCGCATCCTCATCGACGAGGTCGTGTCCGACTCCAGCCACGACCTGGGCGTCGACCCCGGCCTGCGCAAGGACGGCGTCGAGAAGCACCTGCAGGAGCTCCTGGCCGAGCACACGAGCACCTTCGGCGTCGGCATGTCGCTCGTGCGCCGTGAGTTCATGACCGCGATCGGACCGGTCGACCTGCTGTGCCGCGACGACGCCGGCGCCGCCGTGGCCGTCGAGATCAAGCGGCGCGGCGACATCGACGGCGTCGAGCAGCTCACCCGCTACCTCGAGCTGATGAACCGCGACCCGAAGCTGCGCCCCGTGCGCGGCATCTTCGCCGCCCAGGAGATCAAGCCCCAGGCCCGCGTGCTCGCCGAGGACCGCGGCATCGAGTGCGTCGTCGTCGACTACGACGCCCTCCGCGGCATCGACGACCCCTCCCTGCGCCTGTTCTGAACGCTCCCACCGTGTGGGGCTCGGCCAGCGACGCCAGCATGGGCCGAGCGAGCGCCAGCGAGTGACGGCAGGCGCCCGGGCAGAGCCCGGCAGCCGTGAGGAACGAACGGCTGGAGCGGCGAGGAACGAGCCGCGCGCCTCATTGAAGGGGGACGTCGAAGAACGTGGTGCCGAGCGTCTCCCAGCGGTCGACCTCGCAGCCGTTCTCGCGGGTGAAGGTGGCATCGACGTCGGCGCCGTCGACCGTCCCCTTGACCGTGGCGGTCTGGGGGCCGCCGTAGATCATCGTGCAGACCTGGTCGGCCGGCACGGGCTCGAGGACGTCCGCCCCGGCCGACGCGAGCGCGGCGCAGGCCTCCTGGGCCTGGGGGTGGTCGCCACCCACCGGGTCGCACTCGAGGGTCATGACGTTCGGCTCGGCGTCGGCCTCGGTGCGCACCTCGATGGTGATCGACGTGGCCGCGACCGAGCCGCCGCCGGCCTCGGCGTCCGTACCGGGCTCGTCGTCGGAGTCCAGGCCGCAACCGACCAGGAGTGCCCCGACGAGGGCGAGGAGCGGCAGGGCCCTACGCACCGGCGATCCTGGGCGCCGTCGGGTCGGAGGACTCCCCCGTGTCCTCGCGGGCGACCCAGTCCTCGATGCGGTCGACGTCGTCCTTCGCCCGCGTGACCACGGCCAGCAGGTCCCCCATCTTGGCGACCTCCTCGACCTGCTCGCGGATGAACCACTGCATGAACTGCTCCGACGCGAAGTCGCCGTCGGCCCTCGCGATCCGGGTCAGCTCGTTGACCTGCTCGGTGACCTTCTTCTCCTGCTCGAGCGCAGCGCGGACCGGCTCCACGACGTCGCCGAACTCTCCGACCGGCGCGGGCAGGGCAGGGATGTGCGGCGTCTCGCCGGCGTCCAGCAGGTACTGCACCATCATCATGGCGTGGTCGCGCTCCTCGGCCGCCTGGTCGTAGAAGAGCGCCGCCATCCGCGGCATCGTCTGGGCGTCGTAGAACGCCGCGATCGCCACGTACTGCTGGTGCGCCCCGAACTCGTGCCCCAGCTGCTCGTTGAGCTTCTCCACGAACGCCTGTGACGTCATCGTCGTCCTCCATCGTCGCCGGGTAACCTCATGGGCCCGATGCTACGGTCTGCTCGTGTCCAAGGAGCCGAAGCGCAAGTGCTGCGTCAGCAAGAACCGCTGCAAGCGCTGCCCGATCCGGATGCTCAAGGAAGGCACCCTTCCCGACGGCTACGGCGTGAAGAAGAGGCGGCTCGTCCGTATCGGCGCCGACGGCACCATCGTCCCGGTGGAGAAGAAGGACAAGAAGTCCAAGAAGGGCAAGAAGGGCAAGAAGTCCGGGTCGAAGAGCACGAAGTCCCAGGGCAAGAAGTCCGGCTCCAAGAACGCGAAGACGCCGGGCAAGAAGGCCAAGAAGCACGCCCTCGCCGCCTGAGTCCGTCCCGGGGCGAGATTCGTCTGGTGGGTCCCGACGTCGTGCCCTAGCGTCGGCGTCATGGACCTGAAGACACGCGCCCAGACGCTGCTCGACCTGCACACCGCCCCGGAGCTGCTCACCGTCGTGAACGTGTGGGACGCCATCACCGCCCGCATCGTCACCGAGGTCGAGGGCACCAAGGCCCTCGCCACGGCGAGCCACTCCATCGCCGCGTCGCACGGCTACGAGGACGGCGAGAACATCCCGGTCGACGAGATGATCGCCGCCGTCGGGCTCATCGTCGCGAACACGCACCTGCCGGTGACGGCCGACCTCGAGGCCGGCTACGGCGACCCCGGCGAGACCGCCCGCAAGGCGATCGGCGTGGGCGCGGTCGGTGCCAACCTCGAGGACCAGGTGAAGCCTCTGGCCGAGGCCGTGGCCGCGGTCGAGGCCGTCGTGAAGGCCGGTGAGGCCGAGGGCATCCCGTTCGTGCTGAACGCCCGCACCGACGTCGTCGCGAAGGCCGGCGACCGTCCGCACGACGAGGTCATCGCCGACGCGATCGAGCGCGGCAGGGCCTTCATCGAGGTCGGCGCGCCGATCGTCTTCGTCCCGGGCCCCCTCTCGGAGGACGACGTCAGCGCGTTCGTCGACGCCTGGGGCCCGCAGCGGCTCACCACCATCGGCTACCCGGGGTCCATCCCCCTCGCGCGCCAGCAGGAGCTCGGCGTCGCTCGCGTGTCGTACGGCCCGTTCACGCAGTCCGTCGCGCTCATGGCCCTGCAGGACCTGACCCGTGACATCCAGTCCGGCGGCGCGCTGCCCGAGGGCTTTCGCGTCCTCAACTGACCCACGGACGACGAAGGGCCCGGGACCGTGTGGTCCCGGGCCCTTCGCGCGCGGTCAGGCCGCGAGGCCCTTGGCCTTGCGGATCTCGTCGACGATGCGACCCATGATGTCGGTCATGCCGAAGTCCTTCGGGGTGAACACCGCGGCCACGCCGTCCGCCTCGAGACGACGACCGTCGGAGTCGGGGATGATGCCACCGACGATGAGGGGCACGTCGTCCATGCCGGCCTCGCGCATGCGCTGCTGCACGTCGGGCACGAGCTCCATGTGCGACCCCGACAGGATCGACAGACCCACCACGTGCACGTCCTCGGCCACGGCGGCGGAGACGATCTGCTCGGGAGTCAGCCGGATGCCCTGGTACACGACCTCGAAGCCGACGTCGCGGGCGCGGACGGCGATCTGCTCGGCCCCGTTGGAGTGGCCGTCCAGGCCCGGCTTGCCGACCAGGAAGCGCAGCCGGGTGCCGAGCTCGTCACCCGTGCGCTTGACCTTCTCGCGCACGGCGGTCAGCTCGGCGCCGGCCTCCGCCACGCCGACGGCGCCGGACACGCCGGTGGGTGCCCGGTACTCGCCGAACACCTCGCGCAGCGCACCCGACCACTCCCCCACGGTCGCACCGGCCCGCACGGCCGCGAGCGTCGCCTCCATCAGGTTCGTCTCGGTCTTGGCCTCGGACTGCAGCCTCTCGAGAGCCGCGTCGACGGCGCCCTGGTCGCGCTGCTCGCGCCATGCCTGCACGTCGGCGACGGCGTTGGCCTCGGCCTGCGGGTCGGCCACCATGATGGCGCCGTCGAGGTCCGCGGTCAGGGGCGACGGCTCGGTCTCGACGTAACTGTTGACGCCCACGACCTTCATCTCGCCGGACTCGATCTTCGAGCGGCGGGCGGCGTGCGAGGCGACCAGCTCGGACTTCATGTAGCCGGACTCGACGGCCGCCACGGCACCGCCCATGGCCTGCACGCGGTCGATCTCGGCCTGCGCACCCTCCACGAGCTCGGCCACCTTGGCCTCGATGACGTGCGAGCCCTCGAAGATGTCGTCGTACTCGAGGAGGTCGGACTCGAAGGCGAGGACCTGCTGGAGGCGCAGCGACCACTGCTGGTCCCACGGGCGGGGCAGGCCGAGCGCCTCGTTCCAGGCGGGCAGCTGCACCGCCCGGGCCCGGGCGTTCTTGCTGAGCGTGACGCCGAGCATCTCGAGCACGATGCGCTGCACGTTGTTCTCGGGCTGGGCCTCGGTGAGTCCCAGGGAGTTGACCTGCACGCCGTAGCGGAACCGGCGCATCTTGGGGTCGGTGACGCCGTAGCGGTCGCGGGTGATCTGCTCCCAGAGCTGCCCGAAGGCACGCATCTTGCAGGTCTCCTCGATGAAGCGGACGCCGGCGTTGACGAAGAACGAGATGCGCCCGACGGTCTTCTCGAAGTCGGCGTCGTCGACCTGGCCGGAGTCCTTCACGGCGTCGAGCACCGCGATGGCGGTGCTCAGCGCGTAGGCGATCTCCTGCGTGGGCGTGGCGCCGGCCTCCTGCAGGTGGTAGCTGCAGATGTTGAGCGGGTTCCACTTGGGGATCGTGTTGACCGTGTAGGCGATCATGTCGGTCGTCAGCCGCAGCGACGGGGCGGGACCGAAGACGTAGGTCCCGCGCGACAGGTACTCCTTGATGATGTCGTTCTGGGTCGTCCCGGCGAGCGCCGACGGATCGACGCCCTGCTCCTCGGCGGCCACCTGGTACATGGCGAGCAGCCACATGGCGGTGGCGTTGATCGTCATGGAGGTGTTCATCTCGCCGAGCGGGATGTCCTGGAACAGCCGTCGCATCGACCCGAGGTGCGGGATCGGGACGCCGACCTTGCCCACCTCGCCGCGCGACAGCACGTGGTCGGGGTCGTAGCCGGTCTGGGTGGGCAGGTCGAAGGCCACCGAGAGCCCGGTCTGGCCCTTCGCCAGGTTCTTGCGGTACAGCGCGTTGGACTCGGCCGCCGAGCTGTGTCCGGCGTACGTGCGCATCACCCAGGGACGGTCGGGCGCAGACTTGTCAGGCATGCCGGTCAGGTTACCGCGCCGTAACGTGACGCGGCAGACTCTGTGAGCCACGCGACCCGCCTCAGGTGGCCCGGCCGTCCCGAGCGACACGCCCTAGGGTGAGGTCATGGTCAACCTGACACGGATCTACACCCGGACCGGCGACGACGGCACGACCAACCTGGTCGACTTCAGCCGCACCTCGAAGAACGACCTGCGGCTCGTGGCCTACGCCGACGTCGACGAGGCCAACAGCCAGCTTGGGCTCGCCCTGGCGTTCGACGAGCTGGACGACGAGGTGACCGCGGTCATCCGGCACGTGCAGAACGACCTGTTCGACGTCGGTGCCGACCTCGGCGCTCCGGTCGTGGAGAACCCCGAGCACCCGCCGTTGCGTGTCGAGCCCGACTACGTCGACCGGCTCGAGGGCTGGTGCGACCAGTACAACGACCGGCTCGAGAAGCTGCGCTCGTTCATCCTGCCCGGCGGCACCCGCTCGGCATCGGCCCTGCACGTCGCGCGCACGGTGACCCGGCGCGCCGAGCGATCCGCATGGGCCGCGATCGAGGTGCACGGCGACACGATGAACCCGTTGACGGCCCGCTACCTGAACCGGCTGAGCGACCTGCTGTTCATCCTCGGTCGCTACGCGAACCGCGAGGCCGGCGACATCCTCTGGGTGCCCGGCGGCGAGCGCTAGCGAGCCGCCCGACCGCACAGCAGCGAGCGCCAGCGAGCCCGCCCGACCGCACAGCGGCGAGCGCCAGCGAGCCCGCCCGACCGCACAGCAGCGAGCGCTAGCGAGCCCGCCCGACCGCACAGCAGCGAGCCCCAGCGAGCCCGTCGGAGACGCAGATCGCCGCCGTCCACGCGGGACGACGGCGATCCGGTCACGTGCTGGTGGGGGTCACTCCCAGTCGATGGCTCGCTGGGTGGTGACGGTGCCGCCGGACTTGACCTTGGTCACCTTCGTGACGGAGGACGTGGAGTCGACGTCAGCCTGGGCCGGCGACGACAGCGGCAGGAACGCGAGGGCCGACGCGAAGGTGGCGACGACGATGCGCTTGGTCATTCGGTTCATGGGGCTACCTGTTCCATCGGGGGACCCGGTCGACCGGGCATGGTCCATCGGGACCATGGTCCCGTAGTCCTCGGGAGATCGTCAATCGAAACGCCGAAAACCGATCCACCTCGTTCTCGCACATGGTGGTCGCTGGCCCTGCGTGCGGGGAGGAGCTAGAGGACGGTGCTGACGCGCTGCCCGGGGGGCGAGGCCTCGAGCCAGGCCAGCAGCCCCGTCAGGGCCGCCGGGGTCAGGGCGAGCTGCTGCACCGGTGTCGGGTTGCGTGTGGTCACGACCACGTGCCCGTCGTGGACCGCGTGCACCTCACCGCCCACGGGGTCACGACGACCGTCGACGGCCATGGCGTCCCGCGAGAACCGGTACGCCGGACGCAGCCTCAACGAGAAGGTCCGGTACCACTCCAGCGTGCTTCCGCGGTACACCGCGAGGCCCAGGGTCCACCCCTGGGCCGACGCGCCGTCCCGCTTGTTGATGCTGAGGTCGAAGGCGCCCAGCGTGCGCGCCAGGTACCGACGGCGCAGCACGAGGACGGCCAGCAGGACGACGGTGAGGGCGATCGCGGCGAGGACGAGGTCCACGGCCCACAGCCACAGCGGCACCCCGCCCTCCCTCCTCCGGCAGACGGCCGAGAACCCTAGGCCAGCTCGATGCCGCGGAGCTTGGCCTCGGCGCGCTGGACGGCCGCGTCGTCGTCGTCGGACCGCGCCTGCTCCAGCTCGGCCTGCACCTGGTCGCGGTCGAGCTCGGACACCAGGTGGGTGTCCTCGCTCAGGATCGAGACGCGGTCGTCGGCGACGGACAGGAACCCGTCCTCGACGACCGCGACGACCGTCTCGCCGTCGGCCTTGATCTTGACCACGCCGGGCACGAGCACCGACAGCAGCGGCGCGTGCCCGACGAGGACACCGAGGTCACCCTCGACGGTGCGGGCGACGACCTCGTGGGCCTCCCCCGACCACACCACGCGGTCGGCGGCGACCAGCTCGACCTGGAGCGTCGTGTCCGCCATCAGGAGTTCTTCTGGATCTCGGCCCACTTCGCATCGACGTCGTCGAGACCGCCGCACATGAAGAAGGCCTGCTCGGCCACGTGGTCGTACTCACCGTCGCAGATCTTGGTGAAGGCGTCGATCGTCTCGTCGAGCGGGACGGTGGAGCCCTCGATGCCGGTGAACTGCTTGGCCACGTAGGTGTTCTGGCTGAGGAAGCGCTGGATGCGACGGGCGCGCGAGACGATCGTCTTGTCCTCCTCGCTCAGCTCGTCGACACCGAGGATGGCGATGATGTCCTGGAGCTCCTTGTTGCGCTGCAGGATGCCCTTGACCCGGTTGGCCGTCGTGTAGTGGTCGTCGGCGATGTAGCGCGGGTCCAGGATGCGCGAGGTGGACGTCAGCGGGTCGACCGCGGGGTAGATGCCCATGGAGGCGATCTCACGGTTGAGCTCGGTGGTGGCGTCCAGGTGCGCGAACGTGGTGGCCGGGGCCGGGTCCGTGTAGTCGTCGGCCGGCACGTAGATCGCCTGCAGCGACGTGATCGAGTGACCACGCGTGGAGGTGATGCGCTCCTGCAGCACGCCCATCTCGTCGGCCAGCGTCGGCTGGTAGCCCACGGCGGACGGCATGCGGCCGAGCAGCGTGGAGACCTCGGAGCCGGCCTGCGTGAACCGGAAGATGTTGTCGATGAACAGCAGCACGTCGCGGTTCTGGACGTCGCGGAAGTACTCCGCCATCGTCAGGGCCGACAGCGCCACGCGCAGACGCGCTCCGGGCGGCTCGTCCATCTGGCCGAAGACGAGGGCGACCTTGTCGAGGACGTCGGCCTCCTCCATCTCGGCGATGAGGTCGTTGCCCTCGCGGGTGCGCTCGCCGACTCCGGCGAACACCGACACGCCGTCGTGGTCCTTGGCCACACGGGCGATCATCTCCTGGATGAGCACCGTCTTGCCGACGCCGGCGCCGCCGAACAGGCCGATCTTGCCGCCGAGGACGTAGGGCGTCAGCAGGTCGATGACCTTGATGCCGGTCTGGAACATCTGCGTCTTGGACTCGAGCTGGTCGAACGCGGGGGCCTTGCGGTGGATGCCCCAGCGCTCTGCCGCCTCGAAGGTCTCGCCCTCGGGCATGTTCATGACCGCGCCGGTGGTGTTGAACACCCGGCCGAGCGTCTGGTCGCCGACCGGCACCGAGATCGGCTCGCCGGTGTCGGTGACGACGCTGCCGCGCACGACACCGTCGGTCGGGCGCAGGCTGATGGCGCGCACCAGGCCGTCACCGATGTGCTGGGCGACCTCGAGCGTGAGGGTCTCCTCGCTCCCGGGGATGCTGGTCTCCACGGTGAGCGCGTTGTAGATCTCCGGCATCGAGTCCGACGGGAACTCGATGTCGAGGACCGGGCCGATGACCCGCGCGACGCGACCGGTGGTCGTGGTCTTCTCTTCGGCAGTGGCAGTCATAGCTCTCTCACTCCTGACCAGCGGTGGCGTCGGCGAGCGCGTTGGCGCCGCCCACGATCTCGCTGATCTCCTGGGTAATGCCGGCCTGGCGGGCCTGGTTGGCAATGCGGGTGTACTTCTCGATGAGGTCCTGCGCGTTGTCGGTCGCGGACTTCATGGCCTTCTGGCGGGCGGCGAGCTCGGAGGCGGCCGCCTGCAGCTGGCAGTAGTAGATGCGGCTGTTGACGTACTTCGGCAGCAGCGCGTCGAGGACCTCGTGGGCCGAGGGCTCGAACTCGTACAGCGGCAGCAGGTCCGACTCCTCGGGAGCCTCCGTGCCCTCGACGACCTCGAGCGGGAGCAGACGGATGACGTCCGGCTCCTGCGTGAGCATCGACTTGAACCGCGTGAACACGATGTGAAGCTCGTCGACGGCGCGGGACGGGTCGATGGCCTCCTCGTCCGTCTCGTCCTGGGCGAACAGGCTCGTGAGCGCGTCGCCGATCTCGCGGGCGTTGGCGTACTCCGGCTTGTCGGAGTACCCGGTCCACGACGAGACGAACTCGCGCTGGCGGAAGGAGAAGTACGTCACGGCCTTGCGACCGGAGAGGTAGAAGTCGACCTCCTTGCCCTCGGACCGGAGCTTCTCGGTGAGCCGCTCCGCCTCCTTGAGGACGCTGGAGGAGTACGACCCCGCGAGGCCGCGGTCGCTCGTGATGACGAGCACCGCCGCCCGCGTGGGGTTCTCCTTCTCGGTGGTGAGCGGGTGGTCGACGTTGGAGAACGTCGCCACCGCCGACACCGCCCGGGTCAGCTCACGGGCGTACGGGGCCGCCGCCGCCGCGTGCTGCTGCGCCTTGATGATGCGCGAGGCGGCGATGAGCTCCATGGCGCGCGTGATCTTCTTGGTCGCCTGGGTCGACCTGATCTTCGCTCGTAGCTCTCGTACCGACGCTGCCATGTGGGTCAGCCCCGCTTCTGCTTGACGATCTGCTCCTGCTCGACGTCCTCGTCGTCCAGAGCGTCGAACTCCTCGCGACCGACGGAGATGCGTCCGCCCTCGCTGGTCTCGAACTGCTCGAGGAACGACGTGTACGCCGACTCCAGGGAGGACGCCGTGTCGTCGTCGAACTTCGCCGTCTCGCGGATCGTGGTGAAGATGCCCTCGTGCGAGCGCTTCACGTAGTCGAGGAACTCCTCCTCGAAGCGGCTGATGTCCTCGACGGGGACCGGGTCGAGCTTGCCCTGGGTTCCGGCCCAGAGGGAGACGACCTGCTGCTCCATCGGGAACGGGGCGTACTGACCCTGCTTGAACAGCTCCATGAGGCGCTGTCCGCGGGCGAGCTGGGCCTTGGACGCGGCGTCGAGGTCCGAGGCGAACATGGCGAACGCCTCCATGGCGCGGTACTGCGCCAGGTCGACCTTGAGCGAGCCCGTGACCGCCTTCATCGCCTTGGTCATGGCCGCACCACCGACGCGCGAGACGGAGATTCCGACGTCGACGGCGGGGCGCTGGTTGGCGTTGAACAGGTCCGACTGCAGGAAGATCTGGCCGTCGGTGATCGAGATGACGTTGGTCGGGATGTAGGCCGAGACGTCGTTCGCCTTGGTCTCGATGACCGGAAGACCCGTCATCGAGCCGGCGCCCAGCTCGTCGTTGAGCTTGGCGCAACGCTCGAGCAGCCGGCTGTGGAGGTAGAAGACGTCTCCGGGGTAGGCCTCGCGGCCCGGCGGACGACGCAGCAGCAGCGACACCGCACGGTAGGCCTCGGCCTGCTTGGAGAGGTCGTCGAAGATGATCAGGACGTGCTTGCCCTGGTACATCCAGTGCTGGCCGATGGCCGAACCGGTGTACGGGGCGAGGTACTTGAAGCCGGCCGAGTCCGAGGCGGGGGCCGCGACGATCGTCGTGTACTCCAGCGCACCCGCGTCCTCGAGGGCGCCGCGGACGCCGGCGATGGTCGAGCCCTTCTGACCGATGCCGACGTAGATGCAGCGGACCTGCTTGGTCGGGTCGCCGCTCTCCCAGAACTCCTTCTGGTTGATGATCGTGTCGATGGCGATCGCCGTCTTGCCGGTCTGGCGGTCACCGATGATCAGCTGGCGCTGGCCGCGACCGATGGGCGTGAGCGAGTCGATGGCCTTGATGCCGGTCATGAGCGGCTCGGAGACCGACTGACGCTGCACCACGTTGGGGGCCTGGAGCTCGAGGGCACGACGGCCGTCGGTCTCCACGTCGCCCAGACCGTCGATCGGCTGGCCGAGCGGGTCGACCACGCGGCCGAGGTAGCCGTCGCCGACGGGCACGGAGAGCACCTCGCCGGTGCGCTTGACCTTCTGGCCCTCCTCGATGCCGGAGAAGTCACCCAGGATGACGACACCGATCTCGCGGACGTCGAGGTTCAGCGCGAGGCCGAGCGTGCCGTCCTCGAACTCGAGCAGCTCGTTGGCCATGGCCGAGGGCAGGCCCTCGATCCGTGCGATGCCGTCGCCGGCCTCGGCGACGATGCCGACCTCTTCGGTCTTGCTGGCGCTCGGGGAGTAGTCGGACACGAACTGCTGCAGCGCGTCGCGGATCTCCTCGGGACGGATGGAGAGTTCCGTCATGTCTTCTGCCTGCCTTCTGTGGGTCTGGTGGCTGGGTGGTGCCGGATGATCAGGGGACGTCAGCCGGCGAGCTGCCGGCGGGCGGCCTCGAGTCGGCTGGACATGGTTCCGTCGACGACCTCGCCCTCGACGGAGACGGCGATGCCTCCGACGACCGACGGGTCGACCACGATGTTGAGGTGGACGTCGCGTCCGTACTTGCCGGCCAGGGCGGCCGCGAGTCGGGAACGCTCGTCGTCGGACAGCTCGTAGGCCACGCGCACGACCGCGACGAGGCGGTCGCGACGCTGGGCCGCCACCTCTCCGAACGCGGTCAGGACCTTCTCGAACGACCCGGTGCGTGCCACGACCGCCTGCTGCGCGAGCTCGAGGGTCTCGGTCGAGACCTTGCCCTCGAAGATCGAGGCCAGCAGGGACGCCTTGGCCTTGGCCGGGACCGAGCGATCGGCCACGACGCCACGGAGCTCGACGTCGCCGGCGACCGTGCGGCCGAGCTCGAACAGCTCGGTCTCGACCCGCTCGAGGTCACCGGCGGCGTCGGCACGCCCGACCAGGGCGGCCGCACCGGCGGTCTCGAGGGCGTCGGCCAGGTCACGCCCGGCGTTCCAGCGCGACGCCGCCGCGGCCTTGACCACGTCGAGGGTCGCGCCGTCGACCTGCGAGCCGAGCACGGTGGCCGCGAGGCCTGCCTTGGCCTCGGGCTCGGTCGACGGGTCCGTGAGCACGCGGCGCAGCGCCGGGTTGGCGTCGAGCAGCGCCACCACCCCGAAGAGCTGGCTGCCGAGCGCCGCCGAGGAACCCTGGGCCGACTCGACGGCCGACAGGACCTCGTGCTGGGACCTCGCGGAGATGCCTCGCATCAGTTGGCCGACCCCTCCAGCTCCGTGATGAAGCGCTCGACGGTGCGACGCTGACGCGCCTCGTCCTCGAGCGACTCACCGACGATGCGTCCGGCGAGGTCCGTGGCGAGCGAGCCCACCTCGGCCTTCAGCTGGGCCAGGGCCTGCGACCGCTCGGCCTCGACCTGCGCGTGCGCCGTGGCCGTGATGCGGGCGGCCTCGTCCTGGGCCTGGGCCCGGAGCTCGGCGATGATCTGCGCGCCCTGCTCCTTGGCCTCCTCGCGGATGCGCGAGGCCTCGTGCCGGGCGTCGGCCAGCTGGGCGTTGTACTTCTCGAGCGCGGCCTGCGCCTCCTTCTGGGCAGACTTGGCCTCCTCGATCCCGCCCTCGATGGCGGCGGTCCGCTCGGCGAACGCCTGCTCGAAGTTGGGCACGACGAACTTGCGGACCAGCAGGAAGAGGATGCCCAGGACGACGAGGCCCAGGACGATCTCGGGCAGCTCGGGGACGAGCGGGTTGTGCTCCTCGCCCTCTGCTGCGGCGACCAGGATCGCGCTCATGGTGAATCTCCCTTAGCGAGGATCAGTTGTAGCCGAAGACGAAGGCCAGGGCCAGCGCGATGATGAAGAACTGCTCAGCGAGGACGAAGCCGAAGATCGCGATGCCCTGGAGCTTGCCCTGCGCCTCGGGCTGACGGGCGACGCCCGTGACGTAGGCGGCGAAGATCAGGCCGACGGCGATGGCCGGGCCGACAGCGGCCAGTCCGAGGCCGACGGTGGCGATGGAACCAGTCATGACGGTTCTTTCCTTTCGTGGTGACGCAGGAGGCGTCGGGTGCGGGTCGAGAGGTGGTCAGGTGGTACCGAGCGAGCTCAGTGCTCGTCGGCGATCGCGCTGCCGATGTACATCGCGGTCAGCAGCGTGAAGACGTAGGCCTGCAGGAACATGATCAGCATGTCGAGGAAGCTGACCCCGATGCCGAGCAGGAAGGACACGATCCCGGCGGGGATGCCGATGGCGGCGTTCGCGTAGTCGGTCACCAGGTACGCGGCGCCGAGCGAGAACAGCAGGATCAGCAGGTGCCCCGCGAACATGGTCGCGAAGAGTCGCAGCGCGAGCGTGAACGGTCGCACGATGATGTTGGAGAGGAACTCCAGCGGCACCAGGGCCAGCAGGATGGGGCCCTTGGCCCCGGCCGGCACGGTCTGGTGCTTGAGGTAGCCGAAGAAGCCGTGCTTGCCGATGCCCGCGACGTTGTAGATCAGCCAGGTGACGAGGGCCAGGGCCACCGGGAAGCCGAACTTCGACATCGACGGGAACTGGATGACCGGGATCACGCCGTAGAAGTTGTTCACCAGCACGAACAGGAAGACCGTGAACAGGTACGGCACGTACTTCATGAAGTCCTGGCTGCCGATGTTGTCGCGGGCGATGCCGTTGCGGATGAAGCCGTAGACGTACTCGCCGGCGAACTGCAGTCGGCCGGGGACCACCGCGGCCTTGCGGCTCGTCGCATACGCGAAGCCGAAGACGATGACGATGGAGAAGACGAGGAAGAGCTCGGGCTTGTTGACCTCCCAGCCGCCGATCGTGAACGTCGGCGGGAGCAGGAAGCTCCCGGGGCCGGGCTGCGGCGGGCCGTCAGCGGCAGCCGCCAGGGCGGTCGAGGCGAGGGTCACTCGGTCACCTTTGTCTCATGGCGCGGTCGATTCCGACTGGGAAGTCGGCGATCCGGCATACGGCCAGCGTCATCGTTCACGTCGTGACCGACCGGGAACCGGCTGGGCTTCGACGCACTCGAGAGGCTACCAGGAGGTCACGACGGGGTGTCGTCCAGGTCATACGTGAGGACTCGACGGCGGCGGAACGCCCGGACCTGCAGGGCCGTCCACACCAGGCTGCACACCACGGCGGACAGGCCGAAGGCACGGCGGTCGACGTGCTCGGCCACCCCACCGACGTCGAAGAGCAGCAGCAGCACCGCCATGGCGGCGAACGCCTTGACGAGGAAGAACAGCACCGCCGCGGGCAGGGCGAGCACCGGGCTCGAGCGCGCGACCGGGTTCATCACCAGCGGCGTGGAGCCGAGGAAGGCCACCACCACGATCCCGGCGAGGATGGCGCCGAGCACCCCCGGCCACCCGTGGGTGGCGCCGGCGACCGTCGCGCACAGCAGCACGGCGACCACCATCGGGACCGCGACGGGGACCACCCGCCGGACGGTGGGCCGTGGGTCCGGAGCCGAGCCGCTCACGGGCGGTTCCACACGCGACCCTCGAACCGAGGCAGCACGAAGGCCGAGGCGGCCGTGAGCAGGGCGAGCACGACGAATCCGACGATCGACTGCCACCCGCTGAACAGGCTCACCACGACGCTGCCGAACGCCACGAGCCCGGCCGCCGCGTACATGAGCAGCACGGCACGGCGGTGCGAGTGGCCGATCTCGAGCAGCCGGTGGTGGATGTGCATCTTGTCCGGGCTGAACGGGGAGCGCCCGGCCCGGGTGCGGCGCACCACGGCGAGCGCCAGGTCGAGGAAGGGGACGAGCAGGATCGCGAACGGCAGGAACAGCGGCAGCAGGGCGGGCAGGAAGCTCGCCGCTCCCCCGCCCACGCCCTCGGAGAGGCTCGTGGCCGGGAACTGGCCCGTGAGGCTGATCGAGGAGCAGGCGAGCATGAAGCCGATGAGCATCGAGCCGGAGTCGCCGATGAACATCCGGGCCGGGAAGAAGTTGTGCGGCAGGATCCCGATGCACGCCCCGGCCAGCGCCGCGGTCAGGAGGGCGGCGGCGATGGCGCGCGTCTCGCCGTTGACCACGGCGAGCGAGAACGCGTACGAGAAGAACGCGACGGCGCCGATCGCGACCATGCCGGCAGCGAGGCCGTCGAGGCCGTCGACGAAGTTCACCGCGTTGGCCGTGGTGACGATCAGCAGCACCGTGAAGATGATCGACTGCGCGTTGTCCAGACCCAGGTAGTTGTTGTAGAGCGGCAGGTACAGGAACTGCACCCCCATGGCCACCACCACGACCCCGGCGAGCACCTGGCCGGCGAACTTGCTGAGGGCGTCGAGCTCGAACAGGTCGTCGATCACGCCCACGACGCAGATCACCGCTCCCCCGACGATGACCGCCTGGGCGTCGCCGAAGACCGCGTCGTCGTTGCGCGACAGGAACGGCAGGTGGGTCGCCACGAGGTAGGCCGACACGAGCCCGCCGAGCATCGCGGGGCCGCCGAAGTACGGGGTGGGGATGGCGTGGACGTCGCGGTCGCGCACGCGGGCCACGGCCCCGAAGCGCACCGCGAGCATCCGCGCGATCGAGGCGAGGAGGTAGGTCACCCCGAGGGCGACCCCGAAGACGACGAGGTACTCACGCACCGAACGGCTCCACGGTGTTGTTGTAGCGGTGGAGGACGTCGAGGGTGACCGGTCCCTCGCGCAGGATGCGTGGCGAGCTGCCGGTCACGTCGAGGATCGTGGAGGCGGTGCCGCCGGGGCTGGTCCCGGCGTCGAGGTAGACGGCCACCGCGTCGCCCAGCATGCGCTCGGCGTCGTCGACGGTGACGGCGGCGGGCTCGCCGGTGAGGTTCGCGCTGCTCACCGCGAGCGGGCCCGTCTGCTTGAGCAGCGTGAGAGCGACGGGGTGGTCCGGCATCCGCACGGCCACGGTGTGGTGCGTCTCGCCCAGGTCCCACGTGAGGGACGGCTGCTGACGGCAGATGATCGTGAGCGGCCCGGGCCAGAGCTCGGTGGTCATGGACCGGAGCCATCCGGGGACGTCGGTGGCGAGCGCCTCGAGGGTCGTGGGGGCGCCCACGAGCACGGGCGGAGGCATCTGCCTCGTCCGGCCCTTGGCGTCGAGCAGGCGCTGCACGGCCTCGGGCGAGAACGCGTCGGCGGCGAGCCCGTACACCGTGTCGGTGGGCACCACGACCAGCTCACCGGACTCGAGCACGCCCTGGGCGGCGTCGATCCCGGTCTGGCGTGTCTCCTCGTCGGCGCAGTCGTACCTCACCGGGACACCCTAACGGCCGCGCCAGCGCCGACGCAGCGCCCACGCGGTCTGCCCACGCCGTCCGACACGCCGTCTGCCCAGGGCCTCACAGCACACCGTGGATGACGAAGGCGATGGCGAGGAACTGGATGGTCCGACCCAGGAAGACCATGGCGAGGAAGACCCAGAGCCGCTGGCGGGACAGCGGGGCGAGCAGCGTCACGACCGCGAGCGGCGGCACGGCGGCGAGCGCCGACAGGAACACCGTGGCCGCACCGGCCACGGGGCGGTCGAGCCAGGTGAGCAGGAGGTCGCCGGTACGGCGCAGCCACGCGGTCACCCGGTTCCGCGGCGGTCGGCGCTCGGCCTGCTTGCGGTAGCGGGCGGACCCGGTGCGCACCAGCTGGAACACGATCGCCTTGCCGACCACCGTGCCGACGCCGAGCGTGAGGATGACCAGGGCGAGGTCGAACCGGCTGTCGACGAGGGCGCCGAGGCTCAGCACGTAGATCTCGGCGTTGAGGAACATCGGCAGGATCGCCGAGCCCACGCCGAAGGCGAAGGCGGCCGCGTGGACCAGGACGACTGCCATGGTCCGGGAGCCTATCGGCAGGCGGACGCCCTGCGAGCACACCCGTCGCCGAGGACCTCCCGGCGCGCCGGGTCAGCGCAGCACGACGTCGCCGACCAGCCAGGCACCGTCCTGGCGGACCATGGTCATGACCACCCGGCTCCGCTCGGTGCGCTGGGTGCCGTCGCTGCCGCGGGTGATGGTCTGGTCGACGAACAGCAGCACCTCGACCTCGTCGGCGGAGACGGCCCTGCCGACCGCCTCGACGACGTCGCCGACCGCACGGGCCTCGACCCGGCGCGCCACCTGGGCGACGGGCTCGTTCGCCTCGGCGTACTCCCGCGCGAACTGCGGGGTCGCGCCGGTGCGCGCCCACGCCGTGTCGGCGTCGAAGGTCTCGCCGGTGTAGCTCGTGAGCTGGACGGCGCGGTCGCGCGCCACGGCCGTGGCCTCCGCCGCGGCGTCCGCACGCTGCTGTGCCGAGCGACCGGACAGGACGAGCCACGCCGCACCGACGACCGAGGCAAGCAGCGCCACCGCCAGCGCGAGGGCCACGACACGCACCCGCCGGTCCCCGCCCGACGACAGGCGTTCCACGGCACTGCCGCGCGAGGTCGTCACCGTCGGTCCTGCGGCAGGGGCGCGTTGGACGACCCGCGCTGCTGGCCGCCGAACGTCGTCGGGCACGAGCGGTCCGGATCGATCGGCCGGCGCTCCGCGTGCTTGGGGCTCGGGTCGGCGACGCCGTAGGAGCACACCCCACCGGGCGAGACCAGCATGTTGGTCTGGAGTCGCCCGCCCTTCACGGCCTCGGCGAACCGGTCGAACCCGCTGGGGAACACCCGGAGCAGCTCGCGCAGGTGCTGGTCGCGCGGGATCGTCATGTCGGCGAAGACGATCATCTCGTCGAGCACCCGCGGCAGCTTGAGCGCGACGAGCGACGTGAGCTCCCTCAGGTCCTGGACCCGCGCCGGGAGGGTCTCGATGCTGGTGCGGAGGGTCGGGTCGTAGTCGGCGAGCCAGGCGGTGAACGACTCGGCGGACCGCGCGAACTCGCGGAACTCGTCCTCCACGTCCACCCCGGTCCGCAGCACCGTGCGTCCGTTGACCAGGAGCCGCTCGGTCTCCGGCCACGTGCGGTCGAGGGTCTCGACGATCCGCGAGCCGGAGTCGAGGACACGGCGCAGGTCGTCGGGGTCCTCGAAGGCCACGCGCAGCTCCCGCAGCGTGGTCCGCAGGGCGGCGGTGTCGACGTCGGACATGAGGTCGTCGACCGAGCGCAGGGTCTGTGCGACCGTCGTCGGCGTGGTGGTCGCCGACGCCGCGATGCGGTCGCCGTCGTCCAGCCACGGTGCGCGGTGCTGCTCCGGCTGCAGGTCGAGGAACTGCTCACCGGCCGGGGAGAGCGAGCGCACGACCGCCCTGGCCGTGGCCGGGACCTGGGCACCGGGGTCGAGCGACAGGGTCGCGACGGCTCCGGACCCCTGGGCGCGGACGGTGTCGACCTTCCCGATGCGCACCCCGCGATAGGTGACGCCCGACCCTTCGAACAGACCGCCGGTCGTGGCGAGGTCGACCTCCACGCGATCCTGGCGCTGACCGACCGTCCCGCCCAGGACGGAGGTGTAGAGGTGCATCGAGACCAGGACCAGCACGGCGAGCAGCGCGAACGCGCTCGTGCGGTACCTCATGGGCATCGGACGGCTCATCGCGCGGCTCCCAGCAGTCCGTCGAGACCCAGTCCGGTGAGACCGCCGCCGCTCGAGGCGTCGGCGCCCGATCCCGAGGAGGCGCCGCTCGGGGGCACGATGCGGCCGAGGCCCGGGAGCGACCCGACCAACGACTCGATCCCGTCGACCAGCCCGTCCCCGGACAGCCCGTCCGTCCCGGGGGACTCGATCCGCGGCAGGTCGAGGTCGCCCACCCCTGGCAACGACGGCAGCCCGACGCTCACGGAGGTCTGGAAGTACAGGTACGTGTTGAGGTACTCCGCCGGCACCGCCTCGTCGATGAGCCTCGAGAAGCCCACGAGGGTCCGCAGGCCCGGCTCGAACTCGTCCGCCGTCGTGTTGAGCGACTCGAACACCGGCCCCGCCTGGGCGAGCACCGTGGTGAGGTCGTCGCGCGAGCGGCCGACCACGTCCACGACGTCGGCGCCGAGCCGGTCGATCCCGCTGAGCAGGTCCACGAGCTCGTCGGTGTTCTCCCGGACGACCTCGGCGGCCGGGCGAAGGTCGGTCAGGGCCGCGTCGACCACGTCCTCGCGCTCGTCGAGGACCCGCGAGACCTCGGCCAGGGCGGTGAGGGCGGAATCGAGCTCGTCGTCGGAGGCGTTGAGGGCCGACGCCGTCCCCGCCATCCTGCGCAGCGCGGTGCGCACGGCCGGTTCGCGGCCCCCGAGTGCCGCGTTGGCCTCCTCGACGATGGTCTGGACCTGGCCGAGCCCACCACCGTTGATGAGCATCGAGGCGGCCGACATGGTGTCCTCGATGGTGGGCGCGCTCGACGCGTCGCCCGCGGCCAGCACGGAGCCCGGCGCCAGGAACGGACCGTCCGCGCCCTCCTCGCCGACGTCGACGAAGAGCTCACCGAGCGGCGTCGTGGCGCGCAGCCGCACCGTGGTGCCCTGACGGAGCCGACGGTCCGCGAGCACGTCCATCGTGACGCGGGCCCGGAAGTCACGGACCGAGATCTCCCGCACGCGCCCGACCAGCACACCGCCGCTCTTGACCGGCGCGCCGACCGCGAGGTTGAGCGCGTCGTCGAACTCCGCCGACAACGGGTAGGAGTCGCCGCCCAGTCGGCTCCCGGGGAGCGGCAGGTCCGAGGCCGTGGTGCTGCACCCGGCCAGGGCCACGGCCAGCAGCACGCCCACCACGGCACGGCCCAGGCGGCGCGTCGAGGAGGTCATCCCTCGCTCACCCCCGCCAGCGTCAGCAGGACGGTCCACAGCGGGAGGTCGAGCAGGCCCAGTCGCTCGCACGCGTCCTGCGGCGCGCGCTCGCAGAGGTCGGCGACCACCGTCCTGCCGGGCACGAGGTCGAGCGGACGGGTGCGGAAGCTGAGCCGGTCGTTCTCGTCGATCGCCCGGACCAGGTTCTGCAGCATGAGCGGGCCGGTGTCGAGGAGCTGCTCGTACTCGGCCTGGTGGTCGGCGAGGTCCTGGGCGAGCGCCACGAAGTCGTCCATCTGCGAGCTGATCCGCCCGCGCTGGTCGCGCACCACGATGCCGACCTCGCGCACCATGGCCGTGACGGCGTCGAACGTCGCCTCGATCGACTCGTGCTGCTCATCGAGCATCGTGGTGGCCTCGGCGACCTGGTCCACGAACTGCCGGACCACCTGGTCGTCGTTCGCCACCGCCGTCGTCAGCTGGTCGAGCCCGGTGATCGTGCCCTCGACGTCGCCCAGCTGGGCGTCGATGGTGCCCAGCACGTCGGCCATCCCGGCCAGCCCGTCGCGGATCGCGCCACCGTTCCCGTCGAGGTTGGCCGCCGACGACGTCAGCAGGCCGTTGAGCGCGTCCCCACCGTCCGCGCCCAGGGCCGACGACGTGGACTCCAGCGTCGAGAGCAGCTCGTCGAACTCGACCGGTGTCCGCGTCCGTTCCAGGGGGATCACGTCGCCGTCGCCCAGCGTCGCTCCGTCGCGGTAGACCGGTGTGAGCTCGACGTAGCGATCCGTGGCGACCGACCGCGACACCACCACCGCGGCGGCGTCGGCCGGGACGTCGATCCCGTCGTCCAGACGCAGGGTGACGTCGACGTGCCCGCCGCGGGGGCGCACCTCGACGACCTCACCGACCCGCACCCCCAGCACGCCGACGTCGTTGCCCTCGAAGAGTCCTGCGGCGTCGCGCAGCTGCACGGTCACGGTCCGGCCACCGGAGCCGACGCAGCTCGAGAGCAGCGGGGCCACGAGCGCCACCACGAGCACGGGCAGGAGGGCCCGCCACCACCGTCGGGTCCTCATGAGCACTCGTCCGGGCTCGCGAGGCACGCGAGGTTGTCGTTGATGGCGACCGGCACGTGCAGGTCGAGCCAGGGTCCGTTGCCCGAGGCGTTGGCGACGTACTTCGTCATCGTGGCCAACGACGACAGGGCCTTCGTCACGTCGTCGCGGGCGTCCTCGAGACCGTCGAGAGCGGTGGTGAGGTCGCGCAGCATCGGGTCGAGGTCCTCCTCGGTGTCGTCGAGCAGACCGCGCACCTGCACGGCCATGCGCAGCGCGTCGGACAGCATCTGGTCGATCACCTCACGACGGGAGGTCAGCTCGCCGAGCACGAGCGTCGACTGCTCCAGCAGGTCGAGCACGGCGTCGGCGTTGCGGTTGAGCGTGCCCGTCACGTCGTTGCTGGCCGCCAGGAGACGGGACAGCTGGTCGCTGCGCCGCGACGCGACGCGCGCGAGGTCGGCCACGCCCTCGACCGCGGCCCTCGTCTCGTCGGGGGTGCGACCGAGCACGTCGGCCATGACGTTCATGGAGCGGGCCAGACCCTCGGCGTCGAGCGTCTGCAGCGCGTCGGTCGAGGCGTCGACGACGTCCTGCAGGTTGTAGGGCACCGAGGTCCGCGCGAGCGGGATCCTGGCGTCGGCGAGGTCACCGGTGCCGCGCGGTGCCACCTCGAGGAAGTGGCTCCCGAGCAGCGTCGCGACCTTGACGGCGACCCCCGTGGACCGACCGAGCCGCACGTCGCGGTCGGCGGTGAAGGTCACGACCACGCGATCCTTCGCCAGTCGGATCCCGGTCACCTCCCCCACGCCGACGCCGGCGACCTGGACCTCCTCGCCGACCCGCAGGCCGGCCGTGTGCTCGAGCTCGGCGGTGTACGTGCGCTGGCCGAACGGGATGACGCTGAGCGCCAGGACGAGCAGGCCGAGGACCCCCAGTCCGACGACCCCGACCATGCCGACGCGGCGTGCGTGCGTCCGTCGATCGCTCATCGGCAGACCTCCGAGTAGGGGCCGTCGGTGGAGCCGAGGTTGATCAGCTCACCACCGACCTCCACCCCGAGGTTGCAGATGTACATGTTGAGCCAGGTGCCGTAGGACATCGGTCGGGCGAACGCGCCGGTGGCGGTCGGCACGGCGGCCAGCATGGTCTGCAGCTCGCCCATGTTGTCGGCGAACAGCGCCGCGGTGGTGCGCAGCGCCGTCGTCACCCGGGCGACGTCGGGGCGGGTGTCCTCGACGAGGTCGGCCGTGACCCGGGAGAGCTCGGAGATGCCGTCGATGGACTCACCGATCGTGGTGCGCTGCTCGGCCAGGCCGGTCATCAGCGCCCGCAGCTCCCCGACCGTGGCGGTGAGGTCGTCCTCGCGGTCGACGAGGTTCTCGAGCACCGGGGTGAGGTGGGTGAGGACGTCGGTGACGACCGCGTCCTTGTCGGCAAGGTTGCGCGTGAGCGTCGCCGTCTCGTCGAGCAGGCTCTCCACCGTGCCGCCCTCCCCCTGGAGCACCTTGACCACCGACTCCGCGAGCTGGTTCACGTCCTCGGGCCGGAGCGTCTCGAAGAGCGGCTCGAAGCCGTTGAGCAGCGCGGTGAGGTCGAAGCCGGCGCTCGTGCGCGACGTCGGGACGACGCTGCCCGGCTCCAGGGCCGTGCCCCGCTCACGGCCGGGCAGCAGCGCCAGGTACCGCTGGCCGAGCAGGTTCTGGTAGCGGATCACCATGCCCGTGGTGTCGGTCAGACGCTGCCCCTCCCCCACGGACACCCGCACGCGGGCGGTGTCACCACCGACGAGCTCGATGCCGTCGACGCGACCGACCCGGACACCGGCGGCGCGCACGTCGTCGCCGACGCGCAGCCCGCTGACCGAGGTGAAGTCCGCCACGTAGGTCCGGGTGGTCCCCTCCGTCCTGTTCAGCATCGTGTTCGCGAGCACCACGAGGACGAGCACGCACACGGTGGCGAAGGTGACGAGCTTGACGACGGTGGCCCTCATCGGTCGCCGCCCTCCAGGTAGGGGCGCCCGAGGAGCTCGGCGACACCACCCTGGGGGGCGGCCTCCAGCTCGTCGAGCATGTCGCGGAGCTCGGCGACCAGGGCGTCGTCGGCGGGCGTCGCGGTGTTCGTGCCGCTGCCGGTCGAGCCCGGCGTGCCACCGCACCGCGGGCCGCGGGCCGTCCCGTAGGTGGGGCAGTCCGACGCGGTGTACGGCGCGTCGTCGCCGGTCTTGATGAAGACGTTCGTCGACATGTAGGAGCCCTGCGAGAACGTCTTGGCCTGCTTGGCGGCGAAGTCGACGAACGAGGTGAAGCTGTCGGGCAGACCGGCGCGCTCGTCGTACATGGCGTCGACCACGACCGCGGCACCGTCGAGCGCCTCGACGAACGGGTCCCCGACGGCGTCGAGCGCCCGACGCCCCTCGCCCACGAGGGCGTTGCTCCCGGCGAGGAGCGTGGTGAGCTGCGCCCGCTTCTGCACGATCGTGCGGCTCGTCACGAGCGCGTTGCGCGTGGCGTCGAGCAGCTGCGGCGACGTCTCGGCCAGCGTCGTCATGTTCTGCGCGAACAGCTCGAGGTCCTCGCGCAGCAGCGGCAGCCGGGGCTCCAGGCGGCCGAGGTAGCCGGAGACCGTCTCGATCGTGCCGCCGAGCTGGTCGCCGCGGCCGTCGAGCGCCGTCGCGAGCGCACCCAGGGTGGCCGACAGCTCGGCCGGCTCCACGGCGGTGAGGATGCGGTAGGAGCTGTCGAGCGTGTCCTGCAGCTCGAGCGTCTCGGCGTCCCGGGCCTGCTCGATGGCGGCACCGGCTCGCAGGGTGCCGCGCTCGCTCCGGGGTCGGACCAGGTCGACGTAGGTCGTGCCGAACACCGTGGCGGGCAGCACGCGCGCCGTCACCTGCGCCGGGACCTCACGTGCGTGCCGCTCGTCGATGCGCAGGTCGATCCGCACCGAGGGGTCGGCACCGTCGGCCGTCGTGCCCGGCTCCTGGGTGATCGAGGTGACGCGTCCGACGATCACGCCGTCGAGCTTGACGTCCGAGCCCGGGACGAGCGACCCGCCGGCGTCGTCGACGAGGGCGTGCGCCGTCGTGTCGTCCGCCAGGGCACCTCGCGACACCGCGGCCAGGGCCGCGCCCACGAGCACCAGGAGCACCACGAGCACGAGGCCGCGGCGCACGAGGACCGCGCGGCCGGGGTCGTCGGGATCGATCGTCGTCAGGTCCATCGCCGCATCACCCCGCGATCCGGACGCCGGGGTCGCCGCCCCAGAAGAGCAGGGTGAGCACCATGTCGAGCAGGACCACGACGACGATGCTGGCCCGGATCGCCCGGCCCGTCGCCTCGCCGACACCCTGCGCCCCACCGCTCGCGGTGAACCCGAACCAGCAGTGGATGAGCGTCACGGCAGCGGCGAACACCAGGATCTTCACGACCGACAGCAGCACGTCGCGCAGGGCGACGAACGAGGTGAAGTAGTGCTCGAACGTGCCCGGCGGTTGTCCGAAGATGAACGTGACGGAGAGCTGGGTCGCCAGGTACGAGCCCGCCAGCCCGATCAGGTAGAGCGGAAGGATCGCCGCCATCGCCGCGACGAGCCGGGTGGTGACCAGGAAGTGCAGGGGCGGGACCGACATGACCGCGAGGGCGTCGATCTCCTCGTGCACCCGCATCGATCCGAGCTGTGCGGTGAAGCGACAGCCGACCTGGGCGGCCAGGGCGAGCGCCGCGATGAGCGGGGCGAGCTCGCGCGTGTTCACGACCGCGGACACGAAGCCGGTCAGAGGTGCCAGGCCGATGGTCTCCAGCCCGTTGAAGCCCTCGATGCCCAGGGAGGTCCCGGCCGACAGGGACAGCAGCACCATGACGCCGACCGTCCCGCCCCCCACCAGCAGCGCACCGGTCCCCCAGCTGATGTCGGAGAGGATCCTGAACGTCTCGAGCCGGTAGGTGCGCAGCGTCGCGGGGATCGCCCCCACCACCTTCGCGACGAAGGTCAGCTGGGCCCCCATCAGCTCCAGCGCGTTCCCCGGCGCCGCCATGGCGCGCCGGCCGGCGCGTTCCAGGCCGCTCATGCCATCCTCTGCGGCACGAGCATGACGTAGCCCTGGGTGATCACGACGTTGACGACGGCCAGGGCGATGACGCTGATCACCACGCTGGCGTTGACGGCGTCGGCGACGCCCTTGGGGCCGCCCTGCGCCGACAGACCCTTGTGGCACGCCACGATCGTGGCGATGAAGCCGAAGATCGCGGCCTTGGCCTCGGCGAGCAGCAGGTCGGAGGGCTGGGCGAAGCTCGTGAAGGACCCGATGTAGGTGCCCGAGCTGACGTCGCCGGACCCGACGTTGAGCGCGTAGCCGGTGGTCATGGCGGTGGCGGCCACCACCACGTTGAGGAGCAGGCCGACCGTGACCGCTGCGACCATGCGCGGTGCCACGATGCGCTGCGTCGGGTTGAGTCCCATGACCCGCATGGCGTCGATCTCCTCGCGCACGGTCTGCGAGCCGATCTGGGCACAGATGGCCGAGCCGACGGCTCCGGCCATGAGGAGCGAGGTGACGAGCGGCGCGCCCTGGCGGAGCACGCCGATGCCGTTGACCGCCCCGGAGAACGAGACCGCACCGATCTGCGACGCGACCGCACCGACCTGCACCGCCACGATCACGCCGAACGGGATCGCGACGAGGATCGTCGGCAGCAGGGCCACGCGCGTCATGAACCAGGCCTGCTCGACGTACTCGCGCCAGGCGAACCGGCCGCGCAGGATGTCGACGACGGCGAAGCGCAGGGACCCGAGGCCGAGGAGGATCATCTCGCCGAAGGTCTCGAGGCCGGCGTTGCCGGAGGCACGCAGGCCCGTGGCGGTGCGCGCCAGGCGTCCGGAGGCCGCGCCTGGGGGCACCGACGTGTCCGCGCTCATCCGACCTCCCTCACCGCCGCAGATGATACCTGTACGAAGGTACTAGTTCAGGGCCTCTCGGGGAAGAGAACGAGCCAGGAAGGCGTGGGTCACGTCACACGGCCCGGCGCAGCGGACCGTTCGGACGGTCGCGGACGGCCCCCACGGCAGCGCACGGGACCCGCGGCGACGGCGGGAGCGCCGTCGGCGGGGCGAGCCTCAGGGGCGACGGGCGGTGAGGAAGCGGGGCCGGTCCGCGAGGTCCACGTGGTCACGCACGTCGGACCAACGTCCGGCGAACACACCGGGGGCGGACTCGCCCTGCGCGTCGGCGTGCTCGGCCCCGACCGAGCCACCCGGGCGCAGCAGCCGCCACGCGGCCTGCTCGAGCGCACGCATGGCGTCGAGACCGTCGTCGCCCGACCACAGCGCGAGCGACGGGTCGTGGTCGCGCGCCTCGGGGGCGACGCTCTCCCAGGCCTCGAGCGGGATGTACGGCGGGTTGCAGACGACCACGTCGACGGTGCCGTCGAGGTCCGCGAACGCCTCGAAGGCGTCCCCGAGTCGAAGGTCGATGCCGGTGTCGCCCAGGTTGCGCTCGGCCCAGCCGTAGGCGGCCTCGTCGAGCTCGACGGCGTGCACCCGGGCCCGCGGCACCTCGTGCACGATCGACAACGCGATGGCGCCCGAGCCGGTGCAGAGGTCCACGACCACCGGCGGCTCCTCGCGTGCGGCGACGACGGCGGCCGCCTGCTCGACGGCCCACCCCGCGAGCAGCTCGGTCTCGGGACGGGGGACGAAGACCCCCGGGCCGACCTCGAGGTCGACGTAGCGGAACCCGGCCGAGCCGGTGAGGTGCTGCAGCGGGACCCGCCGGGCCCGCGCCTGGACCATGTCGCGGTACACCTGCGCCTGGGGACCCTGCGGCCGTGCGGTCAGGAGCAGGCCGCGTGGCGTCCCGGTCACGTGGGCGAGCAGGATCTCGGCGTCGACCCGCGGCGACGCGACGCCTCCGGCCGTCAGCGTGTCCGTGGCCTCGTCCAGGAGCCGCTCGGCCTGGCTGCGCACTCGGCTCACGCTCTCGTCCCGTCGACCGACTCGAGTCGTTCGGCGAGGTCGGAGTCCACGAGGGAGCCGATCACGTCGTCGAGCGCGCCGTCCATCACGGCATCGAGGTTGTAGGCCTTGTACCCGGTGCGATGGTCGGAGATCCGGTTCTCGGGGAAGGTGTAGGTGCGCACCCGCTCCGAGCGGTCCATGGTGCGGATCTGGGACCTGCGGGCGTCCGAGGCCTCGGCGTCCGCTGCGGCCTGGGCCGCCTCGAGCAGCCGCGCCCGGAGGATCCGCAGGGCCTGCTCCTTGTTCTGCAGCTGGCTCTTCTCGTTCTGGCAGCTCACCACGAGGCCCGACGGCAGGTGGGTGATGCGCACCGCCGAGTCGGTCGTGTTCACGCTCTGACCACCCGGGCCGGAGGACCGGAAGACGTCGATGCGCAGGTCGGCGTCGTGGATCTCGACGTCGACGTCCTCGGCCTCGGGCAGCACCAGGACGCCGGCCGCCGACGTGTGGATCCGTCCCTGCGACTCGGTGACGGGGACGCGCTGCACGCGGTGCACCCCGCCCTCGAACTTGAGCAGCGCGTACGGTGCCTGACCGGGCTCCGGCGTGCCCTTCGCCGCGACCGAGGCGGTGACCGACTTGTAGCCACCGAGAGCGGACTCCGTGGCGTCGATGATCTCGACCCGCCAGCCCTTGCGCTCGGCGAACCTGGTGTACATGCGCAGCAGGTCGGCGGCGAAGAGTGCCGACTCCTCGCCACCCTCCCCGCCCTTGACCTCCAGGATCACGTCCTTGCCGTCGGCGGGATCCCGCGGGACGAGCAGGCGCTGGAGCCGCTCGGCGAGGGCTGCACGCGTCGCCTCGAGCTCGGCCGCCTCGTCGTCGAGCTCGAGCTCACGCGCGGCCTGCAGGTCCTCGACCGCCTGCTGCCACTCGCGGTAGGTGCCCACCACGGCGCCGAGCTCGGCATACCGCCGGCCGACGCGCTTGGCACGGCCGGCATCGGCGTGCAGGGCGGGATCGGCCATCTGCCGCTCGAGCTCGGCGTGCTCGGCGACCAGGCCCTCGACAGCCTCGAACATGGCGATCCTCTCGTGCCCTCGGCGTCTCGACGACGCGTCCGGTCCCTGGGCCGGCGGCCCTGGGACGACGACGCCGACCCGTCCCTCGAGGGATCGGGTCGGCGTGTCGGAGGAGCTACTTCTTGCCGTAGCGCTTCTCGAACCGGGCCACGCGGCCGCCGGTGTCGAGGATCTTCTGCTTGCCCGTGTAGAACGGGTGGCAGGCCGAGCACACGTCGGCACGGAGGGATCCCTCGGTGGCGGTGCTGCGGGTGGTGAACGAGTTGCCGCAGGTGCAGGTGACCTGAGTCTCGACGTACGTGGGGTGGATGTCGCGCTTCATGATGTCCTCTCGTCGGTACTGGGTCGGACCGCGGCGCGGGCCGTGAACCAGGACCAAGGCTGGATTCTGCCAGGGGCACCCTGGTCAACCCAAATCGTGCCCCGTCTGTTCCCCACCCCGATGCCCGTGACCGGCGCGCCGCGCCCGCCGGTGCGTGGGGTGGAGGACCCGCTCAGGAGGCGAGCAGGGCCTCGATGTCGGAGGCGATCTTCTCGGGCTTGGTGGTCGAGCCGTACCGCTTGACCACGTTGCCCTCGGTGTCGATGAGGAACTTGGTGAAGTTCCACTTGATCTTGTTCCCGGCGAACCCGCTCTTCTCGCTGCGCAGCCACTGGTAGAGCGGGTGCGCGTCGTCGCCGTTGACCTCGACCTGCGAGAACATCGGGAAGCTGACCCCGTAGTTCCGCTCGCAGAAGGCGGCGGTGTCGTCGTCGGAGTCGGGGTTCTGCCCGCCGAACTGGTCGCACGGGAAGCCCAGCACCACGAGGCCGCGGTCGGCGTAGCTCGCGTAGAGCTCCTCCAGGCCGGCCAGCTGTGGTGTGAAGCCGCACTGGGTCGCCGTGTTCACGACGAGCAGCACCTTGCCCCGGTAGTCGGCGAGCTCGCGCGGGGTTCCGTCGATCGCGTTCGCGGTGAAGTCGTATGCAGTGGTCACGCGCTCATCCTAGGTTCACGGCCCGAGCGCCGCAGGAGTCCTCGATCCTGCACACACCTCCTGATCCCGCGAAAGCCCGACGAGGCGGCGCACCCCGCCCTACGATGTCGGCACGGCGGTGGATGGGGAGCCATCCAGCAGGGACGCCGGGACGAGGGAGTCGTCATGAAGTCGTTCGCCTGTGGGGACGTCGTCCCCGGGTGCACCGCCCGGTGGGAGGAGCCGTCCGACGAGGCCGTCCTCGCGCGCGTGGCCGACCACGCTGCGGCGGTCCACGGCCTGGTGGAGGTCCCGGCCGAGCTGGTCGCGGCGGTCCGGGCCTCGATCCGCACCACACCCGCACCCGTCTGATGTCCGTCGCACCCTGGGTCGTCTCGACGCCCCAGCGGATCGATGCCGACGTCGCCTTCAGTCCGATCCTCGACCTCGCGCGCGGCGTGGTGGCCGGCTACCAGACGGTGGCCTCCCCGGTGGGCGCACGCCGGTCGCAGGACGTCGTCGACGACCCGTGCTCGATCATGACCGCCGCTCTCGCGGCCGCGGCGACGTTGCCCCCCGACACGTTCCTGACCGTCCCCCTGGGGCTGGGCGACGGGGGCCCCGGCGACCTCGACGACCCGGCGCTCATGTCGGTCCTGACGTCACGCGGCGACCTGTCCGGCGTGGTGCTGGACCTGCGCGCCGTCCCCGAGGACGTGGGCGCCGCACCGACAGCCCGCCTCGAGGGTCTGCGCGAGGCGGGCGCCAGCGTGGCGCTCGGGGGCGAGCAGGCGGCCCAGCCCACGCTGCGCAGCGTCATCCGCTTGCGTCCCTCGATCGTCCGGCTCGGCCGCGCCTGGGTCGAGGGGATCGAGCACAGCGCGGAGAAGCGGGACGCCATCGAGGTGACGGGCACCATGGCCGCCCAGCTGGACGCCTGGCTGCTCGCCGAGGGGGTCAGCACGGCCGCGGAGCTCCGCACCCTCTCCGAGCTCGGCGTCCCGCTGGCTCAGGGACCGCTCGTCGGCCCGGCCCGACGGGTGTGGCAGAGCGCCGCGCCCCAGGCTCATCGAGCCCTGCCCCGGGACCGGGCACCGGCCGGGGACGGCGTCCTTCGCGACCTGGTCCGCCGTGCCTACACGACCGACGACGTCGGCTCGGCCCGATCGGTGCTGGCGGAGACGGTCGGCTTCGAGGTCGTCGTCGCCGTCGACGAGCACCGGCGTCCGCACGCGGTCCTGATCAAGGACGACCACGGGCGGTGGCAGTCCAGCGACGTGCTGGCCGTGCACGTGGACACCCCGCTCGGCGACGCCGTCGCCCGGGCGATGGCACGCCCGCGCAGCACCCGGTTCGGGCCGCTGGCGTGCACCGACTCCGCGGGCGGGTTCCTCGGCGTCCTCCACCTGGAGGACCTCATGACCCACCTGGCCGGCCGGGCCTGAGCGGGCTCGCGGACGCATCCGCGAGCCCGCCCGACCGACGACCGGTGCTCAAGCCAGCGGCGTGCGCGAGAGCTGGAGCAGCAGCTCCCCGTTGCTCCCGGTCGCACCGAGCCGCTCGGCCACGGCGTCGAGGGCCTCGCGCGGCTCGCGACCGGCCAGGGCGCGACGCAGCCCGGCGACGATCTCGAGCTCCTGCGGGTCGAGGAGCAGCTCCTCGTGGTGGGTCCGCGAGGCGATGACGTCGACGGCCGGGAAGACCGTCCCGCGGTCGTCGACGACGAGCCGCAGCGTGCTGTTGGCCGCACCGTCGAGCTCCTCGAGCACCGTCTCGTCCACGGCCGAGCCGGTCTCGACGAGGGCGGTGGCGACGATGGTGAGCGATCCACCGTCCTCGGCGTTGCGGGCGGCCCCGAAGAGCGCCTTGACCGGGTGCAGGGCCGACGCGTCGACGCCCGCGGTCACCCGTCCGGAAGCCGGCGTCGCCTGGTGGTAGGCGCGACCGAGCCGCGTGATGGAGTCCAGCAGCACCACGACGTCGTGACCGAGCTCGACCAGACGCTTGGCCCGCTCGACGGCGAGCTCGGCGACGATCGTGTGGTCGGTGGCCGGCCGGTCGAAGGTGGAGGCGATGACCTCGCCCTTCACCGCACGCTGCAGCTGCGTGACCTCCTCGGGCCGCTCGTCGACGAGCACCACCATGAGGTGGCACTCGGGGTTGTTCGTCGTGACGGCCTCGGCGGCCGCGCGCACGAGGGTGGTGCGGCCGGCCCGCGGCGGCGCGACGACGAGGCTGCGCTGACCCTTGCCGATCGGCGCGAAGAGGTCGACCAGCCGCGTCGTGACCAGCGTCGGGTCGGTCTCCAGGCGCAGACGTTCGTCGGGGTGCACCGGGGTCAGACCGGCGAACTCGACCCGGCCACGAGCGTCCTCCAGGGGCATCCCGTTGACCGTGTCGACCCGCACCATGGGGTTGAACTTCTCCTTGCGCTCCCCCTCACGGGGCTGGCGCACCTGACCGGTGACGGCGTCGCCCTTGCGAAGACCCCACTTGCGCACCATCGACAGGGACACGTACACGTCGTTCTCGCTGGGCAGGTAGCCCGTGGTGCGCACGAAGGCGTAGTTGTCGAGGATGTCGAGGATGCCGGCCGCGGGGACCAGCACGTCGTCGTCGGCGTAGGTGGGCTCGCCGTCGGCGCCTCGGCCGCCACGGTTGCGGCCGCGTCGGTTGCGGCGGCGACCACCGTTCTCGTCGTCGACGTCGTTCTGGCCCCGGTCGTTCTGGTTCTTGTCGTTCTGGCCCCGGTCGTTCTGGCCCTTGTCGCTCTGGTTCTTGTCGTTCTGGTTCTTGTCGTTCTGGTTCTTGTCGTTCTGGTTCTTCGCGCCCTGGTTCTTCGGTCCGCCGGAGCGCTGGGCATCGTCCTGGCCCTGCCCGCGGCCGCCCTGCTTCGGGCCGTCCTGGTTCTTCTGGCCGTCGTTCTTCTGCCCGTCCTGGTTCTTCGGGGCGTCCTGCTTCTTCGGGGCGCCCTGGGCCCGCTGGCCGTCACGCTTCCTGCCGTCCTGGTCCTGGGGAGCGCCCTGTTCGTGGGGGGCACCGCCCTGAGGGGCGTCGTCCTGGCCACGGCGGTCCTGCTCCTCGGTCGGCGTCTGCTCCGTCGCGGGCTCACGGCGCGCACCGGCCCGGGTCCGCGGTCCGCGCTCGTCCTTCGCCTCGACTGCGGGAGCCTCGACCGGTGCGGCCTGGACCGCGCTGGTGGCCGTCTCGCCACGGGCCTGCTTGATGGCGTCGATCAGCTCGCCCTTGCGCAGCTTGGCGGCGTCGGCGATGCCGAGACCGGACGCGATCTCGCGCAGCTCGGCGAGCACCTTGCCGCCGAGCGCGCCGCCCGCACGGCGGGCGGGCTTGGTGGTCGGTTCAGCCGCGGCACCGGAGGTGTCGGGCGCAGCCTGGTCGTTCGGGGAGTCGGTCACGTGAGAGCTTCCTGGGTGGGAGGGGCGCCGGGCACTCTCCCGGCGAAGACCGGGGCACCACGGCCACCCGCCGACGGCGGGTGATCGAACAACGGTGTCGGGGAGCGGACTCCACACCGACGATCGTCACTCTAGCAGCGCTGCCGGTCCCCGGCGTCCTGCCCCGATCACGCGCTCCCGTGCGGGTCAGGGGGCGTCGACGACGTGCGCACCTCGGTCCGCGACCTCGACCTCGAGCACGCGCCAGCCGTCGGGGCAGGCCTGGGCGACACCACGCGCGAAGGCGAGCACGGTGGGCCCGGCACCCGAGATGACCGCCGGCACACCGTCGACGCGCAGGCTCCGCACGAGCTGGTAGGAGTCGGGCATCGCGGACGCCCGGTACTGCTGGTGCAGGAGGTCCTCGGTGGCCGCCGCGAGCCGCTCCGGGGCCTGGGTGAGCGCCGCCACCAGCAGGGCCGCACGCCCCGCGTTCGCGGCGGCGTCGGCGTGGGGCACGGCGTCGGGCAGCAGGCCGCGAGCCGCCTCGGTGGACACCGGGCTGTCCGGCACGAAGAGGGTGACGGGGACCGCGACGTCGAGGCGGAGCGCCTCGGCGGCGAACCCCTCCGTCCAGGCGATCGTCAGGCCGCCCAGCAGCGCGGCCGCCACGTTGTCGGGGTGACCCTCGAGGTCGTGGGCGAGCTGCAGCGTGGCCCGGTCGTCGAGCACCTCGACCCCCTCGACGAGGGCCTTCGCCAACACGATGCCGCCCACGATCGCGGCGGACGACGAGCCCATCCCGCGTCCGTGGGGGACCACGTTCCGGCAGGTGAGTCGAAGGCCGGGACGCCTCAGCCCCATGAGGTCGAGCGCGGCGTCGAACGACCGGACGACCAGGTGTCCCGCGTCGCGGCTCACCTCGTCGGCACCCTCACCCTCGACCACGATCTCGAGGGCGTCGCCGGGCAGCACCTCGGCGGTCAGCTCGTCGTGCACGTCGAGGGCCAGGCCCAGGGCGTCGAAGCCCGGCCCCAGGTTGGCGCTGCTCGCCGGGGTGCGCACGGTCACCGGGCGGTCGACGAAGGGTGAGGTCATCGCGCCCTCAGGCCAGGCCGGCAGCGGCGGCGGCGTCGTGCACGTCGGCGTCGATCACGGAGTCGACCACCGAGCCGACGCCGGACAGCGCCGTCTCGACGTCCTTCAGGCCGTGGCCCGTCACCGTGACCGTGATGGTGAGACCCGGCTCGACCTCGCCCGCCTCGGCGGCGGCGAGGAGACCGGCGACGCCCGCGGCCGACGCCGGCTCGACGAACACGCCGTCCTGCGAGCCGAGCCTGCGCTGCGCGTCGAGGATCTGCTCGTCGTTCACGGCGTCGATGCGACCCCCGGAGGAGTCCCGAGCCGCCTCCGCGAGGTGCCACGACGCGGGGTTGCCGATCCGGATGGCCGTGGCGACGGTCTCGGGGCGGGGCACCACCGCACCGCGCACGATCGGTGCGGCGCCCTCCGCCTGGAAGCCCCACATGCGGGGGCGCCGCGTGGCGAGGCCGGCGTCGGCGTACTCGGTGAAGCCCATCCAGTAGGCGGAGATGTTGCCGGCGTTGCCGACGGGGAGCACGTGCAGGTCGGGGGCGTCGCCGAGCACGTCGACGATCTCGAACGACGCCGTCTTCTGCCCCTGCAGACGCACCGGGTTGACCGAGTTCACGAGGGCGACCGGGTACTCCTCGGCGAGCCCGCGCGAGAGCTGGAGGCACTCGTCGAAGCCCCCACGGACCTGGATGACCTCGGCGCCGTGCATCACCGCCTGCGCCATCTTGCCGGTGGCGATCTTGCCGTGCGGGACGAGCACGATCGGGGTCAGGCCCGCCCGTGCGGCGTAGGCCGTCATGGAGGCCGACGTGTTGCCGGTCGAGGCGCACACCACGGCCTTGGCGCCCTCACCGACCGCGACCGAGATCGCGGCGGTCATGCCACGGTCCTTGAAGGACCCCGTGGGGTTGTCCCCCTCGACCTTGAGCCAGACGTCGCCCTTGACGAGCGCCGACAGCCAGGTGGAGTGCACGAGCGGTGTCCCGCCCTCACCCAGCGTGATCACAGGGGTGTGCTCGTCGACCGGGAGCCACTCTCGGTACTCCTCGACGACTCCGCGCCACGGCTGTGCCATCAGTGTGTTCCCTTCACTGGTCGAGACCCTCCACGCGCATGACCGAGGTGACGTCGCGCACCATGTCGAGCGCGCGCACGGCCTCGACCGTGGCGGCCAGGGCGGCGTCGTCGGCCTCGTGGGTCACGATGACGAGCTGTGCGTCGGACCCGTGGCCCTCCTGGCGGACCGTCTTGATGGAGACGTCGAAGCCGGCGAACGCGTCGGCGACGGACGCGAGCACGCCCGCGCGGTCGTCCACGTCGATCGACACGTGGTAGCGGGTGCGCGCCCGGCCGACGTCGAGCACCTCGAGGTCGGCGTGGGAGGTCTCGCCCGGGCCGTGCACGCCCTGGCGGCGGTTGCGCGCCACCGAGACGACGTCGCCCAGGACCGCGCTCGCGGTGGGCGCTCCCCCGGCCCCCGGGCCGTAGAACATCAGACGTCCGGCCGACTCGCTCTCCACGAACACGGCGTTGTACGCGCCGCGCACGCTGGCGAGCGGGTGGCTCTTCGCGATCATCGCGGGGTGGACACGCGCCGAGACGGCCGGGCCGTCGGGGGTCTGGATCTTCTCGCAGATGGCCAGGAGCTTGACCACGCAGCCCATCTCGTCGGCGGAGCGGACGTCGCCGGCGGTCACGTCGGTGATGCCCTCGCGGTGCACGTCGCCGATGGTGACGCGGGTGTGGAAGGCCAGCGAGGCGATGATCGCGGCCTTCGCCGCGGCGTCGAAGCCCTCGATGTCGGCGGTCGGGTCGGCCTCGGCGTAGCCGAGCCGCTGAGCCTCGTCGAGCGCCTCGGAGAAGCCGGCCCCGGTGGTGGTCATGGCGTCGAGGATGAAGTTGGTCGTGCCGTTCACGATCCCGAGCACCCGCTCCACGGCGTCACCGGCCAGGGACTCCTGCAGGGGGCGGACGATCGGGATGGCGCCGGCGACGGCGGCCTCGAAGGCGATGTCGCGCTCGGCCTTCTCGGCGGACTCGAACAGGTGGGCCCCGTCCTCGGCCAGCAGGGCCTTGTTGGCCGTGACCACGGAGGCTCCGTGCTCGAGTGCGGCGAGGATGAGCTCGCGGGCCGGCTCGATGCCCCCGATCACCTCGATCACGACGTCGAGGTCGCCCCGGGACACGAGCGCGAGGGCGTCGGTCGTGAAGAGGTCGGTCGGGAGGTCGAGGTCGCGGTCGCGCCCGAGCCGCCGGACGGCGATGCCGACGAGCTCGATCGGCGCACCGATCCGCCGGGCCAGCTCGTCACCGTCGCGGGTCAGCAGGCGTGCGACCTCGGAGCCGACGACGCCGCAGCCCAGCAGGGCGACCTTGAGGGGTCGGACGGCGGCGGGTGCGGTAGTCACGCGGACAGCCTATCGGCGCCGCACCGCGCCCCGGGCCGCAGTGGGTCGCCGTGAGACCCGACCCCGCACGGACGGCCCCCGTCAGGAGGTGAAGCCGCGACGCAGGACCACGAGGGCGGCGACCGCACAGCCCACCGGGACCACGAAGGCCGCGAGCACGGCGGCGCCCACGCCGTGGACCACGACGGACTCGAACACCGCCGACCCCAGCGCCAGCGCGGTGGACTCCGCAACGGAGTCGCTGGTCTGCAGCGACGCGCTGCTCGATGCCTGCTCCCCCGGCGCCGACCGCGACAGGACCTCGGTGACGAACGACGTCATCGCCGCACCCATGCCGAACCCGCCCACGGCCCAGGCCGCGACCACGAGCACGACCGGGACCTGCGGCAGCAGCACGAGGGGCACCGCCAGGATGCCCAGGCAGATGGCGCCGGCGCCGAGAGCGGCCCGACGCTGCGTGGTCGCCAGGAAGGGACCGAGGCGCTCAGGACGCGAGACGGCCCACGCGCCGGCGAACCAGGTGAAGGCGGCCACGGACAGCACGGCGCCTGCCAGGCCCACCGGCACGTCGTGCAGGTCCACGAGGGCGAGCGGCACGTAGACCTCGGCGGCGAAGTAGGCCGAGGCGAGCAGGGACCTGGCACCCATGAGCGACGGCAGGCCCCGTCCGCCGGTCCAGGTCCGTGGCAGGACGAGCTGCCGGACCGCCCCCGCGAGCAGCACCGCCGAGCCCACGAGCAGGTAGGGCCACCACGCGACCGCGCGCTGGCCGGCGACGGAGAGCAGGAGCACCGCACCGCCGGCCGTCGCGGCGGCCGCCACCGGGACACGTCGTGCGGCCGGACCGGCCCGGTCGGGGGTCTCGACGGCTCCACCGAGGTCCCGGACGGGCCGCCAGGCGACGGCGAGGCTCACGACCGCGAGGGCCGGGGCCATCAGGAAGACGGCACGCCAGCCGAGCAGGTGGGCGAGCCCTCCCGCGATGGCTGGTCCGACCACGGCCGGCAGCGTCCATGCGCTGGTCATGACGGCGAGCGCCCGAGGCCGCAGGTCGACCGGGTAGGCCCGCGCGACCACGACGTACAGACCGACGCCGATCGCCCCCATTCCCAAGCCCTGGACGGCGCGCCCGACGAGGAACCAGGTCATGGTCGACGCCGTCCCGCACGCGAGGAGCCCGAGGGCGAAGACCGCCACGCCCCCGGCGAGGGCCGGGCCGGGGCCGGAGCGGTCGATCCACGGCACCGCGACGGTGCGCGACAGGATGCTCACGGCGATCGGCGCGGCGAAGGCGACCGCGTACGCGCCGAGCCCGTCCAGGTCCCGCGCCACCTCGGGCATCACCGTGATGACCGCCAGCGACTCGAAGGCCACCAGGAACGCCAGGGCGAAGAGCCCGACCGTCGTCCGGCCCAAGGGCCCCGTCCACAGCGCGACGGGCTTCCCCGTCGGCGCTCTCCCCACCCCTGCTCCGATCGCCATGCCCTGATGCAACAACCTCGAGTATGGTTGAGGTCAAGCCGAGCGAGGAGACCTCATGCGCCCGACCGACCAGCTCACGCCCCAGGAGGTGTCGCAGCGCTCCGGCGTGGCCGTGTCGGCGCTGCACTTCTACGAGTCACGTGGACTCATCAGCGCCACGCGGACGAGCGGCAACCAACGGCGCTACCGGCGCGAGGTCCTGCGTCGCCTCGCCTTCGTCCAGTTCTCCCAGCGACTGGGCATCCCCCTCGCGGAGGTGGGTGCGGCGCTCGAGACCCTCCCGGCCGACCGCACGCCCACCAAGCGGGACTGGGCGCGCCTCACGGCCCGGTGGCGCGAGGACATCGACCGACGGATCGAGCGCCTCCAGCGCCTGCGCGACGACCTCGACGGCTGCATCGGCTGCGGCTGCCTGTCCCTGCGCAGCTGCGCCGTCTACAACCACGACGACGAGCTCGCCGGGCTGGGGTCCGGACCGCACCGCGGTCTCGTGTGACCGACGCGGCCCCTCCGTCGCCGATCGAGTCCTCCACTCACATTCCTCCCCCATCGGTGGATCCTCAACCGCAGACCGCCGTCTGCGGTTGAGGATCCACCGATGCGGGCCCTGATGTTGCGGATCCACCGATGACTCAGGGCCACGATCGGGCCCGACGCCGTCCCGCGGTCGCCTACTCTGTGCGCGTGTCCTCTCGATCCAGCCGCCTGAAGCGTCGACTTCGTGGGCTCGGGGCGATTCCCCTGGTGGGTCTCGTGACCATCGTGGTGGTCGCCGTGATCCTGGTCTGGGCGGTGCTCGACGTGCGGTCACTCCTGGCCGACCGCCCGGCCACCGTGGCCGCTCCGGCGCAGGACACGACGGGGACCCGGGAGGCCACCACCGCGGTCCAGGTCGCCGTCCGGGTGACGTTCTCGTCGGACGGACCGTTCACCGCCACGGTCGTGGACGCCGCGAAGAAGGAGCGGACGTTCACCTCCGCCGGCGAGGACGTCGTGTTCACCCGCGTCTACGAGGGAACGGGACCGTACGTGTTCGCGAGCGCCCAGACCTCGGCCGACGCCACGATCCGCTGCCGCATCGACGTCGACGGCCGCAAGGCGTCGTCGAACGAGGAGTCCGGGCTCTACGCCCAGACCATCTGCGCCGACTGACGGCTCGCCGCGACCCGATGACAGACTGACGCGGTGACCCCGGCCGAACGGTCCTCCTTCCGAGAGGGCCTGAGACTCGGCGTGCCGTTCGGACTCGCCTCGTTCCTGCTGTCGATGTCGTTCGGCGTGGTGGCCCGAGAGGCCGGCTTCAGCCTGGCTGCGGCCGTCGTGATGTCGCTGGTGGTGTTCGCCGGGTCCGCCCAGTTCGCGGCCGTCGCCGTGATCGCGACCGGTGGCGGGGCCGGCGCGGCGGTCGCCGCAGGCACGCTCATGAACTCGCGGTTCCTGCCCATGGGGGTGGCGCTCGCACCGTCACTGCCTGGCCGCGCCTGGTGGCGCGGGCTGCAGGGCCAGGCCGTCGTCGACTCGTCGTGGGCGGTCGCCGCCCGCGGGGACGGGACGTTCGACCGCTGGCGGCTGTTCGGGACGACGGCACCCCAGCTGGTGGCCTGGCAGCTCGGCACGGTGGTCGGCGCGTTCGGCGGCGACCTCATCGGCGACCTCGAGCGGTTCGGGCTCGACGCGATCTACCCCGCGTTCTTCCTCAGCATCCTGCTGCCGGAGCTGCGTGACCGGAACCGGCTCGGCGTGGCCGTCGTCGGCGGGCTGCTTGCCCTCGCCCTCGTGCCCTTCGCCCCGCCCGGGGTGCCCGTGCTGGCGGCCGGGCTCGCGGCCCTGTGGGGGCTGCGCCGTCGGGATCAGGGCCGTCGGGATCAGGGCCGTCGGGATCAGGGCCCTCGGGATCAAGGCCCTCGGGATCAAGGCCCTCGGGAGCAGGGCCCCCCTGGCCCGGACCTGCAGGACCCGGCATGAGCACGGTGTGGTGGACGATCCTCGGTCTCGCCCTGGCCACGGCCGCGGTGAAGGGCGTCGGACCCGTGCTGCTGGGCGGGAGGGACCTGCCGGAGCGGTTCACGGGGGTCATCGTGCTCATGGCACCCGCCCTGCTCACCGCCCTGGTGGTCACCAGCGTGCTCGCCGACGGCGACCGGTGGCACGCCGGCGCCGACACCGTCGGGGTCGCGACGGCCGGCGTGGCGGCCTGGCGCGGCGCGTCGGTGATCACGACCATCGGCATCGCCGTGGTCCTCACCGCCCTGCTCAGGCTCGCGGGGCTGCCGTAGCCGCTCAGCCGACGTCGAGCGTGAAGAGGTCGTCCTCGGTCTCGCGGCGCAGCACGAGGCGAGCCTCGCCGTCGCGGACGGCGACGACGGCCGCCCGCGGCACGTGGTTGTAGTTGCTGGCCAGCGATCGGCAGTAGGCGCCGGTCCCGGGCACCGCCAGCAGGTCGCCCGCAGCGACGTCGGCCGGGAGGTACTCGTCCTTGACCACGATGTCGCCGCTCTCGCAGTGCTTGCCGACGACGCGGCTCAGCACCGGGTGCGACGTGGACCGACGCGACGCGAGGGTGCAGGAGTAGTCGGCGCTGTACAGCGCGGGACGGATGTTGTCGCTCATCCCGCCGTCGACGGCCACGTAGCGACGCGAGGCGCCGCCGTCGAGACCGACCTCCTTGGTGGTGCCGACCTCGTAGAGCGTGAACGTGGACGGGCCGGCGATGGCCCGGCCGGGCTCGATCGAGATGCGCGGGACCTCCAGACCCATCGCCGCGCACTCGTCGTCGACGATCTTGAGCAGGCCGCCGGCGAGGTCCTCGGGCGAGCGCGGGTCGTCCTGGGTGGTGTAGGCGATGCCGAACCCCCCGCCGAGGTCGAGCTCGGGCGGCGTGACGCCGAGCTCGGTGGCGATCTGGGCGTGCAGCCGCAGCACGCGCCGCGTGGCCACCTCGAAGCCGTCGGTGACGAAGATCTGCGACCCGATGTGCGAGTGCAGGCCGAGCAGCCGCAGGCCCCCACCCTCAGGACGCTGCGCCGAGAGCACACGACGGACCGCGGCGAGCGCGGCACCGTCGGCGATCGAGAAGCCGAACTTCTGGTCCTCGTGCGACGTGGAGATGTACTCGTGGGTGTGGGCCTCCACGCCGGCGGTGACGCGGACCATGACGGCGGCCTCGCGCCCGGTCTCGGCGGTCAGCGCCTGGAGACGGTCGATCTCCTCGAGCGAGTCGACGATGATCCGCCCGACCCCCACCTCGAGCGCACGGCGCAGCTCGGCGACCGACTTGTTGTTGCCGTGCAGGCCGATGCGGGCCGGAGGGAAGCCGGCGCGCAGCGCGACCGCGAGCTCACCCCCGGTGCAGACGTCGAGGTTGAGGCCCTCCTCGTTCACCCATCGGGCGGTCGCGACGCAGAGGAACGCCTTGCCGGCGTAGTAGACGTCGGCGTCGGGGAACGCGTCGCGGAACGCCCGGGCCCGGGCCCGGAAGTCGTCCTCGTCGATGACGTAGAGCGGGGTCCCGAACTCCTCGGCGAGGTCGGTGACGGGCTCCCCCGCGACGGTGACCACGCCGTCGACCTTCGACACGTTCTGGGCCCACAGGTGCGGGACCAGCGCGTCGGCGTCGTCGGGCTTGCGCAGCCAGGCGGGTCCGCGGTCGCCGGCCTGTCCGTGCAGGGCGCCCGCCTCGTGGGACCTCATCACATGCGCTCCGGGGCCGAGACGCCCAGCAGCGCCAGACCGTTGGCGACCACCTGGCGCGTGGCGTCGACGAGGACGAGGCGCGCGCGGTGGACGTCGCTCACGTCCTCGTCGCCCTGGGGCAGCACCCGACAGACGGCGTAGAAGGCGTGGAACGCCGCCGCGGTCCGCTCGAGGTAGCGAGCCACCCGGTGCGGCTCCCGCAGCTCGGCGGCGCGTGCCGCGACCTCGGGGAAGCTGGCGAGCGCCCGCAGGAGGTCACCCTCCTTCTCGTGCTCGAGCAGTCCCGGGTCGAACCGGTCGAGCCCGTGCTCGATGCCGAGGTCGGTGGCGTTGCGCAGGATGCTCGACAGGCGGGCGTGCGCGTACTGGACGTAGTAGACGGGGTTGTCGTTCGTGGTGCTCGCCCACAGGTCCAGGTCGAGGTCGATCTGGGAGTCGGTGGAGTACCGCGCCAGCGCGTACCGGGCGGCGTCGACACCGATGGCCTCGACCAGGTCCTCGAGCGAGATCACCGTGCCGGCCCGCTTGCTCATCCGCAGCGGCTGGCCGTCGCGCAGCAGGTTGACCATCTGCCCGATGAGCAGCTCGAGGTTGACGCCCGGCTCGTCACCGAAGGCCGCGCACATGGCCAGCATCCGGGAGACGTACCCGTGGTGGTCGGCGCCGAGCATGATCAGGCACCGGTCGAAACCGCGCTCGCGCTTGTCGAGGTAGTAGGCGAGGTCGCCGGAGATGTACGCGGCCTGCCCGTCGGACTTGACGACCACACGGTCCTTGTCGTCGCCGTAGTCGGACGTGCGCAGCCAGCGAGCGCCGTCGCGCTCGTACATCTTGCCCAGCTCGTCGAGGCGAGCGATGGCGCGATCCACGGCACCGGACTCGTGCAGGTCGTTCTCGTGGAAGTAGACGTCGAAGTCGACGCCGAAGTCGTGCAGCGACGCCTTGATCTCCGCGAACATCTGGTCGACGCCCTCGGCGCGGAACAGCTCGACGGCCTCGGCGTCGGGGAGCGAGGCGGCGTCGGGGTGCTTGGCGACGACGTCGGCGGCGATGTCGTGGATGTACTGGCCGCCGTAGCCGTCCTCCGGTGCGTCCTGTCCGCGGGCGGACGCCAGGAGGGACCGGGCGAACCGGTCGATCTGTGCCCCGTGGTCGTTGAAGTAGTACTCGCGGGTGACGTCGGCGCCGGCGAAGGAGAGGAGTCGGCCGAGCGAGTCGCCCACGGCGGCCCAGCGCACGCCGCCGATGTGGATCGGCCCGGTGGGGTTGGCGCTGACGAACTCGAGGTTCACCTTCTGGCCGGCGTAGAGGTCGCTGCGGCCGTAGTCGGCTCCGCCCTGCAGCACCTTCTCGGCGACCTGTCCCTGGGCGGAGGCGGCGACCCGCAGGTTGAGGAACCCGGGCCCGGCGACCTCGGCCGCGCTGACGCCGTCGTGCTCGGCAAGGACGGCGGCCAGGTCGGTGGCCAGGTCGCGCGGGTTCAGCCCGGCCTTCTTGCCCAGCTGCAGCGCGATGTTGGTGGCGTAGTCGCCGTGCTCCTTGACCTTCGGACGCTCGACGTGCACCTGCGTCGGCACGCCGTCGGGCAGGCTCAGACGACCCTCGTCGGCGAGCCGGGAGAGGGCGGACACGATCACGTCGCTGAGCTGCTCGGGAGTCACCCGGCCAGCCTATCGAGCAGCGACGCCCCGCCGCGCCGCGGGAACGACCCGTAGGTGCTGCCCGGTCAGCCCTGCGCGCGCTGGCGGATGACGTCGCGGACCGTGGCCACGAGGAAGTCGGGGTCGAAGGGCTTCGTCACGTAGGCGTCGACGCCGGCCTTGACACCCCGCTGGACGTCGGCCGGGTGGTTCTGGGTGGTCACCATCACCACGCCGAGGTGCCGCAGCCGGGGGTCCGACCGGATGGCGTGCACCGTGCTGACACCGTCCTGCCGCGGCATCATCACGTCGACCGTGATCACGTCGGGGAGGCTCCCTCGGTCGGCCGACTCGCGAAGCTTCTCCAGGCAGTCCAGACCGTCGACCGCCTCCTCGACGTCGAACCCGGCGAGCTCCAGGTTCGTCCGGATGAGGAACCGGATCGACGGCGTGTCGTCGGCAACCAGGACGGTGGGCACGGGTCCCACGGTATCGGCCGTGCGGTAGGCTCACACCGCACTCGGCCAGATCGGGTTCCGCCCTCGCGCGGTACCCATCAGGCCCCCGTAGCTCAGGGGATAGAGCGCCGCCCTCCGGAGGCGGAAGCGGAGGTTCGAATCCTCCCGGGGGCACTCGTGCGTCGTGGCCGCAGCCTCGGCGCACTCACGGTGCGAGCGTGGCCGGGAGCGTCGCGTGGCCCCGCAGGATGCGGGTGGGTCGGCGAGTGGCGCCCGGCTCGAGCCGCAGGTCCGGGAACCGCTCGAAGATCGTGCGCAGGCCGACCTCGCCCTCCATGCGGGCCAGCGCCGCTCCGAGGCAGTAGTGCCGTCCCGAGGAGAACGACACGTGGTCGCCCGCGTTGGCACGGGTCACGTCGAAGCGCGCCGGGTCGGCGAAGACCTCGGGATCGCGGTTGGCACCGGCCAGCAGGGTGGTGATCATCGAGCCGCGCGGCACTCGCTCGCCGGCGATCTCGGTGTCACGCGCCGCCATGCGTCCGGTGAGGAGCACCGGCGGGTCGTGGCGCAGGGCCTCGTCGACGGCGTTCGGCCACACGGTGGGGTCCTCGCGCAGCACGGCGAGCTGGTCGGGGTGGTCGTGCAGCAGCCGGATCCCGTTCCCCAGCAGGTTCACCGTCGTCTCGAAGCCGGCCGCCAGCACCAGCCCTGCGGTGGACTTGAGCTCGGCGTCGCTCAGCACCTCCCCGTCGTCGTGCGCGGTCACCAGCTGGCTCAGCAGGTCGTCCCCGGGCTCTCGGCGCACCTTCTCGATGTGCTGCTCGAGCCACCGGTCGAACTCGGTCAACGACGACTCGACCCGACGGAAGACCGACCACGACAGCCCGAGGTCGAGCGAGGGCGCCGCGCCGGTGCCGAAGCGCAGGACCCGGTGCTGGTCCTCCCTCGGCACACCGAGGATCTCGGCGATCACCGTGACCGGCAGCTGCGAGCAGTAGGCCTCGACCAGGTCCACGGGCCGGGTCGGGTCGAGGCCGTCGAGCAGCTCGTCGGCGATCTGCTGGGTGCGCTCCCGCAGACCCTGCACGGCCTTCACCGAGAAGACGCGGGTGACGAGCTTGCGGTACCGGGTGTGGTCCGGCGGCTCGGTGACCAGGAGCGACGGCGGGGTCAGCGGGCCGAGCGGCGCCGACCGGAAGGCCCAGCCACTGACCTTGGCCAGCGGTCCGCCCGGCCCGAAGTCGATGCCGGTCCGCATGTCGGGACTCGTCAGCACCTCCTTGACCACCGGCTGCGTGGCCGTGACGTAGGCGAACCTCGCGCGGTGCAGCGGTCCCCCGGCGCGGATCTGGTCGAACAGCGCGAAGGTCTCGGCCTCGTCGGACGCCTCGATCAGACGACCGTGCAGGTCGCCCCGCTTGGACGAGCCACGGATGGCAGCCCTGGGCAGGGCGTGCCCGAGGCCCCACCGCAGGGTGCTGGCCGCGCGGGCCCCCGCCTGCGACCTGATCTGGTGCTGGATCGACATGCCGTCTCCTGTCGTGCCGTCAGCGTCGGATACCGCGAGTATCGCAAAGTCCCAGGCGCACGGCGATCTGCCGACCCACACGCCGCAGACTCAGGGGCGCCCCTGGTCCGCCTCGGACTCCCGAGCGGTCGTCGACGCGGCGTGGGCCCTGCTGAAGGTGAGGACGTACAGGCCGATCGCCATGAGGGCGAGGAGGGCGCCGAGCATCGCGGCGCCCGGCGACGTCGAGGGCACGCCGGCGTCCCGCAGGGCGGCAAGCCGCCACAGCCCCGCCCCGTAGGACAGGGCGAGCATCGCCCACAGGGTGGCGGTGAGGCGACGTGTGCGCCCGGCGGAGTCCGCGGGGACGCGATCGATCGGCGCGTCGACGGCAGGCGTGCCGCGTGCTCGCTGTCGGTGGCGCACCGGCATGAGGTCGTGGACGGTCATGGAGACTCCTAGATATTTGTAGGTACAACTATCTCCATGGTACTTGTACCTACAACCATGCCGGTAGGGTCGGACCATGCCCTCCCGCGAAGCGTGGCTCTCCGAGTCGGAGGCCGACGCGTGGCTCGACCTCGTCGCCCTGGCCGAGCTGCTCCCCGCTGCCCTCGACGCCCAGCTGTCCCGCGACTCCGGGCTCACCTTCTTCGACTACTTCACACTCGCGCAGCTGGCCGAGGCGCCCGGCCGCTCGTTGCGCATGTCCGACCTCGCCGCGCAGACGAACGCCACCGCGGCTCGCCTGTCGCGCGTGGTCGGCCGCCTCGAGACCGACGGACTCGTCGAACGGGTCCGCGACGAGAGCGACGGACGCGCTCGACACGCCCGCCTCACCGCGGCCGGGGTCCGCGCGCTCGCCGAGGCGGCACCCGGTCATCTGCGCACGGTGCGACGCCTGTTCGCCGATGCCCTCGATCCCGACCAGATGGCCCGACTCTCCGAGCTGTGCCGCCTGCTCCTCGTCTCGCTCGACCCTGACCGCGTGATGCTGGCGCAGACCCTGGCTGGACGGGCGGGGCGCGCGGGGTTGTCCTCCCCGCCACGCTGACCGGCCTCGCCGAGACCAGGTTGGCCAGGCACGTGAGAAATGTAACTCTCGGTGACATTCTCGCGACAGAAGCACTCAGAGGGGTCCCGAGGCCCTAGTGTCAGCCCCGCGCCGCTCGCGTCATCCCCTGGTAGCGAAGCGGTGGCAGCGCCCCTGCTCTCGTACAAGGAGAGCAGGGGCGCCCCGGGCTCACGTGGGTGCGAGCCCGCTTCGAGGATACGGACGTCCAACTTCTCCGCTCGTCGGCGACGGCCGGAGCCCAGCGCTAGAGCTCGCGCACCACGTGGGTGATGCCGAGCTCCTCCATCCAGGCCAGGTCCTGGTCCGACGACACCCCGAGCGCGACGGCGTCGGCCTCGATCTTCGCGGCCAGCGTCGCGATCGACTCCACCAGCACCCGTCGGCTCGGGTCCTCGGAGAGGCCCTGGACGAGGGAGGCATCGATGCGGATGACGTCGGGCGAGAGCAGCAGGATGTGGCGCAGGTCGGCCGACCCGTCGCCGACGCGGTCGACCGCGACCCGGGCTCCGAGCAGACGGAGCGGCTGCAGCAGGTGGGTGAGCTCCTCGTAGTCGTCGATCTTCTCGTCGACGTCGAAGCGGAGCATGAGCCGCGAGGGCGGCATGGCCGAGATCAGGGCCTGGAACGCCGGATCGCGGAGCGCCTCGGCCGACAGCGAGGTGCTGACCACCGGGACGGTGGAGTCCTCCACCGCCGCAAGGGTCTGGGTCAGGACCGACAGCTCCAGCTCGACCCCTCGACCCAGCTCGCGGGCCTCGGCGAGCCGACGGCGGAACGGCACCCCGTCGCCGAACCGGGCGACCGCCTCGTGGCCGACGACCGCCCCGGTGGCGACCTCGACGACGGGCAGCAGGTCGATCGTCGTCCCGGCCTCGAGCGCCTCGTCGACCGTGGCGGCGAGGTCGCGCAGCCTGCCGTCGACCTCCTCCTCCACCTCGATCAGCCGCATGATGAGCACGGCCGTGGCTCGCAGGACCTCCGCCTGGGCGGGCGACAGGTCGGGGCGTGGCTTCCGCGAGAACGCGCAGAGCGTCCCGAACAGCTCCCCGCTGCGGCGCATCATCGGCACGCCCACGTAGGCGCCGATGCCCAGGTAGGAGGTGTGGAACGCATCGACGGTGAGCGGGTCACGCGACGTGTCGGGGACGACCTCCTCGAGCTTCCCGCTCGTGATCATCTCGCAGTACGTGCCCTCGTACGGCTCGTTGAAGCCGATCTCGATGGGCAGGTCGACGTCGGAGACGAGCGCCCGGAACGTGCGCCGGTCACCCTCGATCTCGCTGATGAAGGCGACGTTGAGACCCAGCTCGCGGCGCACCAGCTCGACCATGGACGTCGCCGCCGTCCGTGCATCCGATCGTGTCTCGCTCACACACCACGCCCATCCGTGCCCCGAACCGTGACGCCCATCATCGCAGGTGCGGACTCCACGAGGTCAACCGCGGACGAACCGCTCCACACGACCTGCTGCACCCGCACCACGGCGTCGCGGTCGAGCGGCCCGCGCACGTGGGGGAAGAGCACGTCGTCCCCCACGCCCGGCGGCGGCACCGGGACGGCCGCCTCGCGCACGACGGGAGCCCGCAGTCGGGACTCGTCCAGGTGGAGCACCAGCAGCGGACGCGGCGCATCGGAGTAGAACGCCGTGGCGACCGCCAGCGTGGTGGCCACGTCGGGCGAGCAGTGCACGAAGCCCTCGGCCTCCAGCGACGCCGGCGCGTAGGGGCGGTCGGGCTCGGCCGTCCAGTCGGAGGCGGGAACCAGGTGCAGGAGGCCGGTGGGAGCGGTGTCGTCGGCTGCGGTCACGAGGACATCGGACCATGACCATCGGTCACGAGGGAATGTCGGGCCGGTCCCGATGCTTGACGTGGGCATGAAGAACATCGGCTTCCTCTCCTTCGGGCACTGGTCGGACTCGCCGCACTCGGCCACGCGCAGCGCCTCCGACGTGCTCCACCAGTCGATCGAGCTGGCCGAGGCCGTGGAGGACCTGGGTGGCGACGGGGCCTACTACCGGGTGCACCACTTCGCCCAGCAGCTCGCGTCGCCCTTCCCTCTGCTGGCCGCCGTCGGCGCGCGGACGAGTCGGATCGAGATCGGCACCGGCGTCATCGACATGCGGTACGAGAACCCCCTGTACATGGCGGAGACCGCGGGGGCGGCCGACCTCATCAGCGACGGTCGGCTCCAGCTCGGCATCAGCCGCGGATCACCGGAGCAGGTGATCGACGGCTACCGCTACTTCGGCTACGTGCCGAGCGAGGGCCAGAGCGACGCCGACCTGGCACGCCAGCACACGCAGGTGCTCCTCCACGTGCTGGAGGGCGAGGGCTTCGCCGAGCCGAATCCGCGTCCGATGTTCCCCAACCCTCCCGGCCTCCTGCGCCCCGAGCCGCACTCCCCCGGCCTGCGCGACCGCATCTGGTGGGGCGCCGGCAGCCGAGCGACCGCCGAGTGGACCGCGCAGCAGGGCATGAACCTCATGAGCTCCACGCTCCTCACCGAGGACACCGGGGTGCCGTTCCACGAGCTGCAGGCCGAGCAGATCCAGCGGTTCCGCGACGCGTGGAAGGAGGCGGGGCACGACCGCGAGCCGCGCGTGTCGGTGAGCCGCAGCATCTTCGCCCTCGTCGACGACCGTGACCGTGCGTACTTCGGCGGCTCGGGCGGGGACGACCAGGTCGGCTACATCGACGGTGGCCGCGCACGATTCGGCAAGACCTACGCAGCCGAGCCGGACCAGCTCGTGGAGCAACTGCGCGAGGACTCCGCCGTCGAGGCCGCCGACACCCTGCTGCTCACCGTGCCCAACCAGCTGGGCGTCGAGTACAACGCCCACGTGGTGGAGAGCATCCTGAAGCACGTCGCGCCCGAGCTCGGCTGGCGCTGAGTCGGCCCGGGGCCCTCGTCCTGGGGGCGCACACGAGGGTCCGTGCGCGCCGGGCGGCGGAAGTGGGAGACTCGTGTCTCGATGAGCCCAGCCGACGAGAACGTGCCGTCCACCGAGCCCGACGTCCCGGAGCTGCCCGTGCCGTGGGTCGCCCGCGTCCCCACCTACGGGGACGTGGAGGCCCTCGTGGCGCTGCGCCACCTCGACGAGCTCCAGGGCACGGGCGAGGCGCACGTCGACCCGGCGGGCATCGAGAACGAGGTCGCCGGACAGGCGTCGTGGACCCGACGTCAGCTCGTCGCGGTGGGTGACGACGACGTGCCGCGGGCCTGGATCACGGTGCACGACCGAGCCGCGGGGCGTGCGCTCGTGTGGGGCTACTTCGACCGCGACGTCGCCGAGGTCGACGAGATCGCCCGCATCTTCTACGCCTGGGCCGAGGACGTCGCGACCCTCATGGCACGGATCCGCGGCATCACCGAGACCCGGCTCGACGAGAGCCCGTTCGGCGGCGACACCCGGCAGGCGGGCTGGCTGCGCGACGCGGGATACGCCAAGCGCCGCACCTGGCTGCACATGGAGCGCCCGGTCACGCCGGAGGACGCCGAGCTCGAGCCACGCGAGGGCGTGCTCGTGCGCACCGTCGAGAAGCACGAGAACGGGTTCCCGGTCGCCGCGGACCTGCAGACCGTGCACCACATGCTCGAGACGTCGTTCGAGGACCACTTCAACAACTACCGCGAGTCGTTCCCGGAGTTCGTCCAGCGCATGCGCGAGGAGCCCGGACACCGCTGGGACCAGTGGTGGTTGGCCTACGTCACCGACGAGGACGGCGAGCACGTTCCGGCCGGCACCGTGGTCTGCTCCGTGCTGCCCGGCAAGGACGGCGGACCCGAGGGCTCGTACGTCGAGTACATCGGCGTCAACCGGCACGCACGCGGACGTGGCGTCGCCAAGTCCCTGCTCGCCGTCGTCATCGCCGACGCCGCGCGCCGCGGACGGAACAGGGTCGGCCTCGAGGTCGACGACGACTCCCCCACGTCGGCCGACCAGCTCTACCTGTCGCTCGGGTGGAAGACGGACTACGTGACCGACTCGTGGTTCAAGGACCTCACCCTGGAGGCGTAGTGTCGAGGGCGACGGGCTTCTCGTCGCCGAGCAGCGGTTCTGTGGAAACATCCACGACGGAGCCCACGTGAGCATGCTCGACCTCGGCGTCATCGGACGCACCGGCAAGGAGAACGAGCGGCGCCTGCCACTCCACCCGCGGCACCTCGACCGGCTGTCCTCCGAGGTGCGACCGCACGTCTTCCTCGAGGAGGGCTACGGGCACGACTTCGGCTTCTCCGACGACGACCTGCGCCCTCACGTGGGCGGCCTGCTGACGCGCGCAGAGCTCATCGCACGGTGCGACGTCATCCTGCTCACCAAGCCGCAGCCGGCCGACCTGCTCCAGATGCGCGAAGGTCAGGTGCTGTGGGGCTGGCCGCACTGCGTGCAGGACCCCGAGCTGACCCAGGCCGCCATCGACCGCCGCCTGACGGTCGTGGCGTGGGAGTCGATGAACCACTGGAGCGGCGACGGCGCCTTCCTGCTGCACGTCTTCCACAAGAACAACGAGCTGGCGGGGTACGCCTCGGTCCTGCACGCCCTGGCCCTCAGCGGCCTGACCGGCACCTACGGCCGGCGCCTCACCGCAGCGGTGATCGGCTTCGGAGCCACGGCCCGCGGCGCGGTCACGGCTCTCGGCGCCCACGGCGTGCACGACGTCGACATCTTCACCCAGCGTGGCGTGGCGGCCGTCAGCGCGCCCATCCACTCCGCCCGCATCGTCCACTTCGACCCCGCCGCCTCGCCGGCCGAGAGCCGCGCCCACGTCGACGGGGAGTGGCTGCCGATGCCCGCGCTCCTGGCGGGCCACGACGTCATCGTCAACTGCGTGCTGCAGGACCCGACGTCGCCGATGACCTTCCTGACCGAACAGGACCTCCCCCTGCTGGACGCGGGCGACGGGACCCTGGTGGTCGACGTCTCGTGCGACGAGGCGATGGGTTTCAGCTGGGCCCGACCCACCAGCTTCGACGTGCCCACGTTCACCGTCGGCGAGCACGTGACCCACTACGCGGTGGACCACAGCCCGTCCTACCTGTGGAGCTCGGCCACGTGGGAGGTCAGCCAGGCGCTGCTGCCCTTCGTCGAGACGGTGCTCGAGGGGCCGGAGTCGTGGGAGGCCGACGAGACGGTGCGCCGCGCCATCGAGGTCCGCGACGGCGTGGTGCAGAACCCCGCCATCCTGTCGTTCCAGGGCCGCCGCGCCGAGCATCCCCACGCACGGGTCTGAACCCGGAACGAGCCGTGGGAACCGGGTTGCGGTCGTCGCGCGGGACCGTAGCGTCGGGGTGACCCACTCATCGACACACAGGGAGCACGTCATGCCCACACGCACCGCACGCACCGCCTGGGACGGCGGCTTCGAGGACGGCTCCGGCCAGGTCGAGCTGACCAGCTCGGGCCTCGGGACGTTCGAGATGTCGTTCCCGAAGCGCTCGTCCGAGGACGGCGGCGGCGCCACCAACCCCGAGGAGCTGCTCGGGGCGGCGCACTCGTCCTGCTACACCATGCAGCTGACCGCGCTGCTGGGCCAGAAGGGCGCGACCGTCCACACCATCGAGACGAAGGCCGACGTCTCGCTCGGCAAGGACGAGGCCGACGGCGGCTTCAAGATCACGAAGATCGCCCTCACCGTCCGCGGCGAGGTCGACGGTGTCGACGAGGCCGGCTTCCTGGAGGCCGCCGAGGCCGCGAAGGTCGGCTGCCCCATCAGCAAGGCCCTCGCGTCGGTCGAGGACATCACCCTCGACGCCGCCCTGGAGAGCTGACCGGCAGACGTCAGCCGCGCACGGCGGCGGCCGCGTCCTCGAAGTGTTCGGGGGCGTAGCCGTCGCCGCTGTCCGGTCCCGCGCCACGACCGGCCTCGCCGTGTCCCCCTCCGAGTGCCTCCGACGGGTCGACCAGCCGGACCTCGTGGCCGTCGAGGTGCAGTCGCCGGATCCCCTCCAGCAGCATCCGCCGGGCCACGTCGTTGACCCGGTGCACGCGCTCGAGGTCGAGCACGACGACCCCGGCGCCCTCGGGCTCCTCGGTGAGGCTGCGCAGCACCCGCTCGGCCTCGACGAACCGCAGGTCGCCGGACACCTCGTGCACCGCCGAGCCGGAGTCCGCGACGTACCGACGCACGACCGAGCGCGCCGCCTCGGAGACCTCCATCAGGTGCAGACCCATGTCGCGCGAGAGCCGCTCGAACACCCTGACCCCACGGGCGCTGTTGCCGTGGCGGTCGAGCCGCGGCGAGAAGACGGCGATGCCCACCTGTCCGGGCAGCACGCCGATGAGACCGCCAGCCACGCCGCTCTTGGCCGGGATCCCGACCGTGGTCAGCCAGTCCCCAGCGGCGTCGTACATGCCGCAGGTCGCCATGACGCTCAGCACCTGACGGCTCACGTGGGGCTCGAGCAGCTGCGTCCCGTCCGGTCCACGCCCCTGCGCCGCGAGCACCGCGGCCATGCGAGCGAGGTCGGAGACCGTCACCGAGACCGAGCACTGACGGGTGTAGCCGCGGACCACGTCGGGCGCGTCCGCCTCCAGCGTCCCGACCGTGCGCAGCATGTACGCGATCGCCAGGTTGCGGTCGGCCGTGTCGAGCTCGGAGGTGAAGACCGCCTCGTCCACGTCGAGGTCGCGCCCGGCGAGGCGGGAGTAGAGCGCGAGGATCCGCGCGAAGCGCGCCTCTGCGTCGTCACCCTTCACGAGGGCGTGCGCCGCGATCGCGCCGGCGTTGATCATCGGGTTGCGCGGCCGCCCCGTGGACGGCTCGAGCGAGATCTCGTTGAACGCGTCGCCGGAGGGCTCCACGTCGATCGTTCGCAGCACCCCGTCGAGACCCTGGTCCGCGATCGCGAGCGCGTACGTGAACGGCTTGGAGATCGACTGGATGGAGAACGACGACCCGGCGTCACCGGCGGTCCACACCGTCCCGTCGAGCGTGGACACCGCGATGGCCAGACGGTCGGGGTCGGCCTGCGCGAGCTCGGGGATGTAGTCGGCCACGGCACCGTCGTCGGCGTCGCACTCGGCTAGAACCTGGTCGAGGTAGTCGGGAACGGGTGTCCTCATGGCGCGATGCTGCCACGGACACGAACGCCGGCTGCCACCCCGGTGCAGCCGCCCGTCGCCGCGCGCCTCTAGCGTCGGAGGCGTCGGGGACGAGCCCCGGCACGATCGGGAGGCAGCCCCATGCACGCACCCAAGACCACCGCCGTGACGACGTCGCACGACGCGGACCGCACCTTCGGTGCACTCGTCGAGACCGTCGAGTCCGGCTCCTACACCCTCACCACGCGCGACGACGCGTCGCGCACCATCGCGTTCACGAGCGGCAAGACCGCCTTCTCCTGGGGCCACGAGTACCTGGCCACCGTGACCCCGGCCGCCAGCGGCGCGAACCTCGAGGTCGTCGCCGGTGGCCTCGACGACAAGCCCAAGGCCCTCCTCGACGGCCGCAAGAACGTGAAGGCGGGGGCCAAGGTCGTCGAGGCCGTGAAGGTCGTGCTCGGCGACTGACGCGGGACGTCGGAGCCTCTTCGAGGGGCAGTGATGTCCGCGCGCGGTGTCACCATGGCCCCGTGCGCCAGTCCCTCGCTCCCTACCGCCTGCGGTCGCAACGACTCGTGGGACCCGGCCTGCCCGATCCCGTCGCGGTCGTGCGCCACCTCGGCGCCGTGCAGTCGCAGGAGCACACCACGGCGCCGTGGAGCATCGGGCGGCGGTGCGGCGCCACGCTGACCCAGGTGCTGGACGCCCTCGACGTCGGCCGGGTCGTGCGGACCCACGCCCTGCGCACGACCTGGCACCACGTGCACCTCGACGACCTCCCGCTCGTCGTGGCCGCCGCGGGCGACCGCGTGATGGCCCAGGTCGTCCCGCACGTCCGTCGTCAGGGTGTCGACGAGGCGACCCTCGTGGCCTCGAGCGAGGTGGTCTCCGCCGCGGTCCGGGAGACGCCGGGGTGCACCCGCGACGTCATCGCCGACCGCCTCGCCGCCGCAGGTCTGCCCGCCCGGGGCGACGTCCTGGCCCACGTCGTGATGGCGGCGGAGCTGCGGGGGGAGATCGCGGGTCGGCGCGACCCCGGCACCCAGCACCGCTACCACCCCGTCGTCCTCACCCCGTCCCCCCTCGACGCCCAGGCAGCCCGGGCGTGGCTGGCCGCCACCTACGTGCGCGGACACGGGCCGGCCGGTGCCGCCGACCTCGCCTGGTGGTCCAGCCTCACGCTCACGCAGGCGCGGCGCGCCCTCGTCGACGCGGGCCTGCACGAGGTGCAGGTCGCGGGTCGCTCGCTGTGGACCGACGTCGATGCCGGCGCCCTCGAGTCCGAGCGCGTCGACGTCCCGCCGGTGCTGCTGCTCGCGAACTTCGACGAGCTGATCTCCCACGCGCGCGACGGCGACCTGCGGGCCGAGGTGGGTCCCCGCTACGACGACGTCCTGGGTGGGGTCGGGATCCTGGTCCTCGACGGTCGCCTCGCCGGGAGCTGGAACCGCTCGGTGAGCGCGGGTCGGCTCGAGGTCACGGTGCGGACCGACGCGTCGCTGTCGCCGCGACACCGCTCGGCCCTCGACGAGGAGGCGCAGGCCCTCGCCACCTTCCACGGGCACGCCGAGGCCCGCGTCGCGGTGTCCTGAGCCTGCCCCGAGCACCGTCTCGAGGCTCGCGAAACGCTGCGCCGTCGACGACGCCGTGGCACGGTGAGAGCACGGCTCCGCGGTGGTCGAACCGGGCGTTCGGCGTCGGACCCTCCGCGCTACCCTGGAGCCGCACCGTGTCCAGTGCGCAGGGAACCAACCGGAAGAGGCGATCGAGGCCGTGGCCGAGTCCTCACATGACCCGTCAACCCCCGATTTCGGGACGAACCAGTGGCTCGTCGAGGAGATGTTCGACCAGTACCGGGCCGACCCCTCCTCCGTCGACCAGACCTGGGTGACGTTCTTCGAGGAGGGCGACGGAGCAGCGCTGGCCGCGAGCAACGGCAGCGCCCCGTCGGCCAACGGCAGCACGGCCACGAAGTCTCCCGCCGCGAAGGCCGAGCCGGCCCCGAAGGCGCAGCCCGCCGCCGAGAAGCCCGAGCCGGCCCCCAAGGCGCAGCCCGCTGCCAAGAAGGCCGAGCCCGCCGCGGAGAAGCCTGAGTCCGCCAAGAGCGCCGAGCCGGCGAAGAAGGCACAGCCCGCCGCCAGGAAGGCCGAGCCGAAGGCTGCGGCGTCCGCGGCGCCCACCCCGTCCGGTCCGGGCGAGGTGCAGCGCGTCCCGCTCAAGGGTGCGCCCGCGCGCACCGCGGCCAACATGGACGCGAGCCTCGAGGTCCCTACCGCCACGAGCGTGCGGGCCGTCCCCGTCAAGCTGCTCTTCGACAACCGCGTCGTGATCAACAACCACCTGGCGCGTGCCCGCGGCGGCAAGGTCTCGTTCACCCACCTCATCGGCTACGCCGTGGTCAAGGCCATCGCGTCCATGCCGGAGATGAACACCGGCTACGACGTCGACGAGAAGGGCAAGCCGGTCCAGCTCAAGCCCGAGCACGTCAACTTCGGCCTGGCGATCGACACCAAGAACGCCAAGGGCGAGCGTCAGCTGCTCGTGCCGTCGATCAAGGCCGCGGAGACCATGACCTTCGCGCAGTTCTGGCAGGCCTACGAGGCCATGGTCAAGAAGGCGCGCGACGGCAAGCTCGAGGTCTCCGACTTCCTCGGCACCACCGTCAGCCTCACCAACCCCGGCGGCATCGGCACCAACCACTCCGTCCCCCGGCTCATGAAGGGCCAGGGCGTCATCGTCGGCGTCGGCTCCATGGACTACCCGCCGGAGTTCCAGGGCGCGTCCGAGCACACGATCGCCAACCTGGCCGTCAGCAAGATGATGACGCTCACGTCCACCTACGACCACCGCGTCATCCAGGGCGCGCAGTCCGGTGAGTTCCTGCGCCGTCTCCACCAGATGCTGCTGGGCGAGGAGGGCTTCTACGACGAGATCTTCCGCGCGCTGCGCATCCCGTACGAGCCCATCCGCTGGGCCCAGGACATCGCCGTCAGCCACGACGACGAGGTCCACCGCCAGGCCCGCGTGCTCGAGCTCATCCACGCCTTCCGCGTGCGCGGCCACCTCATGGCCGACACCAACCCGCTGGAGTACCGCCAGCGCAGCCACCCGGACCTCGACACCGCGTCGCACGGCCTCACGTTGTGGGACCTCGACCGCGAGTTCGCCACCGGCTCCTTCGCGAGCGGCAGCGGCAAGCGGTTCATGAAGCTGCGCGAGATCCTCGGCGTGCTGCGCGACTCCTACTGCCGTTCCATCGGCCTGGAGTACATGCACATCCAGGACCCGGGCGAGCGCCAGTGGCTCCAGGACCGCATCGAGGTCGGGCACACCAAGCCCCCGCGCGAGGAGCAGCTGCGCATCCTGCTCAAGCTCAACCAGGCCGAGGCCTTCGAGACGTTCCTGCAGACGAAGTTCGTCGGGCAGAAGCGCTTCAGCCTCGAGGGTGGCGAGACCACGATCCCGCTGCTCGACGAGATCTGCGAGGAGGCAGCCGGCGACGGCCTCGAGGAGGTCTGCATCGGCATGGCCCACCGCGGTCGCCTCAACGTCCTCGTGAACATCGCGGGCAAGAGCCCCGGCACCGTCTTCCGCGAGTTCGAGGGCAACATCGACCCGCGCACCGTGCAGGGCTCCGGCGACGTCAAGTACCACCTGGGCGTCGAGGGTGAGTTCCGCTCCGAGCACGGCGACACGATCAAGGTCTCCGTCGCAGCCAACCCGTCGCACCTCGAGGTCGTCGACCCCGTGCTGGAGGGCATCACGCGCGCCAAGCAGGACCGCCTGAACCGTGGCGCCGAGTTCCCGGTGCTGCCGGTGCTCGTGCACGGCGACGCCGCGTTCGCCGGCCAGGGCGTCGTGGCCGAGACGCTCAACCTCTCGCAGCTGCGCGGCTACCGCACCGGCGGCACGATCCACCTGATCGTCAACAACCAGGTCGGCTTCACCACCAGCCCGTCGTCGTCGCGGTCCTCCACGTACTGCACCGACGTCGCCCGCATGGTGCAGGCGCCGATCTTCCACGTCAACGGCGACGACCCGGAGGCGTGCATCCGCGTCGCCGACCTCGCCTACGAGTACCGCAAGACGTTCAACAAGGACGTCGTGATCGACCTCGTCTGCTACCGCCGTCGCGGTCACAACGAGGGCGACGACCCCTCGTTCACCCAGCCGCTGATGTACGACACGATCAACGCCAAGAAGTCGGTGCGCAAGCTCTACACCGAGGCGCTGGTCGGTCGTGGCGACATCACGATCGAGGAGGCCGAGGCGGCCCTGGCCGACTACCAGTCGCAGCTGGAGCGCAACTTCGCCGACGTCAAGGAGGCGTCCTCGGGCGAGCTGGAGTACACGCGGACCCCCGACTACCCCGAGAAGCCCGAGCAGGCGGGTGCGCTCGAGACCGCGATCACGCCGGAGACCATGAAGGCCATCTCGTCGGCCTACACGTCGGTCCCCGACGGCTTCACGGTGCACCCGAAGGTGCTGCCCCAGCTCCAGCGACGCGCGCAGTCCATCGAGACCGGCCCGATCGACTGGGGCACCGGCGAGATCCTCGCCATGGGCTCGCTGCTGCTCGACGGACGCCCCGTGCGCCTCGCCGGCCAGGACTCGCGCCGCGGCACCTTCTCGTCACGCTTCGCCACGATCATCGACCGCAACGACGCGAGCGAGTGGACCCCGCTGGCCCACGTCGGCGACGAGCAGGCGACGTTCTACATCTACGACTCGCTGCTCAGCGAGTACGCCGCGCTCGGCTTCGAGTACGGCTACTCGGTGGCCCGCCCCGAGGCGCTCACCATGTGGGAGGCGCAGTTCGGCGACTTCGTCAACGGCGCGCAGTCCGTCATCGACGAGTACATCTCCTCGGGCGAGACGAAGTGGGGCCAGAAGTCCGGTGTCGTGCTGCTGCTGCCGCACGGCTACGAGGGCCAGGGCCCCGACCACTCGTCGGCACGCATCGAGCGCTTCCTGCAGCTCGCCGCGAACGACGAGATGACGATCGCCCAGCCGTCCACGTCGGCGTCGTACTTCCACCTGCTGCGCCGTCACACGCTCGAGGGCCAGCACCGCCCGCTCATCGTGTTCACGCCCAAGCAGCTGCTGCGCCGCAAGTCCGCGGCCTCGCAGCCGGACGAGTTCACGTCGGGCCAGTGGCGCCCGGTCATCGGCGACGACGCGGTCGACGCCGAGAAGGTCGACACCGTGCTGCTGTGCTCGGGCCGGATCTCGCACGACCTGTTCGAGGAGCGCGCCAAGCGCGAGGGCGACAACCCGACCACGGCGATCGTGCGGCTCGAGCAGCTGTACCCGCGTCCGGTGGAGCAGATCAAGTCCGAGCTCGCCCGGTTCAGCGGCCTCAAGGCCGTGCGCTGGGTGCAGGACGAGCCGGCCAACCAGGGTCCGTGGCCCGACGCGGCGCTGCACTACCCCGAGGCCGTCGCGTCCGGCTCGCTCACGGTCGTCTCGCGTCCGGCGTCGTCCACGACGGCGGTCGGCTCGAAGGCGCGGCACGACGTCGAGCAGCGCGAGCTCATGGACGCCGCGTTCGCCTGACCCGTGTACTTCACCGATCGAGGCATCGAGGAGCTGGCGGCCCGCCGCGGCGAGGAGGACGTGTCCTTCGCGTGGCTGGCCGACCGGCTCGTCGAGTTCGTCGACCAGCACCCCGACTTCGAGGTGCCGGTCGAGCGGCTGGCGACCTGGCTGGCCCGCCTCGACGACGACGAGGACTGAGCGCGACGTGTCGGTGCGGGCTGCCAGACTGAACCAGTGAGGTTCGACCAGCCACCCGTGGTGCGCGTGAAGCCGGAGCGTCACGGCGACGGTCCTCCCCTCGAGCCCTGGCTCCTCGACGTCCCCGCGGTGCAGCAGGTGCTGCGCGACGGGCTCGACCTCGCGCCCGGCGTCACGTTCCTCGTGGGCGAGAACGGGGCCGGCAAGTCCACGCTCGTCGAGGCCGTCGCCATGGCCTACGGCTTGTCCCCCGAGGGCGGGAGCACGCAGGGCTGGCACCGCACCCGACCGAGCGAGTCCGCGCTGCACAACGAGCTGACGCTCCAGCGCGGCGTCGGCACCGGCAGCTGGGGGTTCTTCCTGCGCGCCGAGACCATGCACGGCTGGTACACGTACCAGGAGGGCGTGGGCGGACACGACCTGCACGCGATGAGCCACGGCGAGTCGTTCCTCGCGGTGCTGCGCCGGCGCTTCGACTCCCCCGGCTTCTACTGCCTCGACGAGCCCGAGGCCGCGTTGTCGTTCTCCTCCAGCCTCACGCTGCTGCGCACCCTCCACGACATCGCCGAGGGCGGGGGCCAGGTGCTGTGCGCGACCCACTCGCCGATCGTCGCCTCGCTGCCCGGCGCCCGGGTGCTCGAGGTCGGTCCGTGGGGACTGCGCGAGACCACGTGGGACGACCTCGACCTGGTGCACCACTGGCGCGCCTACCTCGCCGCGCCCGGGCGATACCTGCGCCACGTCCTGGCCGACGACGATGAGTGAGTCGCCGGCGACCTCGCGCACGCGGCGGCTGCTGACCGCCAACCCGTTCCTCACCGCGACGGCCGCCCTCGCGCTGCTCACGTGCGTGCTCGTCCCGCCGAGCCGGGAGTACCTGGACTACCCGGAGTACCGCACCCTGGTCTGCCTGTGGTGCTTCCTCACCGTCATCGGTGCCCTCGACCGCACCCACCTGGTCACGGCCGCGGCCCAGGGCGTGGTCGCCGTCCTGCGTACCCGACGCGCGCTGGTCCTCGGACTGGTGCTGCTCACGATGGTCGCCTCGATGCTGATCACGAACGACATGGCACTGCTGACCCTCCTGCCGCTCAGCCAGCTGGCCCTGCGCGCCACCGGCGACGATCGTCACCTGGCCTACGTGTTCGTCCTGCAGACGGTCGCCGCGAACCTCGGTGGGATGATCACGCCGTTCGGCAGCCCGCAGAACCTCTTCCTCTACCAGTACTTCCACCTGTCCGTCGGCGAGCTGGTCGGCGTGATGGTCTGGCCGTTCGTGGTGTCCCTGGTCCTCGTGGTGATCGCCTGCCTGCTGGTGCCGAACGCCCCGATCTCCCCGGTCACCGACCGCACGTCGGTCCGCTGGCGCCCCGCCACCGTGCACCTCGTCCTCTTCGTCGTGGCGGTCGCGATCGTCGTCCGGGCACTCCCCGTCTGGGCGGGCGTCGTCGTGGTGGCGGTCGTCGCGGTCCTCGACGCACGGGCTCTGCGCTCGGTCGACTACGGACTGCTGGCCACGTTCGTGCTGTTCTTCGTCTTCGCCGGCAACCTCGAACGGGTGCCCCAGGCCAGCGGCTTCCTGCAGGACCTGCTCCAGGAGCACGTCCTGCTCTGGGGCGTGGCCGGCAGCCAGCTCGTCTCCAACGTCCCCACGGCCCTGCTGTTCGCACCGTTCACCGACGACTGGCGCGCCCTGCTGCTGGGCGTGAACATCGGCGGCGTCGGCACGATCGTGGCGTCGCTGGCGAGCCTGATCACGCTGCGCCGCTACCAGCAGCTCCGGCCCGACGGCACGCGCGCCTTCCTCGGCCTGTTCACCGTGGTCAACGTGCTGTTCCTCGTGCTGCTCCTGGGAGCCACGGGCCTGCTGCTCGCCGCCGAGGTGCTCTGAGCCGACCCGGCGCCACGGTCAGAGCGTCAGGACGATCTTGCCGAACACGTCGCCGTCGACCACGCGCTGCAGCCCCTGGGCCGCGTCCGCCATCGGGATCTCGCTGTCGATGAGCGGCCGGGTGCCGGTCACGTCCATGAACTGGGCCAGGGCGTGCAGCTCGTCGCGCGTCCCCATGGTCGAGCCGTGCACGCGCATCTGCTGGAAGAAGATGCGGGTCAGCTCGGCCGCCTTCGGCGCGTCGCCCGACGTGGCTCCGGAGATGACGATCGTGCCGCCCGGACGCATCGACTTGATCGAGTGCGACCACGTGGCGGCACCGACCGTCTCCATGACCGCGTCGACCTTGGCGGGCAGACGGGCACCGGACTCGAACACCTCGTGCGCACCGATCTCGAGCGCCCTGGCGCGCTTGTCCTCGTCACGGCTGGTGGCGAACACCCGGAACCCGGCCGCGCGGGCCAGCGTGATCACGGCGGTGGCCACGCCTCCGCCGGCACCCTGGACGAGCACGGTGTCGCCCTGCTTGAGACCGGACTGCGTGAACAGCATCCGGTAGGCCGTCAGCCACGCCGTCGGCAGGCACGCGGCCTCGGCGAAGGACAGACCCGCGGGCTTCGGCACCACGTTGCGCGCGGGCACGGCCACCTTCGCGGCGAAGGTGCCCTGGTGGCGCTCGGACAGCAACGACCGCTTGGGGTCGAGCGTCTCGTCGCCCCGCCAGGAGGGGTCACTGATGACGGCGTGCACGAGGACCTCGTTGCCCTCCTCGTCGAGTCCCGCGGCGTCGCAGCCGAGGATCATCGGCAGCGACTCCTCGCGCAGGCCGACGCCCCGCAGGCTCCACACGTCGTGGTGGTTGATCGACGCGGCCTTGACCGTGACGGTCGTCCAGCCCTCGGGGACCTCGGGGTCGGGACGCTCCCCCACCACGAGCCCGTCGAGCGGGTTCTCGGGGTTGATCTGACCTGCGTAGACGGCGAACATGCGACTCCTCGGGTGGACGGATCAGTAGGGACGGCGGGCGAGGCCCTCGCGACGGGCCGTCTCGGTGACCGCTCGGGTCACCACGTCGGCGACGCGCGGGTCGAACGGCGACGGGATCACGTAGGACTCGCTCAGGTCGTCACCGACGAGGTCGGCGATGGCGTGGGCGGCCGCGAGCTTCATGCCCTCGGAGATCGCCGTGGCACGGACGGCCAGGGCGCCCCGGAAGATGCCCGGGAAGACGAGCACGTTGTTGATCTGGTTCGGGAAGTCCGACCGCCCCGTCGCCACGACCCGGGCGTGCCGGTGGGCGACGTCGGGGTGGACCTCGGGGTTGGGGTTCGCCATCGCGAACACGATGGCGTCCGGCGCCATCCGGGCGACGTCCTCCTCGGGGACCGTGCCGCCCGAGACGCCGATGAACACGTCGGCCTTCTCGAGCGCGTCGCCCACCGTGCCGGGGCGGGCCCAGTCGGCCGTCTGCTCGGCCAGCATCTGCTTGACGCTGTTCAGGTCGTCGCGGCCCGGGTGGATGACACCCTGGCGGTCGACGACGCTGATCCGGTGCACCCCGGCCGACCGCAGGATCTGCGTGATGGCCACACCCGCGGCTCCCGCACCGGAGATGACGACCTTCACGTCCTGCATGTCCCGGTCGGTGAGGCGGACCGCGTTGATGAGCGCGGCCAGGGTCACGACCGCGGTGCCGTGCTGGTCGTCGTGGAAGACCGGGATGTCCAGCTGCTCGATCAGGCGACGCTCGATCTCGAAGCATCGCGGGCTCGAGATGTCCTCGAGGTTGATGCCGCCGAACGTCGGGGCCAGGCGCACGACCGTCTCGACGATCTCGTCGACGTCGGTGGTCGCCAGCGCCACGGGGATCGCGTCGACGCCGCCGAACTGCTTGAAGAGCACGGCCTTGCCCTCCATGACGGGCATGGACGCCGCCGGCCCGATGTCACCGAGCCCGAGCACCGCCGTGCCGTCGGTGACCACGGCCACCGTGTTCGAGACCCAGGTGTAGTCGTGGGCCATGTCGGGGTCGGCCGCGATCGCCTCGCACACCCGGGCGACGCCGGGCGTGTAGGACAACGACAGGTCGTCGGCGTCGCGCAGCGGCACGGTCGACGCCACCTGCATCTTGCCGCCGCGGTGCAGCGCGAAGACCGGGTCGTCGGGATCGAACGCCTCGAACGGCGTGCTGGTGTCGGGGGCGACCATGGCGGTTGTCTTCTCTTTCGAAGGGGGCAGGATCTCGCGGAACGAGCGTCGACGCGGCCCGCGACCGGTAGGTGCACGGCGGGCCCGCGGACGCGGGGAGACGGCAGGTGATGCCCGCCGACGAGTCTCTCACACGGGGTCGTGGCCTCCGAGAGCCTGGGTGACCGGTGGGGACACGAGGCAGCCGAGCGCGACCAGGGCGCCGACGGCCATGGTCGGGGTGATCCACGCCGCGTCCCCCCGGAAGTTGAAGGAGAGCACGAGGCACAGCAGCTGGGAGAAGACCAGGAAGCCCCGCGGCCAGGTCTGCCCGGCCAGGATCCGCACCACCGCGACCAGGAGGAGCGCGCCGAAGGCCCCCAGGAACCCGGCCGTGCTCACACCCAGACCGACCCGGTCGGCCTCGACGGACCGCAGCTCGAGCGCGGCGATCGTCAGCAGGCCGAGCGCCTGCGCGGACACGACGGCACCGGCCACGGCCAGCAGCGTCCTGGCCCTGCCGCGCGGCGCGACGGAGGGCTGGCCGGGCGAGGACGCCGACGGCTCGTCCGCAGGTGAGGGATCGGGGTTCGAGGTCACGGCACCAGGGTAGGTCCGGCACCCCGGTCCAGCCCGCGAGGCAACTGGTATGACCTGTGTGACTGACCCGACACGGACCCGCCGCGCAATCCCTTGTGCCCAGAGGATTTTGTTGAAACGATGAAGTGAACGCGCACGCCGGTCTCGCCGGCTTTTTTTCGTGCGTTCGCACTCACACAAGGGAAGGAGCTGTCGTCATGGACTGGCGCCACCACAGCGCATGTCTCGATGAAGACCCCGAGCTCTTCTTCCCCATCGGCAACACCGGCCCCGCGATCCTGCAGATCGAGGAGGCGAAGGTCGTCTGTCGCCGCTGCGACGTCCGTGAGCAGTGCCTGCAGTGGGCACTGGAGTCCGGTCAGGACCACGGCGTCTGGGGAGGCATGAGCGAGGACGAGCGTCGTGCCCTCAAGCGTCGCAACGCGAGGGCACGCATCCGCACCGCCTGAAGTCGTTCCACGCAGCACGCGTCCGAACCCCGTACCCGCGTCGGGTACGGGGTTCTCGGCGTCCGGGCCCCTGGCCTGGTTCCCGGGGCCGACGCGGGACGGTCCGGCCCATCCCTGTCCGCCCGTCGCCCGTGGCCGTCGGTCAGAGCGAGATGCTGATGGTCACCGTGGCGCCGCGGCCAGGCCGTGTCTCGAAGCCCAGCGTGCCGCCCAGCTCGGACTCGACCAGCGTCGACACGATCGACAGGCCGAGGCTGCGCGTCGGGTCGAAGTCGGCCGGCAGACCGGTCCCGTCGTCACTCACCCGCATCCGCACCCGTTCCCGGATCCGGTTGACCGCCACCGTCACCCGACCCGCGCCGCCCGGGAAGGCGTGCTCCGCCGCGTTCTGCACCAGCTCGGTCAGCACCATCGCCAACGGGGTCGCGACCTCCGCCGGCAGCAGGCCGAAGCTCCCGATGCGCTCCGCCCGGACCTGGGGCCCGCCGACGTCGAGCACCGAGCGCAGCAGACGGTCGGCGATGTCGTCGAAGGCCACCGTCTCCTCGAAGCCCTGGCTCAGCGTCTCGTGCACCAACGCGATCGACCCCACCCGGCGGACGGCCTCGTCGAGCGCCGCCCGCGCCTCGGGCACGTCCATGCGTCGGGCCTGCAGGCGCAGCAGCGCCGCGACCGTCTGGAGGTTGTTCTTCACCCGGTGGTGGATCTCGCGGATCGTCGCCTCCTTGGAGACGAGCTGCTTCTCCCGCAGCCGCAGCTCGGTGACGTCGCGCAGCAGGACCACGGCGCCGTCACGACCGGTCCCGGGCGCGGTCAACGGGATCACGCGGAGGAGGAGCGTGGCCTCCGCGCCCGAGACCTCGGCCTCGGCCGGCGACGATCCCCCCAGGGCCGCGGCGGTGCTCAGGTCCGTGGGCGTGCGCCCCACGCACGCTGCCGTGACCTCCGCCAGGTCCGCACCCTGGAGGGCCCCCGTCAGACCGAGCCGACGGTACGCCGAGTGCGCGTTGGGGCTCGCGTACTGCACCGTGCCGTCCGCCGTCGTGCGGATGAACCCGTCGCCCACCCGCCACGCGTCGGCCAGCTCCGACCGGGCCCCGGGCGTCGGGAACTCCCCCCGCCCGATCATCGAGACGACGGTGTCGGCCGCGGCCCGGTAGGTGACCTCCAGCTGGCTCGTGGCCCGCGCGTCACCGCCGCTGCGCAGCGCCAGGACCGCGATCGTGCGCTCCTCGCGCCGGACCGGGACCACGCGCACGTGCACACCGTCGGCCACCGCGGCGTCGTCGTCGTCCTGCGCGCCCTCCCCGGCCAGCACCCGCGCCGCGGCCGGCGACCGCTCCCCCGGCACGAACGTCCCCGTGACGTCCTCCAGGAGCGTCGTCGCCACCGTCGTGGGACGGATCTGGGCCACCGCCCACAGACCCTTGGACTCCGCGTCCGGCACCCACAGCACGAGGTCGCCGAAGGAGAGGTCGGCCAGGATCTGCCAGTCCGCCACGAGAGCCTGGATCCACGCGACGTCGTCCGGACCCAGGGTCGTCTGCGACCGGATGATGTCGTCGAGGGTCGGCACGCGCCCAGCCTATCGACGGCAGCGGGCCGACCGTCCCTTCCGCCGGTCGCTCCAGGACGTCTGGCACGATGAACGAGATGTCCGAGGCCTACTGGCAGTCCGTCATGAAGACCGGCATGCAGGTGCCGCTCGACCGCTCCCTGGACGAGTCCACGGTGGAGCTCGTCGAGATGCTCGGTCACCCCAATCCGCGGCTGCGTGAGGACCTCGCCTACCCGCTCCTCACGACCTGGATCGCCAACGGCGTGTACGACGGCCTGCTCGCCGGCCTGGGCGACGGGGTCGCGCCCGGGCTGCGGTACGGCCTCGGCCACGACGGCGACGTCTCCGTCATCCGCCGGTCCTACAGCGCCCTCATGCTCGCCGAGATCATCGGGCGGGACAACGACGAGCACCTGCTCCCCGCCACGACCGTCCTCGGGTGGGGCGACCTCGCCACCAGCTGGTACGTGCGCGAGCTCGACCACCGCGGCTGGATCCCCGAGCAGGGGTGGGCCCACGCGGTCGCCCACGGCGCCGACCTGCTGGCGGCCCTCGCCCGTTCCCGCCACTTCGGCCGTCTCGAGCTGACCGTCCTGCTCGACGTCATCGCCGACCGCGTGCTGACCCCCACCGCCTACGGCTGGCGCCACGGCGAGGACGACCGGCTCGCCTACGCCGTCATGACCCTCCTGCACCGCAACGCGCTCGACCCCGGCATCGTCGAGCCGTGGCTCGCCCGGCTCGGCGCCGGCATCAAGGCACCACGGACCCGCGGTCACCTCGACGACGAGTGGCCCTCCCCGACGGCCAAGAACGCGTCGTCGTTCCTGCGCGCCCTCCACCTCCAGCTGGCCCTCGGCGTGCAGGGACGCGCCGACCTGCGCGGCGACGCCGAGCTGTTCGCCGAGCAGCCGGCCCATCGGGCCGACCTCCTGCTGGCCGTGCTCGACCAGATCCGCGGCGAGAGCCCCTGGCTCTACCGACCCACCACCCGGGCCCGGCCCGTCGACGGCCCGGCGGGCGACACCCCCGTGCAGTAGCGTGCGCCGCATGTCACAGAACGACGGCACCGCAGGGACCCCGACCGAGACCGGGAACGACCAGAGCGCCGACGAGGTGCGCTCCGCGCACGGGGGCGTGCACGCGCTCGAGGTCGCCCGCGCCCACGGCGTCCAGGCCATGTTCACCCTCTCCGGCGCCCACGTGTTCCCGATGTACGACGCCGCGGTCACCGCCGCCGACCCGATGCCCATCATCGACGTCCGGCACGAGCCCACCGCCGTGTTCGCCGCCGAGGCCGTCGGCAAGCTCACCCGCACCCCGGGCCTGGCCGTCCTCACGGCTGGACCCGGGGTCACCAACGGCGTCAGCCCGGTCGCCCAGGCCCACTTCGCCGGCTCGCCCCTGGTCGTGATCGGCGGTCGTGCGCCGGAGGCCCGTTGGGGCATGGGCACGCTCCAGGAGCTGGACCACCCGCCGATCTTCGAGACGGTCTCCACCTGGGCCTCCACCGCCCGGACCGTCGGCGACATCGCCCCCACCGTCCACGAGGCCTTCACCCGCGCCGGGTCCTCGCACCGCGGCCCCACCTTCGTGGACGTGCCCATGGACGAGTTCTTCAACTCCGGCCCCGTCACGGCACAGCCAGGACTCCAGCGGGCCCGGATCGAGCCGGACCCCGACGACCTCGCCCGCGCCGGTCGCCTCCTGCAGGAGGCGCGTCGCCCGGTCCTCGTGCTCGGCACCGACGTCTGGGCCGACGGTGCCGAGGAGGCCGCTCAGCGCTTCGCCGCCGAGACCGGCATCCCCGTCATCGCCAACGGCATGGGTCGCGGCATCCTGCCCGGCGGGCACGGCCAGCTCGTCACGAAGGCCCGGTCGGCGGCCTTCAGCGGCGCCGACCTCGTGGTCGTCGCCGGGACCCCGCTCGACTTCCGCCTCGGCTACGGCGTGTTCGGTGGCAAGGACGGCGCCACCCCGGCGCGCGTGGTCCACCTCGCCGACTCCCCCGCCCAGCTGTCCACGCACGCCACGCTGGCCGCCTCCGCCTCGGGCGACCTCACCGTCGTCCTCGACGGCATCCTCTCGGCCCTGCAGTCCGCCCCCGGTGCGCGCCCGGACTGGACGCCGTGGCTGACCGAGCTGCAGGACGTCGTGGCCGCTGCCGCCGCACGCGACGTCGACCTCCTCGGCTCGCAGAGCGACCCCATCCACCCCGCGCGCATCTACGGCGAGCTGCTCCCCCGCCTGGCCGACGACGCCGTGGTCATCGGCGACGGCGGTGACTTCGTGTCCTTCGCCGGGAAGTTCGTGGAGCCGCAGCGCCCCGGTGGCTGGCTCGACCCAGGGCCGTACGGGTGCCTCGGCGCGGGCATGGGTGCGGCCATGGCCGCCCGCATCACGCGGCCCTCCAGCCAGGTCGTCGTGCTGTTCGGCGACGGCGCTGCCGGCATGTCGCTCATGGACGTCGACACCCTCGTCCGTCACGACCTGCCGGTCGTCATGGTCGTGGGCAACAACTCCGCCTGGGGGCTGGAGAAGAGCCCCATGCAGATGCTCTACGGCTACGACGTCGCCGCGGACCTCGCTCCGAACACGCGCTACGACCAGGTCGTCACGGCGCTCGGCGGTGGCGGCGAGATGGTCACCGACCCCGCCGAGATCGGTCCGGCGATCGACCGGGCGTTCGCGTCGGGCGTGCCCTACCTCGTCAACGTCATGACCGACGTGTCGGCGCAGTACCCCCGCACCACCCACGGCGTCTGAGGTCGGCGCGGGACCCGACCGGACCGCCGCGTCCCGCGCGGGTGAGGGTAGCCTCACCTCGTGGCGAGCACGAGGACGCAGGTCGAGGCCCCTGGGACGGGTCCGGACGACCGCACCCCGCCCGACGGGGCCGGCGCACTGCTGCGTCGGAGCGTGCGACGCCAGGCCCGCCAGCTCGTTCCCGGCTACTCCCTGCTCGTCGTCTGGCAGCTCTGCGAGACCCTCGTGCCGGTCGTCATCGGCCTGGTCGTCGACCAGGCCGTGGACGGCGGCACCCTGGGCGACCTGGCCTGGACGCTCGGCGTCCTGGTGGCACTCTTCCTCGTCCTGAGCAACGGCTACCGCTACGGCGCCCGGTTCATCGTGCGCGGCATCCAGACCGAGGCGCACCTGCTGCGCGGGGAGGTCTCCGCCCACGTGCTGCACCCGCGCGGAGCGCGCACCGACCGGCTCGCCGGCGAGACGCTCTCGATCGCGACGTCGGACGCCGAGCTCGTCCCCTCCGTGCTGCACCAGCTCGGCTACGCGCTCGCGTCGCTCGTCGCCGTCGTCGCGACGGCCGTCTACGTCCTGTCCGTCGACGTCGTGCTCGGTCTGGTGATCCTGCTCGGCGTGCCCGGCGTCCTGCTGGTCATCCAGGCGCTCGCCCCCCTCGTGGCCAGGCGCACCCGCCGCCAGCAGGAGAGCACCGCGTCCGCCTCGGGCGTGGCCGCCGACGTGCTGACGGGACTGCGCCCGCTCAAGGGCATCGGCGGTGAGGACGTCGCTCTCGGCCGGTACCGGTCCGCCAGCCGGCAGGCGAGCAGCGACACCATCGCCGTCGCGCGCTCCTGGGGCTACCTGGCCGGACTCACCACCGCACTCAGCGGGATCCTGCTGGCCGTCGTCGCGGTCGTGGCCGGCGAGCGCGCCCTCGACGGCACCATCGGTCTCGGTCAGCTCATCGCGCTCGTGGGCCTGACCCAGTTCCTCGCGGAGCCGATCCGCGGCCTGGGCGACGTGAGCGCGCAGTTCGCGGCGTCGCGCGCCTCGGCCGGACGCATCGTGGAGTTCCTGAACACCCCCCGTGTGCTCGCCCCCGGCGGTCGCGGACCGTCCGAGGACCGTCCCGGCCTCGTGCTCGAGTCGGCCGTCGTGGGACCCCTGCGGGGGGTGGACCTGCGGACCTCGGCCGACGAGCTGGTCGCCGTGAGCATCGACGACCCCGCCGTCTCCGACACGCTCATGGCCGTGCTCACGGGCGAGGTCACGCTCACGTCGGGCCGGGCGCGACTCGGCGACGTCGACCTGCACGAGCTGTCCGTCGAGGGTCGACGCTTGCACCTGCTCGTCGCCTCGCACCACTCCGGCGTCTTCGAGGGGACGCTGCGCAGCACGGTCGACCCCGGCGGCGAGCGCACCGACGCGGACCTCGCGCCCGCCCTGGCTGCGTCGGCGGCCGACGACGTCGTCCGCCTGCACCCCGACGGACTCGACCGCGCCGTGCGTGCCGCCGGCTCGAGCCTGTCCGGCGGTCAGCGGCAGCGCCTCACCCTGGCCCGGGCCCTCGCGACGGACCGTCCGGTCCTCGTGCTGCAGGACCCGACGAGCGCGGTGGATGCCGTGACCGAGCAGAACATCGCCCGCGGCGTGCGCCGGCTGCGTCGGGGACGCACCACCCTCGTCATCACCTCCAGTCCCGCGCTGCTCCAGCACGCCGACCGCGTCGTGGTGGTGCGCGACGGACGCGTCGTGGCCGAGGGCACCCACGCCGACCTCGTGCGCGATCCCACCTATCGCGCGGCGGTGGACCGATGAGCACGGACGAGGCGACGAACGCCCACCTGCTGCCGGTCGCCGACCCACGAAGCACGACGGCCGTCGCGTGGCGGCTCGTGCGCGCCCGTCGGGCGAGCCTGGCGCTGACGATCGCCTCGTTCCTGCTCACCGGCTTCGCCGGGGTCGTGCCCGTGCTGATGATCGGCCGGATCGTCGACGCCGTGCGCGAGGACGGGACCCTGCGCGAGATCGTCGTCGCCGCCACGGTGATGGTGCTCGCCGGTCTCGTCGCCGGACTGTTCTCGACGCTGTCGTCCGCGGCACTGGCGCAGGCCGTGGCGCCGGCCTTGGCCGAGCTGCGCGAGGACGTGCTGGACCGTGCCCTGCACCTGGAGTCACAGCGGATCGAGCAGGCAGGCATCGGCGACGTGCTGAGCCGTGTGGGTGACGACGTCCGCAAGCTCACCGAGGCGCTCGACGAGGCCATCCCCCTCCTGCTCGGCTCGCTGTCGGCCATCGGCTTCACGGTCGGCGGACTGTTCACGCTCGACTGGCGCCTCGGCCTGGCCGGTCTCGCCGCCGCGCCCTGCTACGTGCTCGCGCTCCGCTGGTACCTGCCCCGCTCGATCCCCTACTACCGCGCCGAGCGAACCGCCGAGGGTGCGCGGGCCGAGGCGCTCATCACCGGGGTGCGCGACGCCGCGACGCTGCGGACGTTCGGCGTGGAGCGCATCGCGCTCGAGCGGATCGAGCGCCGCTCCGCCGCCGCCGTCGAGATCACCGTCGACGTGTTCAGGCTCTTCACCCGCTTCGGCGCCCGGATGAACGGGTCGGAGTGCGTGGGCCTGGTCCTGGTGCTGGGCACCGGGTACCTCCTCGTGTCGAGCGGTGCCGCGAGCGTCGGCGACGCCACCGCCGCTGCGCTGTTCTTCCATCGCCTGTTCAACCCCATCGGGGCGGTGCTGTTCGTCTTCGACGCCGTGCAGGCGAGCGGAGCGGCGCTGGCCCGGCTGGCCGGCGTCGTCCTCATCGCGCCGCGCGACCACGCCCCCGTGGACGTCGGTCCCGACCCGACGTTGCGGCTCACGGGTGTGCACCACGCCTACGAGGTGGGCCGTCCGGTGCTCGCACCGATCGACCTGGAGGTGCGCCCCGGGGAGCGCGTGTCCGTCGTCGGGGCCACCGGCGCCGGGAAGACCACTCTCGGGGGGATCGCCGCCGGGACCCTCTCCCCGAGCGGCGGCAGCGTCCGACTCGGCGCCCTCGACATCACCACCGCCGCCGAGACCGTCGTGCGCCGGCACGTGGCGCTCGTCTCGCAGGAGGTCCACGTCTTCGCCGGCACGCTGCGCGACAACCTCGTCCTGGCCGACCCGCACGCCGACGACGACACGCTCTGGGCGGCGCTCACCGCCACCGAGGCAGCGGCCTGGGCACGGACGCTCCCCCACGGCCTGGACACCGTGGTGGGCGACCTCGGCCACCCCCTCACCCCGGCCCAGGCCCAGCAGCTCGCCCTCACCCGGGTGCTGCTGCTCGACCCGCAGGTGGTCGTGCTCGACGAGGCCACGGCGGAGGCAGGGTCGTCCGGGGCCCGTGAGCTCGAGCAGGCCGGCGAGGCCGTCACCCGCGGACGCGCCGCGCTCGTCATCGCCCACCGGTTGAGCCAGGCCCGCACGGCCGACCGGGTGATCGTGATGGAGCACGGCGCGGTGGTCGAGGAGGGGCCCCACGACGACCTCGTGCGGGCCGGCGGGCGCTACGCGGCCCTCTGGTCGGCGTGGTCGGACGCAGGAACCGGGGACGTCGGGCAGGCTGGGTCGTCCCCCGCCCGTGACCTGGAGGACCGATGACCCGCAGTGCATCCGTGACCCACACCGTCGGCGACGCCGACACGGCCGCCGCCCTCGGCAGCGGTGACCTGCCGGTGCTGGCGACGCCGCGCGTCCTGGCCTGGCTGGAGGCAGCGACGTGCGCGGCCCTGGACCTCGACGACGGCCGCACGAGCGTGGGCACGAGGGTCGAGGTCGAGCACATCGCCGCCAGCCCCGTGGGGGCGACGATCACCGCCACGGCGGACCTGGTGCACGAGGACGGCCGACTCCTGCGCTTCCGGGTCGCCGCCCACGACGGGCACGGGACGCTCGTGGCGCACGGCGAGGTCCGTCGCGTCGTCGTGGACCGCGCGCGCTTCCTGGAACGAGTGCCCCGACCCTGAGCGACCCTGACCCGTCGCCCTCGGTCCCGGGCCGCGGACCACGTTCGCAGGCGAGCGGGACGATGTGGGACGATGGACGCTGAACGTCTGAGGAGGACCATCATGGGCAAGACCGGCCGCAAGCGCCGCGCGCGTCGCAAGAAGGGCGCGAACCACGGCAAGCGCCCCAACGCGTGACCTGACGCTCCTCGCGGAGCGCACAGACGATCGAAGCCCCCGTCCGGTGACCGGACGGGGGCTTCGACGTCGCCGGGACCGACGCCGCGGTCGGTGGACCGGTCAGGTCTGGCGGTACTCGGAGATCTGCACCTGCACGGTGCGGATCGAGAACAGCACCTTGTCGCGCAGCGGCTCGGGCGCGACCTCGCTGCACGAGCGCGACACCAGCGACTTCACGAGCCGCTCGAGGTCGTACTCGGTGAGGCACTCGCTGCAGTCGTCGATGTGGGCCTGGATCTCCGCGCAGCTGGCGCTGTCGATCTCGCGGTCGAGGAACAGGTAGAGGCTCTCGAGTGCGGTCTCGCAGTCAGGGCCGTCGCAGCCGTCGGCGGTGAGGTCGTCGCTCATGAGTCGCTCACCCCGCTCACGGCCATGCCGCGGTCGCGGGCGTAGTCGGCCAGCAGCTCACGCAGCTGACGGCGTCCGCGATGCAGACGGGACATGACGGTGCCGATGGGCGTGCCCATGATCTCGGCGATCTCCTTGTAGGGGAACCCCTCGACGTCGGCCAGGTAGACCGCGTAGCGGAAGTCCTCCGGCAGCGCCTGCAGCGCATCCTTGACGTCGCTGTCGGGCAGCCGCTCCAGCGCCTCCATCTCGGCCGACTTGAGGCCCGAGGACGAGTGCGCCTCGGCGGCAACGATCTGCCAGTCCTCGATCTCGTCGGTGACCTGCTGCGGCTGACGCTGCTTCTTGCGGTACGAGTTGATGTAGGTGTTGGTGAGGATCCGGTAGAGCCAGGCCTTCAGGTTGGTGCCGGGCTTGTACTGGTGGAAGGCGCTGAACGCCTTGGCGTACGTCTCCTGCACCAGGTCCTCGGCGTCCTGGGGGCTGCGCGTCATGCGCAGACCAGCGGAGTAGAGCTGGTTCAGGAACGGCAGGGCCTCGGCCTCGAAGCGAGCCTGTCGCTGCTCCGGCGTCTCCGTGGCGACGTCGACGTCGCTGTAGTCGATGGCGACGGCTCCGTCGTGGCTGCCGTCCTCGACGGTCGAGGTGGCGTCGACGGACCCGGCGTCGGACGCGTCCGACGTGGGCGGGGGTGGTCTCGGGGGTGTTCGTCATCGTGCTCCAGCCTACTCCCGACGTACGACGTCCGTCGTCCGAGCGGGGGCCGCGAGCGACCGGACCCGTGGTGGTGGGGCTGGCGAGGGTGCGTTCAGGGCACGCGAGCATGTCGACCTCCTTCGTGAGGTGGAACGACGTGGCCGTGGGCTGTATTCCGAACCGTGCGCCGCGCAGGGCCTACTCGGCGGGAAGGGGCTCGACGAGCTCGGGGCCGTTGTTGCGGACGTTGTTGACCTGGGTCGTGACGGGCCACGCGTCGAGACGTCCCGGCGTGGCCGGCACCAGCAGGTCGAGCAGCTCGGCCGCCGGCCGCTCCACCGGGCTCAGCCACGTATCGCGGACCTCCGGCGCCACCAGGAGCGGTGCGCGGTCGTGGAGCATGCCGTCGCCGCCCTCGGCGCTCGTGGTGAGGATGGTGAACGTCACGAGCCACGGCTCCTCCGCCGAGGACCGCCAGAACTCGTAGAGCCCGGCCAGGCCCAGCACCTCACGGCGGCCGTCCTGCTCGCCGGAGGTGATGTAGAACGGCTGCTTGGGCGCCTTCGGGCCCTGGCCCGCGTACCACTCGTAGTAGCCGTCGGCCGGGACGATGGCACGCCGCCGCGCGAAGGCACGCCGGAACGACGGCTTCTCGGCCACGGTCTCGGACCGGGCGTTGATCATCCGGCTGCCGATGGAGCGGTCCTTGGCCCAGCTCGGCACGAGACCCCAGGTGGCCGCCAGGAGCTCACGCCGCGGTGGCGCCGACTCCTCGGCGTCCTCCCGGGCCCGGCCGACCACCACCGGCGCCTGCTTGGTGGGTGCCACGTTCCAGTCGGGCGGCGGCAGCTCCGCACCGTCGGCCAGACGGGCCGCGAAGGCGTCGTCGAGGTCGCTCGAGGTCCGGGTGGTCGCATACCTGCCGCACATGGGGCCAGCCTTCCACGCCGCACCGACGGTGCGGTGGGACCGGGATCGATCGAGCCTCCCGGCCCCCGTTCTGCGTTGTGACACGCGTTCTGGACAGTTGCGGGTCACGTGGAGCCCGATCCATGCCCCGGAGGTGTCCGAAACGGAGTGACGGCCCGGCACCCCCGCCGGGCCCGACGCAGCCCTGGTGCGTCGGGTCCGGACGGGTGTCAGCGCGCCAGGGCCTGCAGGAGGCCCGGCAGGTCCCCGGCCGTGGGCGGAAGCTCCTCCACCCACAGCCGGGGCGCACCCCCGCCGTCCGGCGTGCGCCCGAGAAGCACACCGACCAGCGCGAGGGTCGTGGCGTGGGCGCGCTCGCGCGCCGTCAGCACCACGAAGCGGCTCGACCCGACCCGGGCCACGGTCTCGTCGCCCGGGAAGACCGATCGCAGGACCTGCCCGACCTCGACGGCCCTCAACGAGGCCTCCAGGGGCGAGCGTCGTCGGTCGTCGGACGGCTCGACCACGACGAGGACGTGACCGTCGCCGGCGCGCTGCTCCTCGACAGCGGCGGCGCGGTACACGTCACCCAACCTGCTGTGCAGGTGGGGCACCGTCGACAGCGAGGTCAACGGGTCCTCGCACCCTGCGTCGTGCACGCGCCCGAGTGCGCGCTCCGCCCAGGCGAGGCACGCAGCCCGCACCGACGCGTGTCGGGGGGCTCCGTCGAAGGCACGCTCCACGAGATCGATGACCTCGTGGAGCGGGGACCCGTCCGCCGCTGCACTCGCTCCCACCACGTGTGCAACGGCATCGACGTCGGTCCGACCGTCGCGAACGGCCTCGACCAGCGACGTCGCTGCGTGCTGGGTGTCGTCCATGACGGTCCTCCTCTCGTGTGCGGTGACCATGGGACGGCCGGGGGCGGTGATCGTGACGCGATCGGCGGAACTTTCTCGACTCGGGTCCGATGGCCCCCGACCGGCCGGGCGTGACGTGCAGGAACGTTCCTCGTTGGACCCCGTGGGAGTGCAGACGAGGGAGCCGAACCGATGGACGACCTGATCGAGACGACGCAGCAGCGCAGCGACGCGCAGCTGATCGCTGCCGTGCGTGCCGGCGACACCGCGGCCTACGGTCTGCTGTTCCAGCGGCACGCGGCCGCCGCGACCCGCCTCTCCCGCCAGCTCCTGAGCACCGGCGAGGCCGACGACCTGGTGTCGGAGGCCTTCCTGAAGGTGCTGAGCCTCCTGCAGGACGGCAAGGGTCCCGACGAGGCCTTCCGCGCGTACCTGCTCACCGCGGTCCGGCGCCTGCACGTGGACCGCATCAGGGCCACGACCCGCACCCGTCCCACCGACGACGAGCACGTGCTCGACCGGGGTGTGCCCTTCGACGACGCCGTGAGCGCCGCCTTCGAGAACGACGCCGCCGCGCGCGCCTTCGCGTCGCTGCCCGAGCGGTGGCAGCTGGTGCTGTGGCACCTCGAGGTCGAGGGGCAGAAGCCCGCGGCCGTCGCACCGCTGCTCGGCATGAGCCCCAACAGCGTCTCCGCCCTGGCCTACCGCGCACGGGAGGGTCTGCGGGCCGCGTACCTCGAGAGCCACGCGGCGGCCACCACCGACGAGGCCTGCCGCGCCGTGACACCTCTGCTCGGCGGCTTCGTGCGCCAGACGCTGTCGGCCCGCGACACCGCGAAGGTCGACCGGCACCTCGACGGGTGCCGACGCTGCACCGGCGTCCACCTCGAGCTCGTGGAGGTCAACCAGAACCTGCGCGGTCTTCTCGCGCCCGCCCTGCTCGGACCCGCCGCCGCGGGCTACCTCGGGGCGACCGGGACGGCCGCCGCCGCCCTGGGGGCCGGGGGGATCGCGGCGGGAGGAGTCTGGGCGACGGCCGGCACGGCGGCCGGGGGGTCGCTCGCCGTCGGCACCACCGCGGCCGGCGGCGGGTTCGCCGCCGCGAGCGGCTACGCCGGGGCGACCATGCTGACGTCGGCGATCGTCTCGCAGGTCGCCCGGGTGGCTCTCGTGCCGGCCCAGGCCGCCGCCGCGACGGCCGTCAGCGCCGGGACGCCCGCCGTGGTCGCGACCACCGTGGTCACCGGGGCCTTGACGACCGGCATGGTCGTCGGCGGGACGGACCTGCTCACCTCGGCGCCGCCCGCGGTGGTCGCCTCGCCGAGCCCGTCCAGCCCCCTGGCGCCGGAGTCGACCGCGGCGCCCACCACCGAGCCGACGCCGGAGCCCACCACCGAGCCGACGCCGGAGCCCTCCGCGGAGCCCACCCCGGAGACGCCGGTCGAGACGACGCCGCCCGCACCGACCCCGGCCACCGCGGACGCCTCCGCCTCTCCCGACCAGCCCGTCTCCGAGCAGCCGGTCGTCACGCCCGCGCCGCCGCCGGTCACGCCCACCGACTTCTCCCTCGGCGCCGCCACGGTCACGAACGACTCCACCCTCCTGCAGCGCCGCGTGGTCGTCCCGATCGCCGCCGACGGCGGCAGCAACCCCGTGGCGCGCACCGTGACCATGACCGTGTCGTTCGACCGGACCGTGAAGTTCCGTGGGATCCCCGGCGACGGGTGGGCGTGCGACGCCACCCGCAACCAGCGGCTCCGCACGCTCCGCTGCAGCGCCACGCTGCCCGCCGGACAAGGCGGCTCGTTCCCCTTCAAGGTCATCGGCGCCCGCCCCGCCGCCACCGTCACCGTCACCGCGCCCGACGATCCCCGCTCCGACAACGACACCACCACGTTCCGGTCCACGGGCTGGCTCCTGCCGATCTGATCGAACCGGTCCGTCGCCTCGAGCGCGCTCGGGCCCGCTCGCGCGCTGACGTTGTGGAACTCGCCGACGTTGGCATGATGGGAGCCATGACCGTCCTGCGCACCATCGCCCGTCCCCTGCTCGCGTCGATGTTCGTGTACGGAGGTGTCAACGCGCTGCGCAACGCCCCCGCCATGGGCCCGAAGGCCGAGCCCGTGGCCGACGCGCTCGGCAAGGCCGCGCCGCAGCTCGCGACGTCGCCCACGAACCTGGTGCGGGTCAACGGCGCCGTCCACGTGGTCGCGGGCACCGCGCTGGCCACGGGTCGCTTCCCCCGGCTGTCGGCGTTCGTGCTGGCCTCCACCCTGGCACCCACGACGGCCGTCGGGCACCCCTTCTGGAACGAGACCGACCCGGCGTCGCGCCAGAACCAGACGGTGCACTTCCTCAAGAACCTCTCGCTCATCGGCGGACTGCTCATGAGCACGCTCGACCCCGACCCGCACAAGAAGTTCATCGGCACCCGCGCCAAGAACCGGGTCGTCGACGCGAAGGGCGTCGTCGTCGAGCGCATCGACGACCTGCGTCCCTGAGCCCGAGACGTCTGGCCCGAGACGTCCGGTCCGGCGCGCCGGTTCACTACAGTGGGGCGTGATGAACGCCCCGCTGCCCTGGCTCGCCCCCACCCGTGAGAGTCCTGTCGACGCGCAGGTGCTCGTCCCCGGCTCCAAGTCCCTGACCAACCGTGCGCTCGTGCTGGCCGCGCTGGCCGACGGCCCCTCGGTCATCACCCGTCCGCTCGGCTCCCGCGACACGCAGCTCATGGCGGCGGCCCTCGGCGCCCTCGGAGCCGGCGTCGAGAAGGACGGCATGACGTGGCGCGTCACGCCGGTCGACCGCACCCGGACCGGCTCGACGGCCGTCGACTGCGGTCTGGCCGGGACGGTCATGCGGTTCGTCCCACCGCTCGCGGCCCTCGGCTCGTCCGCCGTCACGTTCGACGGTGATCCGCACGCGCGACGGCGACCGATGGGTCAGACGATCGCCACGCTGCGCGACCTGGGTGTCCGGGTGGACGACGGCGACCGCGGCTCGCTGCCCTTCGTCGTCCACGGCACCGGCGCCGTGGCCGGTGGGCCTCTCGTGGTCGACGCGTCGGCCTCGAGCCAGTTCGTCTCCGCGCTGCTGCTGGCCGCGCCCGCCTTCACCCAGGGCCTCGACCTGCAACACCGGGGCGCTGCCCTGCCCTCGCTCCCCCACGTGGAGATGACCGTCACGGAGCTGCGCCGACGCGGCGTCGAGATCGACGACTCCTCCCCCGACCGGTGGGTCGTGAGCCCCGGTCCGGTGCGCGCGCTCGACGTCGAGATCGAGCCCGACCTCTCGAACGCAGGGGTCTTCGTGGCGGCGGCGGTCGCCACCGGCGGCTCCATGCGGGTCCGCGGCTGGCCCGAGCAGACCCAGCAGGCCGGCGACGCGTGGCGCGAGCTGGTCGTGGCCTTCGGCGGCACCGCCGAGCGCGACGGCGCCGACATGGTCTTCCGCGGCGGTCCCTCGATCAGCGGGGTCGACCTCGACCTGCACGACGTCGGCGAGCTCACCCCCGTGGTGGCTGCGCTCGCCGCTCTCGCCGACGGCCCGTCGCGACTGCGGGGGGTCGCGCACCTGCGCGGCCACGAGACGGACCGGCTCGCCGCGCTGGCCACGGAGCTGAACCGGCTCGGTGGCGACGTCTCCGAGACCGACGACGGGCTCGAGATCCGTCCGCGCCCCCTCCACGGCGAGATCTTCGAGACGTACGACGACCACCGCATGGCGCACGCCGCCGTGGTCCTGGCCCTCAAGGTCCCGGAGCTGTTCGTGGAGAACGTCTCGACGACCGTGAAGACCTACCCCAACTTCGCGCCGGTGTGGGAGCGCCTGGTCGCGTGAGGCAGGACGACGAGCACGCCGCGTTCGAACGACCGCGTCGCCGCACGCGCCCTCGCACGAAGGACCGACCCAACTACGACGACGCGCCCCTGGCCCGTGTGGTCACGATCGATCGTGGCCGCTTCACGTTGCGTCTGCTCGATCCCGACCTCCCGCCGACCGCCGGTCTCGTCACCGCCATGAAGTCACGCCCCATCGGACGGCAGGGCGTGGTGGTCGGCGACGAGGTCAAGGTCGTCGGCGACGTGAGCGGCGCCGACGGGACGCTGGCCCGCATCGTCGAGGTGCTGCCCCGCCGCACCGTGCTGCGCCGCACCGCCGACGACGACGACCCGATCGAGCGGGTGGTGGTCGCCAACGCCGACCAGCTCGTGGTGGTCACCGCCCTGGCGGACCCTCCGCCGCGACCCGGCCTCATCGACCGCTGCCTGGTGGCGGCGTTCGAGGCCGGCATGGAGCCGCTCGTCTGCCTCACCAAGTCCGACCTCGGGTCGCCCGACGAGATGCTGGCGCTCCTGGAGCCCCTCGACGTCCGCACGGTCGTCACGCGGCGCAGCGGCACGGGCCCGGGCGACGACGAGCGGGGCGACGGCATGGAGAGCCTCGACGAGCTGCGCGAGGCCCTGGCCGGCCGCGTGAGCGTGTTCATCGGTCACAGCGGGGTGGGCAAGTCGACCCTGGTCAACGCCCTCGTCCCCGGGACCGGCCGCATCACCAGCCACGTCAACGAGGTCACCGGCCGCGGTCGTCACACGTCGACGTCGGCGCTGGCCATCGAGCTGGAGCCCACCGACGGCGGCGACGGTGGCTGGATCATCGACACCCCCGGCTTCCGCTCGTTCGGTCTCGCGCACGTTCAGGTCGACGACGTCCTGCGCGCGTTCCCCGACCTCGACGACGCGACCCGCGACTGTCCTCGCGGCTGCACGCACGCGGCCACGGAGCCCGAGTGCGCGCTCGACCTGGCGGTGGCCGCCGGGACGCTGCCCACGGCCCGGGTCGAGTCCTTCCGCCGCATCGTCGCGGCCAAGGACACCACGGCCTGGTGAACGGGCTCAGAAGCTCCCGAGCCAGAGCGCGATGACCACGCCGACGGTGGCGGCCACGAGCTCCAGCACGGCGACGCGCCGCATCCAGCGGCGTCCACCGGAGAGCACGAGGACGAGGGCGGGGAAGCCCCACGAGATCGCCGCACCGGCGAGCATGAGCAACGCTCCCTGGCTCTGCTCCTCAGGGCTCGGCGACTCCCCGAACAGGCTGAGTCCGGTGACGAAGCCGAAGAAGCCGAGCCACGGTCCGAACGGCCACAGGAGCAGCAGGACGACGGAGACGGCGAGGCCGGCGCGACCGGGCGACGCGGCCCGGGACGTCGAGGGGTCCATCGGGCCACCGTACGTGCCGCGCGTCCGCTCGACACCTCGCCGCGCGCAGGCACGACGTGCGGCAGCACCCCCTGCCTCCCCCACCCCGGCGAACCACGCCGTTACCCTGCGACCATGACGCACTCCTGGAACGACGACGTGCGGCTGGCGCACGTGCTGGCCGACTCCGCCGACAACCTGTCGATGGACCGGTTCGGCGCGATCGACCTCGAGGTGTCGACGAAGCCGGACATGAGCTACGTGACCGAGTCCGACCAGGCGGTCGAGGAGACCATCCGTCGCATGCTGAAGTCCTCCCGCACCCGTGACGTGGTGCTCGGCGAGGAGCAGGGCGAGCAGCTGGGCTCGACCGGGTCCCAGGAGCGCCGGTGGATCATCGACCCGATCGACGGCACGTCCAACTTCGTGCGCGGGGTCCCGGTGTGGGCCACCCTCATCGCCCTGGAGGAGGACGGCGAGATCGTGGTGGGCCTCGTCTCGGCGCCGGCGCTGGGCCGACGCTGGTGGGCCTCGAAGGGCGCCGGCGCCTACACCGGCAAGTCGTTCATGCACGCCCGCGAGATCCGCTGCTCGCAGGTCTCCGACCTGTCGTCGGCGTCGCTGTCGTTCAGCTCGGCCCCCTCGTGGGAGGACATCGGCAAGGGCGAGGCGTTCTGGGCGCTCGCGCGCCGGTGCTGGCGGACCCGCGGCTACGGCGACTTCTGGTCGCACATGCTGGTCGCCGAGGGAGCCGTCGACATCGCGGCCGAGCCCGAGCTGAAGCTGTGGGACATGGCCGCCCTCGACGTCATCGTGCGCGAGGCCGGTGGACGGTTCACGTCGCTGGACGGCTCCGACGGCCCGTGGGGCGCGAACGCGATCTCGACGAACGGCCGCCTGCACGACGCCGCCATGGCCTACCTCGGCCACTTCCCCGACGCCGAGGACACCGACCTCGACGGCGTCGAGGACGATGACGCCGAGGACGATGACGCCGAGGACGCCGGCGGCGGCACTGCCGGCACCGTGCGCCGCCTGGACTTCTCGCGTCCCTGGGGCTCGCCCGACGCACCCTGACCTCCGCGGCCGGTGGAGGTCCGGCGCCCTTCGGCGGCCCGGTCCCGGCGCACGCCGTCGAGGGTGGCGGCCTGCCGTGTGACCCGCGTTACACTGGCGTGGAGTCTCCAGGAGGCACCATGCGAGTCAGCGACGTCCTGTCCTCCAAGGGCAGCGCCACCGTCCACACGATCGCGCCCGAGGCCACGGTCTCGGACCTGCTCGAGGCGTTCGCGACGCACGACGTCGGCGCCCTGGTGGTGAGCGAGGACGGCTCCACGATGGTCGGGATCGTCTCCGAGCGCGACGTGGTGCGCAAGCTGCGCCACGTGCCCGACGCGCGGTCGGCGACCGTGGCCTCGATCATGACCACCGAGGTGCTCGTGTGCTCGCCCGAGGACTCGTTCGGCTCCCTCATGGCCACCATGACCGAGCACCGCGTGCGCCACGTGCCGGTGGTGGTCGACGACCGGCTGGCGGGCGTCCTGAGCATCGGCGACGCCGTGAAGCACCGGATGGAGCAGCTGGAGTTCGAGCGCGACCAGCTGAGCTCCTACGTCGCGGGCGGCTGACCGACCCCTGCCGTCACGCGGCCGCCGAGCCCCGAGCCCGGCTCCGTCGTCACGCCCCCGCCCTGACGGACCGTGCCCGGCCGGCGTCCGGCTGGACAGGTGTGGGTTGACGTCGATACGTTATCGATATATCGTTGACCTATCACCAACCGATCGGCCCGTGATCCGGCGTCGATCGAACGACCGAGGAGGCTTCCCATGAGGAACCACGATCACCACCACAGCCCCGACCGCCGCCGTGAAGATCCGCGGGACCGGCGTCGGGGTCGCCGCGGCCCCGGACCCGACTGGAGCCTGGGCGGCCCGCCACCCTTCGGCGCCGACCCGTCCACGGACGGGCCCGGACGCCGGGGCCGACGCCAGCGAGGCGGCGACGTCCGCGCCGCCGTGCTGCTGCTCCTGGACGAGCAGCCACGCCACGGCTACGACCTCATCACCGAGATCGGCGCCAGGAGCGACGGGAGCTGGACACCCAGCCCCGGCTCCGTCTACCCGGTGCTCCAGCAGCTGGAGGACGAGGGTCTCATCGAGATCGAGAAGGTCGACGGTCGCAAGACCGCGAGCCTGACCGAGACCGGACGGGCCCACGTCGAGGAGCACCGCACTCGGCTCGGCACTCCCTGGGAGGTCCGAGGAGGACGCCCGCAGGCAGCGCGCGAGCTGCGCGAGTCGCTCGGCAGCTTCATGGCCGCGTGGCAGCAGGTCGTCCGCACGGGCGACGCCGCACAGCACCAGAGGACGATCGCGGTCGTCGACGACGCCCGCAAGGCGCTCTACCGCGTCCTCGCCGACGACGATGCCTGAGCACGCCCCGGGCCGTCACGACCGGTTCCGGGTACCCGACGACGAGCTGCGCTGGAGGTTCAGCCGTTCGTCGGGACCCGGTGGTCAGCACGTCAACACCAGCGACACCCGTGTCGAGGTCAGCTGGGACCTCGCCTCCAGCTCGGCGCTGTCGGCCACCCAACGCGCCCAGGCGCTCGAGCGGCTGCGCACGCGCCTCGTCGACGGCACGCTGACGATCGCCTCGTCGCAGTACCGCTCGCAGCACCGCAACCGCGAAGCCGCTCGCGTACGGCTGGAGCAGGTCGTGGCCGCCGCGATCGTCCCTCCACGCCCCCGCCGCGCCACGCGGCCGACCCGCGGCTCGCAGCAACGCCGCATCGACGCGAAGAAGCGCCGGGGCGACGTCAAGCGCGCACGCCGTCGCCCCGGGCCGAGCGACGGCTGAGGCGTCCCGCCCCGGCGGGGCGTCCGTCAGTCCGGCTTCTCGACGTCGGCCTCGTGCGTGGCACCCGCGCCCGGGGGCGTCTCGGTCTCGCCGTCCTCGTCGCCGCTGTCCGCCGACTCGTCCGCGTCGCCCTCCCGATCGGGATCGGCACCGTCGACACCCTTGACCCCCTCGGGCTGGTCGACCTCCGGCGGGGAGGGCACGTCGGGGGCCAGCGACCCCTCCGAGGGCTCCGGGACGTCGGGACCGGGCGGGTCGTTCGGCACTCCGGGGTCGTCGGCGTCGACCTCACGGCCTGGCTGGTGCTCGCTCATGCGTACCTCCGTCGTCGGGTCGTGCGTCCGGATGCGCCACGGACCCGGCCGTCGAGGCCGGGCGGCACCCGTCCGTCCATCCTGACCGCTCAGCGCGCCGCACGCGACCGGAGGCTCAGCGGTCGCGCAGACGGCTGACGGCCACGATCCGGTCGTTGAGGTCGGTGAGCTCGTCGAGGATGTCCCGAGCCGACCACACCCGGTCCGCACCGCGGCCCGAGACGCGGTCCGTCACCCCTCTGCTCGCAGGCACCAGGACGTCGGCGGCGCGCAGCACGTCCACGGCGGCGGCGCTCTCCTCGAGGTCGAGGTCGAGCCGCTCGGCCAGCTCGGTCACGGTGACGGTGGGGAACTCCGGCAGCGAGACGAGGACCCGGTGCACGGGCGAGCCGCGGCGCACCGGACCGAGCCGCTGGTCCCAGTCCTGGCGGATCTCGTGGAGCGCGGTCGCCGTGCGCCGGCTCTCGTGGGTCGCCACGATGACGGCACCGGTGAGCATCGCGATGATCGGGCGCGCCTGCCCCTCGCGGTAGTCGCCGAGCGCGTCGAAGTACTTCTCGCGATGGGCGACGAGCGCCGACGCGATCGGCACGGTGAGGTGCGTCGTGACGCGTCGGCGGCGCAGCACAGCGTGGATCAGGGTGCGACCGATGCGTCCGTTGCCGTCCACGAACGGGTGGATCGACTCGAACTGGGCGTGCGCGACGGCGGCCTGCACGAGCACGGGGACGTCGTCGCGATTGGCGAACGCGAACAGGTCCTCCAGCAGCTCCGGCACGAGTGCAGGGGGTGGAGGCACGTAGAGCGCGTTGCGCGGCGTGTAGTCGCTGCCGCCGATCCAGTTCTGCACCGTGCGGAAGCGACCGGCGTTGTGCTGCTGGTCGATGCTGCGCCGGAACAGGACGGCGTGGGCGTCCTGCATGGACCGCTGTCCCAGCACGCCGCTCACCTCGGCCTGCGTGATGATGCCGGTGAGGGCGTCGGTGGCAGCCGCCATCGACACGGCGGAGGCGCTGGAGCGCGCGCCGAGCACGGCCTTGCCGTAGTCGGCCAGGCTGGCCTCGATGTTCTCGATCTTGGAGGACGCGACCGACTCCGTGCGCAGCAGCAGCCGGTTGAGCGCCCTCAGGCGACGCCCGTGGCTGCCGTCGAGCTGGCGCAGGCCCGCCAGGGCGTTGGCCATCGACGAGGCGAGCGGCCGGTCCGCGTCGTAGTCCGCCCCAGCGATCCGCGGGGGCTCACGCACCTCGATCTCGCGCAGGAGGCGGTCCGCCCGTGGCCCACGCTCGACCTGCTGGCGCCACGGCACCACCACCCGTGCGTGCGGCTCCCAGTCCGGCTCGGCCTCGTCCACACCCCCAGTCTCCCAAGGCCGCCTCCCACCGGGGTCCATCGGGTCGATGACGCCGCACCACGCACAGGTCCTGAACTTGTTCATCTCGGCGTGCGACTGAACAAGTTCTGTCCTACTTTGGGAGTCCCTTCCCGATCAGACCCCAGGAGCACACGATCATGTCGAGCGCGGACGCCCTCACCGCCACCGTCACCTTCCACCTCGTCCGAGACGCCGCCGCCCTGCGCGCCGTCGTCGAGGCGATCGGCGCACTCGACCGACCGGGCCTGCGGGCGCTCGGCAGCACGACGGGGCACGGCCACGTCGTCGCGATCGAGTCCGACAACCTGGCCGACGCCATCCGTGGCCGCGGCATCGTCCGGCTCGTCGATCCCCGGTCCCGACGGCTCGACCACGCCCAGCCCGAGGTCCTGGACGGGCGCGGCGCCGCGCCCATCGCCGCCGGCCTCGCCGGCTGACCTCCCTACTCGCCGAGCGAGCCTCGCGGGCGGCATCATCGGGACATGGACCTCGACGTCGCCTCCGCCCTGCTCCGCGCCACCCTCGGCGCCGTCTTCGTCGCGCACGGCTGGAACCACGGCTTCGGACCCGGCGGGCTGGACGGCACCGCCGGCTGGTTCGACAGCATCGGCCTGCGTCCGCCGCGCGTGCAGGCCGCCGTGTCGAGCTACCTGGAGATCGCCGTCGGGCTCGCCCTGCTCGCCGGCCTGGCCACCCCCTTCGCGGCGGCCGCCGGCGTCGGGATCATGACGACGGCGTTCGTCACGGTGCACCGCCGGAACGGCTTCTTCATCATCAAGGAGGGGTACGAGTACGTGCTGCTCGTCGCCGTGGCGCTCACGGCGCTCGCCACGCTCGGGCCGGGCCGGTGGTCGGTCGACCACGCCGTCGGCACCGTGGCCGACGGCTGGCCGATCGGGCTGGCCGTCCTCGGCGTGGGGATCGCCGGCAGCGCCGCGATGCTCGCGGTGTGCTGGCGACCACCCGCCGCCGGCTGACGGGTGGTCTCGGGTGCCGGGTCGGACCCGGAGCCGTATCAGGCGGGCGTGAGGCTGAGCTCGCGCCGGCCGTCCCACACCGGGGCCGCCAGCGCCTCGTCGTACTCGGCCCGCAGCTGCTCCACGAGCGCGGACACCGACTGGCGCCGACCGATGGCGCCGATGCCCTGGCCCGAGCCCCAGATGTCGCGCCAGGCCTTGGCCTTGGGCTGGCTGTCGTCGCCCCCGGTCCCGAAGTCCATCGCCGACGGGTCGGACTCCGGGAGCGCGTCGGGGTCGAGCCCCGCCGCGACGATGCTGCCGCGCAGGTAGTTGCCGTGGACTCCGGTGAAGAGGTTGCTGTAGACGATGTCGGCCGCCGAGGAGCCCACGATCATGTCCTTATACTCCTGGGCCGCGTTCGCCTCGTCGGTGGACAGGAACGCACTGCCCACGTAGGCGAGGTCGGCGCCGGCGACCTGGGCCGCCAGGATCGAGCGTCCGTGGGCGATCGCGCCGGACAGCAGCACGGGTCCGTCGAACCACTGCCGGATCTCGCGGACGAGCGCGAAGGGCGACTGCGTCCCGGCGTGGCCACCGGCCCCCGCGGCCACGGCGATGAGGCCGTCCGCCCCCTTCTCGATCGCCTTGTGCGCGAAGCGGTCGTTGATGACGTCGTGCAGCACGATGCCGCCGTAGGAGTGGATCGCCTCGTTGACGTCCTCACGAGCGCCGAGCGAGGTGATGACGATCGGCACCTGGTGGTCCACGCACTGCTGCAGGTCGTGGTCGAGCCGGTCGTTCGACCGGTGCACGATCTGGTTCACGGCGAACGGCGCGACCGGCCGGTCGGGGTGCGCGGCCGCGAACGCGTCGTTCTGCTCGTTGATCTGGCTGAGCCAGTCGGTCAGCAGCGACGCCGGGCGCGCGTTGAGCGCGGGGAACGAGCCGATCACGCCGGAGGTGCACTGGGCGACCACCATCTCCGGGCCCGACACGATGAACATCGGGGAGGCCACGACAGGAAGGGCCAGGGGTCGGCGCAGGATCTCGGGCAGGGCCACGGCGGGTCTCCTCGTTTCGTCCGGAGCGAGCATCGATCGGGTGATCGTCCCGCGTACTATGCAACTCATTGCATAGTCTGGGCCACAGCCTAGCGTGGCTCCCGAGCCTCGTCATGCCGAGGTGAGGCAGACCACAGCGGCACCTCGACCACAGGAGGAACCATGACCGACCCCCGTCCCGCCCCGGTCCGGGCCTGGCACGACATCGTGCGCACCCAGGACCTCGACCGGCTCGACGACCTGCTCGCCGACCACGTGGTGTTCCGCTCCCCCGCCGTGCACACGCCCCAGGAGGGAAAGGCGCTCACCACCGCCTACCTGACCGCGGCACTCCTCGTCCTCGGCCCGGGCCTCACCTACCACCGCGAGCTCGTCGGCGAGGACTCCGCGATGCTCGAGTTCACCACCGTGGTCGGCGGCAAGCAGGTGCACGGCATCGACCTGATGCGTTGGGACGGCGAGGGGCGACTCGTCGAGTTCACCGTGATGGTGCGTCCCCTGCAGGGCCTCACCGCCCTGGTGGAGGCGATGGGCGAGGCCCTGCAGCGTCGTTCCTAGCGCTGGGGCGCCGACTCCCGCTCGGCACGCAGCCGAGCCGTGAGGCCCTCCCCCTCGATGTCGAGGTTCGGCAGGCTGCGGTCCAACCAGCGAGGGAGCCACCACATCCGCCGACCGACGATCGACATGAGGGCCGGCACCAGCAGCATCCGCACCAGGAACGCGTCCGCGAGCACCCCGATCGCGAGCGCGAAGCCGATGGTCTTGATGATCGGGTCCGACCCGCCGACGAAGCCGGCGAACACGCCGATCATGATCAGGGCCGCTGCCGTCACCACGCGAGCACTGTGCTGGAAGCCGACCACGACCGCCTCGCGCGCCTCGCGTCCGTGCACGTACTCCTCGCGCATCCGGGAGACGAGGAAGACCTCGTAGTCCATCGCCAGGCCGAACAGGATGCCCGTCAGCAGCAGCGGGAGGATGAAGACGACGGGCGCCTCGGTGTCCAGGCCGATGAGGCCCTGGAGCCAGCCCCACTGGAAGACCGCGACGGTCACGCCGAGCGAGATGCCGACCGATGCGAGGAAGCCCACCGTGGCCTTGAGCGGCACGAGCAGGGACCGGAACACGAGCACCAGCAGCAGGAACGCGAGACCGACCACCACCAGGAGGTAGGTGGGGAACGCATCGGCGAGGGTGTCGGCGATGTCGACGCCCGCGGCGGTCTGGCCCGTCACGTAGGCCTTCGCACCGGAGTCGCCCAGGTCGGTGAGCCTCTCGCGCAGGTCGGTCACCAGGTCCTTGGTGGCCTGGTCCGAGGGCCCGCTCTCGGGGACGACGGTGATCACGGCGAACTTGAGCTGCTTGAGCATGCCCTGGTACCGCGCCACGGCCTCCGGGTCGTCCGGGTCCGTCAGCGGAGGCACCACGGCGGCGACGTCCTTCTCCACCGAGCCGACGGCCGCGAGCGCCGTGTCGACCGCGGCGGTCGGGTCGGACGCCCACTGGGTGTCGACGACGACCGTGAGCGGCCCGTTCGCCCCGGCACCGAAGCTCTCGGAGATCCGGTCGTAGGCCTGGCGCGCCTCGGTGCTGCGCGGCTTCGTGCCGTCGTCGGGCAGGGCCAGCTGCATGGAGGCGACCGGCACCGAGAGCACGACGGCGGCGGCCAGACCGAGCACGAGGGCCGGCCAGCGGAAGCGGGTCACGAGCTCGACCCAGCGGCGGCCGTTGGTGCGGACGCCGTCGCTCTCGGTGTCGCGCTGCTTCAGACCGGGGATCCGCCCCGAGGTGACCCGACGTCCCGCGAACGAGAGCAGGGCCGGGAGGAGGGTCAGGGCGATGAGCACCGCGAGGGCCACCGTGACGGCAGCCGCCAGACCCATCTGCGTGAGGAAGGAGATGCCGGTGATGGACAGACCGGTCAGCGCGATCACGACGGTGAGGCCGGCGAAGACCACCGCGGAGCCGGCAGTCCCGGTGGCGATCGCGGCCGCCTCCTCGTGACTGCGACCGGCCTGCACCTCGTGCTTGAACCGCGACATGATGAACAACGCGTAGTCGATCCCCACGGCCAGGCCGAGCATGCTCGCCAGTGCGGGGGTGACGGAGGACAGCTCGACGAAGCCGGACAGCGTCGTCACGCCCAGGAGTCCGATCCCCACACCGACGACCGCGGTGAGCAGCGGCATGCCGGCGGCCACGAGCGAGCCGAAGGTGATGAGCAGGACGACGAACGCGATCACGATGCCGACCGCCTCGGCGAGGTGCCCGCCGCTGGTGGTCACGCCGGTCGCGTCGCCACCCACCACGGTCGAGTACCCGGCGCCCTCCAGCGCCTCGGCGGCCTTCTGCAGCGCACCGCGGTCGGCGTCGGTGAGCTCACCGGCCTGGCGGTCGTAGGTCACCGTGGCGTACGCGGTACGACCGTCCTGGGAGACCGTTCCCGACGTGTAGGGCTCGGCCACCGCGGCCACGTGGTCGGTCTGGGCGACCTCGAGCGCGGAGGCGAACGCCTGCTTCGCGTCCGCGTCGGTCATCGATCCGCCCGAGGGAGCCTGCGCCACGATCCGCGCGATCGCGCCGTCGGTCGAGGCGTCGGGGCTGCGGTCCTTGATCAGGTCGAACGCACGACTGGACTCGGTGTTGGGCAGCTCGAAGGAGTTCGACGTCGGCCCCGAGAGGGTGAGGGCCCCCACGCCGCCGAGCGCGAGCAGCGTGACCCACACGCCGATCACCCGGAACCGTCGCCGGAAGCTCCACCGACCGAGCCGGTACAGGTGCCAGGCCATGAGCGCCCCTCTCTCGGGCGGGGCCCGAAACCTCGTACTGAAAGTTTCTCCCATCTTCGCACGAACACCCGGTTCGGGCTATTCTCCTGCCATGGGGCTGCGTGAGATGAATGCCACACGGACGCGAGAACTGCTCGCCGAGACCGCGATGGCCCTGTTCGTCGACCGCGGCTACGACGCCACGACCATGGAGGACGTCGCGCACGAGGCCGAGGTCGGCATCTCGACCGTGTACCGCTACTTCCCCTCGAAGGAGCAGCTCGCCACGGCGTTCCTCGGCGACCCCGGTCTCATGGCCGACGCGTTGGCCGCCCGTCCGGACGACGAGGACCCGGAGCTCTCGCTCGGCCACGCCCTCACGGCCTTCCTCGAGCACACTCGACGTGCCAACCGACACGCCGACCGGTTCCAGGAGCTCGTCGCCACCAACGCACGGGTCCGCGGGCGTGTCATGGAGTGGCTCGCGGAGTCCCAGGAGCGACTGTGCGAGGCGCTGGCCGCACGTCACGGGGTCGAACCCGACGACCTCGCCGTGGGCGCCACGGCCTGGCTCGCGATCTACGTGCTCCTCAAGACCGACGAGCAACCCGGGGACGGACGGACCGCGAGCGAGGTCGGACGCGACGTGATGCGGCGTCTGGCCGCAGGACCCCTTCGCGCACCGCTCGCCCCCGACGCCTGACCGGTTTGGCACGATCGATCCGTGACCACGCCCCAGACCGGTGGAGAGCCCAGCCTCCCCGAGGACGCCGCGCCCGGCCCGGCGCAGGACGCCGTCGCGCTGCTGCTCGACCAGTGCGCACGGACGTCGGCAGGACGACACACCGATCCCGCGCTCGTGGCCGCCGTCGTGGGCGTCGAGCGAGTGGCGGACCTCGTCGGGTCCCGCGACACGCAGACGCTGCGTGCCGCCGTGACGGACGGTCTGGCGGGGCCGCGGGACTCCGACCTCGGTGCGCTCCTGGTCCAGCTCCGACAGTCGATCGCCCTGGCACTCTCCAGGCCCGGCCCCGACTGGAAGGCGGACGCGACGGTGCTCAATCCCGCCACGGGCGGCCATCACGTCGCCACCGACCTGGACGTGCTCCGCACCGCGACCCGGGCCGCGACGCTGTCGTACGGAGCAGCTCCCTACTACCGGGACCGCTACGGTCGCCGCGGCGCGCAGTTCTCGGTCTCGGACTCCGCCTGGATCGCCCACCTGGCCGATGCGCCGCGCGAGACGGCGGCGCACCAGGTGACCTGGCTCAGCACCATGCTGACCCACCGCGGCATGCCGACCTGGCTCATGGAGCGCCACCTCGCGACGATGGTCGACCAGCTCGGCGGGGCGGGGCTCGCGGTCGGCGCCCTCCCCCACGCGCTCACCGTGCTCGCGGCCCGTCGACGAGCCGCGGTGGACGACGACCTGCTGGAGCAGGCGGAGACCTGGGTCCGGGAGACCGTGGTCGCACCGCCGACGGCACCGACCGGGCGGCTGGTCGCGGCGGCCGTGGCCGACGTCCGGTCCGGCGTCGCCCCCAGCTCCGCTCCCCTGATGGACTGGCTGACCCACGAGGACCGCGCGGACACGGCCGACGCCTCCGCCCTGCGCGTCGTCCACGACAGGGTCGCGGCTGCTGCCGGGACGAGAACAGGAGAACACCCATGACCGCCTTCGGACCCGAGGTCGTGGCAGCGGTGCTCGAGCACATGAACGCCGACCACCGCGACGACAGCCTCACCATCGTGCAGGGCCACGCCGTCCGGCGCGCGACGTCGGCGACCATGACCGGGCTCGACGCCGACGGAGGCGACTGGAGCGCGGTGGTCGACGGCGTGCCCGTTCCGGTGAGGGTCCCCTGGACCGAGCGCGCGGTCGAGCGTGCGGACCTGCGACGCGAGATCGTGCGTCTGCACGACGCAGCACGCGAGCGGCTCGACGCCGGCTGAGCCGTGGTGGGGCAGGATCGGGCCGTGGACATCCGACCCGAGCTGCTGGAGCTGCTGGCCCGACGCGCCCTCACCGAGGACGCGGCACGCCCCGAGGCGGTGGAGCGGCTGCACGCGCGCGGCGGGCGCACGGCCCGCGAGAACGTGGCCGCCCTCGTCGACCCCGGCAGCTTCGTGGAGTACGGCCGCTTCGTCACGGCGGCGCAGAGCGACCGCCGCAGCGACGACGACCTGCTCGACCGCACCGTCGCCGACGGGATCGTCGGCGGTCTCGCCACGATTGACGGCCGAGCCTGCGCCGTGCTGTCCTACGACTACCTCGTGATGGCCGGCACCCAGGGGATGCGCGGCCACGCCAAGACGGACCGGCTCCTCGACGTCGTCGCCCGGCTCGGCCTGCCGACGGTCTTCTTCGCCTCGGGCGGCGGGGGCCGGCCGGGCGACACCGACATCCCCCTGGTCTCCGCGCTCGACGTGACCACCTTCGCCGCGTGGGCCAGGTTGTCGGGCCGGGTCCCCCGCGTCGCCGTGGTCGACGACAACTGCTTCGCCGGCAACGCCGTGGTGGCGGGCTGCGCCGACCTGGTGGTCGCCACGTCCCGCGCATCCCTGGGGATGGGCGGTCCGGCGATGATCTCCGGCGGTGGCCTCGGCGAGGTGGCCGCGGCCGACGTCGGCCCCCTCGACGTGATGACGGCGAACGGGGTGGTCGACGTCGTGGCCGACGACGACGAGGCGGCCGAGGTGGCTCGCGACCTCCTGGGCTACTTCCTGGGTCCCCGCGAGGACTGGTCCGCCGCAGACCAGACCCCGCTGCGGGACGCGGTGCCCGAGGGCGAGCGACGTGCCTACGACCTGGCGCCGATCCTCGAGACGATCTTCGACGACGACAGCGTCCTGCCGCTGCGGCCGGGCTTCGCCCCCGAGCTGTGCACGGCGCTGGCCCGCCTGGAGGGGCGCACGGTCGGCGTCCTGGCCAACGACACGCGGCACGTCGCCGGGGCCGTCACCGCCGACGCCGGCGACAAGGCGGCCCGCTTCCTCCAGCTGTGCGACGCGCACGGGTTCCCGGTCGTCTCGTTCGTCGACACCCCCGGGATGATGGTCGGCCCCGAGGCCGAGCGCACCGGTCTGGTGCGCCACACGTCGCGGCTCCTGGTGGCCGGGGCGTCGCTGCAGGTGCCGATGATCGGCGTGGTCCTGCGCCGGGCCTACGGCCTCGGCGCGCAGGCCATGCTCGGCGGAGGACTGCACGAGCCGCTCATGACCGTGGCCTGGCCCGGAGCCCACCTCGGCGCCATGGGGCTCGAGGGAGCCGTGCGGCTGTCGATGCGCAAGGAGCTCGAGGCCATCGAGGACGAGGCGGAGCGTGAGCGCACCGTGCGCGAGCTGACCGCGCTGGCGCAGGCCCACTCCGGAGCCCTGAACGTCGCACGGCACGCCGAGCTCGACGACGTGATCGACCCTGCCGAGACGCGGGGGTTGCTGGTGCGGCTGGTCGACGCGGCTGTGCGCGACGGACGGCTCGTCGGGTCCGGACGCACCGTCGACACCTGGTGACGGCGGTCGTCGCGGCGAGCTCGGGTCGAGACCCCGGGGCCGACCGGTCCGATGCCGGCCGGCCCCCTGCGCTCGCGTCCGCCGGCGGCGTGGCTCAGCCCTTCACGCACAGCAGCGTGGTGAGCCGCGCCTCGACCGACACGAGGTCGGTCTGCGCCGCGATGACGGACTCGAGGTCCTTGTAGGCCGCGGGGATCTCGTCGAGCACCCCCGCGTCCTTGCGACACTCCACCCCCGACGTCTGGCGGGCCAGGTCGTCGATGGTGAAGGTCTTGCGGGCCCGGGTGCGCGACATCGTGCGTCCCGCCCCGTGCGAGGCCGAGCAGTAGCTGCGCTCGTCGCCGAGCCCCCGCACGACGTACGACCCCGTCCCCATCGACCCGGGGATGAGCCCCAGGTCGCCGCGGCCTGCCCGGATCGCTCCCTTGCGGGTGACGACCAGGTCCACGTCGTCGTACCGCTCCTGCGCCACGTAGTTGTGGTGGCAGGAGATCTCGCGGTCGTACCCGACCTCGCGGCCGGCGCGACCGAACCAGGTCGAGACGACCTCGCGGACGAGCGCCATCATGACCGCGCGGTTGCGGGCCGCGTAGTCCTGCGCCCAGTACAGGTCGCGCAGGTACGCGTCCATCTGCGGGGTGCCGGCGAGGAACACCGCGAGGTCGCGGTCGGGCAGGTCCAGGTTGTGGTCCAGACCCTTCGCGGCCGCGATGTGGCGCTCCGCCAGCTCCTTGCCGATGTTGCGCGACCCGGAGTGCAGCATGAGCCAGACGCGCCCGGTGTCGTCGGACGTCACCTCGATGAAGTGGTTGCCACCGCCGAGCGTGCCCATCTGCTTCATGGCCTTGGCCTCACGGTCCTGCACCGCGTCGTGGAGCCCGCGGAACCCCGCCCAGAAGCCGCGCCAGTCCCAGGCCGTCCCGCGCCCGTCCGTGCGTCCCCGGCCGAGGCCGAGGCGGTCGACGTCGGGGGCGACGTCGTGGGCGTGGAACCCGACCGGGACCGCGCGCTCCACCGCGTGGCGGAGCGACCGGAGGTCCTCGGGGAGGTCCTCGGTGGTCAGGTCGGTGCGGACGGCGGTCATGCCGCAGCCGATGTCGACGCCGACGGCCGCCGGCGACACCGCGTCACGCATCGCGACGACGGAGCCGACCGTGGCGCCCTTGCCGAGGTGCACGTCGGGCATGACGCGCAGACCGTGCACCCAGGGCAGCCGCGAGATCGTGCGGAGCTGCTCGAGCGCTGCGGGCTCGACGTCCTGCGGGTCGGCCCACATGAGGGTGTCGGCGACGGCGCCGGGGAGCGTCGTCGGGAATCCGGAGGCGTCGGCTCCGGGGGTGCTCGTCGTGGTGGTCATGGTGGTTCGCCTCCTTCGGCGGTGGTGGTGAGGTGCTGGTGTCCTGCCGGTGGTGCTGGTCTCCCCGGGACGACTCGAACGTCCGACGTCCCGGCTCGCGACCGGGCCCTCTCTCCAGCTGAGGTACGGGGAGGTGGCGGGCCGCGACCCGACGACGTGGTGCAGACGTCGTCAGGCCGCGGCCGTCTTCCTGGGCCTGCCCCTGGTGGGGACCGCGTCCAGGGGGGTCCCCTCGGCGAGGAGGACACCGCCCCACACGCCGCTCTCGGCGCGTGCGGTCCCGAGGCCCAGGCAGGTGTCCCTGAGCGCACACGGCGCGCAGACCGCCTGCGCCGCGGCGAGCCGGGCGTCGTCGGTCGGGAAGAAGAGGTCGGGGTCCTCGTCCTCGCACGCCCACCCCGTGACCCCGTGGCGGGGCGTCGGGTGCGCGAAGGCCGCGACCACGCCGTGCGTGGTCAGGACCGACGTCGCTGCGGACTCGGTGCGCAGCGACACGGTCCTGGCCCGTGTCCTGCGGTTCTGTGTCGCCATGTGCTGCCACCTCCTCGGTGGTCTCGGGTGTCGTTCAACTGTGGGAATGGGGATGGAAGGGGGATGGGGTGTGGGGACGGAGCGGTCCGGACATGCAGAAGGGCCGCCCCGGCGAGTCCGTGCGACTCGTGGAGCGGCCCTGTGCCGGGTGCGGGTGGCACCTAGGTCACGGGTCGCTCCTGGAGCAGCTCGTCGTTCTCGGGTCGCTGGATGGACGGCATGCCCTTCACCACGACGGCAGCACCGAGCACCCGGACGGCCGAGGGGCCGAACGAGCCGTGGCTGCTGCGGTACGTGGTCATGGAGGGTCCTGGTGCGAGGTGGTCGGTGCGACGCCCGGGTGAGCGTGCAGGACCACGGTAGAGGTCGGCGTGCACAGCCGCCAAGCGATTAACGCCCCCTACCGACGACACCGTCCGACGACCGGTCCGTCGGGCCGGGTCGCGCCCCCGCGCCTAGGCTCGAGGCATGGCCACCCTCGTCCTCGTCCGGCACGGTCGCACCACCGCCAACGCCTCGGGGGTGCTCGCCGGCCGCACGCCCGGCGTGCTCCTCGACGACACGGGCCGCGAGCAGGTGGCGCGCACCGGCGAGAGGCTCGCCGTCGTCCCGCTCGCGTCCGTCGTCTCCAGCCCCATGGAGCGGTGCCGTCAGACGAGTGCGGCGATCCTCGAGCGGCAGTCCGGCTTCCCCGCCGCGCCCGTCGAGGACGCCATCAGCGAGTGCGACTACGGCGACTGGCAGGGGCGACCGCTGAAGGAGCTGGCCAAGGAGCCGTTGTGGTCCACGGTCCAGTCCCACCCGTCCGCCGCCGTCTTTCCCGGCGGTGAGTCCCTCCCGGCCATGCAGGCGCGTGCGGTCGAAGCCGTGCGGCGGATCGACGCCGAGGTGGAGGCCGAGCACGGCGCGTCCGCGGTGTGGGCCGCCGTGAGCCACGGAGACCTCATCAAGGCACTGCTGGCCGACGCGCTCGGCATGCACCTGGACCTGTTCCAGCGCATCCAGGTGGACCCCGCCTCGATCTCGATCGTGCGCTACACCACGTCGCGGCCCTACGTGCTGGCGCAGAACACGCACGCCGGTGACCTGGGATGGCTCGTCCCGAAGAAGCAGGAGACGTCGACCGACGCGGTGCCCGGCGGGGGTGCCGGGCCCGGCAGCGGGCAGAGCGCGGCCGCCGCTCCCGAGGACCTCGACGACGGTCCCGCCGAGCTGGCCGGGCCCGGCCGGTCCTGACGTCGTGCCGCACCCAGCGACGTCTGGGGTCGGACCCTAGAGTGGTGGCATGGCCACCATCGTCCACGGATTCGACTGGCCCGACCGCTTCGTCGTCGGGACCGTCGGCACCCCCGGCTCCCGCACGTTCTTCCTCCAGGCCCGCTCCGGGGCCGACCTCGTCAGCGTGGCGGTCGAGAAGGAGCAGTCCGCTGCCCTCGCCGACCGCATCGACGAGGTGCTCGACGAGCTGATGGCCGAGGACGGCAACCCGTTCTCCGTCCCGACCGTGGCGCCCGACGGGCTGGCCGACCACGAGCCGCTCGACGAGCCGGTGGCGGAGCAGTTCCGTGCCGGTGCGATGGGGCTGGGCTGGGACCCGTCCACGGCCCAGATCGTGGTCGAGGCCTTCCCGGTGCTCGACGTCGAGGCCGAGGCCGACGAGGACGGCGTGGTCGAGATCGATCCGCCCGAGGCCCTCGTCGTGCGCATCCCCGTCGGCAGTGCGCGGGCGTTCGCCAAGCGCACCCGCGAGGTCGTGTCGGCCGGGCGGCCGCTGTGCCCCTTGTGCCAGACGCCGATGGACCCGTCCGCCGACCACGTCTGCGAGCTGCCCGACGAGTTCCGGTGAGCGACGCCACCTCCGTGGACGAGCCCTGGGCCGAGGAGTCCGACCTCCTCACCGGTGAGCTGGTGCTCACCGGCCGCGTGATGCCGGCGTCCAACGCCACCTTCGTGGGCACCATCGGCGACGTCGACGTCGTCTACAAGCCGGTCTCCGGCGAGCAGCCGCTGTGGGACTTCCCCGACGGCACGCTCGCGGAGCGCGAGGTCGCCGCCCACCTGGTCTCGGAGGTCACGGGATGGCAGGTCGTCCCGCTCACCTGGCTGCGCGACGGACCGCACGGCCCGGGCATGGTGCAGCTCTGGCAGACCGTGGACCCCGCGCAGGAGGCGGTCACGATCGTCCCGGCCGGCACGCTGCCCCCGGGCATGCTGCACGTGTTCGACGGGTACGACGGACGCGACAGGCGTGTCTCGCTCGTCCACGAGGACACCCCCGCCCTGCGGCGCATGGCCGTCCTCGACGTCGTGCTCAACAATGCCGACCGCAAGGGCGGGCACGTGCTGGAGATGGCCGACGGACACCGGCACGGGATCGACCACGGGCTCACCCTCCACGCCGACCACAAGCTCCGGACGGTCCTCTGGGGCTGGCTCGGGGAGCCGCTCGGCAAGCAGGAGCTCGACGGCGTCCGGCGCGTGCGCGCGTCGCTCGACGACGAGACCGACGGCCTCGGCGCGGTCCTGTACGACCTGCTGAAGGTGGCCGAGGTCGAGGCGCTCGCCGCACGCTGCGACCTCCTGCTGTCCGAGGGCACCCTGCCCGCCCCGTCGGGTCCCATGCCCGCCGTCCCCTGGCCCCCCTTCTAGGAGGTGGCTCCCGTGGAACCTCGCCCTGACACCCTGCTCGTGGGCTGCGGCCGGCTCGGCGCCGACGTCGGCCTGCGGCTCGCCGCCCTCGGCCACCGGGTGGCCGGCATCCGTCGCAACGCCGACCTGGTCCCGGCACCGATCGTCGGCGTCGCCGCCGACCTGGCGCAGGGGACGCCGGACCTCCCTCCGCTCGACCTCGCGCAGCTCGTGGTCGTCCTGACCGCCCGACCCCGCACCGAGGAGGCGTACCGCGCCACCTACGTCGATGGGATGCTGCGGGCGCTCGACGCCGTGGAGGCCCAGGGGGCGCTGCCGCGTCGCGCCGTGCTGGTGTCCTCCACCGGGGTGCACGCCGACGCCGACGAGGTCGTCACCGAGGACACCCCACCCGATCCGGGCGACGGACCCAGCAGGATGCTCCTCGAGGCCGAGCGGCGCTTCGCCGAGCGTCTGCCCACCGGCACGGTGCTGCGTCTCTCCGGGCTCTACGGGCCCGGGCGCGCCCGCATGGCCGACCAGGTGCTCGCCGGGGAGGTCGGCGACCTCCACCGGTGGACCAACCGCATCCACCGCCACGACGCCGCCACTGCCGTGGTGCACCTGCTCACCCGCGTCGACGACCCGGCGCCGGTGTACCTCGGCACCGACGACGAGCCCGCCCTGCGCGGCGACGTCGCCGCCCACCTCGCCGGTCTGCTCGGCGTGGACCCGCCCGCCGCGGTCGACCCGGCTAGGGGTCACGGCAAGCGCATCTCCAACGCGCGGTTGCGTGCCACGGGCTGGATCCCGCGGTACCCGACCTTCCGAGAGGGCTACACCGCCTGAGTCGTCAGGCTTGCTGGAGCTCGACGCGGTTGCCGAACGGGTCGAAGGAGTGGAACCGCTCGACACCCGGGATCTCGCCGTCCGAGCGCACGCACGCGTGACCTGCGGCCTCCAGGACGGCCTCGACCGCGTCGAGGTCGTCGACGAGGAAGGCCGGGTGCGCCTTGCGGGCCGGCGCGAACGGTTCCTCCACCCCCAGGTGCAGGACCGCCGAGCCCGACGTGAACCAGCACCCGCCCCGGGCGGCGAGCACGGGCGGCTTCGTCTCCTCCGTCATGCCGAGGAGCACGCCGTAGAACCCCCGGGCCGCGTCCTCGCCCCCGGTGGGGATCGCGACCTGCACGTGGTCGAGTCCGATGATCGTCATGCGCCCTCCCGATGGTCCACCGCTTCGCCGCCACCATCCTGCCCGACGGTCCGGCGGCGCTCGACCTGCCGTGCCACGTGACCCGTCCTAGCGTGGAGGGGTACCCATCCCCACGCTCGAGGAGCCTCACGTGACCACCATCGCCATCGTCGGAGCAGGACGCGGACTGGGAGCGGCGGTCGCCCGTCGCTTCGGCCGGGAGGGCCACGCCGTCGCGCTGCTGGCCCGCAACGCCGAACGCGTCGACGCGCTCGCCGCCGACCTCCGGGCCGAGGGCATCGACGCCCGCGGCTGGGTCACCGACGTCCGCGACCCCGACTCCCTCGCCCGCGCCCTGGAGCAGGCCAACGAGACGCAGGGCCCCATCGAGGTGCTGCAGTACAGCCCACTCCCCCAGAAGTCGTTCCTGCGGCCGCTGCTGGAGACCACCGTGGACGACGCGCGCGGCGCGATCGAGTTCTCCGTCTACGGCCCGCTGGCCGCGGTGCACTCGGTGCTGCAGAACATGCGGTTCGTCGGGAAGGGCACGGTGCTGTTCGTCAACGGCGGCACCGCCGTGCGTCCCGCGCCGAAGTTCGCCGGCACCTCGCTCTCGTTCGCCGCGCAGTCGGCGTACGCGCAGATGCTGCACGACACGCTCGCACCCGAGGACATCCACGTCGCCCAGCTGGTGATCCCCGGAGCGATCGAGGAGGGTCACCCGCAGAAGGACCCGGAGGTCCTCGCCGAGACCCTCTGGTCGATGCACACCCGCCGCGACGAGTTCCGCGTCTTCGCCACCGAGATGGACGACGAGGTCAAGGAGACCGCCACCTGATCCCGCCTCGACGAGCCGCCGACTAGTGGCAGTGCGAGCCCTGTGAGGACGCGTCGCCCTCGGTGTGGCAGGAGCTCGACGAGGCCGGCTCCACGTCGAGCGAGGGGTTGCGGTCGAAGAAGCCGACGGGCTTGAGCCAGAAGGAGACGATGTCGGCCGGCATCACGGGCCAGTCCTCGGGGCGCGTGATGTGGTGGATGCCGAAGACGTACCAGAGCACCACGTCGGTGTCGGTGGTCGAGCGGCCCTGCTGCACCCACTCGGGCAGCCCGTGGTCGTCCTTGCTCTGGTTGACGAACTCGCCCGCGGGCCAGCGCTCGTCGGCGTCGTGCGGGGTCACCCACACCGTGTGGCCGATCACCTGGGCCCGTTGGAACACCGGCGACTCCGGGTGGAAGAACGACGGGATCGCGCCGCCGGGCACCAGCTTGTAGGCGACCGGGGTGCCCAGGCCGTTGAGCGACCGCTCGTTGACGACCTTCCAGGCCCGCTGGCTCTCCCACCTGAAGTCGTCGTGACCCTCGACGTCGATCGGCGTGCTGACCTGCCGGATGCCGAGACCCAGCGGGTTCTCGGGTCCGATGGGGTCGATCACCGTCTCGCTGCGCTGCACCGTGTTGGTGCGGCCGTCGGGCTCGAGGTCGAGCCGCGCGACGAGGAAGTGCTGGTGGTACGGCGCGTACGTCCGCTCGTCGACCAGGGTGCCGTGCGGGTGGGCCTGACCCTCCTCCACGTGCGTGACGACCATGATGCCGGTGGCGCGCACCTCGCACTCGATGTTGCCGTCCTCGTAGAACCGCCAGTAGACGATGTACTCGTAGTTGGCGACGGTCACGTGGAACGAGACCACGAACCGGCGCTGGCGGCGGACCTCGGCGCCGGAGTCGTGGTCGACGTGCTTCCAGCCGATCGCACTGTCCTCCTCGTGCAGGCAGATCGCGTTCGTGATCGTGTACGGCTCGCCCGCGCTGTCGTGCATGACGGCGTCGAGGTAGCGGATCTCGCCCAGGCAGTCGCAGCCGAGCTCGAGCGACTGGGTCATGAAGCCCAGTCCCCACTCGCCGATGTCGAAGGCGGTGCGCCGGTAGTGGTCGACGCTCGGGTCGCGGTAGGGGACGACCATCTCGGCGAAGCTCAGCTGGTGGGCCACCTGGCGCGTGCGGCCGGCGTCGTCGTAGGTGACGGCGTTGATGGTCATGCCCTCGCGGTGGTTGAACCCGACCCGCATGGTCCAGTTCTGCCACCGCAGCTCGTGCCCGTCGACCTCGAAGCCGATGCCCTCGGGCTGGGTGATCTCGAGCGGCTTGCGCGGCGGCCGGCGGCCCTTCAGCCGGTCGGGCACGTGGCGAGGCACGTACTCGCCCATCACGTCGGGCCGCGACACGGTGTGCGTGTCCTCGATCGCCAGGAGCTCCATCGTGTTGATGTCGATCACGCAGTGCAGGCCGTTCACGGGACCGGCGTAGGGGTTGGCGCCCTCGGCGGCCCTCACCCAGGTGTCGGACCAGCCGATGCGCCGGTCCTTCCACTGCTCGGGCATCACGGCGTCGCCGTAGGTCCAGGTGTCCATGAAGACCAGCGAGAGGTCGGTGATGCCCCGCTTCGCCAGCGCCGCGATCACGTCGGGGTGGGCGCGCAGGGCGGCGTCGGCCTCCTCCCACTCGTCCACGGTGAAGTTGGCCTGCACACCCGGCACGTGCTCGAAGCTCAGCACGGCGTCGGCGGAGAGGTCGACCCGGCCGCGGAAGGTCCGGTTGGTGGCCTGCTCGAGGCAGAGCACCTCCACGACCCGGGCGGGGACGGTGCCGTCGGCGGCGTAGATGTCAAGGTCGGCCTTGGCCGGCTGGAGTCCTTCGATCGAGCAGTAGCGCCATCCCTCCCCCACGCCGTGCTCGGCGGAGAGCAGGGCCGTGGTCGCGCGGAACTCGTCGGACGTGAGGGGATCAAGCGGATGGGTCACCTGCTGATCATCTCCCTCTCGGGGGGCACCTGACCAGGATCTCGTGGCGATGTCACCGGATCGTCACGGATCCCGTGCTCGCCGAGGGGGCTGCGCGACGCCGACGGCCGGGCCCCTGGGCCCTCGACACGACGCGGAGCCCGGGTGGATCCAGGACCGATGCGGGACCGCGGGCCCTCCGTGACGGGCCGGGACGGGACCTAGGTTCCAGGTGTGTCGATCTCGGGCCCTCGCCGCCATGTCCTGCCAGCCTTCCTCCAGCGGGCCACCGCACCTCCCCCGCGCGCACCGCGCGGGCAGGGGACCCTCGAGGTCGTCGGCGTCGTCGTGCTCGCCGCGGTGCTGGTGGGTGCGGGCGTCACCGCGGTGCACGCCAAGGCACCCCAGGTGACCACCACGGTCCGGTGCGCCATCGCGAAGGTCCTCGCGGCGGCCGGGGGCGGCGCGGCCTGCGCCGACGGCGAGCAGCCGGGCGGGGACGGTGAGCAGCCGGGCGAGGGCGGCGACCAGCCGGGTGGTGACGACCCGGTCGATCCCGACACCCCGATCCTCAACCCGGAGGACCCCTCCGACCCGCGCTGCAAGGACGCGCAGCCGTCGAGCGGACCCATCGACGGCGAGCACCCCACACTCGTGCAGGTCGGCTGCCGCAACCTCTACGTGCCCGAGGACTGCCAGACCGAGTGGGACGCCTACCGCACGGCGACGGAGGGCGCGGCACGCGCCAAGACCGCCGGAGCACTCGGCACCTGCGTGGGAGACACGTACGACCGGATCGAGCCGCCGTGCGTGACGTCCTCCAACAGCGAGGTCGACCGCTCCGAGGTCCGCATCCTGTTCGTGAAGTTCGGCAGCTCGGACGGCATGCTCGTCGAGGACCTCGGCGACGGAAGGGTCCGGGTGCACCTCCTGGAGGGCACCGAGGTCGGCGGCGAGGTCTCCGGCAGCGGCAAGGGCATCGACTTCAGCGTCGGCGGTGTCACCGGGTACGAGAAGGGACAGACCTACGAGTTCCACGACATGGAGAAGGCCCAGGAGTGGCTCGACTGGTACCAGCAGTACCGGACCATCGACGCGAACGTCCAGGGCCTGATGCAGACCAGCACCATCTGTCCCCGACCCGGGCAGTGCCCACCGAACCCGTACCACGTGCAGCAGGCGCAGAAGCTCATGGAGCGCAAGAAGGAGCTGCAGGAGACCGAGCCGGAGCACCACGACCTCGCGACGTCGTCGGTGCGGTCATCCAAGGTGAAGGTCTCCGGCGGCGTCAGCTTCCCCATCTCCACGTCCAAGGGCAAGGGCTCGGGAGGCATCACGCCCGGCATCTCCGGTGACTACACCGGCGAGGTCCAGGTCGAGCAGCGCGACTGGGCCGACGGCAGCTTCACGGCGTCGTACAAGTCCACCGACCTCGGCGGCTTCCTCATCGGCGTGAAGGCGGGCGGCAAGGCGACGAAGGACAAGAAGGGCGGCAAGGACGGCGAGCAGGAGGACCGCGGCGGGGCGAAGGGCGGCGACGCCCTCGGGGCCGAGTGGGCGGGCAGCTCCTCGACGTCGGTCACCTGGGGGCCGGACGGCAAGCTCGGCAAGCTCATCGTCACCCTCGACGACCAGGCCCTCGACAGCATCAACCGCGCCGGCATCGACCTGTCCGTCGCCCTGCCCTACGGGTTCGGGCTCAGCGGCGCCTACGAGACGAAGAGCAAGGAGGGCAAGGCCACCGTCACCGAGATGATCCTCGACTTCGACCAGCACCCGGAGCTGCGTGACGAGCTGGGCCCCCGGATCGACGAGATGTTCCCCCGCGACAAGGACGGGAACCTCGAGAAGGGCGACGTCGACGTCGAGTTCGACGACGAGGTCGAGCAGACCGACGGCGGCGACCCCGTGCAGGACGTGCTCGACGAGAAGGCGAACGTGCGAGACCTGGAGTACGACGTGGCCGAGACCGAGGAGACCGGCTCCGTCGGGGTGGACTTCGTGGGCATCGACCTGTTCAAGGCCTCGTGGAGCCACGTCGAGTCCCAGAAGGACCTCACGGGGTCGTCGTTCGAGATCACCGACGTCACGGGCACGCGGCAGACGGTCAGCCCGGCCCCCAAGTGCAAGGCGCTGCCGTTCACCCAGCCCGACGACTACTACACCGGCGAGTTCTCCGACCCGCCCGTCGCCCGGATCTGAGCGCTTCCGCCCCGGTCCTCGGGGCGGGAACGCCAGTGGATGGCGCCGATCGACAGCATCCGCAGCTGCGTGGTCGTCATCCGGGCGACCTCGCGGTCGAAGGCGGCGGTCCGTGGACCCTGCAGGAGCCGTTCGGCCGCCGCGACCATCGCCGTGACGATGAGGTCCGCCGAGGTGCGCAGGTCGTCGTTCGACCAGTGCACGGCGCCGGGCAACCTGGCGAAGTCGGTGGCGATCTCGGCCTCGAACAGGTCGAGCTCGTGCCGGATGGCGGCGCGCACCCCGGGCACGCCCCCCACTCGTTCACGGCTGATGAAGCCGAAGTGCGCCGGGTCGGACCGGACACGCTCGACGAGGACGTCGACGGACTGGCCGATCACGCCCCCGACCGACGGCGCCGCGCTGCGCACGTCGCGGATCATGCGCCGCAACGACGAGAACGACTCGTCGACGAGGGCCAGGCCGAGGTCCTCGGCCGAGACGAAGTGCCGGTAGAACGCCGTGGGGGCGATGCCCACCTCGCGGGCCACGTGCCGCAACGACAGGGCCGAGAGAGAGCTCTGCTCGGTGAGCACGAGGGCCGCGTCGAGGATGGCGCGACGGGTGCGCTCCTTGCGCTCGGTGCGCGTGGGCAGGGCGTCGGGCTGGTCCTCCATGCGGCCGAGCGTACCTGTGTCGGTGGACACGTGACCACCGTTGCCCCCGCCTGACCTGCGCAAACACGCGACGTGCCTGCCGTCACAGGGGCAACACGTTGACATTCGGAGTGTCACATACCGACAGTTGGTGGACAGGTGTCCACTAACGCACCTCGACCCGACCCCGAACTGCGAAGGACCGACCATGACGGCGACCGCCACGACCGGCCTCCCTCCGCTCGCCCAGCGCGTGCTCGGCTCGCGCCTGCTCGCGTCCCTGACGTCTCCGCACGGCGTCGACCACTACCTGCGCCAGGTCAACCCCATGTGGGCCGCGACCGACGTGCGCGCCCAGGTCGTGGACGTGAAGCGCGAGACGGACGGCGAGCACCCGGTCGCCACGCTCACGCTCGAGCCGACGAGCACGTGGCGCGGTCACCGCTCCGGCCAGTACGTCCAGGTCGGACTCGAGATCGACGGCCGCCGCACCACCCGCTGCTTCTCCATCTCCTCGGCCGCGTCGCTCCCCGGCGAGCAGTTCACGATCACCGTGCGCGCCCACGAGGAGGGCGTCGTCTCCAAGCACCTCGTGCGCGAGGCCCAGCCCGGCCTGATCCTCCACCTCAGCCAGGCCGAGGGCGACTTCACGATGCACGAGAGCGCCGCGACGCCGACCAACAACCACCTCGTGATGATCTCGGGCGGCTCCGGCATCACGCCGGTCATGTCGCACGTGCGGACGCTCCTGCGCGACGGGTACGACCACCACGCGCAGCGCAAGGTCACGTTCGTGCACTACGCCCGCTCCCCCGAGGACCAGATCTTCGCGGAGGAGCTCGCCGAGATCGCCGCCAACGACAACGGCGTCACGGTGCACCTGCGCTACGGGCCCCACCTGTTCGACCCCGAGGAGCTGCGGCTCATGGTCGGCGACTTCACCGACCTCGACACGTGGGTCTGCGGCCCGGCCGGGCTCGTCGAGCTCGTCCAGGAGGCCTACGGCGACTCGCCGCGCCTGCGACTGGAGTTCTTCAAGCCGCCGGCGTTCGCCCGCGAGGAGGACGCCGAGGGCACCGTGGCGTTCAACGTCGCCGGCTCCACCGCCGCGAACGACGGCTCGAGCCTGCTCGAGCAGGCGGAGGCCGCCGGCCTGACGCCGGAGTTCGGCTGCCGCATGGGCATCTGCTTCTCGTGCGTCTCGCGCAAGACCGAGGGCACCGTCCGCAACATCCTCACCGGCGAGACGTCGTCGCTGCCCGACGAGGACGTCCGCATCTGCGTGTCCGCGCCCGTCGGCAGCTGCGCCGTCGACCTCTGACCTCACGACCCGCCTCCACGACCTCGTCGAAAGGAACCGCCATGACCACGATCCCGTTCGTCCCCCGTCTGAAGAAGTCCAGCACCCGCGCCTCCGCCCCCAAGGTCCCGAACCTCACCCCCGAGCAGCTCGAGGACTTCGGCAACGAGATGGACGCCCTGCGCCAGCGCATCCTCGCTGACCTCGGCGAGGAGGACGCGACCTACATCCGCAACGTCGTCAAGCGCCAGCAGCAGCTGGAGGTCGCCGGTCGCGCCCTCTTCTACGTGCCCCCGGCCTGGCCGCTCGCCGTCGCCGCGCTGAGCCTCTCCAAGATCCTCGAGAACATGGAGATCGGCCACAACGTCATGCACGGCCAGTACGACTGGATGGGCGACCCGAACCTCAGCTCGCGCATCTACGACTGGGACAACGTGTGCCCCGGCGAGCAGTGGAAGTACAGCCACAACTACATCCACCACACGTTCACCAACATCCTCGGCAAGGACCGTGACATCGGCTACGGCATCCTGCGCATGGACGAGGACCAGCCGTGGCACCCGTACTACCTCGGCAACCCGGTCTACGCCGTGCTGCTCATGCTGTTCTTCGAGTGGGGCGTGGCGATGCACGACCTCGAGGTCGAGAACATCGTCAAGGGCAAGCGCAAGATCGAGGAGAACGCGCACATGCACTCCGCGATCATGAAGAAGGTGAAGAAGCAGGCCCTGAAGGACTACCTGGTCTTCCCCGCGCTCACCGGTCCGCTGTTCCCGCTGACCTTCGCCGGCAACGTCACCGCCAACCTCATCCGCAACGTGTGGGCCTTCAACATCATCTTCTGCGGTCACTTCCCGGCCGGCGTCGCCACCTTCACCGAGGAGGAGTGCGAGGACGAGTCGCGCGGGCACTGGTACTACCGTCAGCTGCTCGGCTCGGCCAACATCAGCGGCGGCGACCTGCTCCACATGCTGTCGGGCAACCTGTCGCACCAGATCGAGCACCACCTGTTCCCCGACATCCCGGCGCGCCGCTACCGCGCCATCTCGGTCGAGGTCCAGGAGATCTGCGAGCGCTACGGCATCGAGTACAACACCGGGCCGCTGCACAAGCAGCTGTTCAGCGTCGCGAAGAAGATCTGCCACTTCGCCCTGCCGGACCGCAAGCCGAAGGCGACCGAGCCCGAGCGCGTGGACGTGCCCGCGGCCGCCTGACCGTTCCCCCACACGACGCCGTCGCCCCACGTGGGCGGCGGCGTCGTCGTGTCGGCTCACCCGTCCCCACCGCGGTCTACCCTGCGGGCATGGCACACAAGATCGCGTCGATGCCGTTCGGCTCGGTGTACCCGCACTACGTGACGAAGGTGGAGAAGAAGGGCCGCACCGTGGCCGAGCTCCACGAGGTCGTCACGTGGCTCACCGGCTTCGACGACGACGCGATCGCCCAGCACCTCGCGTCGGGGACGACGTTCAAGGAGTTCTTCGACCAGGCTTCGCTGCACCCGAACGCCTCGCTGATCACGGGCTCGATCTGCGGCGTGAAGATCGCCGAGATCGAGGACCCGCTCATGCTGCGGGTGCGCTACCTCGACAAGCTCGTGGACGAGCTGGCCAAGGGCCGCCCGATGGAGAAGGTGCTGCGCACCCCCTGACGCCGCACGGGGGGTGGCGCCCCCGTCCCACCCACCGGACGCACGATTCTGCCTTCGCGCGCGAGACGCCGAACGATGCTGCGTTCGTGACGGGATCCCGTCGCGAACGCAGCATCGAACCGGCCTTCGCGCGGGAACGCAGAATCCTGTGTCGTGGCGCGGGCGACCCGCTACCGCAGGGCGGCCGCCAGGTCCGACTCCGGCACGGTCGGCAGCATGAGTCGAGAGCCCGACCCCTTCCCGATCGTGACGGTGTTGAGGGCGGGGATCGATGGGAGCGACAGCGCCGACTGCCCCACGAGGGAGACCTGGATGCGGTGCCCTGCCTTGAAGCGGTTGGCGATCGGCCACAGCTCCACGTGGTAGTCGCGGGCGGCGCCGGGGAGCGCGAGCTTCGGGTTGCTGTAGTCGCCGTAGGGCTGCACCAGGTTCCCGTCGGAGTAGAGCGACTTCTCCTCGACGACGCCCGGGAACGCCGAGTTGAGCCGTCCGACGGTCATGGGGTGGGTCGTGCCGTCGGGCCAGACGTCGGAGACCACGGCCCAGATCGGCGTGGAGACGCCGCTGGTGGAGAGTCGGACGTCGAGCGTGCCCGGACCGATGGCCGTCACCGACTCCTTCAGCGGGGCCGACGTGAAGGTGAGCCCGGTCAGGTTCGTCAGCTTCATGTCGGTCAGGAACGGGATCCACGTGGTGAGCTGGTTGAGCGGTGCGCCCAGCGTGGAGATGGTGTGCGGATCGACCTGCGTCGGGAGCGACGTGAAGGCGGCGTACGACTGCCGACTCGTCGTCGCGTCGGGCTCGATCGTCAGGCTGCCGTCCTTGGGCGAGGCGCTCGTCCCGGCTCGCTTCGCGGACAGGGAGAGCGGCGTCCACGACGTTCCTGGCAGCGGCCACGACGACCCGTCGTAGCGGAGGAACTGTCCGTCCAGGAACTGCTCACGACCGCCGTCGGCCACGAGCATCTGCACCGCCGGCTCGTCCTCCACGCCGTTCTGGACGCCGAGCACCCATCGGTCGAGCCACTTGTCGATCTGCGCGGCACCGTGGTCGGTCCCGCGTGGGGCTCCGTCATGGGCACCGACCACGAGCAGCTGCGCCGGTGTGCCCTGCGCCTGCAGCTGCTGGAACGCCTGGTAGTCCCCGCGTGGCTCGACGTCGAAGACGCCGTCGATGAGGAGCGTGGGCACCTCGTTCGCGTCGCCGCGGAACCCACGCTCCTTCCAGTAGGTGTTCAGGGTGGGGTTGAGCAGTCCCGCACTGAGCCCGGAGCCGAGCAGGCCGAGCACGGTCTCGGTGCCGGACAGCGGGTCGCGGGAGAGACGCTGGTCGGCCTGCACGAGCGCGAGGCCGCCGATGGCCGAGAGCACGGCGAGCCCGGGGACCGAGTTGGGGACGCCGCCGGGGACCAGCAGGTCGCGGTACAGCTCGAACGTGCCCGACCGCATGACGGCGGCCTTCACGCACGGCAGCTCCTGGTGCTGGGAGTTGAAGTAGGTGATCGCGCTGGCCGAGAACCCGACCACGGCAAGGCGGCCGTCGCTCCAGGGCTGGGAGCATGCCCACGCGAGGGTGTCGCGCACGTCGCGCTGCGTCTTCGGCCCGAGGACGTCGAACCCACCACCGCTGTCACCCGTGCCGCGGATCTGGACGGTGAGGAAGTTGTACTCCTCCCCCACGCTGAAGCTGGCCCCGCGCTCGCCGTAGGGCGTGAACTCGACGACCGTCGGTCGCGCCTGCAGGGGCGCAGCGCCGCTGACCGCCGCCGCGAGCGACGCGCCGGTGCTCGTGGTCACACGCACCTTCGTGGTCTCGGGCTCTGCCTCCGCGGCGTTCGCCGGCGCGCCGAGCGCTCCCAGCACGAGCGCGGTGGTGGCGGCGACGAGCAGTGACCGGGAACGAGTGACCATGGGGACCTCCGGATAACTGGTGCGTCCGTACCAGTAACAGACCAGTACGTGTGTACCAGTTCTCGGCCGTCCTGCCAAGACCTTCGTTCAGATCGGGTCCCCCGCGGCACGTCGTCGCACCATCGCCAGGACCCCGGCGTCAGCCCGGAACACGATGCCGCGCACTCGTCCGTCCTCGATCGTGAAGTCGAAGGCGACCTTCGCCTCGCCGCGGTGGATCCATGCAGCGCCGGGACGGTCTCCGACGAAGACCGGGAAGGCGGCGTGCGCCCCACCCCGGAAGAAGCCCGCGACGTCGCCGGCGCCGTCGAGCCGGCTCGGCGTGCCCAGGGCCACGGCCGCGGCGTCGCCCTCCACGACCACGCCCGGGGCGAGCAGCTCGAGCAGCCGCTCGAGGTCTCCCTCCTTCGCCGCCGCCATGAACGCGTCGACCACCTCCCAGGCGGCGAGCCGGTCCTCGGGCACGGGCGCGCTCACCTTCGCCCGTGCCCGCGAGGCGAGCTTGCGCGCCGCGGCCGGGGTCGTGTCGAGCATGGCAGCGATCGTCGCGAAGTCGAAGGCGAAGCTGTCGTGCAGCACGAACGACACCCGCTCGGCCGGGGTGAGCCGGTCGAGCACCACCTGCAGCGCGATCCCGACGGTGTCGGCGAGCACCACCTCGTCGACCGGGTCGGCCACCGTGCCGCCCGGATCAATGTCCTCCACGGGGATCGGCGTGCGCGCTCGGAGCCGGTCGAGGCAGAGCCGCGACGTGACCGTGGTCAGCCATCCCGGCAGGTTGTCGATCGGCTGCTCCGTGCCGTGCAGACGCAGCCACGCGTGCTGGACCACGTCCTGCGCGGCGTCGTGGTCGGAGAGGATGCGCGCAGCCAGCCGCAGCAGCCGCGGGCGTTCGGCCTCGAAGGCGGCGGTGAGGATGTCGTCGGAGGGCACGTCGTCACACTTTCGTCGTCCGGATCGTCACCACCATGACGCACGCCGGACCGAGCGTGTGACACGACGACCCACTTCCCCGGCGGGAGGTGCTGCGAAAGGATGGACCCATGAAGAGCATGACGTGCCAGGACCTCGGCGGACCGTGCGACCTCGTGCACTCAGGGGAGACCGCCGACGAGGTGATCGTCGCCCAGGACGCGCACCTGAAGGAGCGCGAGAAGGCGGGGGACGCCGCCCACCAGCCCGCCCGTGACGACATGAAGGGTCGCTGGCGCCGGCCCCGCAAGTCGCTCGGCTGGTACAACGACGTGAAGAAGCGGTACGCCGAGCTGCCCGACGACCCCGCCTGAACCGACCCGAACGTCAGGTGCGGGCGGCCACGACCTCGCGGCCGCGGGTGGACTCCGCGAAGCGCGCCACCATCGTCCGCAGCTCGTCGGCCCCGACGTTCGCGCCGAACGGCTCGGTGCCCGGCTCCAGCCGGACTCCGTCGGCCAGTCCGCCGATGACGACAGGTTCGAAGCCCAGGTCGTCGACCAGTGCGGCCACACGGGAGACGGCGTCGGCGGAGTCGCCGGCGACCGCGATGGCTCGACGTCCGGGCGCACCTGCGGGCAGGGCGCCGTCCTCGAGGTCGTGGTAGCCCATGTGGTTGAACGCCTTGACGACGTCGGCACCGGCGAGGAACGCCTGCACGATCTCGCTCGTGGACGTGCGGGGGTCGGTCAGGTCGTCGCGCACGCCGTCGACCTCCCACCAGTAGTTCATGGCGTCGACCACGACCTTGCCGACGAGCGCGGCCACCGGGATGGACCGGTACTTGCCGAGCGGCAGGGCGAGGACCACGAGGTCGGCCCTGGCCGCGGCGTCGGCGGCGGTCGTGGCCACGGCGCCGGGCGCGAGCACGTCGACCGTCAGCTCGATGTCCTCGGCAGGACCCGACCCCGCGACGAGGACGTCGTGACCGGCCGCGACGGCGAGCCTTGCCAGCACCGTGCCGACCTTGCCGGCGCCCAGGATGCCGACGGTGGTCACGCCTGCACCCCCGCCGGAACCACGGCGTCGGCGGCGAGCAGCTCGCGGACACGCGGGATGACCTCGGTGCCGTAGAGCTCGACCGAGCGCAGCCGGTCGGCCGCCGGCGTGGAGCCGGTCGTGTAGATCATGTCGAAGCGACCGACCCCCAGCGTCCTGATCGCGGCCGCCATCTTGGTCGCGACCGTCTCCGGGGAGCCCAGGTAGAGGGAGCCGTGCTCGATCTCGCGCTCGTAGTCGCGCGGTGTGACCGGCGGCCAGCCGCGGTCGCGGCCGATGCGGTCGCGCGACGCCTTGAAGTGCGGCCAGGCGATCTTCGCGGCGGCCGCGTCCGTGTCGGCCACGAAGCCCGGCGAGTGCATCCCGACCGGGTGCGCCGTGGTTCCGAACTTCTCGGCAGCCCGGCGGTACAGGTCCAGGTAGGGGGCGAAGCGGTCGGCCGGTCCGCCGATGATCGCGATCATGAGCGGTAGGCCGTACTTCGCGGTGCGGACCACGGACTGCGGCGACCCACCGACCCCGACCCAGGTGTCGAGACGTCCGGAGTCGGTCTTGGGGTAGACGTCGGCGTCCGCGAGGGCGGCGCGCGTGCTGCCGCTCCAGGTGACGGGCTCTTCCTTCAGCAGCTCGGCGAAGAGCTCGATCTTCTCCTCGAAGAGCGTGTCGTAGTCGGCCAGGTCGTAGCCGAACAGCGGGAACGACTCGGTGAACGAGCCTCGACCGAGGATGACCTGTGCCCGACCGTTCGACAGTGCGTCGAGGGTGGCGAAGCGCTGGAACACCCGAACCGGGTCGTCCGACGACAGCACGGTGACGCCCGAGGCGAGCTTGATGCGCTCCGTTCGCGTGGCGATGCCGGCCAGCACGGTCTCCGGGCTGGAGATCGCGAAGTCGGACCGATGGTGCTCACCGAGCGCGATCACGTCGACGCCCACCTGGTCGGCCAGCACCGCCTCGTCGACCACCTGACGGATCGCGTCGGCGTGCGAGAGCAGCTCGCCGTCCGCCCCCTGGGGGATGTCGCCGAAGGTGTCGAGCCCGAAGACGACGTCATTCGTCGCCCCGGTGCTCGAGGAGGTGCTCGACGCCGTGCTCGCGTCGTGGGAGTGGGTCGTCATGGCGGCCGCCTTCCGGTTCGAGGCCAATGTAGTTCAACGTTCATCTACTTCAAGGTTCGACCCTCCCCCACTATTCCCGGTCGCATCGTGCGAACGCCTGCGGCCCGACCGCGACCCGTCGTACCGTGCTCGTCCATGCCGAGCGATGGGAGTGGCTCATGGCATCAGGTGACATCGTCGCGGGCAGGCACCGTGCGTCGACCAGCGACACCGACAAGCGCATGCGCCTGCGCTACGCAGGGACCTGCAGACTGTGCGACGCACACCTGCCGGCGCGCGAACCAGCGATCTACGAACGGTCCAGCAGGACCGTGCGCTGCATCGACTGCTCGGCGTCCGGACCGGCGCAGCCGCCGGCCGCGGCGGCGGCTGCGGCCCCACCAGCTGCTCAGGACGTCGAACCGTCCGACGTCGCACCCGGGTCGGCCGGTGCGTCCGCACGCCGTGAGCACGAACGCCGCCGGTCCAACGACGAGAAGCGACTGCGCGAGCGGTGGGGCCGGCTCGGTGGCCTGGCGGTCGCACTGTCGAGCGAGCCCCAGAGCACCGCGGCCCGGTCCAAGGGCGCCGTGGGCGAGGAGCGGGTGGGCAGGATGCTCGACGACCTCGTCGACCGCGGCGTGCTCGCGCTCCACGATCGCCAGGTCCCCGGGTCCCGCGCGAACATCGACCACCTCGCCGTCACCGCAGCGGGGGTCTGGGTGATCGACGCGAAGCGCTACACCGGGCGACCCCGGCTCAGCGTGGAAGGGGGCGTGATCCGTCCTCGCGTCGAGAAGCTGTACGTGGGGAGCCGCCACTGCACCCGCCTGGTCGACAGCGTGCTGAAGCAGGCCGGCCTCGTCCGCGATGTCGTCGGCGACCAGGTACCCGTCCACGCGGCCCTGTGCTTCGTCGACGCCGACTGGCCCCTGATCGGGGGCGACTTCGTCACGCGCGACGTACGGGTGGCGTGGCCGAGGCGGCTCTCCGCGGCGCTGACGAGCGACGCCGGTGCCCCGATCGACCAGCACGACGTGCAGCGACGGCTCGCGGAGGTCTTCCTCCCGGCCTGACCTCCTGGACTCAGGCGTCAGCGGGCCGTCGAGCGACCAGCGCGGCCGTCACGACGACGATCACTGCGGCCGCGACCAACGCGGCCACGAGCACTCCCGTGGTGCCGTCGGCGTTGCCGGTGACGGCGATCCCGACCATGGCCCAGGTACCGGCCGCGGCGTACGCCACGATGCCACCGGTCCGCACGAGCACGGCGAGCAGCACCACGGCGGCGACGGCCAGCACGGCCAGCTGCCAGGGCAGCTCGTCCGCCTCGACGAGCCCGGCGTCGACCATCGCCGTCGAGACGTTGAGGAAGAACGCGGCGGTGACCCAGCCGGCGTAGAGACCCACGGACGCACGCGTGAGCACGGAGAACCACCCCGGCTCGAACGTCGAGCGCGCGGTGGTGAGCACGGCATCGATCGCGGCCACGAACATCACGAGCAGCGCACCGGCGGTCGCCAGGCTGCTGTCGAGTCCCGCCAGCACGATCCACACCGCTCCACCGAGGTACAGCACCATGAGATCGACCTGCAGACGTCGCGGAACCGCGTGCGCACCTCTCACCAGCACGGCGACGGACTGTGCGATCGCGAGGGTGTAGATCACGCCCCAGATCGAGAACGCCCAGCCGACCGGGGTGATCAGCAGCTCCGGGCCCGACCCGGCTCCGGGCGAGCTGCCCGGCCCGTTGATCGTGACCACGGGTGCCACCACCTCGAGGATCGCCGCCGCCAGGACCGTGAACGCCAGCCAGCGCTCCCCGCCGTGAGTCGTCACCGACCTCGTGTCATTCGTCGTCACCATGTCTCGACAGTACGGACGAATCGAGGGTTCAGCGCGTCGTGCGCACGCTCAGGGCCGACCTACCGATACCGGTCCGGACGGGCTTGGAACGCTGGCATCGGCGTGGATCGGCCCGTCCATCTGGCCGAGCCGGCGACCGCTGCCGCCCCGACGCACGGCCACCAGCTCCGCTGCGATGCTGAGCGCCGTCTCCTCAGGCGTCTGGGCACCGAGGTCGAGTCCGAGGGGCGAGCGCAGTCGCGCCAGCTCCGTCTCCGTGACGCCTTCTTCGCGCAGCCGCCCCATCCGCTCGTGGTGCGTGCGTCGCGAGCCCATCGCCCCCACGTACCCGACGCGGGGCAGGCGCAGTGCCTGCTGCAGGACGGGCACGTCGAACCGCGCGTCATGAGTCAGCACGCAGACCGCCGTCCGCGCATCGACGCGACCCGCCGCCGCCTCTTGCTCGAGGTAGCGGTGGGGCCAGTCCACGACCACCCGGTGTGCCTGCGGGAAGCGCTCGGCCGTGGTGAAGACGGGGCGCGCGTCACACACCGTGACGTCGTAGCCCAGGAAGCGGCCGGCGCCCGCGAGGGCACCGGCGAAGTCGACGGCGCCGAAGATCAGCAGCCGGGGCGCGGGAGCCCACACCTGCACGAACGCTCGGACACCAGTCCCGAGCAACGAGCCGTCCGCACCGCAGTGCACCTGGCCGGTGGTTCCGGCGGACAGCATCGCCCGGGCCCGGCCCGTGAGCGTCCGCTCGAGGTCGGGAGCCAGCGTGGTGCCGTCGGGGACCGCGTCGGGGAGCACCGTGATCCGCGTGCCAACGACTTCGGGCTCCGGATGCTCCAGCACGGTCACCGAGGCCGAGGCGGCCCCGGCGGCGGCACGCTCCGCGAGCGTCTCGAGGTCGGCGGCCTCGTCGAGCCGCTGCACGAACACCTCGATCCGTCCGCCGCACGTGAGCCCGACGTCGAACACCTCGTCGGCGGCGAAGCCGAAGGTGCGCAGGCTGGGCGCACCCGTGGCCAGGGTGTTCTCGGCGAGGTCGAACACGGCGGCCTCCACGCAGCCGCTGGAGACCGACCCGGCGACCTCCCCGCCGGCCGAGACCACCATGGCCGCACCGGGGAGTCGGGGAGCCGACCCCGACGTGCCCACCACCGTGGCGAGGGCCACGGGTGACTCCTGCGCCCAGCGAGCCGCGCTCGCGAGGACGTCGTCCGCGACGGCCACGGCTACCGCATCAGCTTCTCGCCGGCGCGCACGGCCTCACGGATGCGCGTGTACGTGCCGCAGCGGCAGACGTTGCGGATCGCGTCGAGGTCGTCGTCGGTGACGGCGCGGCCCTCGCGACGGACCTTCTCGACCAGGGCGACGGCCGCCATGATCTGACCGGGCTGGCAGTAGCCGCACTGCGCGACGTCGCGCTCGATCCACGCCTGCTGCATCGGGTGCAGGTCGTCACCGGGCGTCGTGTCGGCGAGTCCCTCGATCGTGGTCACCTCGTCGGAGGCCGAGAGCTTGTCGACCGGCACGGCGCAGGGGTTGAACGCCTTGCCGTTGAGGTGCGAGGTGCAGGCCTTGCAGACGTTGATCCCGCAGCCGTACTTCGGTCCCGTGACGCCGAGGACGTCGCGCAGCACCCAGAGCAGGCGCACGCCCTTCTCGACCTCGACGGTGACCTTCTCGCCGTTGAGCTGAAAGCTGTAGCTGGGCATGAAGGGCTCCTCAGGAGACGAAGTCGAGGCCGTTGGTCGGCGACGCGGGGACGGGTGGGACGAAGGACTTGGGCTCGAAGTGGAGCGGGTCGCGGAAGTTGATCGGGAACTCGGTGGGCATCTCCCCGGTGGCCCGGGCGTACGCGCACGCCACCGCAGCCGCCGACGCTGCGACGCCGGCCTCCCCGATGCCACCCGGCTCGGTGCTGTCGGACTCCATGACCTCGCAGACGAACTCGAGCGGGGTGTTCCACTGGCGGGTGTAGGCCGAGTTGTCCCAGCTGGCCTCCAGGAAGTGTCCGTCGACGAGGTGGTTGCCGTAGGTGAGGACCTGCGACATGCCGTCGCTGAAGCCACCCATCATCTGGGCCTCGATGCCGAGCGGGTTGATGGCCAGGCCGCAGTCGACGACGATCGTCGCCTTGGTGACCCGGGGTCCGGTGACCGCGTCGCGCACCTTCCGGTTCACCGTCTCCGGCCGACAGTCGAGCTCGACCACCACGGCGGTGGCGCCCTTGTACTCCTTGTGGATCGCGACACCCTGGGCCGTTCCGGCGGGCATCGACTTGCCCCACTCCCCCAGCTCGGCGGCACGGTCGAGCACCCGTCGGACGACGCCGCTCTTGGTGTACTGACGCCGGAACGCGACCGGGTCCTTCTTCAGCCGCTTCGCCAGCTGGTCGACGATCAGCTCGTTCGCCACCCGCACGTCGGGCGAGTAGATGTTGCGCACGGAGCTGGTGTTGAACCGGGTGAAGTCGTAGTTGGTCTCGTTCAGCAGCTGCGTGGTGACGCCGAAGTTGTAGGGGATCTCCTGCGTGAGCAGGAAGATCGTCTCCGAGAACCCCAGGTTCGCCAGGCCGGTCGGCAGGGCCGCGACCTCCGCGGTGAGGCGTTCACCGAGGCCGTGGGTGAAGTCGCAGGTGACCGACGTGTGGCGCTGCTCGAAGGTGGCGATGCTCTCGCCCAGCACCGTCGCCCGCACGCGCGACGTCGACATCGGGTGCACCCGACCCTGACGCGGCTCGTCGGCGCGGTGCCACATGAGCTTGACCGGCACGCCGAAGGCCTTGGAGATCTCCGCGGCCTCGATGGCTCCGTCGCTGAACAGCTTGCGGCCGAACGAGCCACCGCCGGTGACGACGTTGACCTTCACCTTGCCCTGCGGCAGACCGAGGACCTTGGCGATCTTGGACTGCGCGTCGATGGGCGACTTGAGGCCGCTCCAGATCTCGGCGGAGTCCTTGCGGACGTCGGCGATCGCGCAGTTCGGCTCGAGCGCGGACCCGCTGCGGAAGTGGAACGTGAAGCTGCCCTCGACCGTCGTCGCCCCGAGGGCCGGCACGGCGAGCGGCAGCTCGGCCGCCTTGAGCTCGGCCAGGATGTCGTCGGCCTTCTTGCCCGGCACCGTGCCCTCGCTCCACTCGACGTCGAGGGCGCGGACGGCGTCGATGCACTGGCCGAAGGTCCTGGCGCGGACGGCCACACCCGTCGGCACCACGCCCACGTGGGTGACGCCGGGCATGGCCTTCACCTCCGCGGCGTTGCGCACGCTCTTGGGCTTGCCGTTCAGGTCGGGTGCCCGGCACACCATGGCGGGCAGGGCGTCGGGGACGTCGAGGTCCATCGCGAACTTCTTGCGCCCGGTCACGGCGTCGACGGCGTCGATGCGGCGCTGCGGCGTGCCGACGACGGACCGCTTGGGGGCGTCGTCGAGGTCGACCTCCACCTCCTTCGTGGTCGGAGAGGCGGCCTTCGCCGCGGCCTGGCCGTACGTGACGGACGAGCCGAGCGAGTCGAAGATCGCGCCGCCCTTGGTGGTGAGGCTGCTGACCTGGGCACCGAGCAGGATCGCCGCGGCGTCGAGCAGGGACTTGCGGGCCACCGCCGCGGCCACCCGGATGGGCGTGTAGGTCGAGATCGTGGTGTTCGAGCCGCCGGTGAGCTGGTTGAACAGCAGCTCGGGTCGGGCGGGGGCGAGGGTGACGTTGACCCGCTCGAGCGGCAGGTCGAGCTCCTCGGCGATGATCATGGCCGTCGAGGTGGTGATGCCCTGGCCGACCTCCATGCGCGGCAGCGCGAAGGTGGCGTCGCCCTTCTCGTCGATCTCGATGGCGATCAGGTTCGACGTCGGGAGCGCACAGTGCGTCAGGAAGTCGTTGAGGTCGTAGATCTCGGGGATCTGCGGCACCGACGGCAACGGCAGGGCGGCTGCCGGCGACGCGCCGAGGCCGAGGTCGGCGGCGACCACCAGTCCGGCGCTGCCGAGGACGTAGCCGAGGAAGCGTCGACGGGTGGTCCGACCGGGCGGCGCCGGTCGTGCCGCTGCATCCGGTTCCTGAGCGTGCGGTTCCGGGGACTGCGGGGTGCGGTCGTGGGCGGACGGGGACAGCTCGTGCGGGACAGTCACGGGTTCACACTTTCGTCGGGGCTCTGGGGGGGCTTTGAACGAAGGCGGGGGAAGCATCACCGTGACACAGGTCACCGCACCGCGCAGATCAACCTGCGGCCGGATCTCACGAATCGGACCGATCGGACCGGTTCTGCGCGTCGAGGCCCGATGCCGTGTCGACGTCACGGCCACCGGCGAGGTCGCCGCACTCCACCTCCGCGGCACCCCGGGACCGCAGGTACTCGCGCGCGCCCGCGTCGCCGCCCGCGGACGCGACGATCCCGGCCCAGTGGTCTCGACCGACGAGCACCGGGTGGCCGGGACGGGACGAGTAGCTCGCCCGCGCGAGAGCCCCTGTCCAGACCCCCGTCGCCGCGAGCCGCCTGACCACGTCGGGTCCGACGTCGGGCAGGTCGACCAGGTGGATCAGGACCGCCGTCGCCGTCGAGTCCTCCACCGACCGCAGCCCTGCACGCAGCGAGGCCGACATGCCCTCGTCCCAGCGGCGGGCGACGACGACGTCGGCGTCGTCGGGCACCAGGGCTCGCGCCTCCTCGGCCGCGGCCCCGAGGACCACGGTGACCTTGCCGCATCCGCCGTCCCGAAGCACCCTGACCGCGCGCTCGACCCACGGCACGCCGTCGTCCCCGCGGACGAGGGCCTTCGGACGTCCCATCCGGCTGCCGGCGCCGGCCGCGAGCACGAGACCGTGAGGTCCGTCCGGCTCGTCGTGGTCCACGCGCTCCTCCTGCTGCGTGCGAGCGTGCCCGGTCATGGCCGCCCTGGTGCGGGCCGACGGTACGGGCGCGCACGGCGATCGGCAAGAGCAACGAGCGGACGCGAGTTCCCGTTCTGCGGTGTCATGTCTCTCACGTCGTCGCAGCCGTGCGTCGTGGGGATCCGTCGGTCACGCTGGCGTCATGATCACGTCGCGCCTGCCGCGGTCGGCGTCCGTCTGGCGGCCGCTCCTCGTCCCCATGGTGGTCCTGCTGACGTGGGACGTCGGCGTCACGATCGCCTTCCAGGCGGGCTGGATCGAGTTCCGTGGCATCACCATCCAGTACACGCTCTACGGCACGGCCATCGCCCTGTTCCTGGGGTTCATGGTGAACGCGGCCTACGCCCGCTGGTGGGAGGCGCGGACCCTGTGGGGCAGCATCGTGAACCACTCGCGGAACCTCGCCCGCGAGGCCACCACGCTGCTCGACCCCCTGGTCCCCGGCGCACGACCCGAGCTCGTCGACGAGATCGTCCGGGCGCAGATCGCCTACGTGCACTCCCTGCGGACCTCGCTGCGCCAGCAGGACGCCCCGGCCGAGATCGACGCCTACCTCGCTCCCGACGTCGCGGTGCGGGTGAAGAGCGCCAGCAGCTCCCCGACGGCCACCCTGTCGCACATCGGCCGGCTCGTGGCCGACGCACGGCGTCGGGGCATGGTCGACGACATCGCCCGGGTGCAGGTCGAGACGACCCTGAGCACCCTCACCGACGCCCAGGGCGGCCTCGAACGCATCAAGAAGACCCCGCTGCCGGTGCAGTACCGGTTCCTGCCGTCGTTCTTCGCCCGCGCCTTCTGCGTCATCCTGCCGTTCGCGATCTACAAGGACCTGCAGTGGTGGACGCCGATCGGGTCCGGTCTCGTCGGCATGATGTTCCTGCTCGCGGTGCAGGTCGGTCGCGACCTCGCCGACCCCTTCGTCGACCGCGTCCACGACGTCCCGATGACCGCCATCTGCCGTGGCATCGAGATCGACCTGCTCGAGATGATCGGCGAGGATCCGCCCGCCGCCGTCACGCCGGTCGGGCAGGTGCTCTGGTGAGCGAGGCGTCGGCCGAGGCCTCGACTCCTGCCAGACTGGGGCCATGACCTCCGAGGACGATCCCGATCCGGGTCCCGACCGCGACCCGGACGTCGATCAGGACGAGGAGTCCGACAACAACATCGCGATCGGGCTCGCCCTCGGCGCGCCGCTGGGCGTCGCCATCGCTCTCGTCACCGACAACTGGGGCCTGCTCGGCATCGGCATCGCCCTGGGCCTGCTGTTCGGCGTAGCGATGGGTCGCTCGGGCGACGACGACGAGGACGAGGGCTCAGCAGACCGGTAGACCGACGGCCGAGCATCGCCTCAGTGGGCGTCGATGAACTCCCGCAGCACGCGTGCGAAGCGGTCCGGGTCCTCCAGGTGCGGGAAGTGTCCCGCCCCCTCGAACATCTCGACGCGGCAGTCCGGCAGCTGCGCCTCCACGCTCCGTGCGTGCGACGCGGGAATCATCCGGTCCTTCGACCCCCACACGACCATCGTCGGCACGGGCAGCGCGCCGTCGAGGTGGTCGTGGGCGCTGATGCTCTGCCCCCCGATGTCGATGACGGCGCGCGTGGTGGACAGGAACGCGCGTCGGCTCTCCGCGTCCTGCAGCGAGCTGAAGCCGCGCCAGACGGCGCTGACGTCGGCGCCGGGCTTCCACCCGATCTTCGACGCTCCCCGGCCCAGCGCCTCGACACGGGACAGCACCGGCGCGGACGCGACCACGCTCAGCACCTGCGCGGCGCCCGGCAGGGTCGCGGAGCGCAGCAGCACGTTGACCTCGCGTCCCAGGCCGCCGCTGGAGACCAGCACCAGACGCTCGACCCGCTCGGGGAAGAGGTAGAAGAACTGCATCGCGATGCCGCCCCCGAGCGAGTGACCCACGAGCGTGACCCGGTCGACGCCGAGATGGTCCAACAGGTCGCGCAAGGCCGCGGCGTGCGCACTGAGCGAGTAGTCGCCCAGCGGCTTGGCGGAGTCACCGTGGCCGAACAGGTCGGGGAGCACCACGCGGTGGTCGTCGTCCATCCGGTCCACCAGGTGCTCCCACTGCCGCTGCGATCCCAGGATCCCGTGGATGAACAGGACCACCGGGCCGGAACCGGTGTCGACGTAGGAGAGGTCGTGGCCGTGCAGCCGGACGGTCTGCGGCTTCATGCGTGCCATGGGTCCACCACGATCGGGTCGTCGGACGGGACGGACCCACGGTAGGCGCACCCCGACGGTCGTGCGCACCGAACCTCGGGCACGGTCACCGACTCGTACTTTCGGTCAGGTCAGGACTGGCCGTCGAACCGATCCGCGCAGGGCGCGGGGCGGCGAGTGTTGACGGCATGATCACCGTTGAGTCCCTGACCCGGAGGTATGCCGGCTTCACCGCCGTCGACGACGTCTCCTTCACCGCCCGGCCCGGCCGCGTGACCGGCTTCCTCGGTCCGAACGGCGCGGGCAAGTCCACGACCATGCGCGTCATGGTCGGTCTGACCGCCCCCACGTCCGGCTCCGCCACCATCCACGGAGTCCGGTTCGCCGACCTGCCCAACCCCGGCCTGGAGGTGGGCGTCCTCCTCGACGCCTCCGCCCAGCACGCCGGCCGCACCGGTCGCGACATCCTCACGATCGCCGCAGCCACCATGGGCCTGCCCCGTGCTCGCGTCGACGAGATGCTCGACCTGGTGAGCCTGAGCTCCGTCGAGGCCGAGCGCCGGGTGCGCCACTACTCGCTCGGCATGCGCCAGCGGCTCGGCATCGCCACGGCCCTGCTCGGCGACCCCTCGGTGCTGGTCCTCGACGAGCCCGCCAACGGGCTCGACCCCGCCGGGATCCGCTGGATGCGCGACCTGCTGACGGACTTCTCCGGCCGCGGCGGCACCGTGCTGCTGTCCTCGCACCTGCTCCACGAGATCGAGGTCGTCGCCGACGACCTCGTCGTGATCGGCCACGGCAGGATCGTCGCCGCCGGCCCCAAGGAGAAGCTGCTGGCCGCGGCCGGGACGCTCGTGCGGTCGCCGTCGCCACGCGATCTCGTCCGCGCGCTCGAGCAGGCCGGGATCCCCAGCACCCTCGCCGGTGACGGCTCGGTGCGCACCGATGCCGACGCCGCCCGCGTCGGGGCCGTGGCCGCGGCCGCCGGCGTCGCCCTCACCGAGCTCCGGTCCGCCGAGGGCGCCGGGCTCGAGGACATGTTCCTCTCACTCACGGCCGACACCCAGCGCGAAGGAGCTGCAGCATGACCGCCACGATCGTCCCCCCGGCCGCCACCCCGGCCCGCCGGAGCGCCCGCCCCATCCCCGCACACCGACTCGTCACGGTCGAGCTGCGCAAGATGTTCACGACACGCTCGGGATTCTGGTTGCTCGTCAGCATCGGCATCCTGTCGGTGGTCTCGGCCGGGTCGGTCGTCGTCGTGGCGCCGGACAGCGACGTCACCTACGAGAGCTTCACGCGGGCGAGTGGATTCCCGATGTCGGTGATCCTGCCGATGATCGCGATCCTGGCCGTGACGAGCGAGTGGAGCCAGCGCAGCGGGCTCACCACGTTCACGCTGGTGCCGCACCGCGGCCGCGTGATCGGCGCCAAGGCGGTCGCGACCCTCCTGGTGGGCGTCGGTTCCGTGGCCATCGCCTTCGCGGTGGGAGCACTCGCCACCGTGGGCGGCTCGGCTCTCGCCGGGGTCGACACCGCGTGGAACGTCTCGTGGGTCATGGCCTCCCAGATGCTGCTCTTCAACCTGATCGGCATGGCCGTCGGCTTCACCCTGGGTGTCGTGCTGCGCAGCTCCGCGGCCGCGATCGTGGGCTACTTCGTGGTGTCCTTCGTCCTGCCGGGCGTCCTGCTGCTCCTCGCCCAGGTGCGCCCGTGGTTCGCGGACCTGCAGCCGTGGGTCGACTGGAACGACACGCAGGTGGCGCTCCTGGAGGGCGCCATGGACACCGGCGAGGAGTGGGCCATGCTCGCCTCGACGACGACGATCTGGATCGTCCTCCCGCTCCTGGTCGGACTGCTCACCCTGCGTCGCTCCGAGGTGAAGTAGGGCAGGGCACGGACTCGTGCGAAGGCCCCCGCCAGACCTGGCGGGGGCCTTCGCGTGCCCGCCCCTTCGTCGAGGCGGACGACCGTTCGCTAGTCCCGGACCCGGCCGGTCTCGTACGCCCACATCGCGACCTCCACCCGGTTCCGGGCACCGAGCTTGGCCATGAGGCTGCCGATGTGGGTCTTCACCGTGCTGAGGCTGATGTGCAGCTCGCCCGCGATCTCAGCGTTGGTGCGACCTCGCGCGATGGTGAGCAGCACCTGCTCCTCGCGTTCGGTGAGCGGGTCGATGGGCTGTGCGGGAGGGATGGCCCGACCGGTGCCCGCGAACGTCGACAGCAGCCGGCGGGTGATGCTGGGCGAGATGAGCGAGTCACCGCGGGTGGCTGCACGGATCGCCTCGCCGAGCAGCTCGGGGCCGGCGTCCTTCAGCAGGAAGCCGGTGGCACCGGCCGACAGCGCCCCGTGCACGTACTCGTCGAGGTCGAAGGTGGTGATCACGACGACGGCGACCGGGTGCTGGACGCCCGGCCCGGCCAGCAGGCGGGTCGCCTCGACGCCGTCGAGGACGGGCATACGGATGTCCATCAGGCACACGTCGGGACGGAGCTCGCGCGCCAGTCGTACCGCCTCCTGGCCGTCGCGCGCCTCCCCCACGACCTCGATGCCCTCCAGCGTGCCGAGGATCAGGCACAGTCCGGTCCGCACGAGGTCCTGGTCGTCGGCGACCAGCACCCTGATGCTCATGCCGACCCCTGCCGCGGCAGCGTGGCGCTGACGGCCCACCCGCGATCGGGGCAGGGGCCCGCCTCGCACGTGCCGCCCAGGAGCAGGGCGCGCTCCTTCATCCCGGTGAGCCCGAACCCCGTCTCAGGACCGAGCTCGGCCGTACCCGGGTCGCCGTCGTCGCGGACGACGAGGCTGATGGTCGAACGGTCGCCGGCGACGCGCACGTCGACGACGGTGGCGTTCCGGGCGTGCCGGAGCGCGTTGGTGACCGCCTCCTGCGCGATGCGGAAGACGGCGGCGTCGATGGCCGACGGCAGCGCCGCGACGTCACCGGACACCCCGACCTCGACCCTCGGTCCCGCGGGCGAGGCCCCGGAGAGCCGGTGGAGGTCGGCGACGCCGGGCTGCGGGGCGTAGTCGACCGGAGCCTCGTTGCGCAGCACGCGGACCATCGTCCGCATCTCCGCGAGCGTGCGCGAGGCCTCTTCCTCGATGACCTCCAACGCCTCGAGCGGCGCCGACGGGCTGGTCGCCGCTAGAGCACGCCCTGCCTGGGCCTGGACGGCGATGGCCGAGACGTGGTGCGCCACCGTGTCGTGCAGCTCCCGCGCCAGCAGGACGCGCTCCTGCGACTTCACCTGCTCCACCCTCCGCTCCCGTGCGCCGTGCTGGGTGCGGACGGCCCACCCCAGGGCGAAGGAGGCGACGAGGACGCCGATCCCGCCGACCGCGTCGGCCATCCCGGTCCAGCTGGTCAGGACCGCCGTCGTGGCCGCGCCCAGGATGACCGCCAGCCCCGCGACCGCCTCCCGCCCCGAGCCCCACCGGAAGAGCGAGTAGGGCAGCAGCAGGACGTAGAGCATCGTGTAGACGTCGAGCGTCGGTGCGTCGGTGACGAACAGCCCGACCTGGAGCACCGCGACCACCCCGAAGACCGTCCCGACCACGGCCAGCGGGTGAGTACGACGCCACAGCAGCAGCGGGGCCAGTCCGAGCGTCACCACCATCGACAGCACGGGCAGCGTGAGGTCCTCGCGCAGCAGGCCCTCCAGCACCCCGAAGAACGCGATGGAGCCCAGCAGCGCCCAGTCGCGCCACACCCGCGCCGGGGGCGCCGCGGGTCGGGACTCGGCCAGGACGGACTGCAGTGGGTGGCTCACAGACTCAGCGTAGGGATCCGGGGGCGGCAGCGGACCGTCCGAAAGGTTGAGCCGACGTCATCAGGTCTGCGGGATCGGTCCGCTCGTGCTGGGATGGGAAAGGAGTCCCTCGGCAGACCTCGACGACCGGAGATCACGTGTCACCTCGTCCCCGTTCCTCCCGTTCCCTCCGCTCCCGCGTCGCGGTGGGCATCGGCGCGATCGCGCTGGCTGCCACGCCCGCGCTCGCCGCTCCCGCTGCGGTGGCCAGCGAGCCGGGCCAGCACGGCGCCCGCCAGGCGTTCCCCGACCGCATCGAGCTGCCTGACAACTTCCAGCCCGAGGGCATCACCATCGGTCCCCGAGACCAGGCCTACCTGGGCTCGCGCCTGGACGGCGACATCCTGCGCGCCGACCTGCGCACGGGCCGCACCACGACGATCAGCCAGGGCCCTGGCACCGCGTCGGTCGGCCTGAAGATCGACCAGCGCGGCCGCCTGTTCGTGGCCGGCGGTCCTTCCGGCACCCTGCGGGTGGTCGACTCGCGCTCCGGCGCGCTGCTGCGCACCTACCAGCTGGCCACGGGTGAGTCGTTCGTCAACGACGTGCTGATCTCGGGCGACACGGTGTGGGTGACCGACTCACGCCGCGCGACCCTGTTCCGCCTCGACCTCGGCCGAGGTGGCGCGCTACCCGCTGCAGCCACCGCGCTGCCCCTGACCGGCGACTGGGTCCAGGCGCCGCCCGGCACCAACGCGGCCAACGGCATCAGCGACACCCCTGACGGCTCGGCCTTGCTCGTGGTCAACAGCTCCGACGGCGGCCTCTACCGGGTCGACCCGCGCACCGGTGCGACGACGAGGGTCGACCTCGGTGGCGCAACACTGACCAACGGCGACGGTCTGCTGCGCGAGGGACGCACCCTCTACGCGGTGCAGAACCGGCTGAACCAGGTCGCCGTGGTGCAGCTGTCACGCGATGGCCGCTCCGGCACCCTCCGGAGCACCATCACGAACGATGACTTCGACGTCCCGACCACCGTCGCACGCGCGGGCCGCTCGCTCTACCTGCCGAACGCGCGGTTCAGCACGCCGCCGACCCCCACCACGGAGCACTGGATCACGCGGGTCGACGCTCCCCGCGGTCGCTGACCGGCAGCACGCGACCCCGGACGTCGCGGGGCACCGCCTGATCGTCGACGGCCCCGGCAGACCATCCGGGGCCGTCGACGTTCTCGGGCCCGAGGAGACCAACGGGACCGATGAACCTCAGGTCAGCTCCGGTAGCCCGTCGGCCTGACCACCCGTGCCGGGACGCCGGCCACGATCGTGTCGGCGGGCACGTCGCGGGTGACCACGGCGCCGGCGCCCACCACCGCCCCGTCGCCGATCGTGACACCGGGCACGACCGTCACGCCGGCCCCGAGCCAGACCTTGCGCCCGATCACGACGGGTGCCGGCACCATCGAGGCTCGGAGCGCCGGGTCCATGCCGTGGTCCAGCGTCGTCAGGGTGCAGCCGTGGCCGATGAGCGAGCCGTCCCCGATGGTGATGCCGCCGGTGTCCTGGAAGCGGCAGCCGATGTTGATGAAGACGTCCTTGCCGAGCGTCAGGTTCTTGCCGAACTCGCTGTAGAACGGCGGGAACACGACGACCGACTCCTCGACCGGGCGGCCCGTGAGCCGGGCAAGCAGGTCCCGGACCTGCTCCGGCGTGCGGTAGGCGCCGTTCAGCTCCGCGATGACGGCCAAGGCCTCCTGCGAGGCGCCGTGCATGAACTGGTGGTGCTCGGAGCCGCCGACGATCTCGGCTCCGCTGTCGACGTGGTCGAGGAACTGCTTCAGGTCCATGACCTCGAGCCTGCCCCGTGCGGCCGTGTCGGAGAACGCCTCAGGGGGGTGCTGTCTGTACCCCCGACAAGGTGGACCTTCCCCACGCACCAGGTCCGCGCTCCACTGGGATGGAACCCCCACCGACCAGAGAAGGACATCCGATGAAGGCGACACTCATGCACGGCGCCGGCGACGTGCGGATCGAGGACGTGCCGGACGCGACCATCAAGGCGTCGACCGACGCGCTGGTCCGCATCACGACCTCCTGCATCTGCGGCAGCGACCTGCACCCCTACGGCTCCATGCCGGCCAACGGCAGCCCTGCACGCATGGGCCACGAGTTCATCGGCGTCGTCGAGGACGTCGGGTCGGCGGTCACCACCGTCACGAAGGGCGACCTCGTCGTCGCCCCCTTCGCCATCTCCGACGGGACCTGTGAGTTCTGCCGCGAGGGTCTGCACACCTCCTGCATCCACGGCTCGTTCTGGGACACCCTCCCCGACGAGGGCGGGCAGGCCGAGGCCGCGCGAGTGCCGTACGCCGACGGCACCCTGGTCAAGCTTCCCGTCGCGCCCGACTCCGCACTCATGCCGTCGCTGCTGACGCTGTCGGACGTGCTCGGCACGGGCCACCACGCGGCCGTCGCCGGCGGTGTCACCCAGCGCACCAGCGTGGCCGTCATCGGCGATGGCGCCGTCGGGCTGCTCGCGGTCCTGTCGGCCAAGCGCCTCGGCGCTGAGCAGATCATCCTGATGGGTCGTCACGAGACGCGCACCGACCTGGGCCGCGAGTTCGGAGCCACCGACGTCGTCGCGACCCGCGGAGAGGAAGGCATCGCGGCCGTGCGCGACCTCACCCACGGCCACGGCACCCACGTCGTGCTCGAGGCGGTCGGCCACATGCCTGCCTACGAGCAGGCGGTCGGCGTCGTCCGGCCCGGCGGCACCATCAGCCGCGTCGGGGTGCCGCAGTACGAGGCCGCCCCGGTCGGCTTCGCGAGCCTCTTCGGAGGAAACGTCCGCCTGACCGGTGGCCCCGCTCCGGTGCGCGCCTACATCGAGGAGCTCATGCCCGACATCCTCGACGGCACCATCGAGCCCGGCAGGGTCTTCGACACCACCACGGACCTCGACGGCGTCCCCGACGGCTACCGCGCCATGGCCGACCGTCGCAGCCTCAAGGTCCTCGTCAACCCCTGACCCTCCCGACGCAAGGAACATCATGCAGATCACGCGCAGCAGCCTCGCCACCGCCAAGGGACCCGCCGACTGGTTCACCGGCGACGTCTACATCGATCCCGTGGCGGCGGCACCCCCGCCGTCCCGCGTCTCGGCGAACCTCGTGCACTTCACGCCTGGTGCCCGCACGCACTGGCACCGCCACCAGCTCGGCCAGACGGTCTTCGTGACCGAGGGAGTCGGCCTCTGCCAGCGCCGTGGGGGACCGGTCGAGGTCATCCGTCCCGGCGACCGCGTGCTGTTCGACGCCGACGAGGAGCACTGGCACGGTGCCGCGCCGAGCCGGCTGATGGTGCACCTGGCCATCAACGAGGCCGACGACGACCACGACGTCGTGCACTGGCTGGACCCGGTCACCGACGTCGAGTACCTCGCAGCGCCGGAGCAGCAGCGATGAGGCTGTCGCTCGTGCTGCTGGTCGCCGGGGTCCTGACTGCGTGCTCGAGCGCGGAGGGCCCGGCCTCCCCGTCGTCCACCCCGGCCCCGTCCACGAGGGCACCCTCCGGCGCGCCGTCGGGGGCGACGTCGGAAGCCGAGGAAAGCGGGACCCGGATCCGTATCGAGTTCGCCGGTGACCAGGTCGAGGCGACAGTGCTGGACACGCCGGTCGGCCGCGACCTCGTCGCGCAGCTGCCGCTGGAGCTCGACATGAGCGACCGCGGCGGCGTCGAGAAGACCGGTCCCCTGCCGCGGGAGCTCTCGACCGACGGGGAACCCACCGGCGCCGACCCGGACGTGGGCGCACTCGGCTACTACGCCCCGTACGGCGACCTCGTCCTCTACTACGGCGACCAGTCGTACTTCGACGGCATCGTGGTCCTGGGCAGGATGGGGAAGGGATTCGACGCGCTCGGCCGCATCGACGGAAACGTCAGCGTGCGTGTCGAGGCCCTGGACCAGCCGTGACCGGATGCGGGGAACGCCCTCCCGCGTCGGCGTACGGTGGGCTGGTGGACAACCGTTCCGACATCAGGGAGTTCCTCGCGACCCGCCGCGCCCGGCTCACGCCGCCCGAGGTGGGCCTGCCTGACGCCGGCCGGCGTCGCCGGGTCCCAGGTCTGCGCCGAGAAGAGGTCGCCGTCCTCGCTGGAGTGAGCACCGACTGGTACACGCGGCTGGAGAAGGGTCACATCAAGGGCGTCTCCGAGGACGTGCTCGATGCCGTGGCGCGAGCACTGCGGCTCGACGCGGCCGAGCGGACCTACCTCTTCGACCTCGCCCGCGTCGCACGCGCCCGTACGAGCGCGCCGCGGCCCAAGGCACGCCATGAGGTGTCGACCGAGGTGCAGTGGATGCTGGACTCGATGTCAGGATCCGCTGCGTTCGTCGCCGACGGGCGGCTGGACATCATCGCCTCCAACCCACTGGCGCGAGCGCTCTACTCACCCGTCTTCGAGCACGACCCCGCACGGCCGAACATCGCGCGGTACCAGTTCCTGGATCCGTCGGCCACCGAGCTCTTCCCCGACTGGAACGGCGCCGCGAACGTCACGGTCGCCCTCCTGCGCACCGAGGCGGGTCGCGACCCCGAGAGTAAGACGATGCGCGAGCTGGTCGGTGAGCTGTCGACCGTCAGCGAGGAGTTCCGCACGCGATGGGCCTCCCACGACGTCAGGCTGCACGTCGCCGGCCGCAAGCAGTTCAACCATCCCGCGACGGGTGTCATCGACGTGGCCTACCACTCCATGAACCTGTCCACCGAGGGCGCGCGACTGCAGGTCATGACCGTCTACACCGCCGAACCGGGGAGCCCGTCGGAGGAGCGACTCAGGCTCCTCGCGAGCTGGGGCGCCAGCACGACCGCTCCTTCGTCGACGCGGCCCTGAGGGCGTCTGACAGCAAAGCGCAGCGCGACCCAAAGGGGTCCGCGCAGCACGTCTCGACATGGTCGACGGCCTCGAGCCAGCGCCCGTAGCCACCGGCACGCGTCCTACTGACGAGGGACGGCCGCGCGTGACGAAGGCCCCGTCACCGTCTCGGTCAGGGGACCTTGTCGCGGCACCGGGGAAAGGGTGCGTGACGGCGCCTTCCCGCCACGAGTCACCGCCGTGGATCCTGCACGCCACCGAGGGCACCACCGGCTCCGTGAAGACGCACAACGTGAACTGACGACCGAGACCGGTCGATCGGCGCACCAGGCGTCGACACCCTCGTTCGTCACCGAGAACGTCGGACTCGAAGGCTCAGAGAGCAGCGTAGAGCGCCTCCTCGAAATCCACGTACATCTTCCACGCGTCGTCTTGGGCGATGAACGGCAACGAGTTCGTGTAGATCGAGGCGGCGATGCCGGTAGCGCGGTCGATGAAGAAGTGAGTGTTGAACAGCCCCGCCCAGGCACCGGTGCCGGCTCTGCGCCGTCCGGGAACGTCCTCGGTGTTCAGCAGCAGACCGTAGCCCCACTTGTAACCCCGGCCGGCGTACATCGTGTCGGTGATGGCAGGGTCCGCAGTCGGGATCTCGGCCGGGAAGTCGATCTCCCCGATCTGGTTGCTGAAGGCGGCGTCGACCGTCGCCTGGCTGAGGATGCGGGCGCCGTCGAGCTCACCGCCGCGCAGGAGGGCTCGCTCGAAGCGGATGTAGTCGCGCGGGGTGGAGTACAGCCCGTGTCCCCCGGCATACCACTCAGGCGACTGGTTGAGGATCTCGCCGGCTGAGACCCATCCGCCGTCCTCCCCCCGCACATGCACCGTCACCGCGTTGGCGTAGCGGGCCTCGTCGAGGATGAACGCGGTGTCCGCCATGCCGAGTGGGCCGGTGATGTTCTCGCGGATCACCACGTCCAGCGGCGTCCCCGCGACAGCCTCCACGACGCGTCCGAGCCAGTCAGTGTTGATGCCGTAGACGTACTGCGTGCCCGGGTCAGCCACGAGCGGGGCGTTGAACGCCTCCATCGTGCCGGGCACGACGTTCGGCACGCCAGTGGCCGCCTCGTACGTGACGAGCTGGTCGTTCCAGAACCAGTAGCCGAGACCCGAGGTGTGGGTCACCAACTGGTGGACGGTGGCCTTGCTGGCGGGATCACGGAGGATCGGCTCGTCGCCGTCGAAGCCATCGAGCACCTTGACGTCGGCGAACTCCGGCACGTACTGCTCGACGGGAGCGCTCAGGTCGAGCTGGCCGCGCTCCACCTGCTGCAGGGCGGCAGTCGTCGCGACCATCTTGGTCATCGACATGATGCGGAAGTGCGTCGACGTCGTCACCGGGTCGTCGGACTCGCCGGCGATCCGGACACCCGCACCGCCCTCGTAGAAGACGCCGTCGGCGTCCGCGGCGATGGCCGCGACGTGCGGCACGGCACCCCCCTGGACGGCGTCCTGCAGCACCCGGTCGATGCCGCTGCCGTCGATGTTTCTGGTCATGATGACCTCCAGTTGGTTCGGGTCCACGATGGCGTCGAGGACGGTGTCCCCCGTCACACTTGCCGGTCGGCGGCGCGATCGGAACCGACAGCGCGACGCAGATCGGCACCCCGGGCCCGCCAGGTGGCGGGCCAGCCCCTCGTCATCCGCCGAACCATGGCCAGCGACCTCGCGTCGGGGGTAGCCTCCGTGCAACACGACCAGGAAGGAGACGGTGATGCCAACCTCTGGCTTGGCACGACCGGCCTTCGATCCCGAGCTGAAGGCGGGGCTCTCGGTGGTGGGTGGCATGTTCCCGCCGACGATCACCCCGGACTTGATCGACTTCATGCGTACGTCCTATGCGTCCCCACCGCTGGGGGACCTTCTCCGCGACCGCGGCATCGAGCGCCAAGACCACACGTGCCGCGGCCACCAGGGGGACCCCCTGGAACTCTCGGTCCTACGGCACCGTGCCGCGACCGGCCGCGTGCCCGTCGTGGTCTATGCACATTCGGGTGGACTGATGTTCGGAGACCGTTTCAGCGGCATCGACCTCGTGCTGGACTGGGTCGACGAGCTGGGCGCAGCGCTCATGACCGTCGAGTACCGCCTCGCGCCGGAATGCCCTGACCCCTACGGCCGGGAGGACATGTATCAGGCGTTGCTGTGGCTCGCGGACCACGCCGAACAGCTGCAGGTTCGCACCGACCGCATCATGGTGGCGGGGGCAAGTGCCGGCGGCGGCTTGGCTGCGGGTCTTGCCCTGGCCGCTCGCGACCGGAGCGGACCCAGCCTCTGCGGGCAGGTGCTCGACTACCCGATGCTGGACGACCGGTGCAGCACGCCCTCGACCTCACAGTTCGATGGAGTCGGGGTGTGGGACCGGATCAGCAACATCACCGGTTGGGACGCGCTGCTGGGGGATGCCCGAGGGTCGACGACGGTCTCGCACTACGCTGCCCCGTCCCGCGCCACGAACCTCGCCGACCTCCCCCCCGCGTTCATCGACGTGGGCGCGGCGGAGATCTTCCGCGACGAGGCGATCGACTACGCCAACGGCATCTGGCGCGCAGGGGGCGACGCCGAGCTGCACGTCTGGTCAGGCGCCTTCCATGCCTGCGACATCTTCGCTCCTCACACGACCGTGGGCCGCAGCATGATCGCAGCCCGGAACTCGTGGGTGGAGAAGATCCTTGCCGACTGACCACTCCCGACCGGCGGAGGCGAGCTAGGTGCAGGAGCTCCTCGGGCGCATCGCGCGGCTCGACCCGAGTGCGAGCCTCGGCCTGCGCGTCATCGCCTGCTTCGACGAGCTCGTCGTGGGCAACGTCAACACCCGAGCGCTCCTTGCCGCCGCCGCTTCCCTCGCCGCTTGCCCGGCCGGCTTCCGCCAGCGTTCCCCCGCGCGGACCATCCGCATCACCCCCGACGGACACCACGTGCCATCGGGGGCGCCCCCTCCCTCACCTCGTCCGGAGATGGTCTCCGCACCGGCGGGCGACCTGGAGGTCTGGCTCGAGCGGGAGGGGGCGGCACAGCCGAACGACGCCATCATCCTGGAGCGCCTGGCCTTGGCGGTGCGCATCCGTCACGGGCACGGGCGCCGCGAGTTCGACAACCGTCGGCACTTCGGGCTGCTCGTCGACGAGTCGGTCACGGAGAACCAGCGCTGCGTCTCGGCCACCGCCCTCGGCTTGAACATCGACCGTGACTACCGCGTCGCGGCCGCACCTCTGTTCGCCGTCTGGGACGCTCATCCCTCCGGACCCGAGGACGTCGTCCCGACCCGTTTCGGACCCATCCACGCAGTGGTCGTCCCGGCAGACGCCGGCTCCGTGGCGGCCAGCCCCTGCGGCGTCGGGTCCGCTACCCGACCCGTCGACCTGCACCGCTCGTTCCGCACCGCCCTCGTGGCCCTTCGGCTGTGCGAGCCACCGACCACGGGCCTGGTGCACGCCGACGACCTCGGCGGCCTCGTCGGCCTGCTGGCGGACACTGGTGACACCACGACCAGCCCAGACGTCGAGCGCCTCGCCACCGTCCTGACCCACCCCTGGGGACTGCCCACCGTCCAAGCCATCATCAGCACCGGCACCGTCCGCCAGGCCGCGCGCGCGGCGGGCGTCCATCACAGCACCATGCAGGACCGCATCGACACCATGGAGCAGACGCTCGACTTCGACCCCCTCGACGGCTTCGGCCGGACGCGGCTGGGCACCGCGCATCTCATGTGGCGCCTGCGCACCTCCCACGTGCTCGAGCTGCCGCCCCCTCACTGACCCCGGTCCTCCAGCCGCGGACGGCATCGGCACTGCCTCGCCGAGGGGAGAGCACCGCCCCTGGTGTCGTCGAACGTCAGGGCTACGGCTCGATGTCGCGTCCACCCGGCGAGAGATCGGCTGCGCATGGCGAAGGCCCCCTCACCGTCTCCGGTCAAGGGGCCTTCTCGTGGTAGCGGGGACAGGATTTGAACCTGTGACCTCTGGGTTATGAGCCCAGCGAGCTACCGAACTGCTCCACCCCGCGTCGCACTCAGTACTTTACGGCACGGTGAACGCCGATCCAAATCGGGGGGTGCGGTCTCGGGTCGCCACTCTCATGATCGCCTCGTACCGTGGGGTGCGGAAGGAGGCGACGTGATCGCAGATCGCTACGAGCTCGACCGTGAGATCGGTCGGGGCGGTGCCACGAGCGTGTGGGTCGCGCACGACACCGTGCTCGGTCGTACCGTCGCGCTCAAGCGCCTCGGTCACGCGCCCGGCTCCTCCGAGATCGATGCCGCCCGTGCCGAGCGCGAGGCGCACCTCGCCGCGCGCGTGCACCACCCGAACATCGTGGCCGTCTACGACATCGCCGACGACGACGAGCACACCTGGCTCGTCATGGAGTACGTCGACGGACCGACTCTCGCCGACCTGTGCGACGGCATGCCGCTGGAGGCCGACCGCGCCGCCCGCCTGCTCGCCCAGGTTGCCGATGCGCTCGCCGCCGCGCACGACGCCGGCATGATCCACCGCGACGTCAAGCCCTCCAACGTCTTCGTCGCCGACGGCGACGTGGCCAAGCTGGGCGACTTCGGCATCGCGCGCCGCGAGATCGACGAGGCGCTCACGCGCACCGGCCTGATCACCGGCTCCCCGGCCTTCCTCTCCCCCGAGATCGCCCGCGGGCGCACCGCCACCACGGCGAGCGACGTGTGGGCCTTCGGGATCACCGCGTTCCACGCCGCCACCGGGTCCCCGCCGTTCGACGTCGCCGACGACGACCCGATCACGGCCGTGCAGAAGATCCTGGACTCGGCCACGCCGATCCTCCCGGCCGACCACCCGCTGGCTCCGGTCGTCGCGGCCACCATGCAGCAGGAGCCCGACGAGCGGGCCTCGATGCGCGAGGTGGCCGGCCTGCTGCACGACATCGTCCACCCCGGCGCACCGCGCCGGTCGGCGCTGGCCGACCTGCTGATCGACCACGTCTCCCGCGACGACTTCGCCGACGACCAGCCGCCGCGACCCGCGCCCGCGAGCATCGCGCCGGTGCGATCCACGGCTGCCACGGAGCTCACGGCGCCGCCCGACTCGACCGTCCGGCGCGACCCCCACGCCACCCGGGTCACGCCACTCCCGGCGCCCGAGCAGCCGAGCCGGGGCTCGCACGCCGCTCCCCCGCCGATGTGGCGCGACCGCCGCTTCGCCCTCGCGGCAGCAGCCGCCGTCGCGGTCCTGGCCTCGGCGGTCACCGGCGTGGCCCTCAGCTCCGGCGGTGACGACGGCTCCAGCACCGTCGCCTCGGCCGATGGAGGCGAGGGCTCCGGTGGGGAGTCGACGTCGCTGGCCGAGCGGCTCGAGAAGTTCGCCAACACCTACGTCACGACCGCCGCCGGCGACCCGCGCAAGGGCTTCGAGCTGCTCACCACCGAGTACCAGCAGGCCAGCGGTGGGCTCTCCGGCTACGAGAGCTTCTGGAGCAAGGTCGAGGACGTGCGCGTCGAGCGCGTCTCGCCCGATCCCGAGGCCATGCGCGTCACCTACATCTACTCCTACCTCTACGAGGGCAGCCGGCGCACCGAGACCGTGACGCTCCAGCTCACCAAGGACGGCTCCAGCTACCTCATCGACGGCGCCGAGTCGATCTGAGGCCCGCCGGGCACCCTCAGGGCTCGAGCGTCTCGCGGGCCAGCACCGAGTTGGGCCGGAACGACACCGGCTCCCCCCGCCGCGCGGGCCTGACCAGGTCGAATCCCGCCGTCGTCACGAGCACCCAGCGTCGCGGACGCTCCGGGCGGCCGAGTCGCTGACGGACCTCGCCCGCCACCTCCCGGGCACACGCCTCGTGGCAGGGCGGGAACGCGAACTCACCGTCGAGCGCCTCGTCGGACGAGCCGACGAGTGCGATCGGTCGAGCCAGCGTCGACCCGCACACCCCGCAGATGCGGCTCAGGGCGCACCGGATGGCCCGCTTCTTGACCACCTGGTCGTGCGAGCCGACGCCCTCGTCGTCGACGCAGGCGAACGGCAGTGCCGCGCCGTCGACCACGGGGCCCCTCACGACGACCGTCGGACCGCTCACTGGGCAGCGGCGGTGCTCGTCCACCGCCCCAGCTCGTGGCGACGGCCCGGACGCTCGTCGTCGCGGCGACGCCCACGCGGGACCGGGGGCGGCGTGGCGTCGTCCTTGGTGCGGCGGTTGGGCAGCGACAGCTTCATGATCGTGCGCAGCACCTGTCCGTACTGACGGTGCAGCGGACCGGTCGTGTACGGGATGCCGTAGCGCCCGCAGATGTCCTGCACCTTCTCGGAGATCTGCGCGTAGCGGTTGCTCGGCAGGTCGGGGAACAGGTGGTGCTCGATCTGGTAGCCCAGCTGCCCGCTCATGATGTGCAGCAGCTTGCCGCCCTGGAAGTTCGCCGAGCCGAGCATCTGGCGCAGGTACCACTCCGCGCGCGTCTCGTCCTCGAGCTCCTCCTCCGTGAAGTGCACGGCCCCGTCGGGGAAGTGCCCGCAGAAGATGATCATGTACGCCCACACGTTGCGGATGATGTTGGACGTGAAGTTCGCCGTGAGGGTGCTCATGAACGCCGGGCCGGTCAGGGCCGGGTACACGACGTAGTCCTTGAGCGCCTGCTTGCCGACCTTGTCGCCGATCTGCTTGAGCTGACGCTTGAGCAGCTTCGGGTCCTTCTCGCCCTTGCGGATCGCCTCGATGTCGAGGTCGTGCAGGGCCACGCCCCACTCGAAGAACATCGCCAGGAGCGCGTTGTAGATCGGCTGCCCCAGGTTGTAGGGCGTCCACTTCTGGTCGCGGCTCATGCGCAGGATGCCGTAGCCCACGTCGTTGTCGTGGCCGAGCACGTTCGTGAACTGGTGGTGGATGTAGTTGTGCGAGTGCTTCCACTGCTCCGCGGGCTGGGTGGTGTCCCACTCCCAGCTGCTGGAGTGCACCTCTGGGTCGTTCATCCAGTCCCACTGGCCGTGCATCGTGTTGTGGCCGATCTCCATGTTCTCCAGGATCTTGGCCGACGACAGCAGTGCCGTGCCGAGCAGCCAGGCCGGCGGGAACATGCTGGCGAACAGGGTGATGCGCCCGGCCGCGGCGAGGCGACGCTGCAGCGTGATGATGCGCATCACGTAGTCGCGGTCGGCCTGACCGCGATCGGCCTCGACCTGGGCGCGGATCTCGTCGAGCTCGCGCCCGATCGCCTCCACCTCCTCGTCGGTCAGGTGGGTGTACTCGCGGACGTCGGCGTAGGCCATGTGTCTCTCCTCAGATCTTGAGCGTGCAGTCGGTGGCGGCGACGCTGATGCAGGTCTGCACGTACTCGCCCTCGGTGTGCTCGTCACCGCTGCGCAGGTCCTTCACGCGACCGGACAGCAGCGGGACGTCGCAGGTGTGGCAGATCCCCATGCGGCAGCCGAACAGCATGTTGACGCCGGCCTTCTCGCCCGCCTCGAGCAACGTCGTGGCCCCATCGGCCTCGATGCTCTTGCCGGTGTCGCCGAAGGTGATGGTGCCGCCCTCGGCGTCGGTCTCGGTGGCGCCGAGCGTGAAGCGCTCGACGTGCAGCTCGTCCTCGCGGCCGAGCTTCTCGTAGTGCTCGACGATCGCGTCGAGCATGGGCTGCGGACCACACGCCCACGTCTCGCGCTCCGCCCAGTCCGAGCAGATGTCGCCGAGCTGGTCGGGGGTCAGGAAGCCGTCGGTGTCGGTGAACCGCTCGTAGAACGTGAACGACTCCCGCTTCTGGGCCAGCTCGCGCAGCTCGTCGAGGAACATCATGTCGTCCTCGTCGACCGCGGAGTAGGCGAGGAAGACGTCGGGCATGGAGTCGCGGCGGTCGAGGGTGCGCAGGATCGACATCACCGGGGTGATGCCGCTGCCGCCCACCACGAACAGCACGCGCTCCGGCGGCGGGTCCGGGAGGACGAAGTCCCCCTGCGGCGACTCGAGCCGCACGATGGTGCCCGGCTCGAGCCCGCTCACGAGGTGCTCGGACAAGAAGCCCTCGGGCATCGCCTTGACCGTGATGGCCACCGTGCCCTCGGAGCGGACCGGGGCCGACGACAGCGAGTACGAGCGCCAGTGGAAGCGGCCGTCGATCTCGACGCCGATGCCGATGTACTGACCGGGGTGGAAGTCGAAGGACCAGCCCCACCCGGGCTTGATGACCAGGGTCGCCGACCGCTCCGTCACCTGCTCCACCCGCTCCACCCGGCCGCGGAGCTGACGTGCGGACCACAACGGGTTGATGAGCTTGAGGTAGTCGTCGGGGTGCAGGGGCGTCGTGAGCGCCTTGCCGACGCTGCGCACCCGCCGCAGCACCGGCGACTTCTCGATCAGTGAGTCAGCCACCTCGGACCTGCCTCCCCCGCACCTCGCGGACGCCAGTCGATCGACGCACTGTGGTGTGCGTCACGGCGAGCGTACGTCCGTTCCGGCCGACGTGCGCGTCTTCGTCGCCGACCCGTCCCACAGAGTGAGAACACGAGTTACCACGTGCACGATGAGAATGTGCACGTTCGAGTTGCGACGATGAACGCACGAGCAAGAATTGAGCACGTTCAGAGCGCACGATCCCCGACACCCACGGAGGCACCAGCATGAGCACGCTCGAGTCCAACGGCATCCAGATCGAGTACACCGACCACGGCGGCGACGGTCGACCGGTCGTCCTGATCCACGGCTGGCCCCTGAGCGGCGCATCCTGGTCCGAGCAGGTACCCGCCCTGACCGCCTCCGGCTACCGCGTCATCACCTACGACCGTCGTGGGTTCGGCGCCAGCGACAAGCCCGAGACCGGCTACGACTACGACACCTTCGCCGAGGACCTGGCCGGGCTGCTCGAGCAGCTCGAGGTCACCGACGCCACGCTCGTCGGCTTCTCGATGGGCGGTGGCGAGGTCGCCCGCTACCTCGGCGCCCGCGGGTCCGAGCGCATCCGCTCGGCCGTGTTCGCCGCTGCCGTCCCGCCGTTCCTGCTCAAGACCGACGACAACCCCGACGGCGGCCTCGCCCAGGAGGACGTCGACGGCATGAAGCAGGGCGTCGAGTCCGGCCGCGAGGGGTTCCTCGACGGGTTCACGACCGACTTCTTCAGCGCGAACGGTGAGCTCAAGGTCACCGAGGAGCAGCGCCAGGAGGCGATCGCCCTCGTCGAGCCCGCCAGCACCACGGCGATGCTCGGCTGCATCGACGCCTTCGGCACCACCGACTTCCGGGCCGACCTGGAGAAGATCGACGTCCCGGTCCTGGTGGTCCACGGCGATGCCGACGGCATCGTCCCCTTCGAGGTCTCCGGCAAGCGCACCGGCGAGACGGTCAAGGACGCCACCGTCCACGTCGTGGCCGACGGCCCGCACGGGTTCAACGTCAGCCACGCCGACGAGCTCAACCGCGTGCTCCTGGAGTTCCTGCAGCGCTGAGACCCGCAGGACCCCGCATCCGAAGCCCCTTCCGTCCACACGGGAGGGGCTTCGTGCCGCCTGCGGACCATGGTGACGATCCGGTGAAGTGGCGTTGCGAGCGCCAAGTGCCTCTGGCGCACCCGGCCGTCCGGGGTGAGACTGGGCAGGCACGTCGCGCCCCACGGGCAGACGTGCCTCGTCCCACGGGGGGACGCCGGGCCTCGGCCCGGATGTAGAGAGGACGCACCACCTTGCGCACACGTCGCACACCTCTGCTCCGAGCAGGAGCAGCATCCACCATCGCCCTCGCCCTCGCCGTCACCTCGGCGAGCACGGCGGGCGCCGCCACCGACGATCCACGGGCCAAGCTCGACAAGGCTCCCGAGCGGACCGTCCAGACCGACGAGGTGAAGGACGCTCCCGCGTCCGACAAGCTCGGCCAGGCCGATCGCGAGCTCCTCGCCGACGCCCGCAGCGACGGCGCGAAGCGCGTGACCGTCATGATCGCCACCGAGCGCAAGGCCACCAAGGCCGTGGTCGACTCGTTGGAGTCCGCCGGCGCCTGGGTCGGCCGGGTCGACGACAAGCTCGGCTACGTCCGGGCCAGCGTCCCCACCTCCCGCGTCGAGAAGGTCGCCGCGCTCTCCAAGGTCGACGCCGTCGACCTCGACGAGACCATCCCGATCGACGACCCGCAGCCCGGCAAGACCTCCACCGCCGGCTCCGCGCCGTCCACGGCGCCCGGCAAGGGCACCCCCGACGCCAACCCCTACATGCCCACCCGTGAGACCGGCACAGTCGACTTCAAGAAGAAGAACCCGAGGTACGACGGCCGCGGCGTCACGATCGGCATCATCGACTCCGGCGTAGACCTCGACCACCCGGCCCTGCAGAAGACGAGCACCGGCGACCGCAAGATCGTCGACTGGGTCACCGGCACCGACCCGGTGCTCGACAGCGACGGCACCTGGCGCCCCATGGTCACCGAGGTCAGCGCCGCTCCGACGTTCTCCTACGCGTCGGCCACCTGGACCGCGCCGCGCTCCGGCGACTTCCGCGTCAGCCGGTTCAGCGAGAGCATCACCGCCGGCAGCGAGCCGGGCGGCGACGTGAACCGCGACGGCGACACGACCGACCAGTTCGGCGTGCTCTACGACACCTCGACCAACGACATCTGGGTCGATGCGAACCAGGACCGCACCTTCACCGACGCCGAGAAGATGCGCCCCTACAAGGAGGCGTTCCAGGTCGGCCACTTCGGCACGGACACGAAGGGCACCGACGTCGTCGAGTCCATGCCGTTCGTCGTCGAGTTCCGCGAGGACGTGAGCCTCGCGCCGTACGGCCTGCCCGGCACGGCCGACTTCGTCAACATCGGCATCGTCGAGGACGCCCACGGCAGCCACGTGGCCGGCATCGCCGCCGCGAACTCGATGTTCGGCGGCGACATGGACGGTCAGGCCCCCGGCGCGAAGATCGTGTCGTCCCGTGCCTGCACGTGGGGTGGCGGCTGCACGTCCGCGGCCCTGCTCGACGGCATGGTCGACCTCGTCACCAACCGCGGCGTCGACGTGGTCAACATGTCCATCGGCGGGCTGCCGGCGCTCAACGACGCCAACAACGCCCGCGCGACGGTCTACGACCGGCTCATCGACGACTACGGCGTGCAGCTGTTCATCTCGGCCGGCAACAGCGGCCCGGGCCTCAACACGATCGGTGACCCGTCGGTCGCCGGCAAGGTCGTGAGCGTCGCCTCCTCGATCTCCAAGGAGACCTGGAAGTCCAACTACGGCTCGGTCGTCTCGGCGCCGCTGGCCCTGCACCCGTTCTCGTCGCGGGGACCGACGGAGTCCGGCGGCTTCAAGCCGAACATCTCCGCACCTGGCTCGGCGATCTCGACGGTGCCGCAGTGGCTCAAGCAGCCCGACCTCGCCGAGGCCGGCTACACGCTGCCCGTCGGGTACGCGATGTTCAACGGCACCTCGATGGCGTCGCCCCAGGCCGCCGGCGCCGCAGCCGTGCTCCTGTCGGGGACCTTCGCCAAGGAGATCCCCGTGACCCCGAAGCGTCTGCGCGACGCCCTGTACAGCGCGGCCAAGCCCTTCAAGGGTGAGTCCGTCGCCGGTCAGGGCACCGGCCAGCTCGACGTCGCGGGTGCCTGGAAGCTGCTGCAGAAGAAGGCGACCACGGCCGACTACACGACCGACGCACCGGTCTGCACCCCGCTGTCGGACTTCCTGGCCAAGCCGGGACGTGGCACGGGCGTCTACAACCGCTGCGCCGCGGGTGAGGGCGGACAGGTGCTGAAGAAGGCCAAGGCCTACAACGTGAAGGTCACCCGCACGTCGGGCACGGCCAAGTCGGTCAAGCACCGGGTGAGGGTCGTCGGCAACGACGGCACCTTCAAGGCGCCCAAGACGATCTCGCTCGCCAAGGGCAAGGCCGCCACGCTCAAGGTCACGGCCACCACGAAGAAGCAGGGTGCCCACGCGGCCATCGTCGAGATCGACGACCCGGCCACCCCGGTGGTCGACCACCGCGTGATGGTCACGGTCGTCCAGTCGTCGGCCCTGGCCAAGCCTGCGTTCTCCCAGGAGAGCCGCGGCACGGTCGAGCGGAACCGTTCCACGTCGTACTTCGTGACGGTCCCCGAGGGCTCGAAGGCCCTGCAGGTGAACCTGTCGGGCATCGCGACCCGCAGCCAGACGCGGTTCATCGCGATCAACCCGTACGGCGTGCCGGTCGACTCGACGGCGTCCACCGCCTGCTACACCAACTTCAGCGACGCCAAGGCCTGCAAGCCGACGTCGCGAAGCTACGCCGACCCGCTGCCGGGTGTGTGGGAGATCGAGGTGGAGTCGCGCCGCACGTCGCCGCTGCTCGAGAACCCGTTCACCCTGACGGCCGCGGCCCAGGGCATCACGGTCGAGCCGGCAACCCAGGACGTCGCTCCGGCGGCCGACGGTGGCCCGATCGACCTGGCCTGGACGCTGAAGAACGAGTTCGGCGCCGTGGCGGTCACCCCGCGCGGCGGCGACCTGGGCAGCGCCCTGTCGGAGCGCAAGAGCATCGACGACGGTGACCAGCAGTCGTACGAGGTCGAGGTGCCCGAGGGTGCCTCGAGCCTGACGGCGACGATCGGCAGCACGTCCGACGCCGGTGCCGACCTCGACCTGACGGTCCTCGGACCCGACGGCTCGCAGGCCGGTCAGTCCGCCGACGGCGACTCCGAGGAGTCGGTGACCCTCGAGGCGCCCGACGCCGGCACCTACACCGTCGTGGTCGACGGCTACGCGGTGCCGACCGGCACCACGGAGTACGACTACCTCGACGTGTTCTACTCCGGCGGCCTCGGCACGCTCGACGTCGACGGTGGCGAGCTCCAGCTGGCTCGCGGTGCCACCGCGGAGGTGACGGGGTCGCTGACCGCGACCGCGGAGCCCACGAACGGGCGTGTCCTGTTCGGCGAGATGCAGGTCGTCTCGTCCGAGGGCGCGGTGCTCGGCAGCGGGTCGGTGCGGGTCACCGGCTCGGAGCCCGAGCCGACACCGTCACCGACGCCGTCCGCCACGGGCTCGACCGCTCCGGCGGCACCGGCGACGGCGCAGCCGCTGAAGCCCAGCCCGGGCACGGCCGAGCAGGAGTAGCGCTCAGCCCCGCTCGACCTCGACGACGACGAGCACCGGTCCCTGCTGGCAGGTGGTGGTCGCGTCGGGGTCGGGCCGGCCCTTCACGGTGACGCGGTCGCCGGCCTCCAGGCCGGCGACCGCACCCGTGAGCACCCAGGTCCGTCCGGGAGCGGCCAGCGTGAGGCACCGGTCCTCGGGGGACCGCTCGACGACGCCGGTGACGCGCTGGCTGCCACCCGGCGGCTTCGCCGTGAGCGTCGGGTCCTCGGGGATCGGCGTGGTGGGACCCCTCTTCCCGGGAGTCGTCTCCTCGGGGACCGGGTCGTCGGGGTCGGGATCGGTCATGGAGCATCCCGCCGGGACGAGGACGATCCCGAGCACGCCGACCGCCAGCCCGGCGCGGGCGAGCCACCCGTCGATCGTCACGGTCTCGCTCTCGGCACCAGCGCGAAGACTCGAGCCGGGAAGCCCGAGCCGCCCTGCGGCTTGGGCCACGCCGCCACGACGAGCGCACCGGCCGGCGGAACCTGGTCGAGGTGCGCCATGAGCTCGATCTGCCAGCGGTCCTGCTGCAGCAGGTACAGCTCGAGGCCGTAGTCACCGGCCGACGTGGAGCTGCCCGGGTCGGTGTCGGTGGTCTCGTGGCCGACGGCGGCCACCCCCACCCGTTCGACCAGGTGCTCGAGCACCTCGCGCGACCATCCCGGGTAGTGCGCCACGCCCTCCTCGTCGCGGTTGGCCATCGCGTCGTCGTCGGGCCACCGGCGGTGCCAGTCGGTCCGCAGGGCCACGAACGAGCCCTCCGGGACCGGGCCGTGCGCGTCCTCCCAGGCCTCGACGTCCTCGAGCCTCACGACGGTGTCGGGGTCGTCCACGACCCGCTCGGAGACGTCGATGACGACGAGCGGCAGGATCATCTGCTCGACGCCGATGAGGTCCAGCGTCCGCGCACCGTCGACAAAGTGCGAGGGCGGGTCCACGTGGGTGCCCCACTGCCCCACCAGCTCGTAGCGGTGCACGGCGAACCCGTCCCGCTCGACCTCGAAGACCTGGCTCCGCTGCTCGTCGGGGAAGACCGGGAAGTGCGGCTGGCCAGGATGGAAGGCGTGGGTCAGGTCGACGGACGCGCACTCCTCGCGCAGCCGGGCGTGCAGGTCCCACCACGGATACCGACTCATCGGTCCAGCCTCGCACGACAGTTCCCTCGGTGCCAGGCGCGAGGGCGGTCGGCTCGGGCTGCCGTCGACCACACCGACGCACCCCCCACGCACGGGACGACCCCGGGCCCCGCACGGCGGGCCCGGGGTCGTCTCGTCGTCACTCCTGGTTGCCGAGCGCGTCCTGCGCGTCCTGCACCGCAGCGTTCATCTGGTCGATGCGGCGCTGGTACTCGGCGAGGTCGCCCTCCTCCAGAGCCGTCTGGGCGGCCGAGTAGGCGGCCGAGGCGTCCTCGAGGTACTCCTGCGTGGTCTTGCCCTCCGTGGCCGGGGCGTCGCCGCCCCCGCCACCGGCGCCACCGCCGGCCTCCTCCTCGTCCGGGTCGGGCACCGAGCCCGCCTCGAGACCGAGGGCCACCCTGAGCGCCTCGTCGAGGTTCTGGCCGAAGCCGACCTCCTCGCCGAAGGACGCCGCCACGAACTGCAGCACCGGGTAGGTGCCCTCGCTCGCCTGGCGCCGGATGTAGACCGGCTGGACGTAGAGCATCGCGTCGCCGACCGGCAGCGTGAGCAGGTTGCCGTTCAGGACCGTCGCGTCGGACTGGCGGAACTGCAGCAGCGCCTGCGTCACGCCACGGTCGGAGCTGAACTGGTTGGCGATCTGGCTCGGGCCCGGCACCTGCGTGTCGGACGGTAGCTGCAGGATCTGCATCGTGCCGTAGTCGTCGCTGGTCGCCTCGGAGTTGACCGACATGAACGCCGCCAGGTTCTGCCTGCTGTTGGGCAGGTAGACGCTCGTCAACGAGAACGCGGGGTCCTCCGTGCCGGGGCGCGTCGTGGTGAGGAAGTACGGCGGCTGCTGCGCGCGCGTCTGGCCCGACGGCGTGGCCGGGTCCTCCGGCACGCGCCAGCGCTCGCCGTCCTCGTAGAAGGTCTGCGCGTCGGTCACGTGGTAGCGCTCGAGCACGTTGCGCTGGACCTTGAACAGGTCCACCGGGTAGCGCAGGTGCTCCAGCAGGCCCTCGCTGATCTCGGACTTCGGCTCCACGACACCGGGGAAGACCTTCATCCAGGTCTTGAGCACCGGGTCCTTCGCGTCCCACTGGTACAGCTTCACGGAGCCGTCGTAGGCGTCGACGACGGCCTTCACGGAGTTGCGCATGTAGTTCACGTTGTCCGTCGGCAGCGCCGCCTGCGCCGACCCCTGCGTGAGGGTGTCGTCGGTGGCCGTCCGCAGCGAGCGCCGCTCGCTGTAGGGGTAGCTGTTGCTCGTCGTGTAGGCGTCGACGATCCACACCACGCGGCCGTCGACGACGGCCGGGTAGGTGTCGCCGTCGACCGTCAGCCACGGCGCGACCTTCTCGACCCGGTCACGCGGGTGACGGTCGTAGAGGATCTTGGAGTTCTCGTTGACGCGGTTCGACAGCACGATGTTCGGCTCGGCGAACTTGAACGCGTACAGCGCCTTGCGGAACAGGTTGCCGACCGGCACGCCACCCTCGCCGTCGTACGTGTTCTGCGTGGCGTTCTCGGCTCCGTCGTCCTCGCCGGCCCCACCGCCGCGCGGGATGTCGACCTCGATCGGGTCGGCACCGTCAGGTCGTCCGACGATGGAGTACGACGGCGAGTTCTCGCCGAAGTAGATGCGCGGCGGCACCTCGGTCTCGATCTCGCCGACCGGCGGGATGTCCTTCTGCACCCACACGGGCTCGCCCTGCGCGCCACGCTGGTTGCCGCGCGCGGCGATGATGCCGTAGCCGTGGGTGTAGACCGTGTGGTCGTTGGCCCAGTTGCGCTGGGAGTCCTGCAGACCGTTCAGGAACAGCTCGCGGGCCGCGATGATGACGTCCTGCGGCGTTTCGTCGTCACCCAGCTTGTAGCGGTCGACGTCGAGCGTCTCGGGGACGGTGTAGTAGCCGCGCACCTGCTGCAGCTGCTCGAACGCCGGCGAGATGAGCGTCGGGTCGAGCAGTCGCGTGCTCACCCGCGACTCGGCCGAGGCGTTCAGCTCCTGCGGGGTGAGCGTCGTGGTGGCCGTGTAGTCCTCGGTCTCCACGTCGGCGATGTCGTAGGCCTCGCGGGTCGCCTCGATGTTGCGGGCGATGTACGGGCCCTCCTTGTCCGGCTCGGACGGGCGGACCTGGAAGGACTGCATGACGTAGGGCCACACGCCGCCGATGAGCACCGACGTGAGCAGCAGCAGACCCAGACCGACGCCCGGCAGCACCCAGGACTTGACGAAGGCCGCGGCGAAGAACAGCAGCGCGCACACGATCGCGACGCCGATGAGGATGTTGGCCGCCGGGATTCGCGCGTTCGCGTCGGTGAAGCCGATGCCGCTGAACAACCCGGAGTCGCCGACCGCGAGGTTGTAGCGGCCGAGCCAGTAGCCGAACGCGCGCAGCAGCACGCCGAAGCCGACGAGCACCGCCACGTGGACCTGCGCGGCACGGCTGAACTTCGGACCACGACCGGCGAACCGGATCCCGCCGAAGACGTAGTGCACGAACACCGTGACGAGCACGGCCACGACCACGAGCGCGAACAGGAAGGAGGACAGGAAGTTGAACCACGGCAGGTCGAAGACGAAGAAGCCGATGTCCTTGCCGAAGTGCGCGTCCTTCTCGCCGAAGGCCGTCCCGTGCCGCCACATCTGGAACGTCTCCCACCGCGACGAGGCCACCGACCCGGCGAACACGGTGAGCACGAGCGCCAGCACCACGAGGGCGGCGCGCTTCACCGGGTTGAGGGTCTGCTGGTACCGGAAGGCCGGGTCGTCACGGCGCATCGGGACCGAGTCCGGGCGCAGCCGGTACGCCAGCCAGGCGTTGGCCGCGACGACGAGCCCGAAGAACAGGCCGAACACCGCGAAGAGGCCGACGCGGTTGAGGATGATCGTGGTGAATACCCGCGAGTAGTCGACGGACGCGAACCAGAGCCGGTCGGTCCAGACCGTGGTGAAGATCGAGCCGAGGAAGAGCAGCGCGGCCAGGGTGACCAGGGTCGGCACCAGGACCTTGCGGCGTCGGTCCACGCCGCCGGGCGTCGGCTCGGGTCTCGGGCGGGGTGTTCCGAAGATGTCGCTCACGGGGCTCCAGGTCTGGGGTCCGGGGGTGGGGAAGGCGGTTCGGGGGTGGGCTCAGAGCCTACGTCAGGCACTCGCATCCAGGGTCCGGCGCAGTGCGTGCACCAGGCCCGGCACGAGGTCGGGCCCCTCGAGCAGCGGGGCGTCGTCGGGGGTGCGAGCACGCACCGCGCTGTGCCCACCTCCCTCACGGTCGACGGCCGCCACGAGCCGGACGTCCTTGCGCTCGGGATGCTGCGCCACCGCCTCGACCAGGGCGTCGGGGTCGTCGGGCAGGTCGGCCTCGGCCTCCGGGGGCAGCATGATCCGTTCGACGACGACGGCACAGCCGTCGACGGCGTCGGGCCACTCGATGCCCTCGAGCACGTCCTCGAGGGGACGACCGTCCTGCGGGAGCTCCTGCTCGATGGTCGTGAAGCCGTCGGGCGCGTCGCGCAGTGACACGGCGAGCTGCTCGGCCAGACCCGGCTCGGCCTCGACGAGGGCCGCCGTGCGCACGAGGGCGTACATGCGCGCGGGCTGGTCCCAGCCGTCCACGGCCACGTGTGCCTCGACCTCGAGGGCCACGAGGCGCAGCGGGGTCGAGGGCAGGGGCTCACCGGACGACTCCGGCGGTGGGGTCATCGACATGAGGCCACCTTCGCATCGGGATCCTCGGCGAGGGCCTCCAGGTCGGCGACGGCCTCCTTGAACGACGAGACCGAGACCAGGCGCAGGCCGTGGTCGGACCCGCGCGTCGCCTCCTCGCAGTTGCTCTTCGGCACCAGGAAGATCGTGGCGCCGGCCGCGGCCGCTCCGGCGATCTTCTGCTGCACTCCCCCGATCGGCCCGACCGTGCCGTCCGGGCTGAGGGTCCCGGTCCCGGCGATCGTGCGCCCGCCGGTGAGGGAGCCGGGGGTGAGCTGGTCGTAGATGGCGAGCGCGAACATCGTGCCGGCGCTCGGGCCGCCCACCTCGTCGCCGACGTTGTTCGAGACGTCGATCGGGAAGTCGTAGCGCGTGCCGAGGCTGACGCCGATGCGCGGGATCGCGGGATCCTTCGGGTCGGGGCGCGTGGCGAGGTCGAGGGTCCGCTCCTTGCCGTCCCTGACCACGTCCAGACGCACCGTCTCGCCGGGCTCGACCCGACCGACGGCCTCCACGACGGCCGTGGACGTCGGCGTCTCGCGGCCGTCGACGGCCGTGATCTCGTCCTCGCTCTCGAGGACACCGGCGGCCGCGCCGTCGTCGGCGACGTCGACGACCGCAGGCTCCTCGCCCACGGTGTAGCCGGCGGCGCGCAGGGCGACCACGAGCGAGCTGTCCTTCGAGCTCGTCAGCTGGGCCTGGCCCTCGCTGCGGGAGGCCTCGTCCGACTCACCGTCGGGGTAGACCACGTCGCGCGGGACGACCGCGATGTCGGGCTTGACGTACGCGCTGACGACGTCGCCGAGCGTGAGCCGGCTGTCGGCGCGGGTGACCGAGACGGTGGTGAAGTCGAGCGACCCGTCGACGGGATAGGTCTTGACGCCCTTGCCGAAGGTGAACATCTTCTCCCCGCCGATCTCGCCGAACGTGTCGAAGGCGGGACCGGGACGCAGCGTCACGTAGGGGGCCGGCAACAGGAAGGCCACGCAGGTGAGCGCCACGAGGCTGACGCCGGCGACCAGCATCGTCGCGTAGCGACGGCCGAGGCGGTGCGCGGCATCCTGCTCGGGGTCGGCGCCGGGCGCCGCGTCGTCGGGTCTCACGTCCTCGGCCACGGCCCCACCCTAGGGTTCAGCGGCAAGCGCAGCAGATCGAGACGGGCCGCGACGATCAACAGGCCCCGACCCACGTGGCGTCGCCCGCGCCGAAGGTCTGGTGCTTCCACACCGGGACCTCGGCCTTGAGCTCGTCGATGAGTCGGCGCCCGGCGGCGAACGCCTCTGCCCGGTGCCCGGCCGAGACCGCCACCACGACGGCCAGGTCCCCGATGGCGAGGTCGCCCACCCGGTGCACGGCGGCCACCGCGACGACGTCCTCCTCGTGCGCGACGCGCTCCGCGACCTCGCGCAGCTGCTGCACGGCGCTCGGGTGCGCGGAGTACTGGAGGGCTGCCACGTCGCGACCGTCGTCGTGGTCGCGGACCGTGCCCACGAACAGCGCCACCCCGCCCGCGGCGGGATCGCGCACCGCCTCGAACACCTCGTCGAGGCTCAAGGCGGTGTCGCGGACGTCGACGAGGCGGACCGAGCTCATGGACCCACGGTAGTGCGGTCCGCCCGAGCACGCCGACGGCCCCGGACCTCGAGACCACACCGCTGCGCGAGACGTCGAGGACGTGGGCCCTCTCGATACCCTGGCGTCATGGCCGACCATCCTGACGACCGCGACGACGCCGACGAGGACCCGCGGGACCCCCAGCCCGACAGCACGCCCGACGGCACGCCTGGCGGGGCGTCCAGGCAGCCCCGCTTCGGCCCGGAGCCCACCGGCTCCGGCTCTCCTGATCCCGGTCCTGCCGGCCAGAACCCCTTCGCCGGAACCCCGCTCGAGCAGATCTTCGGTGCCCTCGGCGGATCGATGGGCGGTGCTCCGGGTGCGGGCGGCCCGGCGGCCGGCTTCGGCGGCCAGACCCCGGACCTGAGCGCGCTCTTCGGCCAGATGCAGCAGATGTTCAGCGGAGCGGGATCGGACGGGTCCGTCGACTTCGGCACCGCCCGCGACGTGGCGCGCAAGGCCGTGGCCGCCGCCGGCCCCGACCCGGCCCCGCACGGGGGCCAGGTGGGCGCCGTCGCCGACGCGGTGCGCCTGGCCGAGTCCTGGCTCGACCGCGTCACCGACGTCCCCGCCGCCGCCACCTCGTCCGCCGCCTGGAGCCGCGCGGAGTGGATCGAGGCCACCGGCACGTCGTGGCGTCGCCTCGTCGAGCCGATCGCCGACAACGTCGTCGGCGCGATCGGTCAGGCCATCCCCGAGGAGGCCCGCGCGATGGCCGGACCCCTCATCGGCATCCTCAACCAGGCCGGCAGCGCCATGTTCGCCCAGCAGATCGGCCAGGGGCTCGCCGGACTCGCCACCGAGGTCCTGTCGTCCACCGACATCGGTCTGCCGATGGGCCCCCGCGGCGTGGCGGCCGTGCTGCCGCACAACGTGGCGGCCTTCGGCGAGGGCCTGGAGCACTCCCCGGCCGACGTGCTGCTCCACGTCACCCTCCGTGAGTGCGCGCACCACCGTCTGTTCGCCCACGCACCGTGGCTCGAGCAGGCCCTGGTCGGCGCGATCGACGAGTTCGGCAGCGGCACCCGGATCGACGTCGAGGCCATCGAGGCTCAGGTGCGCGAGATCGATCCCACCCGGCCCGAGGCGATCGCCGAGGCCATGCAGGGTGGGCTGTTCGAGCCCAAGCGCACGCCCGGCCAGCAGCACGCCGTCGATCGGCTCGAGACCTTGCTGGCCTTCGTCGAGGGCTGGGTCGACGAGGTCGTCGCGCAGGCCGCCGCCGACATGCCGTCGGCCCCGGCCCTCGCCGAGGCCGTCCGACGTCGTCGCGCCACCGGCGGGCCGGCCGAGCAGACCTTCGCCTCCCTGGTGGGGCTCGAGCTCCGCCCCCGGCGACTGCGCGACGCGGCCAACCTCTGGGCCGCCGTCCGCGACCGTCAGGGACCGGCGGCTCGCGACGCGGCCTGGACCCACCCCGACCTCATGCCCACGGCGGCCGACCTCGACGACCCGCTGGGCTTCGCCAGCGGCGAGACGGCCGACGACGGCTTCGACGCGGCGCTCGACGAGCTGCTGTCGCAGGAGCCCGACTCCTCGCCCGACGACGAGCGGTGAGCCTGCACACCAGTGCCGTCCACACCCTCGAGGCGTGGACGGCGCCCGACGGCGACCAGGAGGCGCTCCGCCTGCGGTACCTGGAGCACCTGGCGACAGCACCCGACGGCATGCTGCGCTCGTGCCGCCCCGACCATGTGACCGTGAGCGCCCTGGTGATCACGGCCGACGCCGAGCGCGTGCTGCTCGTGCGGCACGCCAAGGCCGGGTTGTGGCTGCAGACCGGCGGTCACTGCGAGCCGGAGGACGTCGACGTCGTCGGTGCCGGCGCTCGTGAGGCACTCGAGGAGACCGGCATCGAGGGGCTGCGGCTGGATCCCGTCCCGCTCAGGCTGTCGCGCCACGCCGTGCCGTTCTGCTCCCCCGGCGGACACCACCTCGACGTGCAGCTGCTCGCCGTGGCGCCGGTCGGGGCCGAGCCCGTGGTGGCCGAGGGCGAGGACCCGGTGCGCTGGTTCGGCGTGGACGAGGCCGTGGAGCCGACCGACGCCGACACGCTCGCCCTCATCGCTGCTGCCAGGACACGCCTTCGAGGAACCCCTCGGCCTTGACCGCGTGGGGGTAGCCCTCGAGGAGCGCCCAGAACCGCCGTGAGTGGTTGGCCTCCACGAGGTGCGCGAGCTCGTGCAGGACCACGTGGTCGACGACGTAGTCGGGCATGTCCCGGACCCGGTGGGAGATGCGGATGGCCCCGGTGGACGCAGTGCACGAGCCCCAGCGCGTGCTCTGGTTCGTGACCCACCGCACCGACGTGGGTCGGGCACGGCCCTCCAGGTACCGCTCGGAGAGCTCGAGCGCCCGCGCCATGAGGGCGGCGTCGCTGCGCGGTGACCGCTCGGCTCGGGCGTCGAGGCGCGCGACGAGACGGGCCACCTCCTCGCGCTCCTGCTCGGGGGTGAGGTGCGCCGGCACGAGCACGATCGTCCGGTCGCCGTCGCGGTACGCCTGGATGGTCCGCCGACGTCGCGCACTGCGCCTGATCTCCACCTCGCCCACGTCGAGCACGGTAGGGCACGACTCCACGGACGAGGATCTTTCCGTCCACAGGACCCCGGCCGCTCGCGTGGGACTCCGCGCAGGTCAGAGGGCTGGGCCGGCGGCTCGCCACCGGTACGTGCACCGTCCGACGGCGGTCTGTCCACCGGCCGTCCACACCCCTCTCCGGCGATCCCCACACGTTCCCCACAACCTTGTCCACAGGAGTGGACAACCAGTTCCGCAGATCGGTTGACGCCGACTCCCCCGACCCCTACGTTGTCCCTCAGCCGGGCTCCCGAACACGGTCCGCAGGGGAAGGCAGACCCCCTCGGGAGCCCGGCTGCTCCATGTCCGCCTCCGCCCCCCGCGAGCCCGGTTCGAAACCCGCCCCGGCGCCACCGTCCAGGCCCGCCGGGGACTCGCCCTGGCTGCGACCCGAGGCTCCCGGACCTAGTGGCCGCTAGAGTGCGTGTGACGAGCACCACACCCACGGGAGGCAGCCATGTCGGAGACCTGGAGCGGCGAGTTCTACTGCGTCAAGTGCAAGGACAAGCGCGAGGCCACGGGCGACGTCGTCGTCAGCGAGAAGGGCACCCGGATGGCGAAGGGCACCTGCCCGGAGTGCGGCACCAAGCTGAACCGCATCCTCGGCAAGGCCTGAGCCGAACCCTGCGCCGGCTCGGCCGCGTCCGCTGTGGACGTCGGCCTCGTCAGGTCCGGGTGCGCTCGGCAGGCTGGGGCCATGCAGCTGCGGCCCGTCCTGCCTCCCGGTGGCGACGTCGTCCGTCGGGACGCCCGCACCCTCGTGGTCGGTGGGCGGCCGGGTGTCCTGGTTCCCGACCGGCCCGGACTCGTGCAGCTGCTGCGCCTGCTCGACGGGCGCGGGCTCGACGCGCTCGCCCGCCTGGCGTCGGAACGGGTGCCCGAGCTCGTCGACGACGTGACCGCCGTGGTCAACGAGCTCGTGGCGCGAGGAGCACTCGACCCGCACCCGCCCACTGCTCCCCCGGCACTCACGCTGCGCGTGCAGGCCTGGGGCGGCAGCCAGAGGGCGGCGGCTCTCGTCCGGACCGCCCTCGACGACCTCGGACTGCGCCCCGACCCGTCCGACGCGTCGGCGCTCCTCGTGCTGGTGGCGGCGGGCGAGCCGCCGCGCGGCTGGGTGGCGCGCGCCGTCGAGACCGGCGTGCCGGTCCTCCCGCTCGTGCTCGGTGACGACTGGGGGCGCCTGGGTCCGCTCACGCTCGCCGGTCGCACACCGTGCCTCGGCTGCCACGACGCGGCGCGTGCCGCGTGGGACCCGGCGTGGCGTGCCACGCTCCCCCAGCTCGGCCGGCCCCTCGTCCCGGCTCCACCACCTCGTCCGGCCACGAGCCTGGTGCTCCGGGCCGCCGCACTCGCGGCCGAGCAGACCCTCGCGTGGGCCGAGCGCCGCCGGCCCGAGACGGTGGGAGCGGTGCTGCACCTCGGTGGCAGGCGGCTCGAGCACGAAGCCGTCCTCGTCCACGAGGGCTGCACGAGCCTCCTGCACCGGGCCGAGTGAGGACGATCGACCTATCCTGAGGTCGTGACCCATGACGAGGACGAGGTCGAGCCCACCGACGGTGGTTCGAGCCGACGCTCGCGCTCGTCACTGCCTGTCGGTGCCTTCACGCGTGGGGCCAGGCTCGCGGCCCTCCCCGTGGGCTTCGCGGGGCGGACGGCCCTCGGCGTCGGACGTCGCATCGGCGGTGCTCCCGCCGACGCCGTGGTCACCGAGGTGCAGCGCCGCACCGCTGAGCAGGTGTTCACCGTGCTCGGTCAGCTCAAGGGCGGGGCGATGAAGGTCGGCCAGGCCATGAGCATCTTCGAGGCCGCCCTCCCCGAGGAGATCGCCGCGCCCTACCGCGAGACCCTCACCAAGCTCCAGGACGCCGCGCCGCCGATGCCCGTGGCCGTCGTGCACCGCCAGCTCGTCGCCGAGCTGGGCGAGGACTGGCGGGAGCGGCTCGTGGAGATCGGTGACCAGCCGGCCGCGGCCGCGTCCATCGGCCAGGTGCACCGCGGGCGCTGGCACGACGGCCGCGAGGTCGCCGTCAAGATCCAGTACCCGGGTGCGGCGAAGGCACTGCGGTCGGACCTGCGCCAGCTCTCGAGGATCTCGCGGCTCCTCGGTGTCCTCGCACCGGGCATCGACGTCAAGGCCCTCCTCGCCGAGCTGGAGGAGCGGGTGGTCGAGGAGCTCGACTACCGGCTCGAGGCCACGGCGCAGCAGCGCTTCCACGAGGAGTACCGCGACGACCCCGACCTCATGGTCCCGGCCGTCGTCGACGGCACCGAGCGCGTGCTCGTGAGCGAGTGGATGGAGAGCACGAGCTCGCTCGCCGAGCTGATCCGCTCCGGCAGCCAGGCCGACCGCGACCTCTACGGTTCGCGGTACGTGCGGTTCCTGCTCGCGAGCCCCGATCGCGTGGGCATGCTGCACGCCGATCCGCACCCCGGCAACTTCCGGATCCTGCCCGACGGGCGCCTGGGGATCGTCGACTTCGGTGCGGTCGCCCACCTCCCCGACGGGCTCCCCCGCGCCCTGGGACCGCTGCTCACGGCCGCCGTCTCCGGTGATGCCGAGGCGGTGACCGACGGTCTGCGCGGCGAGGGATTCCTGCGGCCCGGCACGAAGATCGACCCCGAGGTGATGGCCGCCTACGTCGCGCCGTTCGTCGAGCCCGCCGTGGCCGAGGAGTTCACCTTCTCGCGGGCCTGGCTGCGCGACCAGGCCACCCGGGTGGGTCTCGGCGGCGAGGGCATGTCGACGTCGCTGAAGATCAACCTGCCGCCGGAGTACCTGCTGATCCACCGGGTGTGGATCGGCGGCGTCGGCGTGCTCTGCCAGCTCGGTGCCACCGCCCCGTTCCGCTCGATCCTGGAGGAGTCCGTCCCGGGGTTCGTCCCCTCCTCGTGGGCACCGCCCGAGTGACCGGGCCCGGTCGACCCGGCTCGGCCCCACCGCCCTGAGGGATCCGTTCGACCCCTCAGCCTCCGACGACCAGCGTGACGGCCAGCACGAGCATCAGGCAGGCGATCACCCCGTCGAGGATCCGCCAGGCCCTCGCGTCCCGCAGCCATCGGCCGAGGTGCCGCGCCCCGTACCCGAGGCCACCGAACCAGAGCACGCTCGCCGTCATCGCGCCGACCGCGAACCAGAGGCGGCTCCCCCCGTGGGAGGCGGCCACCGAGCCGAGGAGCACCACCGTGTCGAGGTAGACGTGCGGGTTCAGCCACGTCAGCGCGAGGGCGGTCGCCGCCACGCGGGCGGCGGAGGAGCGGACCTTCAGCACCCCGGGGGCCCGGTCGGCGTCCGAGGACGCCGCTCCCGCGCCGACCTCGAGCGCCTCGCCGCTCGAGGACAGGGCCCGCCGTGCCGCGAGGACCGCGTACCCCGCCAGGAAGGCCGCGCCACCCCACCGCGCTGCGTCGACGAACCACGGCACGGCGTCGACCACGCGACCGAGGCCGGTCACGCCGACGCCGATGAGCACGAGGTCGGAGAGCGCGCACACGGCCACCACGAGGCCCACGTGCTCGCGGCGCAGGCCCTGGCGCAGCACGAACGCGTTCTGTGCGCCGATGGCCACGATGAGCGCGAGCCCGGTGCCGAGTCCCGCGAGAAGGCTGGTCATGACGTCCACGCTAGGGAGGATCGATCCTCAGGTACAGCGAAGAATCCTGCAGTGTCATTAGACTTGCTTCATGTGGACCGACCCCGTGGCCGCCCGGACCGTGGCGGCGGTCGTCGACGCCGGGACCTTCGACGCCGCGGCGCGTCAGCTGCACGTGACCCCGTCGGCGGTGAGCCAGCGGGTCAAGGCGCTCGAGCAGGCGCTCGGGCAGAGGCTGCTCGTCCGTAGCACTCCCGTCAGGGCGACCGATGCCGGCGAGGCCGTCCTGCGGTACGCCCGTCGTGTCGCCCTGCTGGACCAGGACGTCGCGACCGAGCTCGGTCTGACCGGCCCACGTCGACCGCACCTGGCGGTGGCCGTCAACGCCGACTCGCTGGCCACCTGGTTCCTCGACGCCCTGGCCGCGTTCACCGCCTCGCACGACGTGGAGGTCGAGCTGCACCGCGAGGACCAGAGCCGGACCGCCGGGATGCTCGAGGACGGCACGGTCGTCGCGGCGATCACCGCGCAGAGCGACCCCGTTCCCGGGTGCCGCGTCGAACCGCTCGGTGCGATCGAGTACCGCGCCATGGCCGCGCCGTCGTGGGTCCGACGCTGGGCGCCGGACGGCGTCGACACCGCGGCCCTCCGGCAGGCCCCGCGCGTCGACTACGACCGCACCGACACGCTCCAGCGGGACTGGCTCACCACGCGTGACGTCGATGCCGATGCCACGCCGCGCCACCTGGTCCCCTCGTCGCACGACTTCACCCGCGCGGTCGCGCTCGGCCTCGGCTGGGGCCTGGTACCGCGACAGCACGCGCGGGAGCACCCTCTCCTGGTGGACCTGGGCGGTCCGACGATGCGCACCGTCCTGTGGTGGCAACGGTGGCGCACACCCTCGGCACTGCTCGACGGGCTCACCGACGCCGTGGTGGGGACCGCTCGCTCGACCCTCGCGCGCGGCTAGTCCGACGCGCTGAGCACCGCCAGCACGCCCTCGCCGTAGCGCTCGCGCTTGGTCTGGCCGATGCCGGGGATGCCCACGAGTCCGCGCTCGTCGCGCGGGCGCAGCTCCACCAGCGCGAGCAGCGTGGCGTCGGTGAACACGACGTAGGCCGGCACCTTGGCCTCGGCCGCCTGCTCGCTCCGCCACTGCTTGAGCCGGTCGAACAGGGCGCGGTCGGCCGGGTCGAGCGCCTCGAGCTCGGTGTTGGTGCGCTTCTTGGGGCGTGGGCCCACCGTGCCGCCGCGGGACGGGTGGTCCGGCGGCAGCAGAGGATCGAGGAAGCGGGTGGGCTTGCGGCCCTGACGTCCGCCGGGCTTGCGGGCCCGCGACCAGGAGATCGTCAGGTGGCGGCGTGCGCGGGTGACGCCGACGTAGAACAGTCGGCGCTCCTCGGCCACCCCCTCGGGCGTGTCGGCGTGGACGATCGGGAGCATGCCCTCGTGCATGCCGACGCAGAACACGGCATCCCACTCCAGGCCCTTCGCGGCGTGGAGGGTGGCCAGCGTGACGCCCTCGGCCGTGGGTGCGTGCGACGCCTGGGCACGTCGTTCGAGGTCGGCCAGGAGATCGGCCAACGTGGCGTCACCGCGGGCCTCGGCGAGGTCGTCGGCCATGGTGACGAGCGCATGCAGCGACTCCCACCGGTCGCGGGTGGCGCCGCTGCCGGACGGAGCCGTCTCGGTGTGGCCCATGCTCGCCAGCACCGCGCGCACCTCGTGGCCGAGACGTCCGTGGTCCGGTGACCCGGCATCGGTGGTGGCGTCGGTGCCGTCGTCGCCGGCTCGCGCCGCACCGCGCAGCAGCGTGACCGCCTGACGGACCTCGGCACGCTGGAAGTACCCCTCGACCCCGCGCAGGGTGACGGGGATGTCGCGCTCGCCGAAGGCCTCCTCGAACGCCTCGGACTGCGCGTTGATGCGGAACAGCACCGCCATCTCGCGGTACGGCACGCCCGAGCGGTGAAGACGCACGATCTCGTCGGCCACCGACGCGGCCTCGCTCGGCTCGTCGTTGTGGCCGAGGTAGCGGACGGGCTCCGCTGGCGCGGCCTGCGACTGCAGCGGTCGGCCGTGCGCCTCGCCCGCGGCCCCCTGGAACACCGCGTTCGCGACGGCCACCACCTGCGGCGTGGAGCGGTAGTTGCGCACCAGCTGGATCCGCTCGGCGTCGGGGTAGCGCTGCGCGAAGTCCCCGAGGATGCGCGGCGAGGCGCCGGCGAACGTGTAGATCGTCTGCCGCGGGTCACCCACGACGCACACGTCGTCGCGGCCACCGAGCCACAGGTCGAGCAGCGTGGACTGCAGCGGGTTGACGTCCTGGTACTCGTCGACCACGAACCAGCGGTACTGCCGTCGGACCTGGGCGGCGATGCGCTCGTCGTCGGCGAGGATCGCCGCGGTGATGAGCAGGATGTCCTCGAAGTCGATGCGCCCCCGCTCGCGCTTGACGTCCTCGTAGGCGCTCATGACGGCCGCGACGCGGGTGGGGTCGAGGTCGGCGACCTCGCGACCCCGGCGTCGTGCGACGTCGGGGTAGTCGGTGCCACGGACGTTGCTGACCTTGGCCCACTCCACCTCGGCGGCGAGGTCGCGGATGACGGCGTTGTCGGGGCGCCGGATGCCTTCGCGGTTGGCGGCCTCGGCGACCAGACCGAACTTGGAGGCGACGATCTCGGGGAGCTCGGTGCCGTAGACCTGCGGCCAGAAGTAGCGCGCCTGGCGCAGCGCGGCCGAGTGGAAGGTGCGCGCCTGCACCCCCGGCGCCTGAAGCTGCGCGAGGCGACCCCGCATCTCGCCGGCGGCGCGGGTCGTGAAGGTCAGGGCCAGCACCTCGGTGGGCACGTACAGGCCCGTGGCCACGCCGTAGGCGATGCGGTGGGTGATGGCCCGGGTCTTGCCCGTGCCGGCACCGGCCACGATGCAGACCGGCCCCCGCAGCGCGGTGGCGGCGGCCCGCTGCTCGGGGTCGAGGTTCTCCAGGAGGTCCTCGGGGGTGGGCAACGCACGCTCCTGCGGGTCGGTCGATGGTCGGTTCGGTGTGGTCGAGCTGGTGACGTCGAGCGGGTCGCTCGCGGGAGCCGGCGACCGCGCTCGCCACAGTGGGGAGGTGGAATGTCGCGGGGCGCGAGATCGTTGACTCGACAGGACCACCCTAGACGTCACAGGAGACAACGATGACCGGCGACTTCACCCTCTACTCGACCCCGTGGTGCGGCTACTGCCACCGCCTCAAGTCGCAGCTGCAGCGCGAGGGCATCACCAACTTCGCCGAGGTCGACATCGAGGCCCAGCCCGAGGCCGCAGCGGTGGTCGAGAAGGCCAACAACGGCAACCAGACCGTGCCCACGCTGGTCTTCGCCGACGGCACCGCCCTGACCAACCCCTCCGTCGCCCAGGTCAAGGCCCAGCTCGGCGTCTGAACCACCCCTGACTGCTCCTCGAAGCTCGAGCGGGCCACGAACGGACCCCACGGTGCGCGGCAGCGCGACGAGCAGGGCCGCGCGTCAGCGCGGGGAGCGATGGTGGCGACACCCGCGAGCCCTGCGAGCGGAGTCGCGACCGTCGCGTGCCGTTGCCGGCCGCGTGGGGTGTCGGCCGGTCAGAACCAGGCAGCCGGCAACGGCCCCTGGTACCACGTCTCGATGAGCCAGCTCGAGATCGAGACGCCGCTCGGAGGCAGCAGCAGCGTGCCGGCCTCACCCTGGGCGCGCAGCTCCTCGCGCGTGACCCACTGCGCCGCGCCGAGCTCCACACCGTCGACCTCGATGTCCGTGGTGACGGCCTTGGCGAAGAACCCGAGCATCAGGCTCGCGGGGAACGGCCACGGCTGGCTCCCGCCGTAGGCGACCTCGCCGACGACCACGCCGGCCTCCTCGTGGACCTCGCGCCGCACGGCGTCCTCGAGGCTCTCCCCCGGCTCCACGAAGCCCGCCAGCGTGGACCATCGCCCCTCGGGCCACGTCGCCTGGTGGCCGAGGAGGGCCCGGTCCCGGTCGTCGGTCACCAGCATGATCACGGCGGGATCCGTGCGCGGGAAGTGGTTCGTCCCGCACTGGGTGCAGTGCCGCAGGTGGCCCGCGGCCTGGACCTGCGTGGCCCCGCCACAACGGGGGCAGAAGGGGGTGGCCGCCAGCCACCGGGCCATGCCCACCGCGTGCACGGCCACCGACAGCTCGTCGGCGCCCAGCAGCGGCGCCAGCACCCGGACGCTGACCGGCACCAGGTCGGCGGGGACCCGGTCGACCACGACGGCTGCGCGGCGGACGCCGTCCTGCTCACCCAGGAAGATCCACGTGCCGTCGGGCGCCTCGTCGCGCGGGAGCCACCGCAGTGCGGGCCCGTCGACGGTGGCCACGTGCTCGCCGCCGAGCACCAGGACCTCGACGTCGGGGCCGTCCCACGCGTCGTGGGCACGTAGGTGGCCGGCACGGTCGTGGCGGGCGCGGTCGAAGGCGAACGGTGCGGGATCACTCACCCCGACAGCCTAGGTGGGGTCGGCTCGGCGGCTCACACGCCAGGCGCGAGGAGCGTCTCGAGCGCAGCGCGGTCGAGCAGCTCCTCGGGCGCGAACCGCACGACCTCACCGAGTCGCACGTAGTAGAACGCCCCGGACACGCGCGCCGGGTCGACGTCGTGCAGCTCGGCCCACGCCAACCGGTAGAGGCTGAGCTGGAGCGGGTCGGCGTCGGCCCGCCGGTTGGTCTTCCAGTCCACGACCTCGAAGCCGGGGCCCTCGGGGGTCGACGTCGAGAACACCGCGTCGATCCGCCCCACCACCTGCTGACCGCCGAGCAGCAACGAGAAGGGCGCCTCGACCGTGTGCGGCGTGCGCTGGCCGAACGGTCCGGCCTCGAACAACGCGATGACCTCGTCGAGCTCGGCGTCGTCGCTGATCTCGACGTCGCCCTGTCCGGGCAGGTCGGCGGGGTCGAGCAGCGGCTGCTGGCCGTAGTGGGCCTCGATCCACGCGTGGAACCGGGTGCCGAAGCGTGCGGCGGCCGAAGGCCGTCGAGGCATGGGCCGTGCGAGCGAGCGCGCGAACGCCGACTCGTCGTCGGCCAGGGCCAGCACGGCGGTGGCCGAGAGCGTGGGCGGCAGTGGCACCGGCCGCTCCGCCGACGCGGCCGCGTCGGCCTCGGCCAGGAGCAGGTCGATCTCCTGGGACAGCTCGGCCACCCGATCGCCCGGGACGGGGAGCTCGGCCGTCGGCTCGGCGGACGAGGCCAGCACCACCTCCACCTCGCGGGCCAGCGCGCGACGGCCGTCGACCGGTGGCGGCTCCACCGGCCAGGCGATGCCGTCGGACAGCACGAGGTGGGGGTTGGTCTCGTCGTCGGGGGGCGGATCGGCCCAGACCAGCGGCTCGACCCCGAGGCCGGCCAGGTGGTCGCGGGTGCGCACCAGGAAGTCCGACGGTCCGCGCGGCTTCTTCTGCGTGCGCCCCCACCAGTGACCGCTCACGACGACCCGCTGCTTGGCGCGCGTGTACGCCACGTAGCCCAGCCGGAGCTCCTCCCCGAGGGAGTCGGCCTTGCGTCGCGCATCGAACTCCTTGCCCGCGGCCGGGGTCCACTCCGCCAGCGGAGCGAGCGAGCCTGCGTCGCCGCGCAGCGGGTACGGCAGGACCGAGCCGTTGGTCAGCCAGCTGGACCGACCCCGTCCCGAGGGGAACACCCCGTCGCTCACGAGCGGCACGAACACCGCACCCCACTCCAGGCCCTTCGCCCGGTGGATCGTGAGCAGCTTGACGGAGTCGGACTCCGAGGGGGTCGTGACGTCCATGCCCTCGTTGAACTCGTTCTCGGCCTGGAGGTAGGCCACGAGTCCGGTCAGCGACGCGTAGCGGTCGCTCGCGGCGTAGTCGGCCACCGCGTCGAGGAAGGTGGCCAGGTTGTCGGAGGCACCCTCGACCTCTCCCGCCTCGAGCTCGATGTCGAGGTCGAGGGCACGCACGGCTCGGCGTGCCAGGTCGAGCAGCGGCTCCCCGACGTGGGACCTGACCCGGTGGACCACGCGCGCGAGGTCGGCGAACCGGTGGCGCGCACGCGGGTCGTACGGCAGGTCGCCCGGGTCGTCGAGGGCCTCGGCCAGCGCGACCACCTCGGTGGGGTCGGTGCCCTCGACCGCCCGGGCGAGCTCCTGCGCGAGGGTGCTGTCGTCGTCGCGACCCAGGGTGCGCCCGCTCAGCGAGGCGGCACGACGGCCGAGCAGCGCGAGGTCGCGCGGGCCGATGTTCCAGCGCGGCCCGGTGAGCAGGCGCAGCAGGGCCGGGTTGGCGGTGACGTCGTCGACGACCTCCAGCAGCGACAGCACGTCGAGCACCTCGGGCTGGGCCAGCAGGCCGGAGAGGCCCACGATCTCGAACGGGACGTGCGCGTCGCGCAGCGCCTTGACGATCTCGCCGTTCTCGCGGCCGACGCGGACCAGGACCGCGATGTCGCTCCAGGCCCGGCCACCCTCGTGCTCGGCGACGATCTCGGTGACCATGGCGGCGATCTCGTCGTCGACGGTGCGGTGCAGCGCGACGTCGACCCGACCGGTCGTCGTCGCGGCCGACGTGAGCGGCTGGACGACCGACGACGTGGCGTAGAAGGGGGCGGCGAGGTGGTTCGCCGCGTCGATCACCTCCGGCGGGCAGCGTCGGGTCTCGACGAGGGAGAACTGCCGTCCTCGCGACCCGTCGGCCGCCGGGAAGTCGTCGAGGAACTCCTCGAGGTTGCCGGCCGCAGCACCCCGCCAGCCGTAGATGCCCTGCGCGGGATCGCCCACGGCGGTGACGGGCAGGCCCGCGAAGAGCGCCGTGAGCAGGTCGCGCTGCGCGACCGAGGTGTCCTGGTACTCGTCGAGCAGCACGACGTCGTAGCGCTCGCGCAGCGCCTGGCCCACCTCGGGCAGCGCGGCCAGCTGCGCGCCCCAGGCCATCTGGTCGGAGAAGTCCATGACCCCGTCGTCGGCCTTGGCGGACCGGTACGCCTCGACCAGGAGGCTCAGCTCGGTGCGCTTCTGCGCCGCCACGGCCGCGTCGCGGAGCAGGGCCGGCTTGCCGACGGCGTCGTACTCGGCGATGACGGACGCGTCGTGGTCGCGCAGCTCGGCCGGATCCACGAGGTGCTCCGAGAGCTGGGCGTCGAGGGACATGACGTCCTGGACGAGCGTGGGCAGGTGCGTGCTCACCCTCTGGAGCGGTCGGTCGTAGGTGCTGACCACGCGTGCCGCCCGCTGGAAGCGCGAGGCGTCGGTGACGACCCGCAGGTCGGGCTCGACGCCCAGGCGGAGGCCGTGCTCGGCGATGAGGGAGCCGGCGAAGGCGTGGTAGGTCGACGCGGTGGCGTCGGCCCAGGGCTGCTGCGGGTCGTGCGGCAGGTGCTCCAGGTCGGCCCGGATGCGCTGCCCCAGCTCTGCGGCCGCCTTGTTGGTGAAGGTGAGCCCGAGGATCCGCTCGGGCGCGATGCCGACGTGACCCACGAGCCACAGCACGCGCGCCGCCATGACGGTGGTCTTGCCCGAGCCGGCGCCGGCGATGATCGCGCCCGGGCGGTCGAGCCCGGCGGTGATGGCGTCGGCCTGGGGCTGCGAGAACGGGATGCCGGTGAGCTCGCGCAGGTGGTCGATGTCGCGGACGAGCATGGTCACGACGACTCCCCCTCCTCGGCGGCAGCGTGCCGGTGCTCGCGGACCAGGATCGACGCCCCGGCGTCGTGGGCGGGACAGACCCGGGTGAACTGGCAGTACCCGCAGCCGCCGGTGGCCTCGGTGGCGGCGACCTCCTCGTGGACGAGCGTGTGGACGCTGCGACGCAGCTGCTCGACCGCGAAGAACGGCGCGTCGGACGGCGCGTCAGCGGGTGGGGGAACCTGCTGCTGGACCTTGGTGGCGCCCCGGCTCTCCTGGCGCAGCTGGACCAGCTCGGCCCCGGCGGGTGGCGCGTCGCCGGCCAGGTCCCGGGTGGCGCCGTGCTGGACGACCAGCTGGTACAGGCCCAGCTGGGGGTGCTCGGCGAGCTCGTCGCGCGACGGCGAGCCCTTGCCGGTCTTGAGGTCGACGACGTGGACCCCGTCGGCGGACCTCTCGACGCGGTCCATCGAGCCCTTGAGCGCCACGGCGCGCCCCTCGACCTCGATCTCGACCTCGAACGGGTGCTCCGCCGCCAGCACGTCGCGCGGGTTGTCGCGGTGCCACTGGACGAAGCGGCCGAGCGCCTGCACCGCCTCGCCGCGTTCGCGCTCGCTGATCCACGGCGGGAGGTCGAGCTGGGCCCAGACGTCGTCGAGGTGCGTGGCGAGCTCGTCGGCATCGGGCTCGCGGCCCGAACGCACGACGTCGGCGGCGATGGCGTGCACGATGGAGCCGAAGCCCTGCGCACTCGTGGTGGCCTGCGCGCCGTGGGCCTCGTGGTCGAGGAACCACCGCAGCGGGCACTGCATGAGGGCCGAGACCTGGCTGCCCGAGAGCCGCAGGGGTTGGTCGTCGGGACGCCACGGAGCGTCGGACTCGGTGCGCTCGGCCAGGCCCCACCAGGCGGACGGGTGCGCCGAACGACCGGCCGGGTGGGTGGACAACCGAGCCAGCTGCTCGGCCACGCGTCGACGCTCGTCGGGGTCACGGGTGTGCTCGCCGATGCGGCGCAGCTCGGCCACGGCCGACCGCAGCGACAGTGCTCGGCGCGGCCGGTGCTCGGCCGGCGGAAGGGTCCGCGGGGCCGGGCGGGCGCTCGGGTCGTCGGCTGCCGACAGGTGCGCGTGCAGCTCGCCGACGAAGCGCGAGGGCTGGTCGCCCTCGTCGGAGCCGCTGGCGACCGCCGTGACCACGAGGTGCTCGCGCGCGCGACTGCACGCCACGTAGAACAGGCGGCGCTCCTCGGCCACCGCCTCGCGCACCGACGGGTAGGGTCCGAGGCCATCGCGGGTCAGGCGGTCGGGCTGCAGCAGGCTGCTGCGCAACCGGGTGTCGGGCCACTCGCCGTCCTGCACCCCGGCGACGACCACGAGGTCCCACTCCAGGCCCTTGGAACGGTGCGCGGTCATGAGCTGGACCCCCGACACGAGGTCGGTCGCCCCGGTGAGCGTCCCGGCGGGGATCTGCTGGGCCTCGAGGGCGCGCACGACCTCGCGGACGCCGCGGTGCGCCTGGCGCTCCTCGGCCCGGGCCGCCTCGGCGAACAGGGCGCACAGCGCGTCGAGGTCGTGGTGCGCACGCGCCGCACCGTCGCCGCCGCCCTCGGCCTCGGCGCGTAGGCGGGCCGGCCACGACGTGCCGTCCCACAGCTCCCACAGCACCTCCTCGGCCGAGGCGCCGCCGCGCACGAGGGCGACGGCAGAGGACAGCAGTCGGGCCACGCGACGGGCGGCTTCGACGGCCGACGCCGCCGGGCCCTCGACCACCAGGGTGTCGAGCAGGTGGGGGTCGGCCAGCGCCTCGGCGAGCAGCACTCGCGACGCACGGGGCGAGCCGTTGCGGGCGGTGTCGTCGGTGCGCAGCACCCGACCGAGCCGACGCAGCGCGGCGGCGTCGAGACCGCCGAGAGGTCCGGTGAGCAGCGCCGTGGCGGCCTCGGGGTCGAGGGCGTCGTGGTCGATGAGGGCCTGGGCGGCGTGCAGGCCGGCCAGCAGGGCACGCACCGCCGGCTCCACGGCCAGCGGGAGCTCGTCGCCCGCCACGTCGACGGGGACGCCTGCGGCGCTGAGCGCCCGGTGCAGCCGGTCGAGGTGCGGGGCCGACCGCACCAGGACGGCCATGCGCTCCCACGGCACCGGCGGCTCGGCCGCCAGGTGGGCCTCGCGCAGCAGCAGTGCCACGTGCTCGGCCTCGGCCGTGGCCGACGTGAAGGTGCGCACCTGCACCTCGCCCGTGCGCGACGGGTCGGTGGCCGGCGACCGCAGGGCCTCGAAGCGGTCGGCGTCGAGCGCTCCGAACACCCCACGGTTCTCGACGACCGACCTGACGGCATCGGCGATCGCCGCGCCGTAGCGGTTGGTGCGGGCCAGGGTGAGCGCCGGGGCCGGCCCGCGGACGGTGGCGAACCGCTCCCCGAAGTCGAGCGTGCCGCGCACGTCGGCCCCACGGAAGCCGTAGATGGACTGGTAGGGGTCACCGACCACCACGAGGTCGCGGCCGTCGCCGGCGAGGCGCCGGAGCAGCTCGACCTGCAGGGGGTCGGTGTCCTGGAACTCGTCGACCACCACGAGCCGGAGCCGACGCCGCCAGCGGTCGCGGCACTCCGGGTCGCCCAGCAGACGGACCGCGTGGTGCACGAGGTCGGTGTGGTCGATGGTGCCCTCGAGAGCGGCCACACCCGTGACCTCGTCGAAGAACAGCGACGCGGCCACCCAGTCGGGTCGGCCCGCCGCACTGCCGACGTCGTGCAGGTCGACCGCGTCGAGTCCCTGCGCCCGCGCCGCGGCGAACAGGCGCTGGAGCTCGGTGCTCATGCCGCGCGTGCGCAGCGCCTGGCGCAGCGGGACCGGCCAGCTCTCGGGGTCGGTGCCGTCGAGCAGCTCGGCCAGCCGGGCGTCGTGCTCGGGTGCGCTGAGCAGGGTGACCGGCCGACGGAACTCCTCGAGGTCCTGCTCGGCCCGCACGAGGGCGTAGCAGAACGCGTGGAAGGTCATGGCCGAGGTGGCGGAGGTGGTGCGGGCCAGCCGGCGCCCGATGCGGGCCCGGATCTCCTGCGCGGCGGCGCGGCTGAAGGTGAGGACGAGCACCTCGTCGGCGCGGACCGCACCGGACTCCACGCGCTGGGCCACGAGCTCGACCAGCGTCGTGGTCTTGCCGCTGCCGGGGCCGGCGAGCACCTGGAGCGGCCCGCCGGTCGTGGCGACGTGGTCGAGCACGGCCTGCTGGCTGGGGTCGAGCACCACGGCGGGACCTGCCGACGCCGGGCCCCCGGCGCGCTGCAGGCGGTACTCGGTCGTGGTCACACCACCATCTGAGCAGAGACCACCGACACGCTCAGACCGTGCCCTCCGGATCGACGTCGGTCCACAGCGCCTCGGCCATGTGCACCCGGCCGTTGCGCACGGGCGTCCCCTCGTCGGCCCAGTGCGCCTGCGCCTCGATCATGAGCGGCGGCACCATGGTGCCGTCGGCGCGCGGGACCCGCCACCAGCAGACGGCATGGCCGTGCGCCGACATGATCCGCCCGACGTAGCGCGGCCCGTAGCCGCCCGCGAGCAGCTCCGCGACGCGCCCGTACGGCAGCACGCGACCCGGCGGGATCAGCTCCACCAGGCTCAGCACGCGCTCGACGTAGGCCTCGTCCATGGGTCGATCATCGCCGACGTCGGGTCACGATCGGCCTGCGGCTTCGTCGGTGCGGCTGGGGCTCGACCTGCTGCTGCGTCGCTCGAGGTGGGTCTTCGGCTGCTGCTGCGTCGCTCGAGGTGGGACTTCGGTTGCTGCGTTGCTCCAGCTGGGTCGTGCCTTGCGGCTGCGTCGCTGTGGCTGCGAGTCGACGTGCGCTCCGAAAGGGCCTCGACCGGCGGATGGGTCCGGGCTCGGGTTGGGTTCTCGGAGCGCGGCTCGGGGGGACGCAAGGTTCTGCGTTCGTGCGTGAGGGGTCGAAGGATGCTGCGTTCGTGGTCGGATCCCGTCGTGAACGCAGCATCGTTCGGGGTTCTGCGCGCGAACGCAGAATCCTGCGTCCGGCGGGGGCTACGGCGAGGCGGGTGGGCAGGGATTCTCCCTTTGCGCGTAACGGTCCACGAGAAGGGAGAATCCCTGCCCCTACGGGGCCCAAGTCGTCGCCACGATGCTTCCTTCGCGTGGCACGGTCCACGCGAAGGACGAATCGTGCGCGGATCCCGCACAGATGAAGAATCGTGGCCGCGCCCCGCAGACCCAACCGGGTCGAGACCCACCGCTGCGGTCGAGGCCCTCTCGGAGACCGACTCCACTCGAAGCCGTAGAGGCGCAGCACCGACGCCACTGGAAGCCCCAGCAGCGCAGCACCGGACCCGCTCGAAGCCGCCCGCACCTACCCGACGCCGGCGTCGGGCCCCCCGACGCGACGAAGCCGCGAGGCGAGCACCCGAAGGCGCCCGCCCCGCGGCTTCGCCACGGGTCCAGCAGGTCAGTAGGTCGGCTGGCTCGGGTCGATCTGGTTGACCCAGGCCACGACGCCGCCGCCGACGTGCACCGCGTCCTTGTAGCCGGCACCCTTCAGCACGGCGAGCGCCTCGGCCGACCGCACGCCCGACTTGCAGTGGAGCACGACCTGCTTGTCGTCGGGCAGCTCGGAGAACGCCTTGCCGTTGAGGAAGTCGCCCTTCGGGATGAGGACCGAGCCCGGGATGTGGTTGATGTCCCGCTCGACCGGCTCGCGCACGTCGACGAGCACGAAGTCGCGGCCACCGTCGGCGCGCTCCTTCAGCCAGCCGTCGAGCGTGCCCACGGAGATCGTCGAGTCCGCTGCCGCATCGGCCGCCTCGTCGCTGATCGCACCGCAGAACGCCTCGTAGTCGCTCAGCAGCTCGGTGGGCAGCACGCCGTTCGGGTCGCGCTGGACCTTGAGCGTCGTGTACCGCATCTCGAGCGCGTCGTAGACCATGAGGCGACCGATGAGCGGGTCGCCGATGCCGGTGATCAGCTTGATGGCCTCGGTGACCATGATCGAGCCGATCGACGCGCACAGGACTCCGAGCACTCCGCCCTCGGCGCACGACGGGACCATGCCCGGCGGCGGCGGCTCGGGGTAGAGGTCGCGGTACTGCGGACCCTCCTGGGCCCAGAACACCGACACCTGGCCCTCGAAGCGGTAGATCGACCCCCACACGTAGGGCTTGCCGAGGATGACCGCGGCGTCGTTGACCAGGTAGCGCGTGGCGAAGTTGTCGGTGCCGTCGACGATCAGGTCGTACTGGGCGAAGATGTCGAGCACGTTGTCGGTGTCGAGCCGCTCCTGGTGCACGACGGTCTTCACGTACGGGTTGACCTCGGCCACCGACTCCGCGGCACTCACGGCCTTGGGCCGGTCGATGTCGGACTGGCCGTGGATCACCTGACGCTGCAGGTTCGACTCGTCGACCACGTCGTCGTCGATGATGCCGAGCGTGCCGACGCCGGCAGCGGCCAGGTAGAGCAGGGCAGGGCTGCCGAGACCGCCGGCTCCGATGACCAGCACCTTGGCGTTCTTGAGCCGCTTCTGCCCGTCCATCCCGACGTCGGGGATGATCAGGTGCCGGCTGTAGCGGCGGACCTCGTCGATGGTGAGTTCGTCGGCGGGTTCCACGATGGGGGCGACCACGGCTGCTCCTCGCAGGGACGGTGATGGGGGTACTCCCGGCTCAACGCCGGGCGTGTCCTCCATTGTTCCCCCGCCGACGTCGACCGCAGGGTGCCGTCCGCCCCCTGGGACGCGCCGTCGTCGCGGCGACGCGCGGAGCGCCCCGAAGGGCCCGCGTGGCACGGGGCACTAGGCTGACCGGGTGAGCGAGACCCCCACCCTGCGTCCGCGCGCCGGCCGACTGCCGCGACGCGCCCGACGCGCCCAGCTCCTGGAGGTCGCCCTCGAGGTCTTCGTCGAGCAGGGGTACCACGCCGCGTCGATGGACGAGATCGCCGAGCGTGCCGGAGTGTCCAAGCCGGTCGTGTACCAGCACTTCCCCGGCAAGCTCGACCTCTACCTGGCCCTGCTCGAGAGCTCGTGCGACGAGGTCGTCGACGAGGTCAAGCAGGCGCTCGCCTCCACGCAGGACAACCGTCGTCGCGTCGAGGCCACGATGGAGCTCTGGTACCAGTACGTCGCCGACCAGGGCGCCGCGTTCCGCCTCGTGTTCGAGTCCGACCTCACCAACGACCCCGACGTCCGGGAGCAGGTCGACCGGGTCGTGCGCGAGTCGGCCGTCGCGATCGCCGAGGTGATCCGCGAGGACACCGGCCTGCCGCAGGAGGCCGCGTACCTGCTGGCCGTCAGCCTCGTGGGCATGGGCCACGTCGGCGCGCGCAACTGGCTCTCGGAGTCGTCGGCGCTGTCGCAGGATGACGCCGTGCGGCTCGTCGCCGGGCTCGCCTGGCGCGGCATCGGCGGCTTCCCCCGCGAGACCAACGACCCCGCCTGACGCGGCACGGCCCGACCGGGCCCCACCTCGTCCGGCACCACACCCGCACCACACCAGACATCACGAGAGGACCGACCATGGAGGTCAAGATCGGCGTGCAGAACGCCGCCCGCGAGCTGTCCGTCGAGACCGACGAGGCGCCCGAGTCGGTGCTCGCCAAGCTCGACACCGCCCTGAAGGACGAGACGGTCTTCAGCCTCACCGACGAGAAGGACCGCACCGTCGCGGTCCCGGCCGACAAGGTCGCCTACCTGTACTTCACCGCCGACACCGGCCGCAAGGTCGGCTTCGGTGCGGTCACGCAGGAGACCACCTGACGGACCGGGGGCGCGCATGAGCTTCGAAGGCTTCCCCGTCGCGGCGCTCGACTTCTACGACGACCTCGAGGTCGACAACACGAAGGCGTTCTGGGAGGAGCACCGCCACGTCTACGACGCGGCGGTCAAGCAGCCCATGACCGCGCTCATGGCCGAGCTGGCCGACGAGTTCGTCCCTGACGGCGAGAGCGCGAAGATCTTCCGCCCGTTCCGCGACGTGCGGTTCTCGAACGACAAGACTCCCTACAAGACGCACCAGGGTGCGTTCGTGCCCGTGGCGCCCGCGACCGGGTACTACGTCCAGGTCGGCGCGCCCGGTGTGCGCACCGGAGTCGGGTTCTACCACGCCACGCCCGCCCGGCTCGCCTCGTTCCGCGAGGCCGTCGACCACGAGACCTTCGGGACCGGGCTCCAGCACATCGTCGCGCGACTGGAGGGCCGGGGCTGGACGGTCGGCGGCGACGCCGTCAAGACCGCGCCGCGCGGCTGGTCGGCCGACCACCCGCGCATCGACCTGCTGCGCCACCGCACGCTCACCCTCGGGCGCGACCACGGCTTCGAGCCGTACGTGCACACCGCCGAGCTGCTCGAGCACGTGCGCGAGGACTGGTGCGCCGGACGGACGTTCCTCGACTGGATCCTCACCCACGTCCGCGGCTGAGCGGTCGTCCGCTCAGGCGGCCAGGCCGACGCGCGCCATGCGTCCCGCGCGCTCGGTCGACCCCGAACCCCGACGACCCGGACCCGCTCAGGCGGCCAGGCCGAGGCGCGCCATGCGTTCGGTGTGCGCCTCGGTGATCCGGGTGAACATGCGCGAGATCGCGGTGAGGTCCAGCCCGGGCGTCTCGATGCCGCCGACGAGCACGGCGCTCAGCGCGTCGCGCTCGGCGACGAGCGTCTGGGCCTGGCGCAGGGCCTCCCCCATGAGCCGACGTCCCCAGAGCGCGAGGCGGCCGCCGACCCGGGGGTCGGCCTCGATCGCGGCGCGCACCTGGTCGACGACGAACTCCGAGTGCCCGGTGCCGCTGAGCGTGTCGACCACGATCTCGCGCGTCACCGGGTCGAGGTAGGCAGCGATCTCGCGGTAGAAGTCGGCGGCGAGCCCGTCGCCGACGTAGGCCTTCACGAGGCCCTCGACGAAGTCGGCCGGACGCGTCTTGCGGTGGAAGTCACCGAACGTGGCCTCGAACGGCTCCATCGCGGCGAACGGGTCCTCGCCCATCTCGACGAGGCGGTCGCGCAGGACCTCGAAGTGGTCGAACTCCGCCGCGGCCATCGTGGCCACCTCGACCTTGCTGCTCAGGTCGGGCGCCATCTGGGCGTCGGCGACGAGTCGCTCGCACGCGCTCAGCTCGCCGAAGGCGAGCACGCCGAGCAGCTCCACGACGCCGCGGCGGTAGTCCGGATCGTCCAGGGCCGAGGGCGCGGGGGCCTCCGGAGGGGGGCCCGAGCGGCCTGACTTCGCGTTCTTCGCCATGCGCCGCAGCGTAGCGCGCTGGGGACCCGCCGCCGCCTGTGTGCCGCCGCAGGGGCCGAGACGGGTAGACTGGCCTTGCCCTTGGGGCCGTATCTCCGTCGTGAGGTCTCGGACGCACCGTCGTCGCCGACACACGACACGTATCGAGATCCCTCTCTGTTCCCTCACGAAGACGAGTACCTGTGACCACGTTCACCGATCTGGGCGTCATGCCCGAGATCGCCGACGCGCTCGACGCGGTCGGCATCAGCAGCCCGTTCCCCATCCAGGAGATGACCCTCTCCGTGGCCCTCATGGGCACCGACCTCATCGGTCAGGCCCGTACCGGCACCGGCAAGACGTTGGCGTTCGCCATCCCGGTCATCCAGCGCACCGTCGCGCCGCACGACGCCGACTACGACCAGCTGGCAGCCCCCGGCAAGCCCCAGGCACTGGTCGTGGCCCCGACGCGAGAGCTCGCGCTCCAGGTCGCCAACGACTTCAAGACGGCGTCGGCCAAGCGCGGTACCCGCAACATCACCATCTACGGTGGCGTCCCCTACGAGGGCCAGCTCGACGCGCTCGAGAAGGGCGTCGACATCGTCGTCGGCACGCCCGGCCGCATCCTCGACCTCGCCAACCGCGGCGCGCTCGACCTCTCGCACGTCAAGTCGCTCGTGCTCGACGAGGCCGACGAGATGCTCGACCTCGGCTTCCTGCCCGACGTCGAGTCGATCCTGGCCAAGACGCCCGAGACCCGCCAGACGATGCTGTTCTCGGCGACCATGCCGGGCGCCATCGTGTCGCTCGCGCGCAAGCACATGCGCCACCCCATGAACATCAGGGCGGAGTCCCCGGAGGAGAACGACACCGTTCCCGCCACCGCGCAGTTCGTGTGGCAGGCGCACGAGCTCGACAAGGCCGAGGTCATCGCCCGGATCCTGCAGGCCGAGGACGTCCAGCGCGTCATCATCTTCACCCGCACCAAGCGCACCGCCCAGCGTGTGGCCGACGACCTCATCGATCGCGGCTTCCCGGCGTCGCCCCTGCACGGCGACATGGCCCAGGGCGCCCGGGAGAAGGCGCTGCAGGGCTTCCGCGACCACAAGGTCGACGTGCTCGTGGCCACCGACGTCGCCGCACGCGGCATCGACGTGGCGAACATCAGCCACGTCATCAACTACAACTGCCCCGAGGACCACAAGACGTACGTGCACCGCATCGGGCGCACGGGTCGCGCCGGCGCCTCGGGCATCGCCGTCACCTTCGTCGACTGGGCCGACCTGTCGCGCTGGAAGCTGATCAACGCCGAGCTGGACCTGCCGTTCGCCGAGCCGCAGGAGACGTACTCCACGTCGGACCACCTGTTCCACGACCTGGGCATCGACCGCTCGGTCAAGGGCCGGCTCAAGCCGCCGTCGCCCAAGGAGCCCCGCAAGGACGGCGACCGTGGTCGCGGCGGCCAGGGCGGTCGGGGCCAGGGTGGACGCAGCCAGGGCGGGGACCGCAGCCGCGGCTCGGACCGCCGACGCTCCGACGATCGCCAGCAGAACGGTTCCGGCCAGGACCGACCGGGCCGGAACGCCCCGGCGTCCGGCGACCCCGGCCAGGGTGGCGAGGGCAAGGAGGGCGGCGCGAGCCGCAACCGTCGCCGTCGTCGCACCCGCAGCGGCCAGCGCGTCGAGGGTCAGGGCTCCGGCGCCCAGGGCGGCACCGAGGCGGCGGCCTCCGCGCCGCGCTCGTCCGACTGACGCACGACCCGACGCGAAGGGGCCCCACGCACGGCGTGGGGCCCCTTCGGCGTTCTCGAGCGGTCAGAGCAGGCTCTTGGCCACCTCGCGGTAGGCCTCGGCCCCCTTGTGGTTCGTGTGCACGCTGAGGATCGACCGCCCGATGGCCGGAGCCTCGGCGAACCGGATCGACTTCGGGATCGGCGGGCTCAGCACCGGCAGCTCGAACTGCTCCTCGATGGAGGCGAGCACGGCACGGGCGTGGTTGGTGCGGCCGTCGAACATCGTGGGCAGCACGCCGGCGACCTCGAGCTCGGAGTTGATGAACTGCTTGACGTCGTGGACGGTGTCGAGCAGCTGCAGCACGCCGCGGTGCGAGAGGGTCTCGGCCTGCAGCGGGATGACGACCTTCTGCGACGCCGACAGCGCGCCCACCGTGAGCACGCCGAGAGTGGGCGGGCAGTCGATGACGACGAGGTCGTAGTCGTCGGCGACCTTGTCGAGCGCCACCCGCAGCCGCTGCTCGCGGCCGGTCCGGCTCACCAGGGCCTCCTCGGCATGCGTCACCGTGACGTTGCTGGGAAGCAGGTGCATGCCGTCCTCGGTGACCACGATGGCGTCGGCCGGCTTGGCCTTGCCCAGGAGCACCTCGCCGACGGTCACGTCGAGGTCCTCGGGGTCGATGCCGAGGGAGAACGTGAGTCCGCCCTGCGGGTCGAGGTCGACGAGGAGGACTCGTTTGCCGAGCTCGGCGAACGCCGCGCCCAGCGATGCCACGGTGGTCGTCTTGCCGACGCCACCCTTCTGGTTCACCACGGAGATCGTCGTCGTCACGGGGTCATCATGCCACCCGTCGGGGCCCTGCGACCCCAGCGTCCTGACCCGTGGTCACGTGGCATGCTGACGGTATGACCCGAGCCCTCGTCACCGGTGCCACCGCAGGCATCGGCCTCGCCTTCACCCGTGCCCTCGCCGCTCGCGGCCACGACGTCGTGCTGCTCGCCCGCGACGGCGACCGGCTCGAGCAGGTGGCCGCCGAGGTCCGCACGAAGCACGGGGTCCGGGCCGACGTCGTCGTGGCCGACCTGACCACGCCCGAGGGCCTCTCCGCGGCCGAGGACGCGCTCGCCAGCAGCACCTCGCCCGTGGACCTGCTGGTCAACAACGCCGGCGCCTCGCTGCCCGGCTGGTTCGGCACCACCGACATCGCCGACGAGGACCGTCAGCTCGACCTGCTCGTGCGCGCCCCCATGCACCTCATGGACGTGGCCATCAAGGCCATGGCGGGGCGGGGGCAGGGCAGGATCGTCAACGTCTCGAGCGTGGCCGCGTTCACGCCACGCGGAACCTACTCGGCCCACAAGGTCTGGCTGGTCAACCTGTCGCGCTGGGCCGACTGGCAGTACGCCGACGCCGGGGTCCGCGTCATGGCCCTGTGCCCGGGCTTCGTGCGCACCGAGTTCCACCAGCGGGCGGACATGGACGTCTCGGGCGTCCCGCGGTGGATGTGGCTCAACGCCGACAAGCTCGTGAAGGCGGCGCTGTCGGACCTCGACAAGGGCAAGTCGCTGTCGGTCCCGAGCCTGCGCTACAAGGTGCTCGCCACGATCTCGCGGTACGCCCCCACCTCGATCGTCGCCCGGATCGCCAAGCGCGGTCGATGAGCACGCCCCGCACGCTGGAGCTCCCGCCGGGGGTCGAGGCGTCCGTCGTCCGCACCGCACGCGGGGAGGTCGCCGTGCACCGGGTCCGAGCCGACGGCAGCGGCACGCGGGGGCACGTGCTGATGGTCCCGGGGTGGACCGGCAGCAAGGAGGACTTCACGCCGATGCTGCCGCTGCTGGCCGACGCCGGGTTCGACGCGACGGCGTACGACCAGCGAGGCCAGTACGAGTCCGTGGCCGACGAGGCGGACGACTTCAGCCTCGCGGGCCTGGCCGCCGACGCAGCGGCGCTCGCTGCCGAGGTCTCGTCCGGCCCGTCGCACCTGCTGGGCCACTCCTTCGGCGGCCTGGTGGCGCAGACCGCCGCGGCGGACCACGTGCGCGCCTGGACGAGCCTGAGCCTGCTGTGCACCGGACCCGCCGCGCTGGGATCCACGCCCGGACGTCCCCTCGAGCGTCTCGTGGCCGAGCTGGACGGCTCGGCCACGATGGCCGAGGTGTTCCGTGCGCTGAAGGGCCCCGCGCTGGGCGTGAACCCGCCGGCCGTCGAGGCGTTCCTCCTCGACCGCTTCGAGCGGAACTCCCGAGCGGGCCTGCGGGCGTTCACCCAGCACCTGGTCGACGCCCCGGACCGCGTCGCCGACGTGGCCGCCACCGGCCTGCCGGTGTGGGTGGGTCGTGGTGCGGGTGACGACGCGTGGCCGCATGCTGTGCAGGACGACATGGCAGCCCGGCTCGGCACCACCGTCCACGTGGTGGCCGGTGCCGACCACTCCCCTGCCGTCGAGAACCCCGTCGGCCTGGCGGCCGCGTGGCTGCCCTTCCTGGAGGAGACGTCATGACCGACGAGCCCGTCACGCGTGGATTCGTGGGACGCCGGCGCCCCGCGCAGTCCGACCGCCTCCCTCCCGGGCAGTACGACACCGGGCGGCTGTGGCCGGTGCTGTCGGCCGAGCCGACCCCCACCGTCGACCGGGACCGCTGGGAGCTCACGGTCGACGGAGCCGTGCTGGAGTCGCACACGTGGGACTGGGCCGCACTACGGGCCCTGCCGCACGCGACGACGACGGTCGACATCCACTGCGTGACGACCTGGTCGCGGTTCGACACCCCGTTCACCGGGGTGAGCGTCGAGACCCTCCTCGACGTGTGCGGGGTCGCCACCGGCGCCACGCACGTGGTGGCGCACTCGCGCACCGGCTACACGACGAACCTCCCGCTCGACGACGTGCGCGCGGACCGCGCCTGGGTGGTCTGGGACGCAGACGGCTCTCCTCTCACCCCGGAGCACGGCGGACCGGTGCGGCTGCTCGTCCCGCACCTGTACTTCTGGAAGTCCGCCAAGTGGCTGACCCGCCTCGAGCTGCTCGACCACGACGAACCGGGCTTCTGGGAGCGCGGCGGCTACCACGACCGTGGCGACCCGTGGCGCGAGCAGCGCTACCAGGGCGATCCGTGACGGCCGAGACACCCTCGGTGTCGGGCGACGTGACCGGCTGGCAGCTGGCGACCGTGCGCACGGTGGACCATCCGACCCAGGGCTTCGTCCGGCTGCGCCTGGAGCTGCCGGAGCCGGCCTCTCATCGCGCCGGGCAGCACTACGTCGTGCGCCTGCGCGCCGAGGACGGCTACACCGCGCAGCGGAGCTACTCGACGGCCTCGGCGCCGGGTGACCCGCTCGTGGAGCTCATGGTCGAGCGGATGGACGACGGCGAGGTCTCGGGCTTCCTGCACGACGACGTGCGCGTGGGCGACACGTTCGAGGTGCGGGGACCGATCGGCCGCTGGTTCACGTGGGACGGCTCCACGCCGGCCCTGGCGTTCGCGGGCGGCTCCGGGGTGGTGCCGATGGTCTCGATGCTGCGCCACGCGATCGGCACCGGTGCTGCGGAGGCGCTGCGGGTCGTCGTGGTGGCGAAGTCCCTCGCCGCGCTGCCCTACGCCGACGAGCTGCGCGCCTCGGGGGCGTTCGTGGCGCTCACGCGCGAGAACCTGGGGTCGCGCGTGGCTGCTCCCCCGTACCCGGACGAGGTGGCGCCGCTGCTCGACGGCGTCGAGGCGGCATACGTGTGCGGGTCCGTCGGCTTCGTCGGCTATGCGACCCGCCTGCTGCAGGAGCAGGCCTTCCCCGCCGACGCGATCCGCGTCGAGCAGTTCGGCGAGACGGGCTAGACCGTCCCTAGCGACCGCGCAGCACGCTGCGGACGGCGCGTCGGGCGATCGGTCCGAGCCCGTCGAGCAGCTCGGCCACGGGACGCAGGCGCGCGAGGGGGTCCTCGACCGCCGCGGCGTCGTGGGTCCGCGTCGGCTCCATCAGCTCGATGCCGACGAACGCCGACGACGCGAGGTCCGTGAGCACGTCGGCGTCGAAGAGCTCGCCGACGGGCGACGTCTCCAGCAGGCGCTGCAGCGCGGGGCGAACGGCAGCCGACCACAGTCCGATGGCCTCGCCGGCCGCTGCCGCGAGCGCCGGGTTCCCGTGCGAGGCGGCGAGCACCTGCGCCAGCACCGCGACGTTGCCCGCCTCACGCTCGTCGGCCCGGACCCGGTCGGCGACGTCGAGGAGCGCGCCGAAGCTGGTCACGGTGGCCAACGCGTCGCGGTAGCGGTCGACCCGCTCGGCGGTCGTGACCCGGCACGCCTCGGCGACGAGCCCGTCGACGGTGCCGAAGTGGTAGAACACCAGCGCCTGGTTGACCCCGCCGGTCGTCGCGATCGTGCGCGCCGACAGCTTCGCGATCCCCTGCTCACGGATCGTCTGCATCGTGGCGTCGACGAGGCGTCGACGCGTCTGCAGCGTGCGGGGGTCGTCGCTCACGTCACGAGCCTATCGGCGAGCGACGCCCGGGTCGGCGCCGCGCCGCGCGCCCCCGACGACGGTTCACACCCGGGTCTGCTCGCGGTACGGGCGCACGGCAGCCGGGACGGTCGAGGCGTCGACGAACGTGGTCGTGAAGCGGCCGTGGTAGCCGAACACCGGACCGACCACGTCGTGGTGCACCTCCACCCGGATGCGGTAGCACTGCTCGCTCTCGTCCCAGTGCTCACGCACCACCGCGCGGCCGCACACGAGCGGGTGCATCCGCAGGCTCACCGGGCCCTCGTGCAGCCGCATCACCGAGCTCTCGATGCGCAGACCGCCCCCACCCGGCACGGCGTCGTCCACCGCGAGGGCGAGGTCGGCCGCGACGTGCTGGTGGGTCCCGAGGTAGTCGACGACGACGTCGCGCCCTGGGCCCCGCGAGGAGTCGAGCACCATCGTGGCGTCGAAGCGTCGACGCCGTCCCGGTGCCACCTCGAACGTGCGGACGAACGTGACCGTCTCGCGACCGTGGTCGTCGAGGTAGGGGTAGTTCTCGATCGCGAAGGGGATGCCGCGGCCGGTCTCGGGGAAGAGCAGGTTCCGGCGGGCTCCGAGGCGCAGGAACGGGGCCACGACCGGCCGTCCGCGCCACACCTCGTCCATGACGCCGCGCCCCACGCACGCCCGTCGGTCGCTCGCGTTCACGCCGAACCGCTCCTGCATGCGCGGGTGCAGCCGGTGGAAGTCCGACCTCATGGCGCGGGCGAAGATCGAGACGTCCGGGCTGGTCGCCGGCGCCGGGGTGCCGGCGACGGGCCGGAGCTGCGTGACGGTCATGCGAGGACCTCCTCGGTCCGGGTCGCGGCCGGGTGCCAGGACCAGGTCGTGCGGCGGGCGGACGGTCGCCACGGCAGCGGCGGAGCGGTCCAGGCGAGCGCACCGCCGACCAGGGTGGCGACGAGGGCGGGCACGGCTCCCAAGGACAGGCCCAGGAGGCCGACGAGCGTCACCAGGGCGAGGCGGGCGCCGATGTCGAGCAGCGCGACGGCCGCCGAGACCTCGGGTGCGATCCCGCGATCGGCCCAGAGCTGCAGCCTGTCGAAGGACCATGCCGTGCCCCAGGCCATGAGGGGGCGGAAGACGCGGTCGACGCTGCCGCCGCGCGCCCGGTAGTCGTAGCCGGTCTCGAACGACGTGCCGGCGGGTCCGTGGTCCCCGAGCAGCGGGCGGTACCGCCAGTAGCCGGACCCGACCACGATCGGCGACAGCGGGTTCGGGCACGCGAAGGTGAGGGCCGACGTCGCGCCACCGTCGGCGGAGCGTCGCTCCCCCGCGTGCGTCCCGGTGCCACGGACCCCGAACCGCCGATAGGTGAACTCCCCCGGCACCGTCGGCTCGATGCGGCCGAAGCGCACGTCCCACCGCGAGTGCTGCGCCGGGTCCTGCGTGAGCGCCCACAGGCGATCGACGTCGGAGCGGGTCACCACGGCCACGTGGATGCCGTGGCGTGGAGTGCGGGGTGGGGTCATCGTTCCTCCTGGGTCTTGAACAGTCGCTCAAGGGAACGATGACACATTTTGAGCAAATGCTCAAGTGGCCGTGATGCTGCGCCCGACCGTGCGCTGTGCAGGCTCGGCGGCGGGTGCGCGTGCTCGCTGCTGCGTTGCCGCGACCCCGAGCGGAGCCGGCCCCCGAAAGGGCCTCGACCGGAGCGGGCCGCCGGGCTCGGCCAAGCTCGCGGGCCGCGGGTGACGCAGGATTCTGCCTTCGTGAGCGCAAGGCCGAACGATGCTGCATTCGTGTCCGATTCCCGACTCGAACGCAGCATCCTTCGCACTTCTGCACACGAACGCAGAATCTTGCGTCCGGCGGGCAGGCCGGCCCCGCGTGCCCGACCGACCCTGGCCCCACCCGCCGGTCGAGGCCCTTTCGGAGCGCAGGTCGAGACCCTGCCGCGCCGACGCAGCAGCGAGGCGCGACGTGCTCGAGGCGGGCGCCGCACCCCGGCGATGGGTCGGAGGTAGGCAGCGCACCGAATCCGGCCGCCATCAGGTACGACACCTACCGCCGGACGGCGAAGAAGGTGCGAGACCTACCTCTGACGGCCCAGACGGGCGCCGGGCGTCCGGCACGGGACGTCAGTGACCCAGCAGGCGCTCGTACTCCGCGGGGTCGGTGAGGTTGGCGCCGAGGTGGAAGGCCGAGCTCTTGCCCGTGCCGTGGTAGTCGCTGGAGCCGGTGACCACGAGGTCCAGACCCCTGGCGATGTCGCGCAGACCGCGACGCGACCACTCGTCGTGGTCGACGTGGTCGGCCTCGATGCCGTCCAGGCCCGCCGCTGCGAGCTCCTCGAACGCGGCCGACGTGAGCACGCGGTCGCTCCCCCGCGACCACGGGTGCGCCACGACGGCGCTGCCGCCGGCCGCCTTCAGCAGCCTGATCGTCTCGAGCAGCGGCGCGGCGTAGCGCCCGACGTACGCCTTCCCGCGACTGTTCAGCCACCCCTGGAACGCCTCGTCACGGTGGCCGATGTAGCCCTTGGCGACCATCGCGTCGGCCACGTGGGGACGCCCCGAGGCCGCAGCCGACCCCGACTGCAGCGCGACGTCGGCCTCGGTGATCTCGATGCCGTGCTCGGCCAGCCTGGCCAGGATCCGCGGGAGCCTCTGGTCGCGGCCGTCGAGCACCCGGTGCAGCTCCTCCACCAGCGGGAGGTGGTCCGGGTCGAAGCCGTAGCCCAGCAGGTGCACGCTCTCGCCCTGGAACGTCGTCGAGATCTCGATGCCGGGGACCACGACGACGTCGAGACCGTCGGCGGCCGCGAGCGCCTCCTGCCATCCGGTGGTCGCGTCGTGGTCGGTCAGCGCGACGACGTCGAGCCCGGCCTGCGCGGCGTTCCGCACCAGCTCCGTGGGCGAGTCCGTGCCGTCCGAGCGGTGGGAGTGGGTGTGGAGATCGATCCTCACGATGGCCAGACTAGGGCGTGGCCGTGACGTTCCAGCGCTGGACCACCGGCTGGCCCCGGTCGTCGCCCAGCACGGAGTAGGTGGCGGTGTCGAGGTCGAAGATCCGACCGTCCGGCACCGGCAGGCCCAGCCAGCGTGCGGCGAGCACCCGCAGGCTGTGCCCGTGGGCGAAGACCAGGGCACGCCCCTCGGTGGCCCGCACCCGCGCCACCACGCGGTCGAGACGTCCAGCCACGTCATCGGCGCTCTCCCCGCCCGGCACGGGGTGGCTCCAGATGGTCCAGCCCGGCACCTGCTCGCGGATCTGCGGCGTGGTCAGCCCCTCGTAGTCGCCGTAGTCCCACTCCGCCAGGTCACCCTCGACCGTGGCCTCGCCGAACCCGGCGAGCGCTGCCGTGCGGCGCGCCCGCAGACGAGGGCTCGTGAGCACGAGGTCGAAGTGCTCGTCCGCCAGGACCGGGGCCAGGGCTCGTGCCGTGGCCTCGCCTGCAGGAGTGAGCGGCAGGTCCGTCGTGCCCGTGTGCTTGCCGACGGCGCTCCACTCGGTCTCCCCGTGCCGGACGAGGAAGAGCGTGGCGCCCATCAGCGCGGGACCAGGACCCACAGGTCGAGGTCGAGCAGCACGCCGTCGGCGTACTTCCCGTCCTCGCCGTGCAGGGTGGTGCTCTCGTCGCGGCCCTTCGTCGCCACCAGGCGCAGGCGGAGGGCTCCGACACCCGTCCCCTCCCAGGCGGCGGGCGTGGCCTTGTCGAGCACCTCCGACCACGCGTACACGGTGTCACCCGCGAACGCCGGGGCCACGTGGGAGCCGGCGTTGATCGCCGCCACCAGCTGCGCGTTGGCGAGCCCGTTGAACGAGAGCGCACGGGCCATCGAGATCACGTGCCCGCCGTAGACGAGCTGCTTGCCGTCGGGGCGGGCCTCGGTGTTGAAGTGGACCTTGGCGGTGTTCTGCCACAGGCGCGTGGCCATCATGTGCTCGGCCTCGCTCAGGGTCACGCCGTCGACGTGGTCGATCGTCTCGCCCACCGTGTAGTCGTCGAAGCGGTGCGGCTCGCCGGCGGCCGACGTGTCGTAGTGGGTGAGGTCGAGCCCGGCCGGGAGCACCAGGTCGTCGGGGGCGACGGCGTCGGCCACTGCCGGGACGACCGTCTCGGGGGCCGGCGCGTCAGCGTCCCGCTTGTGCACCATGACCCAGCGCACCCAGTCGAGCGCGACCTCGCCCCGCTGGTTGGTGGCCGTGGACCGCACGTAGACGACACCGGTGCGACCGTTGGAGTTCTGCTTGAGGCCGATGACCTCCGAGCTGGTCCGCAGCGTGTCGCCGGTGACCACGGGCCGATGGAACCGGCACTCGGCGTACCCGAGGTTCGCCACGGCGTTGAGCGAGACGTCGGGGACCGTCTTGCCGAAGGCCACGTGGAAGGCGACGAGGTCCTCGACCGGGTGCGGAGCCAGGCCGACCGAGGCGGCGAACTCCGCCGACGACGGGATCGCGAACCGCGTCGGGTAGATCGCACCGTAGAGGGCGCGGTCGCCGTCGGTGATCGTCCGCGGGGTGGCGTGCTCGATCACCTGCCCGACGCTGAAGTCCTCGAAGAAGTTGCCGGGGTTGGTCTTGGTCATGGCTCTCCTGGTTCGCGTCCCGTCGGCCTCGACGAGACGTGGGACGTCGCGGCGCTCGTGCCGCGGTGGGTCAGACGAACGGGTTGGGGCGGGCACCCGGGAGGTCGGCGATGAGCTCCTGCGCCTTGGCCCGGTGCTTGTGCTCGACCATCACCTCGTACTTGGTGGCGACGACGCTGCTGACCGAGCTGAAGTCCCTCCGGCCCCGGGTGGCCGCGTAGCCGAGCAGGGCCCACACGACGCCAAAGACGATCCCGATGCCGAGACCGCCGACGACCGTCTGCAGCCACGTGCTCTCCTCGCTGAAGATGCCGAGCAGGAGGCCCACGAGCACACCCAGCCAACCGCCGGAGGCCGCTCCGGCGCCGGCGACGCGGCTGGTCGTCAACCGCCCGGTCACCCGCTCGACCTGCTTGAGGTCGGTGCCGACCACGAGCAGGTTCTGGACCGGGAACTCCTTGTCGGAGAGGTGGTCGACGACCTTCTGGGCGGTGGCGTAGTCGTCGTAGACACCGAGCGACTGGGGGAACTCGAGCGAGAAGAGTCCCTGGTTCACGGGAGGCATGCGGTCAGTCTAGGCCGCGGCCCACCGCGCGCCCCGTGGTCGCCGTCTGGTGGTCACGACCAGCTCGAGCGCAGCAACGTCACCACGTCGAGCGGCGTGGTGCCGTACGCCGAGACCAGGGCGGCCGTCCCGACGTCCGAGCCGGCCGCGACCACGGTCGACGGGCCGAACCACCGCGCCCAGGCCTGCTCGAACGCTCGCCGACGTCCGGCGTTGCGGCCGAGCTCGGCGGGGACCCCGAACCAGGTCCGGGCGACGGGACGGGCGCGGCCGAGCAGCACCCGCCAGCCGGCCCCGGCGGTCGGCGAGGGTGCCTGGTGCCGCGCAATGAGCCACCGTGGGGCGACGACCGGACCCAGGAGCTCCTCGACCAGGTCGACGAACAGCGACGACGTCGACGCGTCCGCGTCGAGCTCGAACCGGTAGGTGCCCGTGGCGTCGACCACGGCCCGCACCCCGACCGCACCGGGGCCGCCGAGCCCGGCGGACGCCATGGCGTCGGCCACCACCCACGCATGCGCGGCGAGCCCGGGGTCACGCGACGCCTCCCGCGCCGCGTCCCACGGCGACCACCGCGCTGACCGACCGGTCCCGACGACACCTGCCTCGCCCATCCGCGCCCAGGGCGGCGTGGGGGCGTCCACGGTCCGCGGTGGCTCGGTCTCCCTCGACGGCCCCTCCTCCCGGACCCGGATGGCTCGCCGCACCTCGTCGCGGTACGCCTCCCCCACCCGCCAGCGTGCGCGGATCACGTCGCGCTCGGCCGTCCGCTGGGCCATGTCCAAGGTGACCACCGGGAAGAGGTCGGTCTCCGGCGGCGCGAACGGCGAGAACCGTGCGTCCACGTGGGCGACCCCGGAGACGACCTGGCCGTCGTCGTCCACGCCGAAGTAGCCGTCGTGCTTGCGGACGAAGCGGCGCCAGTCGGAGTCACCACCGGGGTGGTCGGGTGCCACGCAGACCACGCTCCACGTCGTGGCGACCTTGTCGGGCCACGTCGGGTCGACGCGCAGGGCGCGGCCCCGGGTCTGCGTCACGGCCGACGTGGTCGACGCCGTCGACAGGTCGACGAGGGTCGAGACCCGGGGTGCGTCCCACCCCTCGCCGAGCAACGCTCGGGTGCCCACGAGCACGTCGCAGTGCCCCGCCTGGAAGGCACGGGTCACGAGCGGCACCCACCGTCGGCTCGACCACGCGCCCACCAGCCGGTGGAACCGGCCCTCGAGGCCGGGCAGCGGCTCCGTGGCCAGGTCGAGGCCCGGGTCCAGCCCACGGAGCACCTCGACCAGCCGGCCAGCGTGCTCCGCGCCGGCCGCGACGGTGCGCCCGGTGAGCAGCACCGGCTCGAAGCCCGCGTCGAGCAGGGCGTCCATGACCTCCAGCGCCGAACCGTGCTCGGCCGGCGCGTCGCGCAGCACGAGCGACGACGTCGGTGAGGCGCGCTCGTGGTCGCACACCACCACGGCCCGCAACCGGTCGCCGAGGGCGGACCGCTCGGCCAGCAGCACCTCGGCCGCGGCGCGCATCTTGTTGGCACTGCGCGACAGCACGCGGTCCACCGCGGACCCGGCCCCGCTCACCCCGCGGCGGGTGACCCGGAACCCGATCCCCGGCATCGCCTTGCGCAGGTCCTCGATGACGGAGCGGTCCTGGTCGAGCTCGCTGCGGGCCAGGCAGCCACGCACCCAGTCGTCGACGAGCCGCGCCCAGTCGTCGGCCGTCAGGTCGGTGCGGTGCTGCTCGCGCAGCACCGCACCCTCGGGCAGGTCGAGCAGCCCGGCGGCGACGAGTCGCAGCACCGAGGTCGCCAGCTCGGGCTCGTCGCGCTCGAGAAGGGCCCACGGGACGGGGAGCTCCCCGATCCTCCGGTCGAACCAGACCAGCAGAGGCACGGACCCGTACCCGGGGCTCAGCAGCTCGGTGGTCAGCTCGGCGAACCTCGTCGCCGAGGACGCGAGCCACGCCTCCTCCTCGTCCGAGGGGCGGGTCAGCCAGGCCAGCTCCGCGAACGGTGCGAGGACACCCTCGCGAACGGCCGCAGGGATCGACGCCTGGTAGACCACGTCACCGAACAGCTCGTCGACCTGCTCGGCCTGGCGACGGCTCAGGACGCCGGGCGGGGTGGCCGTGAGGCCGAGCACGAGCACGTCCTCCAGGGGGTCGAGCACCTCGCGGAGCAGGGCTCCCCAGACCTCGAGCAGGTGGTGGCACTCGTCGAGCAGCACCGCGAGGGGTCCGGCGTCCCGCAGCGCGGCGACGAGCGCCCGTCCGTTGTCGTGCAGGCGGTCGACGAGACTGCCCTCGTCCCCGTCCTCGCCCTCGTCGGGCGAGAACGAGGCGAGCGACTGGTAGGTGAGCACCGTGACGTCGGCCGTGAGGTCCCGCTCGGCACTCGCGGGCCCTCGTCCGTACCGCTCCCAGGTGGCGATCCACTGTGCCTGGATGGCGGTGTTGGGGACGAGGACGACGGCGCGCCGGCCCTCCTCGGCGAGGCGTGCGGCCACCAGCTCGGTGCCGAGGACCGTCTTGCCGGCCCCGGGCGGGAGCGACACCCAGTACCGACGTCGACCGGCCGCCCGCGCCCGCTCCACCGCGGCCAGGGCCTCGGCCTGGAAGCGCCGCAGGACGAAGGGGTCGGGCATGGCGTCCTCTGCGGGTCGGGAAGGTGGTCGCGATCTGCCAGCGTAGGAGCCGGGCCGCCCCCTCGCCCGACCGCTCAGGCCACGGGCACGTGACGACCCAGGAACGCCAGCTCGTCGCGCACCGTCGTCTCGAACTCCTCGCCCACGTAGATGTCGAAGTGGCCGGTGTCGCGGCGCACCACCTCGCCGTGCGGCGCGCGTGCGACGTGCCGCAGCGTGGCCCTCGCCGGCGCCACCGTGTCGCGCTCGCAGACCACGAAGAGGGCCGGACAGCCAAGACGGCGGGCACGGGCCCCGGGGCGCCCGGTGGCGATCGAGAGGGCCACGCGCGCCGCGACCTCGTTGCGGAAGGTCGAGCCGTCCTCGACCAGCGCGAGGTAGCCGGGAACGGCGTCCGGCGCGGTCATGAGGGCGACGGTGCCCGGCTCCCCCGCGAGGGGGATGGTCCGAGGGGGACGACGGAACCACGAGCCGACCAGGTCGCGAAGCGCCCTGGCCGTGACCCGCAGGGACGTCAGCGGGCGCACGGCGAGGCTCGACGCCAGGCCGTCGGTGTACGGGCACTGCGACACCACGGCAGCCAGGCGCGGATCCTGCGCGCCCACGGCGATGACGTGCCCACCGGAGAACGAGGACCCCCACAGCACGACCCGGTCGGGGTCGACGCCCGGCAGCGTCCGCGCGAACGCGACCGCCGCCGCCCAGTCCTGGCGTTGACGCCGGACCGAGAGCAGCTGGCGCGGCTCGCCGCCGCTCGCACCGAAGTGCCGGTAGTCGAACACCAGGCACACGTATCCCGCCTCGGCGAAGCGCTCGGCGAACGCGTCGAGCCGCATCTCCCGCACGCCGCCCAGGCCGTGGGCCATGACGACCACCGGACGGCCGGGGTCGCCGGCGGGTCGGTACACCCAGGCCGCGCAGGACGTCCCGTGCGACGTGAACGTGACGTCCTCGCGCTGCGTCATCGGTCCGTCGCCCCGGTCAGAGCTTGTAGTCCTTGAGGAGCGCCCGGCCGATGATCATCTTCTGGATGTCGGACGTGCCCTCGCCGATCAGCATGAACTTGACCTCGCGCATGAGGCGCTCGATCTCGTACTCCTTGGAGTAGCCGTAGCCGCCGTGGATGCGGAAGGAGTCCTCGACGACCTCGTTGGCGTACTCGCTGGCAAGCATCTTGGCCATGCCGGCCTCGACGTCCATGCGCTTGCCGGTGTCCTTCAGGCGGGCCGAGCGGACCATCATGGCGTGGATCGTCTCGACCTTGGTGGCCATCTCGGCCAGGCGGAACAGCACGGCCTGGTGGTCGGCGATCTGCTTGCCGAAGGTCTTGCGCTGCTGGGCGTAGGCGATCGCGAGCTCGAAGCCCCGGATCGCGAGGCCGCAGGCGCGGGCGGCGACGTTGACGCGCCCGACCTCGACACCGTCCATCATCTGGAAGAAGCCCTTGCCGGGCTCGCCGCCGAGGATCTGGTCGGCCGAGATCTTGTGGTCCTCGAGGATCAGCTCGGTCGTCTCGACGCCCTTGTAGCCCATCTTCGCGATCTTGCCGGGCACCGTGACGCCCTGGGCCGTCTCGCCGAAGCCCGGCTCCTTCTCGACCAGGAACGTGGTCATGTTCTTGTAGACCGAGTCCGCACCCTCGTCGGTCTTGCACAACGTCGCCACGAGCGTGGACGTGCCGCCGTTGGTCAGCCACATCTTCTGGCCGGTGATCGAGTACGAGCCGTCGTCGGCCTTCGTGGCCTTGGTCGAGATCGCCGAGACGTCGGACCCCAGGCCCGGCTCGGACATGCTGAACGCGCCGCGGACCTCGCCGGTGGCCATCTTCGGCAGGTACTTCTTCTTCTGCTCCTCCGTGCCGTGCTGGATCAGCAGGTAGGCGACGATGAAGTGGGTGTTGATGACGCCCGAGACGCTCATCCAGCCGCGGGCGATCTCCTCGACCACGAGCGCGTACGTCAGCAGCGACTCCCCCAGCCCGTCGTACTCCTCGGGGATCGTCAGGCCGAAGACGCCGAGCTCCTTGAGTCCCTCGATGATCTCGGTCGGGTACTCGTCGGCGTGCTCGAGCTCCTGGGCGACGGGGATGATCTTCTCGTCGACGAACTCGCGGATCGTCGAGAGGATCGCGGTCTGCTCCTCGGTGAGGCCCTCGGTGCTGGCAAGACGTCCCATGCGTGCTCCTGAGTCTGGTGGGGTGACGTCCTGACCATACCGATCGGTAACGTCGCGCACCGCCCGACCTCGGGTGACCCACGGCACGTCGCCGCTGCGAGTCCCGCTCAGGCGACCGGTTCGACGGGGGTGCGTCGGGAGCGCACCACGACCACCAGACCCACCACGACGAGCCCCAGCCCGAGGTACACCCCGGCCGGAGGCGCCTGCCCGAGGAAGGCTGCGGCGAGGAGCGCCGCCGCGGGGACCTCGAGCAGCAGGAGCAGGGAGATGACGGTCGGGCTCATGACGACGAGCAGGTGGTTCAGCACCGAGTGCCCCAGCAGCTGGGCGCACACGGTGACGGAGGCGAGCAGCACCCACACGCGGGCGTCGTAGCCGACGAAGGAGGCGCCGGTGGCGACGCAGCCGACGGCCAGGACGAGTGCGCACACCCCGTAGCAGAGCGTCGTGTAGTGGGTCGTGGTCAGGCGCCGCCGGGCGCCCTCCCCCGCCACGAGGTAGAGCGCGGCACCGAGTCCGCCCACGATCGCGAGCAGGTCGCCCAGCAGGGCTCGCGACGACACGGTGAAGTCGACGCCCGAGACGACGAGCACTCCGACCGAGGCCACCGTGCAGCCGACGACGACCCGGCGCCCGGGCCGCACCCCCCGCAGCCGGTCGATGGCCACCACCCACACCAGCTGGGTGCACGTCAGCGCCGTCGCGGCCGCCACCGTCGTGAGCTTGAGCGCACCCACCCAGGCGGCGAAGTGCACCGCGAGCATCAGGCCGGCGAAGACCGTCCCGCGCAGGTCACGCCACCGCAGGCCCGCCAGGTCGGCGCGCCGACGCACCGCGAACGGCGCGAGCACGGCCGTCGCCGCGGCGTTGCGCCAGAAGGCGATGACCAGGGCGGGTGCAGCCGTCGCTGCCATCAGCGGTCCGGAGGCGCTGACGCCCAGCAGGGCGACGACCGCGAGGAACCAGGTCACGGGCGGACCCGTGACCGGTCACTCGCCAGGAGGGACCTCGGAGTCGCCCGCGCCGCTGCGGCGACGCAGTGCGGCGAGCAGGGCGAGGGCGACCACGACGAGGGCCGCGACGCCGGCGGCGATGATCCACCACGCGGGTCCGCCGTCGGACGACTCCTCGGCCGCCTTGTCGTTGGCGGTCTCCTTCGGGTCCTCGAGGTAGGTCGGCTCGCCCGACTCCTCACCCACGACGCTCGTCGTGAGGGTCACCGCGATCTCGCCAATCTCCTCGGTCGAGGCGGCGGACATCGGCAGGACGGTGATCGAGCAGTAGAAGTCGCCGTCGACCTGCGTCGCCTTGGGAGCCTCGCTCGTCGACTCGCGGTTGCGGTACACGACGGGCGGCGACGCCGCGTGCAGGGCCACGGCCTCGTCGCCGCGCCACTGCTTGCGACCGGTCTGCGACGAGAAGTCGTCCGCGACGGTCTTGAGAGGTCCGTACACCCGCACCTGGGTGTTCACGCCGACACCACGTCCGAAGGCGTCGGCCGCCTGGGTGGACGTACCGAGCGTCGCGTCGCACACCGCCGACTGACCCCAGCCCACGTCGGGGACGCGGTAGAACAGCGTCTCCCCGGCCAGGACCGAGTCCTCGTACGTGCCAGGCGCGGTCGGGGGCGCCGACGAGAAGTTCGGCCCGCCGATCACGGACACCGGGCTGCCGCTCGGGGCGTCACCCTCGATGGCGTCGGAGAATCCGCTCGCCTTGCCGAACGGGGCCGGCAGTGCGTCGGGGTCCTCGACACCGGGCTCGGTGCGCAGCAGGATCTCCAGCCCCTGGACCTCGTCGTTGTTCGAGCCCACCTGCGCGACGTACGGTCCCTCGCTGCAGTCCTGCCGGTCGGCGGCGGACAGCGAGTAGGCGGCCACGATGGGTGCGCCACCGTTGCCCGCGCCCTGCGAGGCCTCGCGCACCCCTCGCCCGCACGCCTGGCCATCGGCGCCCACGATCTTGAGGTCGACCTGGGAGACACCGGAGAAGCCCTTGGTCGGCAGGGTGGCCGCACTCACGTGGATCGTCCCCTTGCCCGGGTCGGGAAGGGCGTAGTTCTCGACGCCGGAGTCGCCGATCGTGTCGAGCCACTGGCCGTCCTCGATCTCGGCGGCGTCCTCGGGGGACGTGCCACCCTCGACCGGGAGGCCGGCCGCCTCGTAGCCGCGAGCCGCGCGGATGGACGTGCGCGTCAGCGTCTCCTGGAGCTCGGACAGGTCCTTCACGTCGTAGTAGGTGCCTCCACCGGCCGACGCGACGCAGGTGAGCTGCTCGCGCGACTTGGCGTCGACCTGCAGGCCCACGACGTCGACGTAGAAGTCGGCGCCCTTCTTCTTGAGGTCGGCCGCCACCTTGCACGGATCACCCTGGCAGTTCTCCTCGCCGTCCGAGACGAGGACGATGCTGCGCGGGCCCTCCTTCGGCAGGTCGGCGTAGGCCTTCTCGAGCGAGTACGCGATCGGGGTGTTGCCGAGCGGCTTGAGCTTCTCGACGCCTGCGCGCAGGGCATCCTTGTCGACCGGCTCCACGGGGACGAGCAGCTCGCTGTCCTCGCAGGAGCCGGGACCGTCGCTGATCTCCGAGCCGTAGACGCGAAGGCCGACGTTCGCGTCGTCGGGAAGGTCGTCGATCACGCCGTTGAGGCCCTTCTTGGCCTCCTCCATGCGGGTGCTTCCGCTGCCGCCGGCCTCCTTCATGGATCCCGAGCCGTCGAGGACGAGGATCAGCGAGCCTCCGCCCTGGCCGAGCACCGACTCGTCGTCGGCCGCCGAGGCGGTGGGTGCGACCCCCAGGAGGAAGGTGGCACCGAGCGTGACGCTCGCACCGATGGACAGTGTCGTGGAGATCCCCCGCAGCATGGCCAGGAGTCTAGAGCAAGGTCCAGGACCGGCCGCACTGTGAGACAGGTGACGACTTCTTGGAAAAGCGTGACACTTGACCCGCTGCACCGTTGGATTTCGCAACGGGGACGTATCCGGATACCGTACGTTCGTCCTTCAGGCCATGTGGCCCGAGGGACGACAAGACCATGGTGGGGGAGCCAATGAGAAGTCGCGTCGTGCTGGTGACCCGGCTGGGTTCGTCCCTGGGTCTGTCGGGTGAGCACGACGGCCTGACCGTCGCCGACATCCGTCATCCCGATGCCGTCGAGACGACCATCGCCGGAGTCCACCGAGCTGGCGAGCTGCCGATCGTCACCTGCGCCGTCGCCGACTACGAGGAGGTGCGGACCCTCGTCTCCTACGCCTCGGTGCGGTACCCGGGGCTGCGGACCTGCATCGAGCCGCTCCCCGGCGGACCGCTCGCGGTGGGCGTGCTCTCCTCGCTGGTCGACGACATCGACGACGCCGAGGACGGTCTGGCCTGGCAGCTGAACGCCATCGACCTGCTGCGTGCCCAGGCGTGGTCGGCCACCTGGCTGCCGTCGGTGGCCAAGAGCCGCAACCCCAACCCCTCGCTGTGGCACCACGCGATGTCCTGGCTCCCCGGCTCGGGCTTCCTGACCGTGCACCACCCGACACCCAGGATCGTGCGGGCCCCCAAGGCGCCGATCTCCGGGCTGGACCCCCTCCCCGAGACCGCACTCCTGCACTCCAGGGCCACCCAGGACACCTGGGTCGTGGACGCGGTCCGCCAGGCTCTGCAGCCCCAGAGCACGAGCGAGATGAGCTCGGTCCGCGACCAGGTCGACGCCCACGGCACCGAGCGCGCCGTCGAGCTCGTCGCGATCCCGCTCGCCTACCACTCCGACTCCCGCCCCGTCGACGTCGTCGACTGCCTCGGGTGCGGTCTGCGCCACGCGCGACCGACCTGTCCCGTGTGCGGGATGAGCACCGACGCCCCCGAGCTGAACGACCCGGCTCCCACTCCCCTGCCCGAGTTCGACCCGGAGACCCCCGTCCCGGCCCCGAGCGGATCGTCCGCCCCCGAAGGAGACCGTGAGTGAACCCCCGTCAACGCCGTGGCGTGCTGATCATGCTCGCCGCCGCACTGGCCGCCGTCGCGCTGTTCTTCGTGGCGATCCAGTACATCGGCTCCGTGAACTCGCAGGTCGCGCCGAAGATCACCGTCTACCGGGCGGCGGACGACCTGTCCGCCTACGCCGTGATCGAGGAGGACGACCTCGAGTCCGTCGAGGTGCCGGAGAAGTGGGTCTCCGAGCAGGCCACCCGCAACCCCGAGGACGTCGTCGGTCGCCGGGTCGCGTTCAACCTCGCCCAGGGCACCTACATCGGTGACGACATGATCCTGCCGACGTCGGCGCTCAACGAGAACGAGCGAGAGATCGCCCTCACCGTCGACGCGAAGACCGGCGTCGCCGGTCGCGTCCGGGCCGGCGACTTCGTCGACGTCTACGCCGTGTTCGGCGAGGACGCCGGCACCGGCACCTCGCGCGTGCTCGTGCGCAACGTGCGGGTCGTGTCCGTGCGGGGTGCGGAGACGCGGACCCAGACCACCGACCGTGACGAGCTCACCGAGCAGCAGGTCATCCCGGTCACGCTGGCCCTGGAGCCGACGGCCGCCCTCTCCGTGACGTACGCGGACTCCTTCGCGCAGGTCGTGCGACTGGTGGGTCTGCCACCGGGCACGAACACCAGCAACCGCTCCGACGAGCGCGAGAAGGTCGACGCCGACGATCTCGACATCCCCAAGGGAGAGAACTGATGGCTCGCACCGTCCTCATCGCGGCACCCGACCAGACGGCCGGGTACGAGCTGCGCGCCCAGGTCGAGGAGCTCGACGGGTTCACGATCGTCGACGTGGCCGAGTCGACCGTCCGGCTCCAGGAGCTGGTCACCCAGCGGGACCCCGAGATCGTCCTCATCCACGAGCAGGTCGGTCCCGTCCCGGTCCTCCAGGTGTTCCGCGAGATCGCGGCGCGTCGCCCCGGCACCGCGCTCCTGCTGCTCAGCGAGGAGTTCACGCCCGAGGTGTTCTCGGCCGCCATGGACGCCGGAGCACGCGGCGTGCTGCGCTACCCGGTCTCCCACGAGGAGCTCGAGAGCCGGCTGACGTCGGCGGGCGAGTGGGTGCAGCAGATGCGCCGGCACCTCGTGAGCGACTCCAACGACTCCGACCTCGGCTCCCGCGGTCGGCTCGTGACCGTCCACGGCTCCAAGGGCGGCGTCGGCACCACCACGCTCGCCGTGCACCTCGCCCACGACTCCGTCACCCGGGTCCCCGGCCGCAGCGTCTGCCTGGTCGACCTCAACCTCGACACCGGCGACGTGGGTGACTTCCTCGGCATCGAGCACCGGCTCGACGTCTCCGACCTCGCGAAGGTCGCCGACGACCTCTCGGCGCAGACCATCGGCTCGGCGGTCCACCGCAAGCCGTCGGGTCTGGCCACGGTGCTCGGTCCGGCCCAGATCGAGGACATCGGACTCGTCGGCGACCGCGAGACGGTGCTGATCCTGGCCGCCCTGCGTCGCCAGTTCGACCTCGTCGTCGTCGACTGCGGTGCCGCCGTCAACCCGGCCAGCGCCGCCGCCGTCGAGCTCGCCGACACGGCCCTGCTGGTCACCACCCCGGACCTGCTGGCCCTGCGCGGCGTCCACCGCACGGTCGAGAAGTGGAGCCGGGTCGGCGCTCGCGACGTCGACCGTGTCAAGATCGTCCTCAACCGGACGAGCAAGGACAGCGACATCCAGCCCGAGGCGGCGTCCCGTCTGCTTCCCGCACCCCCGTTGTCCACCACGCTGCCCGAGGCGTTCACCGTCCTCCAGCGCGGCCTCAACCACCAGGACCCGGCGGAGATCCAGTCCAAGGTGTGGTGGAAGCGCATCGAGGACCTCGCCGACGACATCGGCACGGTGCCCTCCTCGACCACCTCCGCCGCCACGACCCAGCGCCGGACGCTGTTCAAGCGCAAGGGCGAGGACGCCGCGCCGGCGCCCACCGCCGAGGCGGGTCAGGCCACCGTCGAGTTCGCCGGCGTGATCTTCATCGTGCTCTTCCTCATGCTGCTCATCTGGCAGATCGGGCTCTGGGGCATCTCCGCGGCGTACACGAGCCACGCCTCGGACGAGGCCGCGCGCGAGGCCGGCATCGGCGCGAGCCTCAGCCAGATCGAGGACAAGGCCCTCGACAACGTCCCGGGTTGGTTCCGCGACAACATGACGGTGCGTCTCCTCGACAGCAGCAGCGCGGTGCAGGTCCGATCGAAGATGCCGCTCCTGCTGCCCGGCGTCACCGTGAACAAGCTGGTCTTCACGTCGGAGACACCCGTGGTCAGGGAGGACAACTGATGTTCGGCCATCGCAACCGCCCCCAGCGACGCTCGGAGCGCGGCACCTCGACCCTCGAGGTCGTGGGCGTCGTGCCCCTCGTCGTCATCGTCATCATGCTGCTGGCCCAGGTGGCGCTCTCGCTCTACGCCATCACCACGGCCCAGACGGCCGTCCGCCAGGCGGCGCGCGCCGAGTCCCAGGGATCCGGCACCGCGACCACGGTCCTCAACGAGTCCCTGCCCGGCTGGCTCGAGGTCGGCCCCGGTGACGTGCAGACCTTCGGCCCCGGCCACGGCGTCCGAGCCCGCTTCGACGTGCCCGACCTCGTGCCCTTCTTCGACCTCTCCTTCACCCGAGAGAGCGTCATGCCGTGAAGCGTCAGACCTTCGGCACCAGCTCCGTGGCGTCGTCCGGCGCGGACGTCGACCGCACCATCACGGCGATGACGGACGAGGCCGACGACGTGCTCGTGGCCGACTTCCGCGAGAAGCTGCTCGACGAGATCGACCTCAACGAGCTCTCCAAGCTCGACCTGCCCCAGCGACGCGCCCGCCTCGAGCGGGTCATGACGCACCTCGTCGCCTCCCGCGGCCCCCTTCTCTCGAGCCGCGAGCGGACCTCGCTCATCCGACGCGTCGTCGCCGAGGCCCTCGGGCTCGGCGTGCTGGAGCCCCTCCTGGCCGACGACGCCGTCACCGAGATCATGGTCAACGGCCCCGACCAGATCTTCATCGAGCGCCTGGGTCGGATCGAGCTCGCGAAGGAACGCTTCGTCAGCAACGAGCAGCTGCTCCAGACGATCGACCGCATCGTGTCCACGGTCAACCGTCGCGTCGACGAGTCGAGCCCGATGGTCGACGCGCGTCTGCGCACCGGCGAGCGCGTCAACGTGATCCTGCCCCCGCTGGCCCTCGACGGTCCCGTGGTCACGATCCGCAAGTTCCCGCGGCCGTTCTCGATGGACCAGCTCGTCTCCATCGGCACGCTCGACGAGCGCACCGCCGACCTCCTGGCCGCGTGCGTGCGGGCCAAGCTCAACGTGCTCGTCTCGGGCGGCACCGGCTCGGGCAAGACGACGCTGCTGAACTCGCTGTCGTCGTTCATCCCCGAGCGGGAGCGCATCGTCACGATCGAGGACGCCGCCGAGCTCTCCCTCCAGCAGACCCACGTCATCCGCCTGGAGTCGCGCCCCGCCAACGTCGAGGGCAAGGGCTCGGTCACGATCCGCGACCTGGTGCGCAACGCCCTGCGCATGCGGCCCGACCGCATCATCGTCGGCGAGGTCCGTGGCGGCGAGACCATGGACATGCTCTCGGCCATGAACACCGGCCACGAGGGCTCGCTCACCACGATCCACTCCAACAGCCCGGACGAGGCCCTGAGCCGCGCCGAGACGCTCGCCAGCATGAGCGACCTGGACCTGCCGTTCCAGGCCGTCCAGGAGCAGGTCAACAACGCGCTCGACCTCATCATCCAGCTCGACCGCGCCGCCGACGGCACCCGTCGCATCACCCGCGTCGCCCTGCTCTCCTCGAAGGGTCGCGAGCCGTACAAGCTCCACACCCTGAGCGAGTACGTGCCCGAGCCGATCGAGGCCGGCAAGGTCTCCCGCGGCGAGCACGTGTTCCGTCCCCTCCCGCTGGCGTTCGTGCGTCGGCTCCAGCTCGCCGGCGAAGCAGTGCCCGACGGCGCGACGTCACCCGCCCTGGACTGACCATGGCGCTGACGATCCTGCTCGCCTTCGCGACCACCTGCCTCGTCATCGGGGCCCTCTACCAGTTCTGGCTGGACGTCCGGGCCCAGGCGAGCCTGGCCCTCGCCGTCAACCCCCGGGTCGTGGAGGACATGACCCTGGCGCGGCGATCGAGGGTCGACAAGCTCATCCTGCGCACGCGGATCGGGCCCTGGACGCAGGAGGCCATCAACCTGCTGGGCTGGAACGTCAAGCCTCGGCACCTGCTGCTCATCATCGCCGCGCTCTGCGCCACGATCGTCGTGGCCCTCGGCGTCACGCTGTCCTGGCTGCTCGCCCCCGTCGGGGTGGTCGTCGGGGCGCTCCTGGTGCGCGGACGCGTGCGCAAGCTGCGCGAGAAGCACACCGAGGACTTCATCGCCCAGATGCCCGAGCTGGCCCGCACCCTCTCCAACGCCGCCTCGGCCGGGCTCTCCATCCGGACCGCCGTGGCCCTCGCCGCCGACGAGCTCGCCGAGCCGGCGCACTCCGAGCTCAAGACGGTCTCCGACGAGATCCAGCTCGGCGTCCCGCTCGACACCGCCCTGTCGAACCTGGAGGGCCGCCTGCCCTCCCGTGAGCTGGGGATCCTCGTGAGCTCGCTCGTCGTCGGCGCCCGCTCCGGTGGTGGTCTGGTGACCGCCCTGCGCGACATCGCCGAGACGCTGGACACCCGCAAGGAGGTCCGGCGCGAGATCAAGACGCTCTACACCCAGACGATCGCCACGGCCTACGCCGTCCTCGGCGTGAGCGGGCTCGCCGTCTTCCTGCTCGAGGGCATCAACCCCGGCACCGTCGACGAGATGATCACCAACCCGCTCGGGCAGGGCGCGATCATCTTCGCCGTGGCCGTGTACTCCGGCTGCATCTGGGCGGTCCGCAAGATGACGAGGGTGGATCTCTGATGTCGCCGCTGCTGTTCGGACTGCTGATCACCGGCTGCTTCGTCGTCTTCGCGCTCGGGTGGCGCATGGCGCGCGCCGACGCCCTCGAGGCGTGGGACGTCGCGGACATCGCCCTGCTGCGCGACGCCAACCGTCGCAAGCGCCAGGTGAGCCCCCTCGACCGGTTCGCCCGACGGCTCGCGCCCCAGCTGGCCCTGCTGCTCGGACCTCGCACCGTGGCCTCCATTCGCCGTCGCATCGACCTGGCGGGGCGACCAGACGGCATGACCGTCGACACGTTCCTCCAGCTGCTCACCAAGTACGCGATGTTCCTCGGCGCGGTCTCGCTCGTCTTCGTGATGCTGGGCAGCTTCGTCCAGGCGATCATCGCGCTCTTCGCGATCCCGCTGCTCCCCTTCGGACGGCTGTCGCGCCACCAGCGTCAACGTCGAGAGGCGATCGACGACGGTCTCCCCGACTTCCTCGACGTCCTCGCGGTCACCGTCGGCGCCGGCATCGCCTTCCGCTCGGCGCTCGACCGGGTCAGTGCGCGGTTCACCGGTCCCCTGCGCGACGAGATGGCCTTCACGCTCCACCAGCTCGACGTCGGCGTGCCGCGTCGGCAGGCGTTCTCCAACCTGCGCGACCGCTGCGACTCCGAGTCGATGTCGTCGTTCGTGTCGGCTTTCCTGCAGGCCGAGGAGCTCGGTGCGCCCCTGGCCGAGTCGCTCAACGGCATCGCGCGCGACAGCCGCCGCGACGCCGCCCAGCGGTCCCGCCAGAAGGCCGCCAAGACGGTTCCGCGGGTGACGCTGCTCGTCTCCATGGCGATGGTGCCGCCGACGATCGTCATCATCGCGGTCGGCATGTACCTGGGTGCCGACGTCGACCTCGGCGGTGTGCTCGGTGGGTGACGGCCCCCGACGCCCTCGTGCGTCGGTGCCCGAGGCGCACCTCGTCGCCAAGGTCGTGCAGTTCGCCTTCCTCCTCCGCCTGACGTCGCTGCTCATCGTGGTGATCACCCCGGGCGACGCAGTGACCAGCACCGTCGGCCTGACGGCCATCGGCTTCATCACCCTCAGCAGCACCGCAGGCCTGTACGCGACCGACCTGCTCACGCGCAAGGTCATGGCGCACCCGATCCTGCTCGTCCTCGACGTCCTCGTGGCCACCGCGCTCGCCCTGCTGCTGGGTGCGCAGAGTCCTCTGCTGGTCTACACGTTCTCCACGTCGGTGCTCATCGGCATCCTGCTCCCCCGGCGCATGGCCACGCTCGTGCTCGCCATCCAGGTGAGCTCCATCGTGCTGATCGCGATCGAGCAGGACACCCAGACCGAGTTCATCGGCATCCTGATCGTCCCGATCTGCTCGGCCACCCTGGGCGCGATGGGCATCCTGACCCGCTTCCTGCTGCAGTCGGCCGAGCGCGAGCAGGTGAACGCGCGCCGCCTGTCGGCCGACGCCGCGATCGAGCGGGAGCGCGCCCGCCTGGCCCGCGACATGCACGACTCGGTGGCCAAGGCCCTGCACGGGATCGCCCTCGCGGCCGCCGCCCTCCCGGCGTGGGCCGCCAAGGGTCCGGACCAGCTCACGGAGAAGGCCACCCAGCTGCAGCAGGCCGCGGAGTCGGCCGCCCAGGACGCGCGCTCGATCCTCGTGGACCTGCGCACCGAGACCGACGACCGCACCCTCGCCCAGCAGCTGCGGACCATGGCCGACAGCCTCACGCAGGGCGGCGTGCAGACCATCCTCACCGTGGGTGGCGTCGCCGACTGCGACCACAGCGTCAAGCGCGAGCTCGTGGCGATCGCCGGCGAGTCCGTCGAGAACATCCATCGTCACTCGGGGGCCGAGAACGTCGCGATCACCTGCTCGGGCGATCCGGACTCGATCGTCATCTCCATCCGCGACGACGGTCGTGGCTTCGACCCCGACCTCACGCCGACCGGCCACTACGGCCTCGTCGGCATGCGGGAGCGCGCCGAGCACGTCGGCGGCACCCTCGACCTCGTCACGGCACCAGGGCGAGGCACCACGGTCACCGTGCGCACGCCACGTGCCGCGAAGGGACCGGGATGAACGACCGTCAGCGAGTGAACACCGAGCACGCCGGGGCACCTCTGCCCTACCGTGCTCCTACAAGGGGGGTGGCTCCATGAGCACCGACATCAAGGTCCTCATCGTCGACGACAACGCCGTCGTGCGGATGGGTCTGCGCAACGTCCTGGAGGCCCAGGACGGCATCGCGGTCGTGGGCGAGGCGGCCGACGGCAACGAGGGCGTCACGCTCAACGAACGACTCGACCCCGACGTCGTGCTGTGCGACGTCCGGATGCCGGGCCTCGACGGCGTCGGCGCCGCCGCCGCCATGTCACCGACGAGCCACGTCGTGATGCTCACGTACGCCGACGACCTCGACGTGATCCGCAGTGCGATGGCCGCCGGGGCCCGCGGCTACCTGGTCCACGGCGCCCACCAGCCCGACGAGATCGTGGCCGCCGTGGTCAGCGCCTCCCGTGGCTCGTCCGTCCTCGGACCAGCCGCCACCGAGGCGCTGCTGAGCGCCGCCGGCCAGGCGCCGCCCCCGCGCGACACGAGCCAGTGGCACCTGACCGGCCGCGAGACCGAGATCATGGAGCACGTGGCACGCGGCCTGTCGAACCGCGAGATCGCGCGGTCCTGCTTCCTCGCCGAGAAGACGGTGAAGAACCACCTCAACAACATCTTCCCCAAGCTCGGGGTGACGACCAGGGCCGAGGCGATCAGCCTCTGGCTCGGCGCCTCGGACGGACCGGGCGGCGCGGTGTGAACCAGGAGTCGAGGGGACCTGCACCGGTGGGACCAGGATGGGTCCGGGGACCCATGTCCGACGACGCCGCCGCACCTATGCTGGACGAGTCGCTGCGCCCCCGCGCCGACAGCTCCCCCCTCCGTCCTGACGACCCTGCAGGAGTCACCGTGCTCGACCACGCCCGCCGACGTCCGGCCCGTGCTCGCGACGAGCGTGGTGCGGCCGCGCTGTCCCTGCTCGTGGTGGCGATGCTGCTCGGTCTGGCGATCTTCACCGCGATGGCGCTTCCCCTCACCAACGCCTCCGACGCGAAGGCCAAGAGCCGCAGCGCCGCCGATGCCGCTGCCCTGGCCGGGGTCGAGGCCTTCAAGGAGGACCTCGTCGAGGCGCTCAGGAACCTGCAGGCCTTCCCGGCCGGTGGTCTCCTCGCGGTCGTGCAGAGCGTCGACCTCGGAGGTGGCCAGAGCGCCGCCATCGAGTACGCCCAGCGCAACGACGGCACCCTGGTCACCTACATCCCGCGGCCGGCGGTGTCGGGCCTGCTCTCCTTCGAGACCTTCGCCAAGGTCCGAGGCCGCTCCATCGACGGTGAGCAGAACTACAGCGAGGCTCGCGCCAAGCTCGACCTCCCCGGTTGCGACCTCACCGAGTCCCTGCCCGACATCGAGCTCTCGTCCTACGAGGTGACCCCCTCGGTCGCGCGCGCCGACGACGGTGACGACGAGGACGAGGAAGAAGAGGAGGAGGAGCCGAAGCCGAGCTTCTCCCTCGAGTGCGACGGCGTCACGATCTTCAAGGACGTGACCGACCTCGGCGACCTCGGCTCCGGCGGCCTCAACCCGCTGATCGACCTCATCGACCGGTCGAACGCCCGCCTCATCGAGTGATCCCGATGTTCTTGCTCGCGACGCACCGGCGGTCCGAACGAGGGCAGGGCTCCCTGGAGACGGTCGGCGTCGTCGTCCTGGCCTCCATCCTCGTCGCCGCCACGACCGGCGTCGTCGTTCAGTCCAGCCCCGCGCTCCGGTCCGAGGTCGGCTACCGCGTGTGCCAGATCACCTCCCTGGGCGGAGGCGGCTGCGAGGACCCGGGCGACGAGATCCCCGGCGAGGACGGTGCCGACCCCGACTCCCCCTGGGGCAACGAGAACGCCCGCCCGGACGGCAAGCCGGCGGTGGACGAGTCACGGCTGCCCGACGAGCCGTGCGTCGTCTCCTCGACCAGCGGGTCCATCTCGGCGACCGGCTCCTTCGTGGTCTCGGCCACCGGCGAGCAGGGCATGACCATCGAGACGCTGTCCGACGGCACCTACCGGGTCTCGGTGCACGACGCCGGCTCGCTCGGGTACGGCGTCGGCATCGGGGTCGACGGCAACGTGGTCGTCGACGGCGTGCAGCAGGGTTCCACCGCCTACGCCGGGGCCGACATCGCGCTCGCCGGCCTCGCCAGCCAGACCTACTACGCCGGCAGCGAGCAGGAGCTGCAGGACCTCCTCGTGCGCGTCGCGGGCGAGCAGGCCCTCGACCAGGTCGCGCCGCGCATCCCGGGCCCGGCCGACATCCCGTTCGTCCAGGACATCCCCGTGATCGGAGAGCTGGAGGCCCTCGACAACCCCGTGCGGTGGGCGGTCGACCAGCTGGCCGGTCCGCCGCCGGAGCCCGACGAGCAGTACGTGCAGCTCGGACTGGAAGGCGACGCGAGCGCGGCGCTCGCCGGAATCGTCTACAGCACGGGCGCCGAGCTCGACATGGGCGTCTTCGCCGGCGCCCGCACGACCCCGGAGGGCTACGTCCTCACGTCGGTGGTGGAGGCCAACGGATCCGCGTGGGCGTCGGCCTTCGGCGGCGAGGCCCAGGCCATGGCCGGCGGCACTCTCGTGCGGGAGATCCACCTCGGACCCGACGGCACGCCACTCGGCATCACCATGACCCTCACCGGCGGCGCCAACGCACAGTCCGGCGACGTCGGGCCTGCGACCGACACCCAGGACAGCTACGTCGCTACGGCCTACGTCCCCTTCACCGGTGACGTCGCGACCGACGCGGGCATCTACCTGTCGGCCGCCAACATGTACCAGGCGCCCCAGTTCCTGCAGTCCGCCATGGAGACCGGCACCGTCAGCCTCGACCAGTACGAGGTCGACCCGAACACCTACGGCGCCAACGTCTCCATCGACATCCCGGGCGCCGAGGGTGGCCTGGGCGTCAACGGCGACCTCACGAACTCCACGATGGTGTCCTCCAGCTACTGGGACGGCAGCGGGTTCGTCGACCGCGGCTGCTGACGCACCTGTCACCTCCCGGGTCACGGTTCGGGCGGATCTGGGTCCGGTCCGGGTCTTCGGGCCCATGAACCGGGTCTGTCGGGCGGCATACGTTTCTGGTGTCAGCAGGACGCAGCACCCGCCGACACCACGACCACCACTCCCCCTCATCCCTCAGGAGACACCATGTACACCAAGGCCCTCGCTCTCTACAGCACCGTCCTCGCCACCGTCCACGCTCCCCGCGAGGAGAAGGGCCAGGGCACCCTGGAGTACGTCGGCATCGTCGTGATCGCCGCCCTGCTCGTCGGCGCCATCGTCGCCGCCATCAACCCCGGCGAGATCACCGGCAAGATCCAGGAGAAGATCTCCGAGATCCTCAACGCCGGCTGAGTCCAGCCACCCCCGAACGGGGAGGAAGCGCACCGCGCTTCCTCCCCGTTCGGCATGTCCGGACCCTCTCGCGACCGCGACACCGAGCTCCAGGTGCCGGCACCGAGGGGGGACCCGCCGGCCCGGGACGAATCTCAGTCGTCGGACGAGCCGACCTGGACCGAGCTGCCTGCGACGAGACCCCACTGCTCGAACGCACCGGCCTCGGCCTCGATCACCGAGCGGCACCGGAGCCGCACCGCACTGAACCGTCCGGGCGGCATCGTCTGGACGTGGAGCACCCGACGGTCGCGATCGACGAGGGCCACGTCGATGGCGAAACGCATCCGCATGGTGTGCACGTGCCGGCAGGGATCGAGCCAGAACGCCCCCGCCACCGCGTCGCGACCCAGCAAACCCTTGCTGCGGGCCCGGGTGGACGTGGCGCGCTCGAGCGGGGCCACGTCACGGCCGTCGACGAGCAGGCGCACCTGCGGGCTCTCTCCACCTTTGGTCATGCCACGACCCTAGGCCACCCGGGACGGGTGGCGGTTCGGGCGGATCTGGGTCCGGTCCGGGTCTTCGGGCCCATGAACCGGGTCGGTCGGGCGGCATACGTTTCTGGTGTCAGCAGGACGCAGCACCCGCCGACACCACGACCACCACTCCCCCTCATCCCTCAGGAGACACCATGTACACCAAGGCCCTCGCTCTCTACAGCACCGTCCTCGCCACCGTCCACGCTCCCCGCGAGGAGAAGGGCCAGGGCACCCTGGAGTACGTCGGCATCGTCGTGATCGCCGCCCTGCTCGTCGGCGCCATCGTCGCCGCCATCAACCCCGGCGAGATCACCGGCAAGATCCAGGAGAAGATCTCCGAGATCCTCAACGCCGGCTGAGTCCAGCCACCCCCGAACGGGGAGGAAGCGCACCGCGCTTCCTCCCCGTTCGGCATGTCCGGACCCTCTCGCGACCGCGACACCGAGCTCGAGACGCCGGCACCGACCCGGGCGACGGATCGGGCGGATCTGGGTCCGGTCCGGGTCTTCGGGCCCATGAACCGGGGCCATCGGGCCGCTTAACGTTCTGGTGTCAGCAAGGAACACCGGCCGACACCACGAACTCCCAGCACCACCCACCACCACCTCATCCCTCAGGAGACACCATGTACACCAAGGCCCTCGCTCTCTACAGCACCGTCCTCGCCACCGTCCACGCTCCCCGCGAGGAGAAGGGCCAGGGCACCCTGGAGTACGTCGGCATCGTCGTGATCGCCGCCCTGCTCGTCGGCGCCATCGTCGCCGCCATCAACCCCGGCGAGATCACCGGCAAGATCCAGGAGAAGATCTCCGAGATCCTCAACGCCGGCTGACACCAGCCCATCGGGACGGGGAGAGCGCGGCAGCTGCCGGCTCTCCCCTCCTGACGTCCCTCTCGCCACGACCACGACCCTGCGGGGTCGCCCTCTTCCTAGGAGCCACCATGCGACCGATGATCGTCCTCGGCACTGCCTTGACGGCCGGTGTCCTGACCATGGTCGCCGCGGTCATCGCAGGTGTGGTCGCCGTCGACCAGGCCTCGGTCACCAGCGGCGTCATCACGCGCAGCTTCCTCGTCATCGCCGCGCTCGCCGTGACGGCCTTCATCTGGTGGACCCGCATGCGCCCCGACGACGCCCCCGAAGGTCTGTTCCTGGGCCTCGTCATCGGCTGGGTCTTCAACTTCTCCAGCTGGGCTGGGGCGTCGTTCGCCGGGCAGCTCGTCAGCGACCTCCCTCTGGCGGCCGCGCTCGTCGACCTCGTCCTGTGGGCCGGTGTCGCCTTCCTCCTCGTGCTCGCGCTGAGCCGCACCAGCGGCAACGCGGTGCGATGAGACGATGAGTCCCATGAACCTCCGACTCGCTGCCGCACTCGTCGCGACCGCCTTCGCCCTGAGCGCCTGCTCGGGCTCCGACTCCGACTCCGAGGGAACCGCCACCGTGCCCGACGACCAGGTCATCCAGCCCGCCGACGGCACGCCGACCGGCTTCACCGAGACGGACCTGGGCGCCGTCAGCATCGCCGTTCCCTCGGACTGGGACAAGCAGCCCGAGGCCCAGCCCGCCGACAACATCACGTCCACCGTCTGGCGCGGCCAGGTCCAGGACGGCATCGCCACCGGCGGCGTCGACGTCCGGGTCATCACCGACCCGCAGCAGCCGGCCGACAAGGCGGCCCAGGCCCTCGCCATCTCGGCCATGGCCACGCTCGGCGGACGCAACATCGAGCCGCAGGAGATCGTCTGGCCGAAGGCCTCGAGCGCCTACTTCCTCGAGTACGAGGCTCAGGCGCCGATCCCCACCGCCTCTCCGTCGGCCTCCGCCTCGCCCGCCGTGACGCCCGAGCTGGCCACGCGCACGCTGGTCCTCGACCTGGCGGACGGCACCCAGGTGCAGGTCACCGCGTTGTCCGCGGACTCCGAGGACGTACCCGCCGAGGTCCTGTCGACCGTCGTCGTCAAGGCCGAGGCCTCCAAGGGCTGACCCGTGTCCGATGCCGCGCTCGCGCCCGTCCTCGCCGCAGGGATCCCGGCACTGCTCGGGACCGTGTTCCTGACGATCGGCATCGTCCGCACCCGGATGATGCGCGGGTGGACACGGACGACGGGGGTGGTCGTCGATCGGCGGACGGGCCGCGCCGACCGCGGCACGACCTCCATCTACCCCACCTTCCAGTGGCAGGACCAGCACGGCGAGGTGCACCAGCACACCTCATCGGTCAAGCAGTCACTCGGGCCCTCGCCCGGGACGGCCGTGCCCGTCCTCTACGACCCCCAGCGACCCTCGCGGGGCGCCATCGACACGTTCGTCCAGGGTGGCCGGATCTTCGTCTACATCGGAGCCGGGCTGCTGGTCGTCGCCCTCGTCGCACTGGTCCTCGTCTCCAGCATCGTCATCTCCCTCTGATCCCCACGGACAGGTCTCACCCATGTTGCTCTCGCCCCGACGCCCCGACCGCGGTCAAGGCTCCCTCGAGATGGTCGGCGTCATCATCCTCGCGTCGATCCTCGTCCTCGCCACCACGGGCGCGATCGTGCAGACCAGCCCACAGCTCAAGTCGGAGGTCTCGTACCGGATCTGCCAGATCCTGAACTTCGCCGGCGGCGGCAGCTGCGAGGCGCCCGGGGAGGCCGAGGTGCCCAGTCCGGAGGACCGGCTGCCCGACGACCCGTGCCTGGCCGGCTCGACGAGCACGGAGGCGAGCGTGGGCGGCTCGTTCACGTTCTTCACCGGCAACGCGGGCAAGAAGTACATGGTCGAGGAGATGTCGGACGGCTCGTTCAAGGTGACCGAGGTCGACTCCGGGGGCCTGGGGGTGACGGCGGGCGTCGGCGCCGAGAACACGGTGACGATCGACGGCGTCGACTACGGCTACGGTGCGTCCGCCGACGCCTCGGCCCTCCTGGCCGGCGAGAAAGGCAACACCTGGTACGCCAAGGACCAGGACGAGCTCGACGACCTGATGAGCACCATGACCAAGGGCAAGGTCGTCGACGCGGTCGCGCCCAAGAAGATCCTCGGGCTCGTGCCCAACCCGATCAACAGCGTCGCGAAGGACCTCGTCGGCGGCGACCTGCCCGATCCGGACGAGCAGTTCATCGAGGGCGGCATCGAGGGCGAGGCCGGGGCCTCCGCCACCGCGATCGTGGCGGGCGCCGGGGCGGACGTCTCGCTGGGCGGCTACCTCGGAGGCAAGAAGACGCCTGACGGCTACACCGCCTACTACCGGACCGAGCTCGAGGGCAGTGCGTTCGGCACCCTCCTCGTCGCCGAGGGCCAGCTCAACGGCAAGGTCGACGGCCTCATCGAGATCAACACGGACTCGAGCGGCAAGCCCACGTCGGTCAAGGTCACCTCCGGCATCGCCGGCAAGGCGGACATCCAGTACACGACCGAGGGCGACGCGGACCAGTACACCGAGGTCACCGTCGAGATCCCGCTCACCGGTGACGTCACGGAGGACGCTCGCGTCCTCGCGATGCTCGGCAACCCGCTGACCGCGGACGACTTCGTCCGGGAGGCGCAGGAACGCGGCACGGTCACGCGCAGCGTCTTCGAGGACGACTCGAACACCTACGGCTACAGCGGCGAGGCCGGTCTGGGCCCCAAGATCGGCATCGACATCTCCGGCGACCTGACCACGCGCGACCTCCAGGAGGCGCAGTACTGGGACGGCACCCGCATGGCCGACCGCCCGGACTGCTGACGGGTGGGTCGCGGGCGCCGATCTGGGTCCACCTAGGGCCCGTACCGGGCCCACGGGCCCGGGTGTGACAGGGCAGGAGGTCCCTATCCTGGCGTTGCTCCTCTCCCCCCAACACCACTCGACAGGTCGTCACCATGTTCCTCAAGCGGCGCTCCGAGCGCGGTCAGGGCTCACTCGAGCTGGTCGGCGTGATCGTCCTGGCCTCGATCCTCGTGCTGGCCACCACCGGCACGATCGTGCAGACCAGCCCTCAGCTCAAGGCCGAGGTGTCCTACCGGATTTGCCAGATCCTCAACATCGCCGGCGGCGGCGACTGCGAGGCCCCGGACGCCCCCCGGTCCCCCGAGGACCGACTGCCGGACGAGCCGTGCGTCGTGGGATCCCAGCAGGGCAGCGTCGAGGTGACGGGTGCGTTCGTCGTCTCCGTGACGGCGGGCAAGCAGCTGCTCATCGAGGAGCTCTCCGACGGGACGTTCCGCGTGACCGAGGTCGACCTCGGCAAGGTGGGCATCGGTGTCGGGCCGGGACTCGACGTGAGCGTGACTCTCGACGGCAAGAAGTACGGCGCCGTGGCCATCGCCACGGCCGACGCGATCCTCGCCGGCCAGACCGGACGCACGTGGAACGCCGACGACCAGGGAGAGGTCGACGACATCCTCAACGGCCTCATCGCCGAGGAGGTGCTCGACACGGTCGCTCCCGACCTGCCCGGCCCGAAGGACATCCCGATCGTCGGCGGTCTTCCCGGCATCCGCGACATCGGCGGTCCGCCGAACCCCACCCGCGCGATCCTCGAGCAGATCATCGGCGACCTGCCCGAGCCCGACGAGGAGTTCGTCGAGGGCGGGCTCGAGGGCAACGCCGGAGCCTCGATCTCGGGCATCACCGCCGGCGCGGGCGGCGAGGTCAACCTCGGCGTGTACCTCGGCGCCAAGAAGACGAAGGACGGCTACACGGCCTACTACAAGGGCAAGGTCGGCGGCAGCGTCTTCGCCACCGCCGGTCTCGACGACGCGTCGGCAGGAGCCTCGGGCGAGGCGCTGTTCGCGGTCAACCTCGACAAGGACGGCAAGCCCGAGAGCGTCACGCTCACCACGGGCTACACGCTGGCCGCCGAGACGGGCGACCTCGGCTCCAACACCGACGACCAGAAGTACGTCGAGACCCAGATGAACGTCCCCCTGACGGGCAACGCGCTCGAGGACGCCCAGATCCTGGCCGAGATGACCAACCCGGCCATGCTGCAGAGCTTCATCGACCGGGCCAAGGAGGACGGCACGATCACCCGGAACACCTACTCCCAGGACCCGAACACCTATGGGCTCACGATCGGAGGGTCCCTCATCGGCGACTACGGCGGATCGGTGAAGGGCGACTTCACGACCCGCGAGCTCGAGGACTCCCAGTACTGGGACGGCAACGCGCTCGTGGACCGCCCCGACTGCTGAGCCTCGAAGCACGGCACCCGCGACGGCGGCGTCCTTCCCGCAGAGGGAGGGGCGCCGTCGTCGCGCCGCGCGGGGCCCTCGTGGGCTGGGCCCTCGATGGGACCCGGCGGGGTCCCAGGGCCCGGGCGCCCGAGTCGCCGGGCTTCCTACGCTCGCGGCACCCCCCCGGATCTCACCTGACAGGCCCTCGACATGTTCCTTCGCACCCGCCGCTCCGAGCGCGGCCAAGGCTCCCTCGAGCTCGTCGGCGTCATCGTGCTCGCCTCGATCCTCGTGCTCGCGACCACGGGCACGATCGTCCAGACCAGCCCGCAGCTCAAGGCCGAGGTGTCCTACCGGATCTGCCAGATCCTGAACATCGCCGGCGGCGGTGACTGCGAGCCGCCGCGCGAGACCCCCACACCCGAGGAGCGCATCCCCGACGCCCCGTGCGTGGTGGGCTCGGACAAGGGCAGCGTCAAGGTCACCGGGTCCTTCATCGTGACCGTCGCCGTCGGCAAGGAGCTGCTCGTCGAGGAGCTGTCCGACGGGACGTACCGCGTCTCCGAGGTCGACCTCGGCAAGGTCGGGATCGGCGTGGGGCCCGGCATCGACGTCAGCGTGACCCTCGACGGCAAGAAGTACGGCGCCGTCGCCTCGGCCACCGCCGAGGCCCTCCTCGCCGGGCGGACCGGTCGGACCTGGTACGCCGACGACGAGGCGGGGGTCGACGACATCCTCAACGGGCTCCTGGCCGACCAGATCAAGGACTCCGTCGCCCCCGAGATCCCCGGTCCGGCCGACGTCCCGGGCATCAACAAGATCCCCATCCTGGGCGACATCGAGGGCCCGCCCAACCCGCTGAACAGCCTGCTCGACCAGTTCGTCGACGGCGTGCCCGACGCCGACGAGGAGTTCGTGGAGGGTGGCATCGAGGGCAACGCGTCGGCCTCGGCGTCGAACATCGTCGTCGGCGCCGGGGTGCGGGTCGAGGCCGGCGCCTACCTCGGCGCGAAGACCACCCCCGACGGCTACGTGGCCTACTACCGCAGCTCCGTCAAGGGTGACGCCTTCGGCACCTTCACCGGGGTCGACGCCTCGGCCACGGCATCGGGCGACGGTCTCTACGCACTCAACATGGACGAGGACGGCAAGCCCGAGAGCGTCACGCTCACCATGGGCGTGTCCTACGGCGCCGACGCCGGCGACATCGCCTCCAACTCCGACGACCAGACCTACAAGGAGTACCAGGCCACCGTGCCGCTGACGGGCGACCCGCTCCAGGACGCCCCGATCCTGGCGGCTCTGACGGGCAACCCGCTGGCGACGAGCAACTTCATCAACGCCGCCCGCGACTTCGGCACGATGACGGAGAACACCTACTCCCAGGACCCGAACACCTACGGCATCAACATCAGCGGCGAGCTGCTGGGCGAGATCGGCGGCTCCGCGGAGGTGGACTTCACCAACCGCGAGCTCACGGACTCGAAGTACTGGGACGGCTCTCAGTTCGTCGACCGCCCGGACTGCTGACCCGGACCGGACCGGTCACCCGCCGACGGGCCGTCCTCCCCGAGACCCGGGAGGACGGCCCCCGGTCAGCCCCAGGCCGTCTCGAGCTCGGCGAGCGACGTCTCGAGGTGGGTGAGCAGACGCTGCAGGTGCGGCACGCTTCGTCGGCACCCGATGATGCCGAAGTCCAGGTAGCGGTCCCGGCTGCACAGCGTCACGTTGATGGCCTGCCCGTCCAGCACGATCGAGACCGGGTACATGCCGTCGAGCTTGGCGCCGTTGTAGTACATCGGGCTCGTCGGCCCGGGCACGTTGGAGATCACGACGTTGAACGGCGGGTGCGTGTACCGGACGAAGCCGGGCACGGGCGTGAGGGCCAACGGCGCCATCTGCAGGGCGGAGAAGGCGAGGATCTGCGTCGGGGACAGGCCACCGAGGATCTTCTTGGCCCGCTTGGACGAGTAGGCGATCTCCTCCAGGCGGGTCGCACCGTTCTCGACGTCGGTGGCCAGGTTCACCACGATCACGCCGACCGAGTTGCCGGTCGCCTCCTCGGTCGACCCGGCCGACTCGGCCCGCAGCGCCAGGGAGACGGGAACCATGGCGGTCATCGGGTCGTCGGGCAGGGCGTTCTGCTCGAGCAGGTACTCCCTGAGCGCACCGGCCACCATCGCCAGCACGACGTCGTTGAGCGTGGTGGCGGAGGACTTGGCGACCCGTTTGATCCGTTCGATCTCCCACGACTGGGCCGCGAACCGACGTGCACCACCCACCGGACCGTTGAGGATGGTCTTGGGCGCTCGCGGCAGGGTGACGTCGCCCTCGCGGACGATCTGGTTGACGATCCGCATCGAGGCCGGCAGGAGCCCGGCCACGTCCTCGGCCACCGCCAGACCGCCCCGGAGCACGCCGAGGGGGTCGGGCAGCCGTCGGGACACCTCCGTGGTCGGCCGCTGCCGGGACGGGAGGGCCCACGGCGGCACGCAGTCGCGCCGCTCCGGGTCCTCGCTGAGGGAGCGCTGCATGAGCCGCAGCGCCGAGACGCCGTCGACCATCGAGTGGTGGACCTTGCTGTACACGGCGAACCGGCCGTCCTCCAGGCCCTCGACCACGTGCGTCTCCCACAGCGGGCGGTGCCGGTCCAGGAGCGACCCGTGCCAGCGTGACGTGAGCTGGAGCAGCTCGCGGATCCGCCCCGGCGGCGGGACCGCCGAGTGACGGACGTGGTACTCCAGGTCGATGACGTCGTCCTGCGCCCACCACGTCTGGCCCACGAGGCCGACGGGCTCGGCAGGCCTCTTGCGGAACGTCGGCGAGATGTGGTCGACCGAGCGGAACCCCTCGACGAGGTCGCGCACGAACTCCGGGCCGGCGCCCTCCGGGGGCTGGAACAGCTGCAGCCCACCGACGTGCATGGGGTGCTCACGGGACTCCGCCAGCAGGAACATCGAGTCCGTGGGGGGCATGAAGGGCATGCGATCAATCTCCTGCGGCAGAGGAAGGGCTGCCGCTAAGGTAACGACCTCGTGTGGCGCAGGTCACCGGGTGTGACATATTCGTGAACACTGCATGACGACGGGAGAGTCACATGGGGAGCACCACGGATCGCCGATCCGCTCGAGCCGGGGCCGTGGGCCACCTGTCGTTGGCGGCCGAGGCTCGGTTCGTCGAGGGCGCGAGCCTGCAGTCCCAGGTCCTCGGTCTGGGCCTGCGGCACACGGTCCGCCCGCTCCTCGACCTGTGGACGCGCCTGCCGTTCGACCTCTTCCCGCCCAACCTGCTGGAGCACGCCGCTCGGCTCCTGCCGGTGCAGGAGGGGACGAGCTGGCGCACGGTCGACCTCGCGCGCTGCGGCAGCGAGCTGGTGCTCGCGCGGGACGTGCGCGACATCCACGGCGGCAACCCCAAGGTGATCCTGTACTTCCACGGCGGCGCGTTCCTCACCTGCGGGCTGAACACGCACCGCCGACTCGTCTCGCGCATCTCAGACGCGTCCGGCCAGCCGGTGCTCAACGTCGGCTACCGCCAGATGCCCTACGAGCCGATCGCCGAGTCGGTCGCCGACGGCGTCGACGCGTTCCGCTGGCTGCTCGACCAGGGCTACCGTGCCGAGGACGTCACCATCACCGGCGACTCCGCCGGCGGCTACCTGGCCTTCAGCGTGGCTCGCGCCGTGCTCGACGCCGGTCTGGGCCGCCCCGCGGGCGTGGTGGCCATCTCGCCCCTGCTCGACGTCGACGCCACCCGCAAGCGCCAGCACCGCAACGCCGACCGCTGCCAGACCTTCCCGCTGCGTGCCCTCGAGAAGTTCACCGAGGTCTCGCTGCGCATGGACACGCGCCGCGGCATCCACGGACAGCGGACCTGCCCGGTCGACATGCCCCTCGAGGACATGCCACCGGCCCTCATCCAGATCGGGTCCCGCGAGATCCTGCTCGCCGACGCCGAGCACATGGCCGCACGGCTGGTGCAGGCCGGCGTTCCCGTCGACCTGCAGGTCTGGGACCGCCAGGTGCACGTCTTCCAGGCTGCCGCGTCGTGGGTGCCGGAGGCACGGGCGGCGATCGAGGAGATCGGCGACTTCGTCACCGGCCTCAGCGCGCAGCAGGCTCAGGCCCCGGAGCAGGACACCGTCGCCGCGCCTCGGCGACGCAGCAGCCGGCGCACCGGCGTCGCCGCCGTCTGAGCGGCGCCCTCCCCACACGCGAGGCGGCTCCGACCCCGAGCGGGTACGGTCGAAGGTGACCGCCGCCACGCATCGGGAGGACCACCGTGAGCACTTCTTCGTCCACGCCGCACGCACCCGGAGCAGGTGACGCGCAGGTCGTCGCGGGCTTCGGCGTCCAGGACGAGAGCGGCCTGGAGGTCCACGCCCCCAAGGACGCCGCCGCCGGCGTCACGGCCGTCCGGGTCTCGATGGAGCGCGCCCTGTCCCACATGGGGCCGAAGCGCACCGGGCAGACCCTGCTCAAGCTCAACCAGGCCGACGGCTTCGACTGCATGTCGTGCGCCTGGCCCGACCCCGACCCCGACGAGCGCCACGCCGCGGAGTTCTGCGAGAACGGCGCCAAGGCCGTCGCCGAGGAGGCCACCCGGGCCCGGGCCACGCCGGAGTTCTTCGCCCGGCACTCCATCGCCGACCTCGACGCCCACGACGAGTACTGGCTCGGCCAGCAGGGCCGGATCACCCACCCCATGGTCAAGCGACCGGGCGGCACGCACTACGAGCAGATCGGGTGGGACGACGCGTTCGCGCTCGTCGCGCAGCACCTGACGGGACTCGACTCCCCCGACGAGGCGATCTTCTACACGTCCGGTCGCGCGTCGAACGAGTCCGCCTTCGTGTACCAGCTGTTCATCCGTGCCTTCGGCACGAACAACCTGCCCGACTGCTCGAACATGTGCCACGAGTCGACCAGCGTGGCGCTCGCCGAGTCCATCGGCATCGGCAAGGGCAGCGTCAGCCTGCGCGACATCTACGACGCCGAGCTCATCGTCATCGCCGGCCAGAACCCGGGCACGAACCACCCGCGCATGCTGTCGGCGCTGGAGATCGCCAAGCGACGTGGCGCCAAGATCATCTCGATCAACCCGCTCCGCGAGGCCGGCCTGGTCAACTTCCGCAACCCGCAGAAGCCGCGCGGCGTCGTGGGTCGCGGCACGCCGATCGCCGACCTGCACCTGCCGATCCGCATCAACGGCGACCTCGCCCTCTTCCAGGCCATCGGCCACCTGCTCGAGCAGTGGGGGGCGGTCGACAGCGCCTTCGTCGAGCAGTACACCGCCGGCTACGACGCCTGGGCCGAGCACGTCCGCGCGCTGGACTGGGACGTCGTCGCCGCCGCGACCGGTCTGTCGCGGGAGCAGATCGAGGAGGCGGCGCGCATGATCGCCGACTCCGACGCCACCATCTACTGCTGGGCCATGGGTCTCACGCAGCACCGCAACGCCGTGGCGACCATCAAGGAGGTCGTCAACCTCGCGCTGGTGCGCGGCGACATCGGCAAGCGAGGTGCGGGCGTCTGCCCCGTGCGAGGTCACTCCAACGTGCAGGGCGACCGCACGATGGGCATCTGGGAGAAGGCACCCGACCACTTCCTCGACGCGCTCCAGGCCGAGTTCGGCTTCGACCCGCCCCGCGAGCACGGCTACGACACCGTCGACGCCGTCCGCGCGCTGCGTGACGGCAAGGCGAGGGTGTTCATGGGCCTCGGGGGCAACTTCGTCCACGCGGTCTCCGACACCGACGTCGCCGCCGAGGCGCTGCGCAAGGCCGAGCTGACCGTGCACGTGTCGACGAAGATCAACCGGTCCCACCTCACGCACGGCGAGACCGCCCTCATCCTGCCGACCCTGGGGCGCACGGAGATCGACGTGCGTGCGTCGGGTCCTCAGTTCGTGACCGTCGAGGACTCCATGTCGTCGGTGCACGCCTCGCGCGGCCCCCTCGAGCCGGCGAGCCCCGAGCTGCGCTCGGAGACCGCGATCGTCTGCGGCATCGCCCGGGCCACGCTGCGCCAGGACGACGGGAGCGACGTGCACGGCATCGACTGGGACGCGATGGCCGAGGACTACGGCATCATCCGCGGACACATCTCACGCGTCGTGCCGGGCTGCGAGGACTACGAGCGCAAGGTGGACCGGCCGGGCGGCTTCGTGCTCCCCCACCCGCCCCGGGACTCGCGCACGTTCCGCACCACGAGCGGCAAGGGCGAGATCGCGGTGTCGCCGATCGAGGTGCTCCACGTGCCCGACGGCCACCTGCTGCTGCAGACCCTGCGCAGCCACGACCAGTTCAACACCACGATCTACGGGCTCAGCGACCGTTACCGCGGCATCGAGGACGCGCGCCGCGTGGTCATGGTGCACCCCGACGACGTGGCCGCGCTCGGGTGGAACGAGGGCGACGTCGTCGACCTCGTCACTCACTGGGAGGACGACGACGTCGACCGCGTGGCGCCCGGGTTCCGCATCGTCTCCTACGACACCCCGCGCGGCACGGCGGCGGCCTACTACCCGGAGACCAACCCGTTGGTGCCGCTCGACTCGGTGGCCGAGCACAGCAACACCCCGACCTCGAAGTCCGTGGTCATCCGGCTCGTCCCTCCCTCGGCGACACGTGACGGCGAGGGCGCGGACGGCACGCAGGACGCGACCGAGAGCGACACCGAGCACCGGTCCCGTCCCAACCCGGAGCCCTTGCACCTCTCGTGACGGGCGCACCGAGGTCCGCCGTCGGGGCGGTCGTGCTGGCCGGTGGCACCAGTCGGCGGTGGGACGGGACCGATAAGACGCGCGCCGTGGTCGACGGACGGGCCCTGCTGGACCACGCGCTCGCCGCCCTGCCGACGGAGGCGGCCGTGGTGGTCGTCGGCCCGGAGCGGCCCACGCCGCGACCCGTGCGGTGGACCCGCGAGGAGCCGGCCGGCGCCGGTCCTGCGGCCGGCCTCCAGGCCGGGCTGCGGGCTCTTCCCGACGACCTCCCCGTGGTGGTGCTGGCGGCCGACCTGCCCCGCGCGGCCGCGCTCGTCGACACCTTGCTCTCTGCCCCGCTCGGCGGGGGCGCGCGTGTCCTCGCCGACGAGAGCGGCCGGGCGCACTGGACGTCGGCCCTGCTCTCCCCCGACGCCGCACGCACCGTGAGGGACCTTCCTGACCTCGCGGACGCGTCGCTGCACAGCGTGTTCGCACACCTCGACGTGACCCTTGCGCCCGCACCGGCGGGAGCGACCCACGACCTCGACACCCCCGACGACCTCAGGACCCTCCAGGAGGACCGACCGTGAGCGACCGCGACGAGACGATGCAGACCTGGTGGCACGCCCTGTGCGCCGAGCTGGGCGTGGACGACCCCGGGACCGACGTGACGCAGGTGCTGGACCTGGCGGCTGTCGCCGCGCACGCCGTCGTGCGTCCCGCCGCGCCCCTGACGACCTTCCTCGTCGGGTACGCCGCTGGCCTGGCCGGTGGTGGCACCGACGCGGTGCAGCGTGCGACGGATCGGGCCGCGGCCCTCGCGGAGGTCTCGGCGACGACCGAGGACCCGGCATGACCAAGCCCGTGCAGCGCCGCCGGATCCTGCGGGTGGAGGTGGGCGTGGGCGCCACGCCCCGCCACGACTCCCTCGCGGCCGAGGAGCCGCTCGAGATCCGCGTGGGTGGCACGTCGTTCGCCGTCACCATGCGCACGCCCGGCCACGACTTCGACCTCGTCGCCGGCTTCCTCGTCTCCGAGGGTGTCGTCACGAGCCCGGCCGACCTGCGCACGATGATCTACTGCGCGCCGGACCTCGACGAGAACACCTACAACGTCATCGATGTGGGCGTCACCGGTGCCGGCGGGGTCGTGGCGGCCAGCCGCGAGCGGAACGTCTACACGTCCAGCTCGTGCGGGGTGTGCGGGCTCGCCTCCATCGACGCCGTGGCCACGACCTCCGCCTTCGACGTGTCGGCCGACGCCGTGCGGGTCGAGGCGAAGGTGCTCGGCGCCCTTCCCGACCTGCTGCGCGACCAGCAGGCGGTGTTCGAGCGCACGGGTGGGCTGCACGCGGCCGGACTCTTCTCGTCCACCGGCGAGGCCCTCGCGGTGCGCGAGGACGTGGGGCGCCACAACGCCGTCGACAAGGTGGTCGGCCAGGCGCTCCGCGAGGATCGCCTGCCCCTGACCGGCTCGGTGCTGCAGGTGTCGGGCCGGGCGTCGTTCGAGCTCGTGCAGAAGGCCGCGATGGCCGGCGTCCCCGTGCTGGCCGCGGTGAGTGCACCCTCCTCGCTCGCCGTCGACCTCGCGGACCGGCTCGGCGTGACCCTCGTCGGCTTCTCCCGTGGCACGACGTTCAACGTGTACACCCACCCCGAGCGCGTCGTCGTCGACTGACACGCTCGGTGCGGGTGCACCGGGTCAGAACAGCGCCGCTGCCTTGACCACCGTCTCGTACACGCCGTAGGCCAGCGGCACCCCGACCACGAGCCAGGCCACGACGGCCAGCGGCGTGACGCCCTCGGCCGTCGTGTCGTCAGCGGCCGGGGCCGTCGCCACGGCCGGGTCGGTCGGCTCCGTGCGGCTGCCCTCGTCCTTGGGCTCGTGGAACCGCGAGGCGACCGGGCGCACGAGCAGGTTGGCCACGAAGCCCACCACCAGCACGCCGACCATGGTGAGCAGCGCCGGGCGGTAGTCGGCCGCAGTCAAGGCGCCCGGCTCGCCCCGCGCGTCGAGGAACCCGTTGATGATGAGCGGGCCTGCCACGCCGGCCGCCGACCACGCGGTGAGCAGGCGCCCATGGATGGCACCCACCTGGAACGTGCCGAAGAGGTCGCGCAGGTAGGCCGGGATCGTGGCGAACCCGCCGCCGTAGAAGCTGAGGATGCCGCCGGCCAGGACGACGAACAGCACCGTCGAGGTCGACCCACCGAGTGCCAGCGTCGCGTAGAGCACGATGCCTAGACCGAGGTAGAGCATGTAGATGTTCTTGCGCCCCACGATGTCGGACGTGGACGACCAGATGAACCGACCGGCCATGTTGCACAGCGAGAGGAAGCCGACGAAGCCCGCGGCCGCAGCAGCAGCCACGCTCGACTCCTCGCCCTCGCGGAAGAAGTCCTGGATCATCGGCGCGGCCTGCTCGAGGATGCCGATGCCCGCGGTGACGTTGCAGAACAGGACGATCCACAGCAGCCAGAACTGCGGCGTGCGGACCGCGTTGTTCGCCGACACGCTCTCGGTGGTGACGAGGGCCTTCTTCTTCACGGTGGACGGGTCGAAGCCCCGCGGGACCCACCCGTCGGCCGGGACCTTCACCAGCCAGGCCCCGAAGAGCATGACGACCAGGTAGCCCAGGCCGAGCGTCACGAACAGCAGGGCCACCGCCCGCCCCGACGCGATGCCGGACGCGGTGTCGTAGGCCGAGTCGTACCAGCCGAGGAGCGTGCTGGACACAGGGCTCGCGATCATCGCGCCGCCACCGAAGCCCATGATCGCCATTCCGGTGGCCAGGCCCGGGCGGTCCGGGAACCACTTGATGAGCGTGGAGACCGGCGAGATGTAGCCGATGCCCAGGCCGATGCCGCCGAGCACGCCGTACCCGAGGTAGAGCAGCCACAGCTGGCTGGTCGCGATGCCGAGCGCCCCCACCAGGAATCCCGCCGACCAGCAGGTCGCGGCGGCGACCATGGCGCGACGGGGACCGCCGGAGTCGACCCAGGTGCCGAACACGGCCGCCGAGACACCGAGCATGACGATCGCGATCGAGAAGACGATGCCGATCGCGGTGAGGCTGGTGTCGAAGTGCTGCACGAGCGAGGCCTTGTAGACGCTCGTCGCGTAGACCTGCCCGATGCACAGGTGCACCGCCAGGGCAGCCGGTGGGATCAGCCACCGGTTGAATCCGGGTCCGGCGACGGTGCGCTCGCGGTCGAGGAAGTGCGTGGACATGGTCCCCCTAGGTCGATCTCACGGGCGCGGCGGCGACCCGTGTGACGTGCGTCTCGCAGGATACGAGACACGGCGACGTCGCGCGCGCCCACCGCCCCACGGGGCCCGACCGTTCCCCGGCTCGCACTAGGCTGGGCGGGTGAGCTCCAGCCCCGGTCGCATCTTCCTGTCCCGCATCGTCGGGCAGGAGGTCTTCGACCCCGCGGGCGACCAGGTCGGCAAGCTGCGCGACGTCGTGGTGGCCGTGCGCTCCGCCCGCCAGCGACCCCGTGTGGTGGGCCTGGTCGTGGAGGTCCTGGGGCGGCGTCGGGTCTTCCTGCCGATCGGGCGGGTCACGTCGCTCGACTCGGGACAGATCATCACGACCGGCGTGCTCAACGTCCGCCGCTTCGAGAAGCGCAGCAGCGAGACCCTCGCCATCCACGAGCTCCTCGACCGCACGGTGTCCCTGCCCGACCAGCGCGGCGGCACGGTCTACGACCTGGCCATGGAGCAGGACACCCGGCGCGACTGGTTCATCGGCACCGTCGCCGTGCAGGAGACGGGCAAGCGCTTCGGTCGGCGCGGTGCCACCCACGTGGTCGACTGGGACGAGGTCACCGGGCTGGTGGGCGAGGAGGCCTCCCAGGGCGCGACCCACCTGCTCGCGACGATGGACGAGATGCGGCCGGCCGACCTCGCGAACGCCCTGCTCGACCTTCCTGCCAAGCGGCGCACCGAGATCGTGGGCGAGCTGGTGGACGAGCGGCTCGCCGACGTCCTCGAGGAGCTTCCCGACACCGTCCAGGTGGAGATCCTGGGGGTGCTCGATCCCGAGCGCGCCGCCGACGTGCTCGAGGAGATGGACCCCGACGACGCCGCCGACCTGCTCGGCGAGCTGCCGACGGCCACGTCGGAGCAGCTGCTGGCCCTCATGGAGCCCGAGGACGCCGACGACGTCCGCCGACTGCTGGTCTACGAGGACCGGACGGCCGGCGGCATGATGACCACCGAACCGGTCATCCTTCCGCCCGACGCCACGATCGCCGAGGCGCTCGCCCGGGTCCGTGAGCCCGAGATCGGTCCGGCCCTGGCCTCGATGGTCTACGTGTGCCGGCCCCCCGTCGAGACGCCCACCGGCCGCTTCCTCGGGATCGTGCACGTGCAGGCGCTGCTGCGCGAACCGCCGTCGACCCTCGTCGGCGGGCTCGCCGACAACGACATCGACTGGCCCCGACCCGACGCGACGCTCGAGCAGGTCGCCAGCCTGCTGGCCTCCTACGACATGCTCGCGCTGCCCGTGGTCGACGAGAACAACCACCTCATCGGGGCCGTCACCATCGACGACGTGCTCGACCACCTGCTTCCCGAGGGCTGGCGCGAGCGTGATCCGAGCCCACGTCCGGCGGAGGTGACCACCCGTGGCTGAGCGCTCCGACGGCCGACGCCGACGCCCCGAGATCGGGCGCTCCCGCGGCGACCGCGACCAGGCCCGCCAGGAGCGGGCGCGGCTCGACCAGCCCCGCGACCGTCGTCGCTCCCTGCGCCCGAGGTCGGGCGACACCGACCGGTTCGGCCGCTTCGCGGAGACCTTCGCCCGGTTCATGGGCACGGCCAAGTTCCTCATCTGGATGACGCTGCTCATCATCATCTGGGTGGTCTGGAACGTCCCGTGGGGTCCGGACCGTCCACGCTGGGACGAGTACCCGTTCATCTTCCTGACCCTCATGCTGTCGCTGCAGGCGTCCTACGCCGCGCCGCTGATCCTGCTGGCGCAGAACCGCCAGGAGGCCCGCGACCGCGTGCAGCAGGAGCAGGACCGGCACGCCACCGCGCAGTCCCACGCCGACATGGAGTTCCTGGCCCGCGAGGTCGCGAGCCTGCGTCTCGGCCTCGGTGAGGTCGCCACCCGCGACTTCCTGCGATCGGAGCTGCGCGACCTCCTGGAGTCGCTGCAGACCCCGCCCGACGACGAGGACGGCGAGCCGACCGAGCAGTGAGGCTCGCCTGCGGGACCGGGACGCAGGTCCCGCCCGTACGATGGGGCCCATGGCATCCGTCACCGACGAGTCCGTCACCGAGGAGCGGGTCCGCGAGGCCCTCGGCAGCGTGATCGACCCCGAGATCAAGCGTCCCGTCACCGAGCTCGGCATGGTCGACACGATCACGATCGACGACACGTCGATCACCGTGCGCATCCTGCTGACCGTCTCGGGCTGCCCCCTCAAGGAGACGCTCACCCGTGACACCACGGAGGCCGTCCAGAAGGTGGCCCCCCAGCACACCGTGCACGTGGACCTCGGCGTCATGACCGACGAGCAGCGCAAGAGCATGCGCGAGATGCTGCGCGGCGGCCAGGCCGAGCGCGAGATCCCCTTCGCCCAGGCCGGCTCGCTCACCAAGGTCTACGCGATCGCGTCGGGCAAGGGCGGCGTCGGCAAGTCCTCCGTCACCGTCAACCTGGCCGTGGCGATGGCGCAGCGCGGACTGAAGGTCGGCATCGTCGACGCCGACATCTACGGCCACTCGATCCCCGACATGATGGGCGTCGGCGACCGTCGCCCCACCCAGGTCGACGACATGATCCTCCCGGTGCCGGTCGCGGTCCCCGGCTCCCCGGACGCGCCCGACGTCAAGGTCATGAGCATCGGCATGCTCAAGCCCAAGCGTGACCAGGTGGTCGCGTGGCGCGGACCCATGCTCGACCGTGCGCTCGTGCAGATGCTGAGCGACGTGTTCTGGGGCGACCTCGACGCCCTGCTGCTCGACCTGCCCCCGGGCACCGGTGACATGGCCATCAGCCTCGGCCAGCACCTCTCCAACGCCGAGGTCGTCGTGGTCACCACGCCGCAGCAGGCGGCCGCCCAGGTCGCTGAGCGGGCCGGGACGATGGCCTCGATGATGCACCAGCGCGTGGTCGGCGTCATCGAGAACATGTCGTACCTGCTCACGCCCGCGGGCGAGCGGCTCGAGGTCTTCGGCAGCGGCGGCGCCGAGACCGTCGCACGCACCCTCGGCCAGCGGCTCGGCCACGACGTGCCCGTGCTCGGCAAGGTGCCGCTCGAGGAGCAGCTGCGCATCGGCGGCGACGACGGCCTGCCGATCGTCGCCACCCACCCCGACAGCGAGTCCGCGAAGATCCTGCTGCAGGTGGCCGACTCCCTCACCGGCCGTTCGCGCGGCCTGGCCGGGATGCAGCTCGGTCTCGCGCCCGTCGGTCGACTCTGAGGAACCGGCCGTGTTCGGGATGGGCTGGCCGGAGATCGGCCTGATCCTCGTGGTCGGCCTGCTGCTGTTCGGACCCGACAAGCTCCCGGGCATGGCCAAGCAGGCGGCTCAGATGGTGCGCACCGTGCGGCGGATGGCCGACAACGCCAAGAACGACCTCGGGCGCGAGCTGGGCCAGGACTTCTCCGACGTCGACCTGCGCAGCCTCGACCCCCGCGACGTGGTGCGGCGCCACCTCCTCGAGGAGTCCGAGACGCCCACCCGCGACCGGATCCTGCGTCCCGGCGAGCGGCCGCCGCACGACGACGAGGCGACCTGAGGGCCCTCACCGGTCGTCGTGGGAGCCGTCAGGCGGAGATCCAGGTCGTGACGCGGCTGAGGCCGTCGCCCAGGCGCTGACGCAGCCCGGGCTCGCCGAGCGGAGCGGGCAGGTCGCGCAGGGCCGGCGCCAGCCGGTCGTCACCCACGTCGGTCACGATCGTGTAGACCACGCCGTCCGCGTCCCACGTGACGATGCGCTCGCGGGGCGTCTCCCGCACCCACACCGGCCGGTCGGCGAGCCGACGAGGCTCGAAGCCCTGCAGGCCGTCGGTGTCGAGCGCGCCGTTCTGCTCGTGCAGGACCAGGCGGTGCAGGCCGTCGGTGTAGGTCAGCGAGACCGCTCCCTCGTCCTGCAGACGTCCCTCGACGCGCTCGAGGTCGTCACCCAGCTGACCGTGGCACGGCCAGCCGTTGGCGGTCAGGTCCTCCATGACCGCGGCGGTCATGACGTCGTTCCCGGCCATCGGGTCCGCACCGTGGAAGTCGGCTGCGTAGGTCTCGACGGGCGGCAACACCTCGTCGCCGATGCCACGGGCGCTCCCACCGGCGAGGTAGGCCGCCAGCGCCACGGCGAGGGAGGCGCCCACGAGCACGCCCGCCGCCCCGAGGGTGCTCGACCGCACGATCCGGGCCCAGGCGCTGGGCGCCGGAGGAGGCGGGGACGCCGGCACGGAGCTGAGCGAGGCGAGCAGCGACGCCGGAGGTCGCACGTCGGCGGACACCTGCATGCGTCGCTTGAGCTGGCGCTGCTGCGCCACCGCCTCGCGGCACCGCTCGCAGGACTGGACGTGACGCGCCGCGACCTCCGTGGCATCGGGCGAGAGCTGCCCGTCCACGAAGGCGGCGACGTCGGCGTCCAGATGGGCCATCAGGCTCCCACGGCTCCGAGGAAGCGGGTCCGGCCGGCGGTCGGGGCGCGGTGGGCGAGGGCGTGCCGCAGCTGCGTACGACCCCGGTGGATGCGCGAGCGGACCGTGCCGATCTTGACGCCCAGCACGTCGGCGATCTCCTCGTAGGACAGTCCCTCCACGTCGCACAGCACCACGGCGACGCGGAACTCCTCGGTGAGCGACGAGAGCGCGGCCTCGATGTCGGGGTCGAAGGCGGCGTCGTGCACGACCGACTCGGGTCGCTGCTCGCGCCCCTCCAGCCGCTCCTCGGCACCCTCGCTGAAGCCGTCCATGCGCAGCTTGCTCGTCCGACGCACCCGGTCGAGGAACAGGTTGGTCGTGATGCGGTGGATCCAGCCGTTGAAGTTGCCCGGCTCGTACCGGTCCAGCGAGCGGAACACACGGATGAAGACGTCCTGGGTGAGGTCCTCGGCGTCGTGGCGGTTGCCGGTGAGTCGGTACGCCAGGCGGTACACGCGGGCGGAGTGCTCCTCGACGATGGTCTCCCACGCGGTGTCGGCGTCCGTCGAGCCCTCGCCCGTCCGGGCGTCGCGCTCAGCGGTCATGACCTGCGTGCTCACGTCTTCTTCCTTCATGCATCGATCGTCGTGCCGTCTCCTGAGAGAACGCCCAGAGGACGCTGACGGTTCCCTCTCGATCATGGCGCATCCTGGGCCCCGGCACGACACGGCGAGCCCCGGGGCACGCAACGCCGCCAACCGTGACGACCTCACTATGCTGGCCCCACAGCCGCCGGACCCCCGGCACGCGCCACCGAGGAGTCATCATCACCAGCGAAGCCAGCCTCAGCTACGTCGAGGGCTACCTGAGCGAGGACGACCACCTCGCCGACGCGCGCCGCCGAGCCGACGAGGTGGGCGTGAGCCCGATCGGGGCGGCCGGTGGGGCGACGCTGCGCTTCCTGGCGTCCGTGCTGGATGCGCGTGCCGTGGCCGAGGTCGGCACGGGCACCGGCGTGTCCGGACTCTGGCTCCTGCGCGGCATGGCCGACGACGGTGTGCTCACCTCGGTGGACCTCGAGGCGGAGCACCAGCGTCACGCCCGGCAGGTCTTCACCCAGGCCGGCGTCGCGCCGCAGCGCTTCCGGCTGATCGCCGGGTCGGCGCTCGACGTCATGCCCCGCCTCACCGACGAGGGCTACGACCTGGTCTTCGTCGACGGCGACAAGGTCGAGTACGGCGAGTACCTGGAGCAGTCACTGCGCCTCGTGCGCGTGGGCGGCGTCGTGGTCTTCGACAACGCGCTCTGGCACGACCGCGTGGCCGACCCCGAGCGCCGCGACGCCGAGACCGTCGCGATCCGCGAGCTGCTCACGCAGGCCGCGGTCGACGAGCGGCTCGTGCCGGCCCTGCTCCCGGTGGGCGACGGCCTGCTGGCCGTGCGCCGCGTGGCCTGAGCGCCCGGCTCAGCGCTCGAAGGCCGGGGCCGAACGGAAGCCGGCGGGCCCCCGCACCACCGCGACGATCTCGCACGCCTCGATGAGCTCGGGCGGGCTGCCGATGATGCGGCTGCCCGGGAGGTCGGCGGCACCGGACTCCATGTCGGCCTGGAACGCGGCACGTGCCTCGGCGTTCACGAACACGTACGTGCCCTCGAACCACTCGCCCTCGCGGGCGCGCCAGGACTTGAACCGCAGGCCGTCGAGCCCCGCGAAGCGGGCGAAGCTGACGTCCTCGATGTACGCGCGCAGCTGCGCGAGGGTGTCCTCGGGTGCGCCGGTCAAGGACCAGCGCATCGTCAGACCGAACAAGCTCAGACGGCCTTGAGCGCGTCGCCGAGCGTCTCGGCTTCCTCGTTGTTCAGCTCGACCACGAGACGTCCACCGCCCTCGAGCGGGACCCGCATGACGATGCAGCGGCCCTCCTTGGTGACTTCCATCGGTCCGTCACCAGTACGAGGCTTCATGGCCGCCATGGGTTCCCCTTCCATTCGGTGACCGCCTTCCGGTCGCCTCAGGTTCCTATTATCTCTCATGCCCCCTCATCACTTCCAACCGGTGCGAAGGACGACGTGAGCACTCCAGGTCAGGACCACGACAGCACGGCGCAGCACCCCTCCGCTCCGGGCGTGACGAGGGTCGACCTGCGCACCCGGTCCGCCCCGGAGGCGGGCGCGCTCGGGTCCGGATCGGCCGCTCGACGTGTACGTGACGCGCTCACCACGCCCGGTGTCCGCTGCCTGCTGCTCGTGCTCGACGAATCCTCCGGCGGGCTGGACGACGACGCGGTCCTGGCCGTGGCCGATGCCTCGGTGCCGGTGGTGGCGGCCCTCCTGGGGACGATCGACGGGCACGCCTCGGCCCTGGCGCTGGCCGCCGACCTGCGCGTGGCCGCGGCCGACGCCACCGTGCGGGTGGAGCCACTCGTGGGCGGCACGAGCGTCACCCTCCCGGGCGCCGTGGGCGACGCGACGGCACGCCTGCTCCTGCTCGCACCGCGAGCCGTCACCGCGGTCGACGCTCGACGGATCGGCTTGGTGCACGAGGTCCACGAACGCGACCGGGTGCCGGCTGCGGCCGCGACGCTGGCCGCGGCAGTGGCCGACCGCGCGGGCCGCGGCGCTGCGGTGCTGCGGGCCTTGTCGCCCGAGGGAGCGGGCGCGCGCGTGGCACGGGCCGTCGAGAACGAGGCTCGCCTGCGTGGCGTGGTGGCCCTTCACCCTCAGGACTGAGCCGAACGGGCCCGACCAGTCGAACCGGGGCCGGCTGCTGCCGCCGCGGGGCCGGTCCGGGAACCGAGGGGTCAGGCGAGCCTGCGCTGCTCCTCGGCCTGCTGCTGCCAGGCCAGCAGCTCGGTGCGGGCCTCGAGCTCCGCGCTTTGGCTCGCCGCCAGCTCGTCGCGCAGGCGGCGCACCTCGGCGCGGGTGCCGAGCAGCGAGTCGCGCGTCTGCTGGAGCTCACCGTCGAGCGCGTCGGCGCGCCGTGCGGCGGCGACGTGCTCGGCCTCGGCCCGGGCGAGGGCCGCCTCTGCCTCGGCGATCTGCGCGGCCAGGTCCTCGATGCGGGTGTCGCGCACCTGCACCTTCTCGGCCATGGTGTCGGCGAAGGAGACCTGCTCGCGCTTGCGACGGGCGGCCTCGCGGCTCTGCTCGTGGGCGGTGACCGCGCGGTCACGGGCCCAGTCGCGACGCACCTGCGCGGTCTCGTTGGTCAGGAGCCGGGCGGCGACGGAGCAGACCGTCACGGCATAGGCGACCGCGACCGCGAGAGCGGCGACGGTCGCGACCACGATCGCCGCCGTGCCGGCGACGAGGGCGGACACGATGAGGACGACGGCAGCGAGGGTGCGCACGGAACGGCGGCTGCGTCGAGCGGCGGAGCGGGGGGTGGTCATGGCGAAAGGCTAGATCTCCCAGCCCCGTCGGCGCGGGAGCCACACCGTGACGCAGGAGACGGATGTGACAGGAGTGGTAAGCGTCAGGACCGTCGTGCGACGCACCCGACGAGGTGGTCGTCGACCATGCCGGTGGCCTGCATGAGGGCGTAGGCCGTGGTGGGACCGACGAACGTGAAGCCGCGACGCTTCAGCTCCCGCGCGAGCGCGGTGGACTCCGGCGACGTCGCGGGCACGTCGTCGACCGAGCGGGGCGCGACGTGGTCGTCGGGCGCGAACGACCACACGAGGTCGCTCAGGCTCTCGCCCAGCTCGAGGGTGGCGCGGGCGTTGGAGATGGTGGCCTCGACCTTGGCGCGGTTGCGCACGATGCCGGCGTCGGTGAGCAGCCGCTCCACGTCGGAGTCGTCGAACCGGGAGACCAGCGCGGGCACGAACCCGACGAAGGCGGCCCGGAACGCCTCGCGCTTGCGCAGGATCAGCGACCACGACAGCCCGGCCTGGAAGGCCTCCAGGCTGAGTCGCTCGAACATGGCTCGGTCACCGCGCAGCTCGCGGCCCCACTCCTCGTCGTGGTAGCGCTGCAGGGCCACGTCGCTGGCCCAGGGACAGCGCTCGATCTCGTCGGGTCCGGTGACCGTCATCCCCCGATCCTGCCAGGCGCCACGGACACACCGATACGATGAGCCGCTCGCCGACGTCGTCGTCGCCGCACTCCCCTCGCCACTCCTTCACCGCCCGGAGCCCGACCGTGACCCCCACCCGCGCCCGCGTGCTCGCCCTCGTCGAGTCGTCCCGCTTCCAGTGGTTCATCATCGCGGTGATCGTGGTGAACGCCGCGGTGCTGGGCCTCGAGACCTCCCCGCAGCTCGTGCGCGAGGCCGGCTGGCTCGCCCCGCTCGGCTGGGTGACCGTGGCGGTCTTCGTGGTCGAGATCGGTCTGCGGATCTTCGCCCATCGCGGCGCGTTCTTCCGTGACGGCTGGAGCCTGTTCGACCTGTTCGTGGTGGCGGTCGCGCTCATCCCCGCCTCGGGTGCCTTCGGCGTCCTGCGCGTCCTGCGCGTCCTGCGGGTGCTGCGTCTGCTGTCGGCCGTGCGGTCCATGCGTCGCGTGGTCGCGGCCCTCGTGGCCACACTCCCGGGCATGGTCTCCATCGGCGCCCTGCTCGTCATGCTCGTCTACGTGTCGGGCGTCGTCTCGACGCAGCTGTTCAGCACCACGGACCCCGAGCACTTCGGGGACCTCCCGACCTCGCTGCTGAGCCTGTTCCAGGTGATGACGGGCGACGACTGGGCGAACGTGATCCGTCCCGTCACGGACGCCCACCCTGCCTCGTGGGTCTTCTTCATCGCCTACATCCTCATCTCGACCTACATCGTGCTGAACCTGTTCATCGCCGTGGCCGTGGAGGCGCTGGAGATGCAGAACGAGGACGACAAGCGCGAGATCGTGGACGAGGTCGAGGAGAGCGAGCGCCTGGTGCTGGACGCGGTCACCGAGCTGCGCGCCGAGGTAGCCGCTCTCCGCGAGGAGCTCGGCCGCAGTAGGTGAGAGCACTGCTCTTGATCTTCGGGTCCCCGTGCTGCACGATGGGCCGAGAGAGCACTGCTCACAGTTCGTGACGTGGAGGACCCATGCGCACCCCGACCGACCCGCTCGACGACCGTCGTCTCCGTGCGGCTGCCCTGCTCGTGGCGGGCGCCGCTCTACTGGTCTATCCCCTGCTCCGTGGCCACGCGGTCGAGGACGGCCGGGCCGCGGCCGAGCTCTACGCACGTCCGGCCTGGCTCTGGGCCCACGTGCTCGCCATGGTCGGCTTCGTGCTCGTCGCCTGGGCCCTCGCGGCGGTCGACCGCACGGCTCACCGGGCCGCGGTGGCCGGCACGACGCTACTGCTCCCCTACTACGGGGCCGAGGCGTACGGCCTGCACGCGGTGGGCCGGCGCGTGCTCGAGACCGGCGACGAGACCGTTCTCTCGGCCACGACGGGCGCGGCCGACCTGTTCCGCTACGAGCCGGTGGCGATGACGCTGTTCGCTCTGGGCTGGGGCGCGCTGCTCGTCGCGGCCGTGCGGCTCGGGATCCTCGCGACCCGCGCGAGCGGGCTCACCCGTGCGGGCCTCGCCCTCACGGCCGTCGCGCTCGCCACCTACCTCCCCCAGTTCTTCCTCCCGGGTGGTGGCCGCGTCGCGCACGGCACCGTCGCCGCGGCGGGGCTCGTCCTCCTCGCCGTGTCGCTCACGCGCGACGGCGGGGACGTGGGCTCGGCGGACGGCGGCGGACGACCGACGTCAGCGTCGCCGACGCTGGCGTGAGGCCTCGTAGAGCACGACGGAGGTGGCGTTGGCGGCGTTGAGCGACGAGGCGGTCCCGGTCATCGGGATGTGCACGACCAGGTCGCACGCCTCCCGCCACGCACTCGACAGGCCGCGGGTCTCGTTGCCCGTCACGACCACGGTCGGGCCGGTCAGGTCGGCGTCGGCCAGCTCGACCTCACCGTGCTCGTCGGTGCCCACGACCGCGACGTGGCCCAGGTCGCGACGCGCCGCCTCGACCCACGCGAGCACCTCGCGGGGGGACCCGAGGCGCACCGTCGGAACCGTCAACGCCGACCCGGTGGACGCCCGCACCGCTCTCGGCTCGTACGGGTCGCACGCATGACCACACACCACGAGACCGGTGCCGCCGAACGCGTCGACCGACCGGGCGATGCTGCCGACGTTGCCCGGGCTCGACGGTCGGTCGAGCACCACCGTGAGCAGGTCCGCCGGGACCGGGAGCCGCGCGACGTCGTCGGCGGGCTGGACGACCACCAGCACGACCTCGGGTCGGTCCTGCTCCTGCTCGGCGAGCTCGGCCAGCAGCTCCGCCGACAGCTCGTAGGCCGTGGCGCCGGACGCGACGGCGCGGGAGACCACGTCCTGGGCCCACTGCGACGGGCTCGGCCGGTCGTCGTGGAGCACGGCGTCGACGACCAGGCCGGAGCGGCCCACCGCGTCGAGCGCCACCGTCACCGGGCGCACGCCCTGCACGAGCATCCGACCGAGCTGGTGACGCTTGCGCCGGTTGCCCAGCAGCGCCTCCCACTGCTGGAAGGCGGCGTTGCGCGAGGTGACCCTCACTTCGCCGCTACTCGGAGGCGACGGCGTCGAAGTGGGCGACCGCCTCGTCGACGTCGTCGGTGAGCAGCACGAGGTCGAGGTCGGCCTCGTTGATCTTGCCGTCGGGCAGCATCGTGTCGCGGAGCCAGTCGATGAGGCCCTGCCAGTAGGCGGTGCCGAAGAGCACGATCGGGAACGTCGTGATCTTGCCCGTCTGCGAGAGCGTCAGCGCCTCGAACAGCTCGTCGAGCGTGCCGAACCCGCCCGGCATGACGATGTAGCCCTGGGCGTACTTGACGAACATCGTCTTGCGCACGAAGAAGTAGCGGAAGTTGATGCCCAGGTCGACCCACTCGTTGAGTCCCTGCTCGTGCGGGAGCTCGATGCCGAGGCCCACCGACACGCCGCCGCAGTCGCTGGCCCCGCGGTTGGCGGCCTCCATGGCACCGGGTCCACCACCGGTGATGACGGCGTAGCCGCGACTGCAGAGCTTCTCGGCGACCTCGCGGGCCTTCTCGTACATCGGGTCGTCGGGCTTGGTGCGCGCCGAGCCGAACACGGCGACGGCCGGACCCAGCTCGGAGAGGGCGCCGAAGCCCTCCACGAACTCGGCCTGGATGCGCAGCACGCGCCACGGATCGGTGTGCACCCAGTCCGTGGGTCCGCGCGAGTCGAGCAGACGCTGGTCGGTGGTGCTGGTGGGGATGCGGTCGCGACGCAGACGCACCGGACCCTTCTGGTAGCTCATGCGGTCAGCCATCTCGTGAGGGCGTCCTCGACGGTGCGCAGGTGCGCGACGGGGACGTGTTCGTCCTGCTTGTGGGCGTAGATCGGGTCGCCGGGGCCGAAGTTGACCGCGGGGATCCCGAGCTGCGTGAACTGGGCGACGTCGGTCCAGCCGAACTTGGGACGGGGCTCCGCGCCGACCGCCGCGACGAACGCGGCTGCCGCCGGGTGGTCGAGCCCGGGCATCGCGCCGGGGGCGGAGTCGGTGACCGTGAGCTCGAAGCCCTCGAACACCTCCGCGAGGTGGGCCAGCGCGTCGGCCTCGCTGCGGTCGGGGGCGAAGCGGTAGTTGACCGTGACGGTGGCCAGGTCGGGCACCACGTTGCCGGAGACGCCCCCACTGATCGCCACGGCGTTGAGGCCCTCGCGGTACTCGAGCCCGTCGATGACCACGCGGCGGGGCTCGTAGTCGCGCAGCCGGACGAGCAGCTCGGCGGCGTCGTGGATGGCGTTGTGCCCCATCCAGGAGCGCGCCGAGTGGGAGCGCTCGCCGCGGGTGACGACGTCGACGCGGATCGTGCCCTGGCAGCCGGCCTCGACCGAGGCGACCGACGGCTCCATGAGGATCGCGAAGTCACCCTCGAGCAGCTCGGGGCGCTCCCGGGCGACGCGGCCGAGACCGTTGTACTTCGCGGCGATCTCCTCGGCGTCGTAGAACACGTAGGTCACGTCGCGGTTCGGGTCGGGCAACCCGGCGGCGAGCCGCAGCGCGACCGCCACGCCGCCCTTCATGTCGCAGGTGCCGAGACCCCAGAGGGTGTCGCCGTCGAGCCGGGTCGGGAAGTTGCCGTTCGCCGGCACGGTGTCGAGGTGCCCCGCGATGACGACCCGCTCGTCCCGGCCGAGGTCGGTGCGCGCCACGAGCGTGTGGCCGTCGCGCACGACGGTGAGGTGCGAGGCCGCGTCGAGCACGGCGGCGACGGCGTCGGCGATCTCCGCCTCCTGGAGGCTCTCCGAGGCGATGTCGCAGAGGTCGGCCGTCAGCTGGACGACGTCGCGCGAGGGGTCGAGGACGGCCATGTCGACCACTCTAGGTCTCACTCCCCCGGGTGCCCGTCACCCGGCCCGGGCGATGCGGATGTGTCGTCAGGTGCGGCGGGCGTGGCCGATCTCGTGGGTGCTGCTGCGTCGCTGTGGTGGGCTTCGCGTGGTGCTGCGTCGCTGTGGTGGGGCTTCGCGTGGTGCTGCGTCGCTGCGGTGGGGCTTCGCGTGGTGGTGCGTCGCTGCGGTGGGGTTTCGCGTGTGCTGCGTCGCTCGGCTGGGCGTTCGCTCGCTGCTGCGTCGCTGTGGCTACGAGTGGGCGTGGTCTCCGAGAGGGCCTCGACCGCAGCAGGGGGGGTCTCGGCTCGGGTGGGTCTGCGGGGCGCGGCCACGATTCTCCCTCTGCGCGGGATCCACGCACGATTCTTCCTTCGCGTGGACCGTGTCACGCGAAGGAAGCATGGTGGCGACGAGAAGAGGCCCCCCACGGGCAGGGATTCTCCCTTCTCGTGGACCGTCCCACGCAAAGGAAGAATCTCTGCCCATCCGCCGCGCACCGGCGCCCCAGCGGACCCAGGATTCTGCCTTCGCGCGCAGAACCCCGAACGATGCTGCGTTCCGCACCGGATCCCGTAGCGAAGGCAGCATCCTTCGCCCCCTCACGCACGAACGCAAAATCCTGCGTCACCCCCGGCCACGCTCCGAGAGCCCGACCGACCCCGGACCCCTCCGCCGGTCGAGGCCCTTTCGGGGAGCAGGTCGACTCGCAGCCACAGCAACGCAGCCGCACGAGAAGACCCCGCCGGAGCAGCGCAGCCGCAGGACAAGACTCAGCCGCAGTAGCGCAGCAGCAACACCAGACCCAGCCACCTGAAGCACCACGACTCACGTTGCGGCTCCCCCGGGCGTGGGTAGCGTCCCGAGCATGGAGCTCACCGACGTCCGTGCCCTCGTCGTGGGTGCCACCGGAGCCCTCGGCGGCGGCATCGCCCGCGCCCTGCACGAGGCCGGCGCCTCCCTGGCGGTCACGGGGCGTGACGCCGACCGGCTCGCGGCGATCGGCGAGGAGCTCGACGCTCCCACGTTCGTGCTCGACGTCGTCGACGTCGAGCGCGCGGCGGCGACGGTGCGGCAGGCCGTCGACGCACTCGGCGGGCTCGACGTCCTGGTCGTGGCCACCGGCGTCCCGGCGTTCGGTCCGGCAGTGGATGCCGACCCCGTCGTGGTCGAGGAGCTGTTCGCCGTGAACACGCTCGGCGCCACCGGCGTCGTGCGCGCCGCGCTCCCCCACCTCGACGGTGGCGTCGCCGTCGTGCTGTCCGCGATCCTGGCCGACGCCCCCACCGCAGGCATGGCCGACTACTCGGCGGCCAAGACGGCGTTGTCGGCCTGGCTCACCGTCGCGCGCCGCGAGCACCGGCGGAGCACGCGCATCGTCGACGTCCGTCCGCCGCACCTCGACACCGACCTCGCGTCCCACGCACTCGCCGGTGACCCGCCGCGCCTGCCGGAGCCACTGCCGGCCACCGACGTGGTCGACGCCGTGCTGCGGGCGATCGACGACGACAAGGCCACGGAGGTCGTGTGGGACCGGCGCGACGGGCTGGTCGTGCGCTGACGCAGTAGCGTCGTGGACATGAGCCTCGACCCCGTCACGACCGACCTCCTGGACGACGCCTTCGGACGCGTCCGCGAGCTCGTGGAGCAGCAGTGCTCCGACCTCGACGAGTCCACGGCGACGTTCCAGGTCGACGACGGCGCCAACACGCCCGTCTGGCTGCTCTGGCACCTCGCCCGCGTGCAGGACGACCACGTGGCCGCCCTGGCCGACGTGCCGCAGGCGTGGGACACGTGGGCCGAGCGGTTCGCTCCCCACCTCGGCGACGGCATCGAGCACGGTGACATCGGGTACGGCCACGACCTCGACCAGGTGCTCTCGGTCCGACCTCCCGCCGAGCTGGTCGACGCGTACCACGCGGACGTCCACGCGCTCACGCGTCGCTACCTCCGGACGCTGGACGCCACCGAGCTGGCGCGCGTGGTCGACGAGCGCTGGGACCCGCCCGTCACCGCGTCGGCGCGCCTCGTGAGCGTGCTGGGCGACACCCTGCAGCACCTGGGCCAGGTCGCGTTCGTGGTCGGCGTGGCGCAGCGACGCTCCAGCTGACCGGTCTCCCCCGATCGTGGACCTAGGCTGACGGCATGCCCTGCGCCCTGGTGACCGGAGCAGCCCGACCGAACAGCCTCGCCGCCGCGATCGTGCCGCGACTGCGCGACGACGGCTGGGACGTGGCCACCTCCGACCTGACCGGCACCGACTTCGACGTGGACCTGTCCACGCCGCACGGGCCGACCGACCTGCTGGACGCCGTCACCCGTGACCGAGGCCCAGTCGGCGCCCTGGTGCTGAGCCACGCCCATGACGTCGAGACCGGGGTCCTCGACACGACCGCCGAGAGCTTCGACACCCACGTGGCCGTGAACGCGCGCGCCAGCCTGCTCCTCATCGCCGGCTTCGCCCGTCAGGTGCCCGACGGCGGGGGCGCGGTGGTCGCTCTGACGAGCGACGCCACCACCGGGAACCTCCCCTACGGCGCGTCCAAGGGGGCGCTCGACCGCATCGTGATCTCCGCGGCACGCGAGCTGGGCCCGCTCGGGATCAGCGCCAACGTGCTGAACCCCGGCCCCGTCGACACCGGGTGGATGGACGACCAGCTCAGGGAGGGGCTGCTGCCGCACCAGCCCCTCGGTCGTCTCGGGGAGCCACGCGACGTCGCCGCAGTGGTCGCCTTCCTCCTGTCGCCCGAAGGACGCTGGATCTCCGGACAGCTGCTGCACGCCGACGGCGGGTTCTCGGCCCGCTACTGAGCCCGACGGTCCGGACCTGGGCTCAGACGTCGTGCGGCGTGAAGCGGTGGAACAGCACGTGGTCCTGCCACTGCCCGCCGATCTTGAGGTAGCGCGGCGCGCGTCCGAACGACTCGAACCCGGCACGCCGGAGCACGGCCTGGGAGCGCTCGTTGTGGGCCAGCGTGGCGGCCTGCAGCCGGTGCAGCCGCAGGACCTCGAACGCGTGGGTGGTGATCTCCTCGACGGCGCGGGTCATCAGCCCGCGCCCCTGCACGTCGGCGGCCAGCCAGTAGCCGACGTGAGCGTTCTGGAAGGCCCCGCGCACCAGGTCGTTGAGGTTGATCTCACCGACCACCCGGTCGTCGTCGAGCACGACGAAGTAGGCACCCCGGCCCTGGACCATGGCCTCGAGACGCCGCTCGAGCAGGTCGAGCTGCCCCTCGACGGTGTAGAAGTCGGCATTGCGCTCGGGGCTCCAGGGGTCGAGGTGCTCGCGGTTGGTCGCCCACAGGTCGGCGAGGACCTCGGCGTCCGCAGGGTCGGGGACCCGCAGCACGCTCACCACGTGGTCCCCCGCTCGGCGAGCGCAGCGGCCAGGGCCGCCACCGCGCGTGGGCCGATGCCGTGCAGCGCGGCCACCTCGTCGCGATCGCGGGCAGCCAGCTCGTCGAGCGAGCCGATGCCGGCACCGTGGAGCGCGCGCCGCGCCGGGGCACCGATCGCACCGAGGTCGTCGTCGCCCTCGGCGGCAGCCCTCGCCGCGTGCGCGGACGCTTCGACGACACCGGCCGGTGCGCAGTGCCGCCACGCCTCGTGGACCCAGTGGTTGAGCGCCATCCCGTCGATCACGTCGAGGTCGACCAGGACGCCCGACGACGTGGTCTGCACGCCGGGCAGCTCGCCGGCCATGCGGCTGCGCGGCTCGATCCCGAGCGAGAGCGCCGCGCGCCCGTCGTCGGTGAGGGCGGCGAACACCGTGCCCGCGACCGCCCAGCCTCGCGTGGGTCCGACCTCGACCTGCTCGGCGCCCTCCTGTGCGAGGGCCGCCCTGCGCAGCTGCGCCCGCGACGTCACGCGGCGTCCTCGTCGAACACGCAGAACTCGTTGCCGTCGGGGTCGGCCATGACCGTCCAGACCACCTCGTCGTCGGGTCGGCGCAGCACGGTGGCGCCGAGGGCCTCGAGATCGGCGACGCCGGATCCGGCGGTGAGCGCGACGTCCCAGTGGAGCCGGTTCTTGACCGTCTTGGGCTCCGGCACGTCGCAGAACACGATGCCCTCGAACGGCATGCCGGGGACGTCCTCCAGCCAGCTGAACCGCTGCTCCTCCTCGCTGCCGATCGTGCCACCCCACACGCCCTGCCACCAGGCCGCCGCGGCGCGGTGGTCGGCGACGTCGACGCACAGCTCGTAGAGCCGGTAGTCGGGAACGTCGTCGCGCACGAACGTGCAGATCTCGTCGCCCTCCGGGCCGGCCACGACCGTCCACCGGAACTCGCCCTCAGCGCTGAGACGTGTGGTCCCGGGCAGCACCGACGCTGCGGCGTGGACGTCGAGGTGGACCCGGTCCTTGACCGACTTGGGCTCCGGCACGACGCAGGGCCACACGGTGTGCCGAGGGGTGGGTCCCTCGAGGTGCACCTCACCCTGCTCCCCCGCCACACCCTCGTCGGGCACCACGCGAAGACCCAGCGTCTCGGCCCAGAAGGCCGCGGACGCGTGCAGGTCGTTCACGTCGATGCAGAGGTCCTTGTAGGTCACCAGCGCCATGCGGTCCACGCTAGGTCCACTCACCGACGGGCGCCATCGACGGATCGGTAGGTTGAGGGCCATGAGCGAGCAGAGCGCGTACGGCTACGGCCTGGCCACCCTCACCGAGGACGCCGACGTCCTCGACGTCTGGTTCCCCGAGCCCCGGCTCGGCACCCCCGGGCACGACCCGGAGCCCGAGGAGCTCACGGCACTCACCGGCGAGGACGCGGTGCGCCAGGTCCGCAAGGCCGTGGTGCACGTCGTCGCGCCGGACCTCTCGGCACCGCCCGCCGACGTCTACGACGTGTGGCTGCGGCTGCACCTGCTCTCGCACCGTCTCGTCCAGCCGCACGGGGTCAACCTCGACGGCCAGTTCGGGCTGCTCACGAACGTCGTCTGGACGACGATCGGTCCGTGCGCGGTCGCCGGGTTCGAGCACACCCGCGCCCGCGCCCGCGCCGCCGGCCTCACGGTCAACGTGACCAGCATCGACAAGTTCCCCCGGATGACCGACTACGTGATCCCGTCCGGCGTGCGCATCGGCGACGCCGACCGCGTGCGCCTCGGCGCGCACCTGGCCGAGGGCACCACCGTCATGCACGAGGGCTTCGTGAACTTCAACGCCGGCACGCTGGGCCACGCCATGGTCGAGGGCCGCATCTCGGCCGGTGTCGTCGTGGGCGACGGCACCGACATCGGAGGCGGCGCGAGCATCATGGGCACGCTCTCGGGCGGTGGTACCGAGGTGATCTCGATCGGTCGCAACAGCCTGCTCGGCGCCAACTCCGGCATCGGGATCTCGCTCGGCGACGACTGCGTGGTCGCCGCCGGCTGCTACGTCACCGCGGGCACCAAGGTGCGCACGCCGGACGGCTCCGTGGTGAAGGCGGCGGAGCTGAGCGGGCAGGACAGCCTGCTGTTCCTCACCAACAGCGAGACCGGCCAGATCGAGGCGCGCCCTCGCGGCGAACGGCGCGGCATCGAGCTGAACTCCGACCTGCACGCCAACTGACCCCGGCCCGGACCCGGCACCAGGTGCCCGGCCGGATTGACGTCGTCTGCCTAGGCTGACCGGGTGAAGCTGCGCTGGGTCCTGCTGGGCGCCGTCCTCGTGGCCGGCGTCCTGGTGGCGGTCGTGGTGACCGACCGCACGCCGCTGCGCACCGAGTACTGCGTGGCCCGGGTGGGCGAGACGCGTGCGCAGGTGGACGTGGAGCAGGCGCGCTGGTCGGCCCTCATGGCCGCGACGGCGCAGAACCGCGGACTTCCCCCGCGCGCCACCACGATCGCGATCGCGACCGCCTTCCAGGAGTCCAAGGTCCGCAACATCGACTTCGGTGACCGGGACTCCGTGGGTCTGTTCCAGCAACGTCCGTCGCAGGGCTGGGGCACGGTCGAGGAGATCCTGGACCCGCACTACGCGATCGGTAAGTTCTACGACGGCCTCGAGAAGGTCGACGACTACACGTCGCTCGAGATCACGGTCGCGGCGCAGGAGGTGCAGCGCTCGGCGTTCCCTGGCGCCTATGCCCAGCACGAGGACTACGCCCGCGCGCTGGCCTCCGCCCTCCGGGGCTACAGCCCCGCCGCGTTCACCTGCCAGATCAACCCGGTCGGTGGCGGTTCGGTGCGGACCGTGGCGGCCGACGTCGACAAGGCCTTCGGGGAGATCCCCCGCAGCACCGACGACGCCGAGGACGCGCTCACGTACCGCCTCGACGGCGCGGCCGCCGACGTGCGGGCGCGCGGGTGGGCCCTGGCGCACTACCTGGTGGCCAACGCGGCCGACCTGCAGGTCGCGTCGGTCAGCTTCGACGGCCTGCGCTGGACGGCGGAGTCCTCGCCGGACGGCTGGGTCGCCGACGAGGCCGCCCGCGACGACCGTGTGGTCATGTCCGTCCGCTGACCCGGCGGGGGTGCCGGGCCCCGGGCGGCGAACGACACCGGCGGGGGTGCCGGGCCCCGGGCGGCTGGACGCACTGTGAGACCCGCCCTACTCACGGGTCACGAGTCCCGGCCATACTGTCGGGCAGTCCCGACGTCTGCAGGAAGAGACCCGCGTGCGCAACCCCCGTGCATTCCTCCGTCCGCTCGCCGTCGGAGCTCCCGCTCCGCTCGCCGAGGTGCCGTTCCGTCCGAGCCGGATGATCCACTTCTTCGACCCGAGCAACGAGAAGATGGCGGCGAAGGTCCCCGACATCGCCTCGAAGGTCGACATCATCCTCGGCAACCTCGAGGACGCGATCAAGACCGAGAAGAAGGAGGCCGCGCGCCAGGGTCTCGTCGACATCGCGAAGGCCACCGACTTCGGCGACACGCAGCTGTGGGTGCGCGTCAACAGCCTGGACTCCCCCTGGGTCCTCGACGACCTGACGACGCTGGTCACCGAGATCGGCGACAAGCTCGACGTCATCATGGTGCCCAAGGTCGAGGGCGCCCAGGACATCCACTACGTCGACCGTCTGCTCGCCCAGCTCGAGGCCAAGGGGAACGTGCAGAAGCCGCTGCTCGTGCACGCGATCCTCGAGACCGCGCTCGGCGTGACGAACGTCGAGGAGATCGCCGCCGCCAGCCCGCGCATGCAGGGCATCAGCCTCGGCCCGGCCGACCTCGCGGCGAGCCGCCGCATGAAGACCACGCGCGTCGGTGGCGGCCACCCGGGCTACCTGGTGCGCCAGGACCCGACGGGCGAGGACCTCACCGAGGGCCGCACGACGTACCAGCAGGACCTGTGGCACTACACGATCGCGCGCATGGTCGACGCCTGCGCGGCGAACGACATCCTCCCGTTCTACGGGCCGTTCGGTGACATCAAGGACGTCGTGGCCTGCGAGGACCAGTTCCGCAACGCGTTCCTGCTGGGCTGCGTCGGCGCGTGGAGCCTGCACCCGGTGCAGATCGACATCGCCAAGTTGGTCTTCTCGCCCAGCGCCGAGGACGTGGCGCACGCCAAGCAGGTCGTCGAGGCCATGGGCGACGGCTCGGGCGCGGTGATGATCAACGGCAAGATGGAGGACGACGCGTCCTGCAAGCAGTGCCTGGTGATGCTCGACCTCGCCCGCGAGCTGGCCGAGCGCGATCCCGAGCTGAAGGAGCTGTACGACCTGTGAGCACTCCCGTCATCCGCCCCCGCCGTTCCGTGCTGTACATGCCGGGTGCGAACGAGCGCGCCCTGGAGAAGGCCAAGACGATCGACGCCGACGCGCTGATCCTCGACCTCGAGGACTCCGTCGCCCCCGATGCCAAGGCGCAGGGCCGCGAGAACGTGTGCGCGGCCGTCCGGTCCGGCGCGTACGGTCACCGTGAGCTGGCGATCCGGGTCAACTCCATCGGTACCGAGTGGCACGACGACGACGTGCGCGCCGCCGCGGCCGCCGGTCCCGACGCGATCCTCGTCCCGAAGGTGGAGTCGGCCGAGCAGGTGCGTGCCCTCGTGGCCGCCCTCGAGCAGCACGGCGCCCCGGAGCACACCCAGCTGTGGGCCATGATCGAGACCCCGCGGGCCCTCCTGCACGCCGAGGAGATCGCGGCCGCCCACGAGCGCCTCACCGTCGTCGTCATGGGCACGAACGACATCGTCAACGAGACCTACGGTCTGCACGTGCCGGGCCGCAACGCCACCGTGCTCACGTCGCTGTCGTGGACCCTCCTGGCGGTGCGCGCCGCCGGCAAGGTGGTCATCGACGGCGTCTACAACGCGGTCAAGGACCCCGAGGGCTTCGAGGCCGAGGCCCGCCAGGGGCGCGAGATGGGCTTCGACGGCAAGACCCTCATCCACCCCTCGCAGGTGGACCCCGCCAACACGATCTTCGCGCCGTCGGACGACGACGTCGAGCGGGCGACCGGCCTCATCGAGACGTTCGAGGAGGCCAAGGCCGCGGGCCAGGGCGTCGTGACGTTCAACGGGAAGATGGTCGAGGAGCTGCACGTGCGCGACGCGCGACGCATCCTCGCCTTCCACGAGGCGCTCGCGGGTCGCTGACCCACCGAGACCTCCGCCGGACGGACCCCGGACATCAGCCTCGCGGCCGATGTGCCGGGGTCCTGTCGTCGACCAGGGTGGGGGCATGAGCTTCGAGGAGACCGTCCGTGACGACGCCCTGCACCGCTGGGCCGCCGACGCTCTCTGCGGCGGCTCCTGGGCCGTGGCCACCATCGAGCCGGGAGCCACCCGCGTGGCGGTCCAGAGCATCGACCCCGGGGACGACCTGGAGATCGGCTCGATCTCCAAGGGTCTGACCGCGTTGCTCCTGGCGGACGCCGTCGAGCGCGGCGAGATGCTGCTGACCGACCGGCTCGACACCTTCCTGCCGCTCGACGGGTCACCGGCCGGCCTGGTGACGCTGGACGCGCTGTCACGGCATCGTTCGGGGCTGCCGAGCCTGCCGGCGCAGGCGCACATGGGCCGCCGGACGGCGTCCTGGCTGCTGCTCGCCACCAATCCGTACGGCGACACCCTCGCGGAGCTGCTGGAGCAGACCCGGGCGACGAAGGTCGGCCGACCCCGCCCCGTGTACTCCAACCTCGGCTTCCAGCTGCTGGGCCACGCCGTCGCGGCCGCAGCGGGTCGTCCGTATCGCGACCTGCTGGCCGAGCGGCTGCTCGGTCCGCTCGGTCTGGCCAGCGCCTCGGTACCGGCCACCCCCGACGAGCTGGGTCAGCGCGCCGTGGTCGGCCGCACACGATGGGGCCGCCGAGCCGAGCCGTGGACGGGCGAGGCGCTCGGTCCCGCGGGCGGGGTGCGGATGTCGGTGCGCGACGCGGCGACGCTGGCACGAGCCCTGCTCGAGGGCAGCGCGCCGGGCACCGCGGCGCTCGAGCCGGTCGACGACTTCGTGCCCGGCGCCCGGATCGGCGCCGCGTGGATCACGTCGGTGCACGACGGCGTCGACGTCACGTGGCACAACGGCGGCACGGGCGGCTTCCGCACCTGGCTCGGTCTCGACCGGGCGGCCGGCACGGCCGCAGTCGTGCTGAACGCACGGGTCCGTTCGGTCGACGCCGTCGGTCGACGTCTGCTCGCGACCCTGCGCACCTGATCCCCGGCGGGAGCCGGGCCGGACTCAGGTGAGCAGCGCCGCGACGACCGCGACCGCGGGGACCGAGAGCACCGTGGTGGCGAACACGGCGTCGCGGGCGAGGACGGTCGAACGGTCGTAGCGCACCGCGATCACGAAGATGTTCTGCGCCGCCGGCAGCGCGGCCAGGACGGTCACGGCCAGGAGCGGGTCCCCGTCCATCCCCAGCGCGAACCGTCCCACGGTGTAGGCGGCGACCGGCTGGACGACGAGCTTCAGCACGACGATGAGCGCCAGCACGGGCGCGTTGCCGCCACTGCCCGGACGCGGGCCGAGTCGCAGCGAGACGCCATAGGCGATGAGCATGGCCGGGACCGCCATGGCCCCGACCAGGCCGAGCGGCTCGTCGACGAGGCGAGGGATCCGGGCATCGGTGATCGACAGCGCGAGGCCCAGCAGCGACGCCACGGTCAGGGGCGTGCGGAGCGGACGCGTGAGGAAGCGGTGCCACGGCACCCGCTCCTGCGCCACCGCGGCGTCGAGCACGGCGAGGGCGAGTGGCTGCAGCACCAGCATCTGCAGCAGCAGCGTGGGAGCGACGAGTGCGGCGTCGCCGAGGACGTAGGCCGCGATGGGCAGCCCCAGGTTCCCGGCGTTGACGTAGGCCGAGGAGAGCGCGCCGACGACGGTGTCGGCGAGGTCCTGGCGCAGCACGAGCCGCGCGACGAGCAGGTAGAGCGCGACGACGACCGCGACCGCGGCCGACGTGGCGGCGAGGTTCCGCGACAGGACGGCCGAGACGTCGGCGTCCTGCAGGACGGTGATCATCAGGGCGGGACTGGCCACGTAGAAGGCGAGGCGCGAGAGCACGACCTGGGCGTTCAGGTCGAAGATCCGCAGGTGTGCCAGGAGGGCACCGAGGGCGATGAGCGCACCGATGGTGCTGAAACCCTCCAGGACCCCGGTCATTACCCCGATCGTCCCAGACCCTCGACCGCCTCCCTCAGCCGGTCCGTTCCGCTGGTCGCGGTGCGCAGGTCCGCAGGTCCGCAGACGCACGTGGCCCCCGGTCGAGGACCGGGGGCCACGCGGTGGGGCGTCGTTCAGCGGTAGGACCGCTGGCTCAGCACCTGCAGCTGGTGCGCGTCCTTCATGGCCTGCGCCTCGCGGCGCTGCCGGACGGTCTCCAGCAGGACCTGTCGGTCGGTCTCCGACATCTCGTCCCAGGCGCGCTTGCGGCGAGCACCGGAGCGAAGGGGGTTCCGTGCCATCGCGTTCACCCCCTCTCCCCTTGTCCAGGTGGTGCGGTGTCCGTCGCGGTCGGTCCTGGTCGGGGCCGTGGCGATCTGGTCGGTCGTCGGGGTGTCTGCGGGCAAGGTGTCGGTGTTCTGGTGCTGGTTCATTGCGCGCCTCCTTTCTGCGAGGTGGTCGGGTGTGGTCGAAGGGATGGGATCGTGGGTGGGCAGACGAGAAGAGCCGCCCTGGACGTGGTGTCCTGAGCGGCTCGAAGCCAGGGTGTCGGTCAGCGGTGCTGACGTGACGGATCTGGCTAGACGGAGACTGCGCCGAGGACGGGGGAGCCGGCGAACGCGGCACCACGGGACGTGTGATCGAAGGCGATCGGTGTCGTGGTCTGGTTCATTGCGGCTCACCTCCTCAGGCGGTCTGGTGTCGTCACCGTAGCGCACCCGGGCCGCCGCGCGCCACCGTCCGTGGGTGCGTGTCCCGCCGACCTCGGCGGGGCGTCACTCGAAGTCGAGTGCGGCGTCGATCTCGTCGCGGCTCGCGCCGCAGACGAACATCAGGTCGGCGGCGATGGACCGCACCTGTGCCGTGATGGCCGCCGTGTTCAGCGTCATCGTGTCCGGCAGCGCCGCGACGGCGATGCGGGCGGCCTCGACGAGCTGGTCGCGGGCGCCGGCGAAGTCGTCGAGCGAGGACAGGTCGTCGGCGATGACGTCGACGGCCTCGGCCAGGGCCTCCACGGACTGCTCGAGGGCGTCCGGTCCCACCTCGTCGTGGCGCAGCATCGCGCTGACCCGCCGTGCGAGCACCCGGGAGTCACGGATGGCGTTGTCGAAGTCGCGGACGGCTCCCACGTAGAGCGCCAGGTGCTCGCGCTGCCGCCAGCGCATGGGCGACATGCGGGCGATCTCGCTGACGTTGCGCGCCGTCGCGTCGAGGGAATCGATGCTGCCCTGCATGCCGCGGGCCCGCTCGAGCGCCTCGTCGGCCACGCCGGGGTCACGCTCACGCAGGGACCGTGCGGTTCCCCTCAGCACCGACGCCAGCTGGCGCAGCAGACGCTGCACCTCCGCGTCGATGTCGCGCACCGGGTTGCGGGGCAGCAGCAGGACCATGGCCATGCCGCACAGGCCACCGATCAGCGCGTCCAGGAAGCGGGTCAGGGCCGGGTTGCCCGCCCCGGCCGCGGGCACCACGGCCGCCAGCAGCACGGCGGAGTTGGCGGCCTGGGTCAGGGCCAGGCCCCGGATGCCGGTGAGCGTGGCTGCGACGACCGTGAGCAGGACGACGAGCGCCATCTGCGCCGGCCCGCGTCCGATCGTCAGGATGATGAGCTCGCCCACGAGCACCCCGAGCGCCACACCGACGACGACCTCGACGAGCGTGCGACCACGGAGGCCACCGCCCGCGGTGATCACGACGACCGCGGCGATGGGGGCGAAGAACGCCTGCTGGTGCCCGAACACCTGGGTGGCGATGAGGAACGCGGCCGCGGTCGCGATCCCCAGGCGGAGCATCAGGCGCCAGCGACGGCGCAGGAGCAGGAGGCGGTCGAGGAAGGTCTCCTCGCTGCGGCGCAGACGGATGCGGCGCAGGGGGACGTCACGACCCGTGCCGCTCATCGCTCCTCCGCTCCCCACGTCCGGCCCCACCTACGACACCGCTCGTCCCCACCGTGCCCGCGCCGATCACAGGTACAGGCCGGTCTGGCCCTCCTCGATGCGCTCCGACGCGACCGCGTGCAGGTCGCGCTCGCGCAGCAGCACGAAGCTCTCGCCCCGCACCTCGACCTCGGCGCGCTCCTCGGGATCGAAGAGCACGCGGTCGCCGACCTCGACGGCCCGCACGTGCGCGCCGACCGCCTCGACCTTGGCCCAGGCCAGCCGCTTGCCCATCGCCGCGGTGGCCGGGATCAGGATGCCGCCCCCCGAGCGCCGCTCCCCCGCCTCCTCGTCGATCGACACGAGCAGGCGGTCGTGCAGCATCCGGATGGCGAGCTTTCCGCCGTCGTCCCGTGCTCCCTCGGTACCGGGCATGGTCAGCCGAGCACCCGGCGCAGCACGACGATCGCTGCCACGGAGCCGACGACGCCGAGCACCACGGGCACCACGGTCTCGTAGCGGACCGATCCGTCCGGGCCGACGAACTTCGCCTTCACGTCGGCCAGGCTGCGCCGCGCGATGTTCTTGGGGTTCGTGCGGTCGACCAGGGCGTCGACGGTGTCGGCGAGCCGCTCGCGGATCTGCTCGATCTCGTCGACCAGCTCATCGGTCTGTGACGTGCCCACGTGGCGCCTCTCGTCGGTGCGGACTGGTCTTGCAAGGATAGGACCCATGACGACGCGACTGCAGCCCGGTGACACCGCACCCGACTTCACCCTCCCCGACGACACCGGCCAGGAGGTCACGCTGTCGAGCCTGCGGGGCGGCAAGGTGATCGTGTACTTCTACCCCGCGGCCATGACGCCGGGGTGCACGAAGCAGGCCACGGACTTCTCCGGGGCGCTCGACGACCTGCAGGCCGAGGGCTACACCGTCGTCGGCATCAGTCCGGACAAGCCCGAGAAGCTGGCGAAGTTCCGCGAGCGCGACGGGCTCACCATCACGCTGCTCTCCGACGTCGACCGCTCGGTGATGACCGCATGGGGCGCCTTCGGCGAGAAGAAGCTCTACGGCAAGGTCGTCGAGGGCGTCATCCGCTCGACGGTCGTGATCGGCGAGGACGGCACCGTCGAGGTGGCGCAGTACAACGTGAAGGCCACCGGACACGTGGCCAAGCTGCGCCGCGACCTCGGGCTCGACGCCGCCTGACCCGGATCCCCCTGGCCTAGGCTGGGGGCGCACCCGCCGGTGTGGTGGAACTGGTAGACACGCGGCACTTAGGATGCCGTGCCCCAGGGCGTGCAGGTTCGAGTCCTGTCACCGGCACCCGGTCCCCACGGCCACGCCGTGCGGCGGACCCGGGTCACGGCAGACTGTGGCCATGGTCCTGGTCATCGGTGAAGCCCTCGTCGACATCGTCGAACGACCCGACGGGTCGCGCACCGAGCATCCTGGTGGCAGCCCCGCCAACGTGGCCGTCGGCCTCGGACGCCTCGGCGTCACCCCGGTGCTCGCCACGAGCCTGGCCACCGACGACCTGGGGGCGCTCGTGCGCATGCACCTCGCGGAGTCGGGCGTGCGCCTCATGCCCGGGCTCAAGGAGCTGGAGCGCACCTCCACCGCCGTGGCCACCCTGGCCGAGGACGGCAGCGCAAGCTACGACTTCGACATCTGCTGGGACCCGGGCCGCATCTGGGCCGAGGAGGTCCCCGACATCGTCCACACCGGGTCGATCGCGGCGTTCCTGGAGCCGGGCGCCGACGACGTCGAGGACGCCCTGCGCCGGCTCGCCCCCATGTGCACGGTCACCTTCGACCCCAACGTCCGTCCGTCGCTCCTGCCGAGCCGCGCGGAGGCGCTGGACCGGATGGAGTCCCTGCTGCCGCTGTGCGACGTGGTCAAGGTCAGCGACGAGGACCTGGCCTGGCTCGAGCCGCACAGCGACCCCGCCGACACCGCCCGCAGCTGGCTGGCGGCCGGGCCGGCGGCCGTCGTCATGACGATGGGCGCCCGCGGTGCGCGCACGTACACGCACCGCGGCTCCATCGCCTCGAGGGCGCAGGCGTCCCACGTGGTCGACACCGTCGGCGCCGGCGACGCGTTCATGTCGGGACTCATCGCGGGCCTCAAGGACGACGGGCTCGACGGTGCGGCCGGCAGCACGCGGCTGCACGCCTCCGACCTCACGCTGTGGCGCAGCGTCACCGACCTCGCGTCACGCTGCTCCGCGTTCGTGGTCGGCCGCGCCGGCGCCCAGCCGCCGTGGGAGCACGAGCTCTGAGGTCGGCGCCGAGGCTCAGGGGACGAGCTTCGGCAGGTTCGCGTTGATCTTCTGGGTCAGCACCTTCGCCACGGCGGCGGCCACGCCGGGCACCGGGGCGTCAAAGTGGATCGTGTAGTCCAGGTGGGTGCCGCCGTCGGCGGTGGGCGTCAGCACCTGGATGCCGCGGTGGCCCTTCAGCGGGCTGCCCTGGGTGATCTCGTACTCGATGCGCTCGTCGGGCTCGGAGACCACGACGGTCTCGACGAAGCCGGGCAGGGGGCCGAGCTTGAGCGTGCGGGCCGAGCCCACGCCGTTGCGCGACGTGTGGCCGTCCCGCAGGCGCGTGATGCTCGCCCCGAACAGCGGACCGAGGTTCTCGTGCTCGCCGAGCGCGGCGAACACGTCGGCGGGGGCGGAGCGGAAGGTGTGGGTCACGTGGACACGGGGCTGGCCGAGGGAGGAGGACTGTCCGGGGGCGGGGGTGTCAGGCATGGCCGACATCCTAGGGTGAGTCCGTCATGTTCCGTGTCCTGTTCCACGAGCCGCGCATCCCGGGCAACACCGGGAACACGATCCGGCTCGCCGCCGCCACCGGGGCGGAGCTGCACCTGGTGGAGCCGCTCGGCTTCGACCTGTCCGAGCCGAAGCTGAAGCGCGCCGGGCTGGACTACCACGACCTGGCGACCCTCCACGTGCACGCCGACCTCGACACGGCGCTGGCCGCACTCGGCGACGCGCGGGTGTTCGCGTTCACGACCGGGGCCACTCGCTCCTACGCCGACGTGTCGTACGAGCCGGGCGACGTGCTGCTGTTCGGCGCCGAGCCGTCAGGTCTGCCCGACGAGGTGCTCGCACACCCTCGCGTGACCGACCGGCTGCGGCTGCCCATGCTGCCGGCGCGGCGGTCCATGAACCTCGCCAACTGCGCGGCGATCGTGGTCTACGAGGCCTGGCGCCAGCGCGGCTTCGCCGGCGGTTCCTGACACCGACCCCGTGCCGATGACGTTTCGGTGACTTCTCCGCATCCATCGGTTCCTGGCCGTCCGCGGACGTAGGCTGGTGCTCTTCTCGGGGAGGACAGCAGGGGACCATGGCACGACACGGACACGGACGACGCGTGCTGGTCACCGTCGCCCTGGCCCTGCTCATCAGCCTCGGCGTCACCGCAGGGCGGCAGGGTGCCATCGGCACCGAGCCCGGCACCGGACCCTTCCCCCAGGGCGTGGTCGTGGTGGGCGACTCCATCACCGCGCGCTACGACGACGACCCCGGCAGCCCCGAGCAGGGCTGGTGGAGCTTCGTCGGACGTCACTTCGACACCGAGGTGCGCACCTTCGCGCAGTCCGGCTCGGGCTACCAGCGCCCCGGCCACCGGTGCGGAGGGAACCGGTTCATCGACCGGCCCGAGGCCTTCAAGGGACCCGCACCGTCGGTCTTCATCGTCGAGGGCGGGCGCAACGACTGGGCCACCTGCCGCCAGGGCGGCCTGGTCGAGTCCACCGACGCCGCCGTCCAGCAGGCCGTCGACCGCTACTTCGACGTGGTCGAGCGGAGCCTGCCGCGCACGACCCGCATCGTGGTGCTCGGCCCACCGTGGGGCCCGCTGGACCCGTGGCAGCAGCGCCGGATCACGTCCATCGTGCACACCGCCGCGAAGCGTCACGGTCTCGAGTACGTGGCCACCAAGGGAAGCCTGGACCGGCCGGGCCGCACCGTCGACGGCGTGCACCCCACGCTCGCGGGCAGCAGGGCGCTGGGCGACGTCGTGATCGACGCCCTCTCAAAGCGCCCGCCGCGCTGAGGCCCGTCAGGCCGAGAGCGCCGCGGCGACCAGCGGCGCGACCTGCGCGAGCGCCCGTCCGCGGTGGCTGATCGCATCCTTGTCGGACGGGCTCAGCTCGGCGGTCGACACGTCGAACCCGTCGGCGGCGAAGAGCGGGTCGTAGCCGAATCCGCCCTCGCCCTGCTCCCCCGCCAGGATGCGGCCGGGCATCTCGCCCCGGACGACGTGCTCCTGCCCGTCGGGCGTGCAGAACGCGACGGCGGCGACGAAGGTGGCGCTGCGTCGCTCGGGCGGGACGTCGGAGATCTGCGACAGCAGGAGCCGGTTGTTCGCCGCGTCGCCCCCCTGGTCCTTCGGCACGCCCGACCAGCGCGCGGAGAGCACGCCCGGCATGCCGTTGAGCGCGTCGACGCAGAGGCCCGAGTCGTCGGCGAGCGACGGCAGCCCCGTGGCCTCGAGGCACGCCCGCGCCTTGATCAGGGCGTTGCCCTCGAACGTCGGCTCGGTCTCGGCCGGCTCCGGGTAGTCCGCGACGTCGGCGAGCCCGAGCACCTCGACCCCCGGCACGAGGGGCGCGAGGATGCGCTGCAGCTCCGCCAGCTTCTTCGCGTTGTTCGAGGCGAGCACGACGGTGCTGGTCTGCCGCCCACGGCCCGGCACCCCCGCCGTGTCGTCGGTCATCGGGCGAGCGCCTCCTGCTGGAGGCGGGTGAGGTCGGTGCAGCCCTTCTCGGCCAGGGCCAGGAGGGCGTCGAGCTCGGAGCGGACGAAGGGCGCGCCCTCGGCGGTGCCCTGCACCTCGATGAACGCGCCGCTGCCCGTCATGACCACGTTCATGTCCGTCTCGGCGCGCACGTCCTCGACGTAGGGCAGGTCCAGCATGGGGGTGCCGTCGATGATGCCGACGCTGACCGCGGCCACCGACTGCACCAGGGGCTCCCCCGCCAGCGCACCCTTGTCGCGCAGGTGCGCGACGGCGTCGGCCAGGGCCACGTAGGCGCCGGTGATGGCCGCCGTGCGCGTGCCACCGTCGGCCTGCAGGACGTCGCAGTCGATCGTGATCGTGTTCTCACCGAGCGCCGTGTAGTCCACCGCAGCGCGCAGCGAACGGCCCACGAGCCGCGAGATCTCGTGCGTCCGGCCACCGATGCGACCCTTGACGGACTCGCGCGCGGAACGGTCGTGCGTGGCCTGCGGCAGCATCGCGTACTCGGCCGTGACCCAGCCCAGTCCCGAGCCCTTGCGCCAGCGCGGCACGCCCTCCGTGGCCGACGCGGCGCACAGCACCTTCGTCTTGCCGAACTCCACCAGGCAGGACCCCTGCGCGTGGTCGAGCCAGTGGCGGGTGATCGTGATCGGGCGGAGCTCGTCGACGGCGCGGCCGTCCTCGCGGGAGGTCATGTCCGCGACCCTACCGACGGGCGCTCAGACGTCGTAGACCTGCCCGGCCTCGACCAGGACGAAGTCCCCCGCGAAGGTGGAGCGGGTGTCGGCGGCGACCTCGTCGCGGTCGGTCCACGACGGCACGTGGGTCACGAGGAGGCGGCCGACGCCGGCGCGGGTGGCGTAGTCACCGGCCTCCGCACCGGTCAGGTGCAGGTTCGGCGGATTGGTCGCGGACTCCACGAACGAGGCCTCGCAGAGGAAGACGTCGGCGCCGAGCGCCACGTCGTCGAGCGCCTCCGTGGGTGCCGTGTCGCCGGAGTACGCCAGCACGCGTCCGTCGGCCTCGATCCGCATCCCGTAGGCCTCGACGGGATGGTCCATGAGCGACGGGGTCACCAGGAACGGACCGATCTGCACCGCCTCGCCGTGCACCCAGGAGCGGAAGTCGAACTGGTCGGCCATCTGCAGTCCCTCGGACCGCCCGTAGCTGCTCGCGAGGAACGGACCGGCGCCCTGAGGGGCGTACACGGGGATGGTCGGCAGCGCGCCCGTCGGGTGGTACTTGCTGACCACGTAGAAGCCCGACAGGTCGAAGCAGTGGTCGGCGTGCAGGTGCGAGAGCAGGACCGCGTCGACGTCGCGCAGGTCGAGGTGGCGCTGCAGGGGGCCGAGGGCTCCGCTGCCGAGGTCGACGAGCAGGCGGAAGTCGTCGTGCTCGACGAGGTAGCAGCTCGACGCCGAGTCCGGCCCGGGGAACGATCCGGCGCAGCCGACGATCGTGAGCCTCATGCCACCACCTGCGCGAACTGTCCGACCGTCTCGACCTCGGGCCCGAGGAAGCGACGGCCGAGCACACCGAACTCGTCGGGCCGGCCGGTGGTGAGGAACCGGTGCTCCGGTGCGGGCGCCTCGACGTCGCGCAGCAGCCCGCCCTGCACGAGCCGCGCGTAGACGTCCTTCGCCGTCTCCTCCGCACTCGAGACCAAGGTGACCTCCTCGCCCATGGCCAGGGCGATCGCCCCGGTCAGGAGAGGGTAGTGCGTGCAGCCGAGCACCAGGGTGTCGACACCCGCGTCGCGCAGCGGGGCCAGGTACTCCTCGGCCGCCGCGTCGACCTCGGGGCCGGTCGTGACGCCCCGTTCGACGAGGTCGACGAAGTCGGGGCAGGCCTGCGTGACGAGCTCGATGCCGGGGTTCGCGGCGAAGGCGTCGTCGTAGGCGCGCGACGCGGCCGTGGCGCGGGTGCAGATGACGCCCACCCGACCGTTGCGGGTGGCGCGGGCCGCCCGCCGGGTGGCGGGGACGATGACCTCGACGACGGGGACGTCGTAGCGTTCGCGCGCGTCACGCAGCACGGCGGCGCTCGCGGAGTTGCAGGCGATGACCAGCATCTTCACGCCCTGGGCGACCAGGTGGTCGAGGCACTCGAGCGCGAACTCCCGCACCGCAGGGATCGGCTGCGGGCCGTAGGGCTGGCGGGCGGTGTCGCCGAGGTAGAGCACCGGCTCGTGCGGCAGCTGGTCGATCACGGCTCTGGCGACGGTCAGTCCGCCGAAGCCAGAGTCGAAGATCCCGATCGGTGCGTCCGCCACGAGGTGAAAGCCTACGGACGCGGCGGGAGCACGGCCACCCCTGGCCGCCGACGACGGGCTCACCCGGGGTGCAGGATGCGCTCGAGGAAGCGCTGCGTCCGTTCCTCGCGCGGCGCGTCGACGACCTCGCGCCCCGGCCCCTGCTCGACCACGTGGCCGCCGTCGACGAAGACCACGGTGTCGGCGACGTCGGCCGCGAAGCGGATCTCGTGCGTCACGACGACCATGGTCCAGCCCTGCGAGGCGAGGTCGCGGACGACCGCGAGGACCTCGCCCACGAGCTCGGGGTCGAGCGCCGACGTCGGCTCGTCGAGCAGCACCACGCGCGGCCGCAGTGCGAGGGCGCGCGCGATGCCCACGCGCTGCTGCTGGCCCCCGGAGAGTTGCGAGGGGTACGCGTCCTCACGGCCCGACAGCCCGACCTGCTCCAGGAGTGCCCGGGCGCGGGCGGCCGCCTCGTCGGGGTCCTCCCCCTGCACCTGCACCGGACCCTCGACGAGGTTGCCGAGCACGGTGCGGTGCGGGAAGAGCTCGTGGGACTGGAAGACCATGCCGCTCTGGCGGCGCAGCAGCTCGGCCCGGCGCCGGCCCTCCCTCCCCCTCGGCAACGACCCGAAGTCGACCGACACGTCGCCGATCGTGACGACCCCGGCGTCGGGCACGGTCAGTGCGTTGAGCGAGCGCAGGAGCGTCGTCTTGCCCGACCCCGAGGGGCCGATGACCGCGGTCGTCGTGCCCTCGGGGACGTCGAGGTCGATGCCGTCGAGCACCGCGGTGCCGTCGAAGGCCTTGCGCAGGCCGCGGGCCTGGAGGAGCGGGGTCCGGCCGGTGGGTGCACTCATGTGGTCACGTACCTGTTCAGTCGCGTCTCGAGCCGGTTCTGCACCGCGGTGAGCAGCGTGCAGATGACCCAGTAGAAGAAGCCCAGCATCACGTACAGGGGCAGGTAGTCGAACGTGGTCGATGCGGCCTGCGTGACCACCCGGAAGGGGTCGGTCAGCAGGACGACCGAGACGAGCGAGGTGTCCTTCACGAGCGAGATCAGGGTGTTCGAGAGCGGCGGCACCGCGATCCTTCCTGCCTGCGGGAGGACCACCCGACGCAACGTGAGGCTCCGGGACATGCCGATCGTGGCCGCTGCCTCGTGCTGACCCGCCGGAACGGCGAGCAGCGCGCCGCGCACGGTCTCAGCGGCGTAGCCGGCCACGTTGACGCTCAGCGCCAGCGTGGCCGCCAGGAAGGACGGCAGCTCGACGCCGAGCTGCGGCAGGGCGAAGAACACCACGAAGAGCTGCAGCAGCAGGGGGGTGCCGCGCACCGCCGAGATGAAGAAGCGCGCCGGCCACGAGAGCAGCCGGGACGAGGAGATCCGGGCCAGCGCGATGAGCACGGCCGCGACGAGTCCGATGGCGAAGCTGAGCGCGGTGAGCGGGATCGTGATCTTCAGGAGAGCGACGAGGGTCGGCCACGCGTTGTCACGGACGGAGTCCCACCAGGAGGTGCCGGAGCGGCCGCCCACCTCGGCGGCGCCACCGTCCTCGACGGAGACGTCGGCCTTGAAGTACTTCTCGCTGATCTCGGTCAAGGTCCCGTCGGCACGCAGGGAGTCCAGGGCCTGATCGGCCTCACGGGTCAGGGCCTCGTCGTCCTGACGGAAGGCCAGCGCCTGCGCGCCGACCTCCTCGCCGGCGTCGCCGACCACCTCGATCTGGTCGTCACCGGTGGTGGCGAGGTAGTCGAGCACGGCGATGTTGTCGTTGACGATCGCGTCGACCCGGCCGCGGGCCACGAGGTCGGCGGCCTGGGCGAACTGCTCGACGTTCTCGACGCGGGCGCCGGCGTCCTTCGCGACCTGCGACCAGTTGCTGGTGGCCGACTGCGCCGTGACCTTGCCCTCGAGGTCGGCGAGGGTCCGGATGTCCGAGCCCTTCTTCGCGACGATGACGCCACGCGAGTACGTGTACGGCGTGGAGAACGCGTAGCTCTCCTCGCGCTCGGGGTTGACGGTGATCTGGTTGGCGATCACGTCGATGCGCCCGGAGTCGAGCGCCCCGAAGAGCGCGTCGAACTGCGACTGCACGAACCGCAGCTGCCAGCCGGCCTCGTCGGCGACGGCCTCGATGACCTCGATGTCGTAGCCGGTCAGCTCACCGCCCTCGTTGAACGAGAACGGCGGGTAGGTGCCCTCCGTGCCGACGACGACCTCGCGGCCCCCACCCTCGCCGGCACTGCCGTCGCCAGAACCGCCGTCGGCGGCCTGCGCCGGACCTGCCAGCAGCAGGGGCGCCAGCACCGCGAGCACGAGCCCGGCCAGCACCCCCATGAATCGTCGCCTCACGCGCGACCCCCTTCGTCGTCGCTCGACCCTAGTCCGGTCCCGGGACGTCGGCACGCCCGTCCCGGTGCGTGAGAGGCGACCCGCTCACCACGGACCTTCGTCGGGCGGCCATCGCCACCCCGGGGCTGGACTGCCGGAGCGTCTAGAGCGGGAGCTTGGGCTGCGGTGGCGCGTGGGTGGGGTCGACGCCGTCGAAGAGGCTGCTGACCGACTCGCCGGCGTGGATGCGGGCGATGGCCTGGGCGAACAGGGGCGCGACCGAGCGGACCCGCAGCTCGGGCCAGTCAGCGGGCGGCGGCACGGTGTCGGTCGTGACCACCTCGGCGATCCCCGGGTGGTCGCGCAGCCGCTCGACCGCCTTGCCGGTGAACAGCCCGTGAGTGCAGGCCACCGAGATCTCGGTGACGCCCTGGGTCTCCAGCATCGACACGAGCTCGACGATGGAGCCGCCGGTGGCGATCTCGTCGTCGAGCACGATCGCGCGCTTGCCCGAGACGTCGCCGACGATGGCGTCGATGACGACCTTGTCGTCGGCCTTGCGCTGCTTGCTGCCCGCAGCGACCGGCAGGCCGAGCAGCCGCGCGAACTGCGAGGCCGTCTTGGCGTTGCCGAAGTCGGGCGAGACGACCACCGCGTTGCTCAGGTCGGACCCGCGGTAGTGGTCGGCCAGCTCACCGATGGCGGTCAGGTGGTCGAGCGGCATCGAGAAGAACCCGTGCACCTGGGGCGCGTGCAGGGTCATGGTGACCACGCGGCTCACGCCGGCCGTGGCCATCATGTCGGCCACCAGCTTGCCGCCGATGGAGATGCGCGACGCGTCCTTCTTGTCCGACCGCGCGTAGGCGTAGTGCGGCACCACGACGGTGATCGAGGCCGCCGACGCACCGCGCGCCGCGTCGACCATGAGCAGCAGCTCCATGAGGTGGTCCTGCGTCGGCGGCACCAGCGGCTGGACGATGTAGACGTCGCGCTGGCGGCAGTTGGCGTGCAGCTGCGACTGCAGGCAGTCGTTGCTGAAGCGCACGGTCTCCGACGGGGAGAGGGTGGTGCCGAGCTCGTTGCAGATGGCCTCGGCGAGGGAGCGGTGGGCGCTTCCGGAGAAGACCACGATGTCGCGCACACCGTGAGGCTAGCGGAGGGAGCGGCGACCCGGAACCGTCACCGGCACCGACCCCGCCGACCAGCCCCGTCGACCAGCCGGGGGGCTCAGGCCCAGAGCTGGCCGTCGAGGGCGTCCTCGGCCTCGTCGAGCGTGCCCTCGTAGGCGCCCGTCGACAGGTACTTCCAGCCGCCGTCGCAGACGATGAAGACGATGTCGGCGCGCTCGCCGGCCTTCTGGCTCTTGGCCGCCTGGGCCAGTGCGGCGTGCAGGATCGCGCCGGTGGAGATGCCGGCGAAGATGCCCTCGGCCTCGAGGAGCTCGCGCACGCGGCGCACCGCGTCACGCGGGCCGACGCTGAACCGGGCGTCGATCAACGACGCGTCGTAGAGCTCGGGCACGAAGCCCTCGTCGAGGTTGCGCAGTCCGTAGACGAGCTCGCCGTAGCGCGGCTCGGCGGCGACGATGCGCACGTCGGGCTTGGCCTCGCGGAAGTACCGTCCGGTGCCCATGAGCGTGCCGGTGGTGCCCAGCCCGGCCACGAAGTGGGTGACCTCGGGCAGGTCGGCGAGGATCTCGGGGCCCGTGCCGCGGTAGTGCGCCTCGGCGTTGGCGGGGTTGCCGTACTGGTACAGCATCACCCAGTCCGGGTGCTCCTCGGCGATGCCCTTCGCGACGCGCACGGCCTCGTTGGAGCCGCCGGCGGCGGGCGACGGGATGATCTCGGCGCCCCACATGCGCAGCAGCTGACGGCGCTCCTCCGAGGTGTTCTCGGGCATGACGCAGACCATCCGGTAGCCGCGCAGCTTGGCGACCATGGCCATGGAGATGCCCGTGTTGCCGCTGGTGGGCTCGAGGATCGTGCAGCCGGGCGTGAGCCGACCGTCGGCCTCGGCGGCCTCGATCATGGCCAGCGCAGCACGGTCCTTGATCGAGCCGGTCGGGTTCTGGTCCTCCAGCTTGGCCCAGAGGCGCACGTCGTCGCTCGGCGACAGCGCGGGCAGGCCGACGAGCGGGGTGCCGCCGACGGTGTCGGCGAGCGAGTCGAAACGCGCCACGAGGTTCAGCTACCGCCCGCGACGGCGGGCAGGATCACGACGGTGTCGCCGTCGGAGAGAGCCGTCTCGAGACCCCCGGTGAACCGGATGTCCTCGTCGTTGACGTACACGTTCACGAAGCGCCGGACGGCCACGCCCTGGTCGCCCTCCTCGACGAGGCGGTCCTTGATGCCGGCGTGGGCCGACTCCAGGTTCTCGACGAGCTCGGCCACGGTGGCGCCCTTGCTCTCGACGGCGCGCTCGCCGTCGGTGTACGTGCGCAGGATGGTCGGGATGCGGACCTCGATGGCCATCGGTGCCGTCACTCTCTTCCGGTTCTCGGGGGATGTGGTCGGGGGTTCACTCGTCGTAACGCTCGACGACGCGGACTTCTTCCTCCGTGACCTCGCCGTCGACGATCCGGTAGGAGCGGAAGTCGACCGCCGTCCCCTCGACGTCGGCGCCGTCACGGGTGGAGACGAGCACGTAGTGGGCGCCGGGCTCGGAGGCCAGGTTCACGTCGGTGCGTGACGGGTAGGCCTCGGTGGCGGTGTGCGAGTGGTAGATCACGACGGGCTCCTCGTCGCGGTCGTCCATGTCGCGGTAGAGGCGCAGCAGGTCGGTCGAGTCGAACTCGTAGAACGTGGGCGACATCGCCGCGTTCACCATGGGCACGAGCCGGGCGGGACGGTCGGAGTCGATCGGCCCCGCCACGACCCCGCACGCCTCGTCGGGGTGGTCCCGGCGGGCGTGGGCGATGATCGCGTCGTGGGTCGCGCGGTCGATGGTGAGCACGGCCGCGAGTCTATCGACGCCTGCCGCGGGCGCAGGGCGACGCCTGAGCGCTGAGACGAACGTGCATCCGTCCGGTACGATTTTGGTATGCCAAAGTCTCGCGCCCAGGGGGCTCTCGCCGTCGACGACGCCACCGACCGGCTGCGCGCCCTGGTCGTCTCCGGCGAGATCGCTCCGGGCGAGCGTCTCGTGGAGCGTCACCTCGCCGAGCGTCTCGGGCTGTCGCGCATCCCGGTGCGCGAGGCGTTGCAGACCCTGGTCGCCGAGGGCTTCGCCGTCGAGCGGCGCACCGGCGGAGTGGCCGTGCGCGAGCACCGGGCCGACGACGTCGCCGAGCTGCTCGAGATCGCGCACGCGCTCGACGCCGTGGCCTGCCGACGGATGCTGGTCGCGCGCACGGACGTCACGGAGCTGCGCGAGGTGCTGCACCGCGGGGCACGGGCCCTGGCCGAGGACCGGCACGACGACGCCGTCGAGCTCAACGCCCGGTTCCACGCCGTGCTGACGGACCTGGCACCGGCGCCGATGGTGCGCGAGACGACGCGTCCCCTCCGCCAGGTGCTGGGGTGGCTCCTGCGCAGGCACGCCGACCCCGGGCTCATCCACGCCCAGCACGTCTCGCTCGTCGACGCCCTCGAGTCCGGTGACGGCGCACGGCTGGAGCAGGTGCTCGGCGCCCATGCCCGCACGAGCCTCGAGGCCCTGGAGCGGACCCGATGACCTCGCTCGGACCTTCCCCGGTGCTCGCTCTCGCCCTCACGACCGTGCTCGTGCTGGCGGCCTGCACCGCCGGCGACGCTCGCGAGCCCGGGCGGACGACGGCTGCCGACACCCCCGGCCCGAGCGCGACCTCGACGCCTACGACGCCGCCCACCCGGGCCGAGCAGGAGCGCCTCGACGAGCGGCTCCTCGATGCCGCTGCACGTGGTGACGCCCGCGAGACCGCGACGGCCCTGGCGCGCGGAGCACGGATCGAGGCCCGTGACGGGCGCGACCGCACGCCGCTGCTGCTCGCCGCCGCGGCGGACCACCTGGACGTCGCGCGCCTGCTCGTGCGCCTCGGCGCCGACCCGAACGCCGTGGACGACCGGTCCGACACGCCCTGGCTCGTCACCGGCGTCACCGGGAGCGTCCCGATGGGCCGCCTCCTGCTCGCCGCCGGTGCCGACCTGACGCTGCGCAACCGGTTCGGTGGCCTCTCGCCCATCCCCGCGAGCGAGCGCGGCCACCTGGAGTACGTGCGCTGGGTCGTGGCGACCGACGTCGACCTCGACCACGTCAACGACCTGGGGTGGACGGCACTGCTGGAGGCCGTGGTGCTCGGCGACGGCGGCCGACGGCACCGCGACCTGGTGCAGGCGCTGCTCGACGCCGGGGCGGACCCGACGATCACCGACCAGCAGGGACGGACGGCGCTGCAGCTGGCCCGTCAGCGCGGGCACGCGGCGATGGCCGCGGTGCTCGAGGGCGCCGACCGCTGACCCTCCGGGGGCCTACCCGGTGGGGCTCGAGGTGATGGGGCGCGAGGTGACGCGACGGGCGCGCAGCAGGAGCGCGAGCAGGACGAGCGCGGCCAGGACCGAGGCTGCCACGGCACCGAGCGACGCGAGGTAGGCGATGTCGGTGTCGAAGGCGATCCCCTGGCGGACGCGCGGCACCGCACTGGTGCGGATCCCGTACGACGTCGCGAGCTCCTGCAGCAGCCACAGACCGAGCGCGCTCAGCACCAGCGGGACGACGGCGAGCGCGAGGTCGGCGCCGCCGGGTCTGCGCGCGGGTCGGGCCCAGGCCCGGCTCAGCCAGACGAGGTAGCCGACGGCCAGCACCTGCGCGACGAGCGTCGCCAGGAACGGCTCGGGCGTGCGCCACGTGCTCGCCACGCCCCACACCACGGTGGCGACCGGGCACACCAGGAAGAGCGACAGCCCGAGGACCTGGTGCGCCCGGCCGTCCGTGGCACCGAGGCGGCGCGGCCCTTCCGGGTACACGGTCCCGGAACCGGTCACGTGAGGGCCCCGACGAGCGTCTCCTGGACGTAGCCGAGCCAGTCGTACACGTCGGACATCGCCTGGACCGCCGGGTCGTCGCTCTCGGCGACCGAGAGGGCGTCGTCGTCGGAGTCGATGCCGAGCCGCACGGCGATCGAGAGCCTGATGTCGGTGAGCGTCCGCAGCCAGGCCTGGACCTCGGCGTCGTCGAGCTCGACCTCGACGACGACCTCGGGGCCGTCGTCCTCGTCCAGCCCCATGCCACCGGAGACGAGGGACGCGATGAGTCGCTCGGCGTTCTCGACCTTGGCGCTCGTGAGGGACCGCTCGGTGAAGCGGCGGAACTCGGCGGAGTCCTCGGCGTCGTCGCCGTAGGCGTCGGGCAGGAGGCGGCGCAGCACCGGGTCCTCCGGCGGCAGGGAGGGACCGCCCATCCCCAGCTGCGCCGCGAGCGGGTCGGGGTCGGACTCCGGCGTGCCGTTGCGGTCACGGAGCAGCTCGACGACCTGACCGGCCAGGTTGGCCAGGACGTGCGCCTCCTCGGGCTCGAACGTCGCGACGACCCCGCCGCGTCGGCGGCGCTTGAACGGGCGCATCAGATCGTGTCCGACGTCTGCAGCGTGGCCCACAGGCCGTACTCGTGCATGGCCTGCACGTGGCGCTCCATCTGCTCGCGGCTCCCGCTCGACACGACCGCGCGACCCTCGTGGTGCACGGCCAGCATGAGCTCGGTCGCCTTCTCGTCGGAGTAGCCGAAGTAGGCGCGGAACACGTAGGCCACGTACGACATGAGGTTCACGGGGTCGTTCCACACGATCGTGACCCACGGGTCCTCCAGCGCGAGGCGGAGGTCGGAGGCGGGCTCGTCGAGCTCGACCGGGGCCGGAGTGGTCACCTCGCCATTGTGACGCAGCGCCGCGCGCGGGCGAAACCCGACGGGGTCACCGGGGCTGCTCCAGCGCCGCGACCAACGACGGCTCGAGGTACGGCGCCAGGGTGCGTGAGTAGGTCGCCGAGATGTGCGAGGAGTCGAAGTAGGCCAGGGCCCCTCCGATGACGGGGTAGCAGGTGTCGTCGCAGAAGAAGTCGGTCAGGTCGGCGACCGACGCGGCCGGGGTGTCGAGGTCGCGCACGGCGTCGGCCAGCGGGTCGGGGATCTCCCAGTCCTCGCGTGGCGCGGAGCACGCGGCCAGGTCGTCGGTGTGCTCGGCCACGCAGTCGGGGATGTTGGGGACGGTGCTCTGGGGGAACGGGTTGTCGCGGATGACCAGCAGGCGCGCCCCGGAGTCCAGCCACCGCTTCGCGTAGGACCGGTACCCGTCGTACCAGCCGTCGTAGGACTCGGCCCGTCCGTCGACGCTGACCACCGGCAGCCCGGTGCGCGTCGACTCCACCACGAGGTCGAACGCGTCGCCGGAGGTCGCCTTCTGGACCTTCTCGCCCCATCCCACGCAGTTGCGGCGGAACTCCTCGGTCTCCAGCTGGATCATCGCGTCCGTCGGGAAGCACTGCGAGGCCAGGAAGGTGGTGATCCGCCAGCCCCGCTCCTCGGCGATCGACTGGAGCGCCGGCAACCAGTGCCCGGCGTGGGAGTTGCCGACGAGGGCGATGCTCACGTCGGCGTCACGGTCGCCGTACGTGCACGTGGTGAGGTCGTCGAACGGGCGGTAGACCCAGCAGTCGTCGGCGTAGGCGTCGGACTTGTCCTCGGCCGCCTGCGTCGGGTCGGGGATGATCGTGTCGCCCTGCACCGGCCCGCAGTCGAGCTCGGGGTCGAGGGCCCCGGCACCGAAGCAGGGGTCGTTCCCGGACAGGGCCGCCCGGACCTGCTCGCGGGCGTCGTCCTGCCGACGGTCGACCTCTGCGCCCTGGGCCACCCCCATGCCCACGACCACGGACATCGCCACCGCGGCCGCCGCGAACGGCCGCCACAGCGGCAGGCCGCGCGGGTGGCTGCGGAAGCGGTCCTCGACGAAGCGCTTGGTCAGCCCGGCGAGCACGAGGGTCGCGGCCACCGCCGCCAGCGAGTCGAGGACGCCGCGCTCCCCCGCGACGTGGCCGAGGAGCACGATGATCGGCCAGTGCCAGAGGTACACCGAGTAGGACACGTCGCCCAGCCACTGCACCGGACGCGAGGACAGCAGCTGGGTCGGCGACCCCGCACCGGAGGCGGCAGCACCGATGACGAACGCCGTGCCGAGCACCGGGACGAGGGCGGCGGACCCGGGGAACGGGGTGGCGTCGGTGTAGGTCCACGCCGCCCACCCGATGGCGGCGAAGCCGACCCACGCGAGGACCGACCGCGCGACGGGCGGCAGACCGGCGACCCCGCCGTCGCCACCGTGCTGCGCGCCCACGACGCCCGGCTCCGCGGACGCCCGGCTGCGCAGGGCCACGAGGATCGCGACCAGGCCGCCGACACCCAGCTCCCAGACCCGCGTCGGGGTGACGAAGTAGGCCGAGGACGGGTCGGCCGCGGTGGCGTGGATCGAGTACGCCAACGAGCCGACCACGACGACCACGAGGGCGACACCGAGCACGTGGACCAGCCGCAGCCCCAGACGGCGTGCCACGAGCACGCACAGCAGCACGAGGATCGGCCAGACGGCGTAGAACTGCTCCTCCACGGACAGGGACCAGTAGTGCTGCACGGGCGTCGGGGCGTTCTCGGCCGCGAGGTAGTCGACCGCTTGACCGGCCAGGCGCCAGTTCTCCACGTAGAGCGAGGCGGCCACGGCCCCCAGCGCCGTGTCCTTCCAGAGCGTGGCCGGCGCCAGCAGTCGGGAGAGCACGAGGGTGACGGCCAGGACCAGCAGCGCCGCGGGCAGCAGCCGTCGCACCCGCCGCATCCAGAACGTGACGAGGTCGCGCCCGCGCGACGGTGCGGCGGTGATCAGGTGGGAGGTGATGAGGAACCCGGAGATGACGAAGAAGACGTCGACGCCGGTGTAGCCACCGGTGATGCTGCTCGGCCACACGTGGTAGACGACGACCAGGCTGACCGCGACGGCGCGCAGCCCCTGGATGTCGAGACGGTGCCCCCGGGCAGGGGTCGATCGGGTTCCGGACACTCGCTCGAGGGTAATAGGTGCGCCCACGTCGAGCACCATCGTGAAGTGCCGACCCGGCTCGACCGCCTAGGGTGGCGGGTGTGACGACGGCACTGCTGACCGACCACTACGAGCTGACGATGCTGCAGGCGGCCCTCGCCGACGGGACCGCGCACCGCAGGTCCGTCTTCGAGCTCTTCGCCCGGCGACTCCCCACCGGACGCCGCTACGGCGTGGTCGCCGGCACGGGTCGCCTGCTCGACGCCCTCGAGTCGTTCCGCTTCGACGCCGACGCGGTCGCCTGGCTGCGGGAGCGTCGGGTCGTCGACGAGGCGACGTGCGACTGGCTGGCCGACTACCGCTTCACCGGTGACGTCTGGGGCTACGCCGAGGGCGACCTGTACTTCCCCGCCTCGCCCGTCCTCGTCGTGGAGGGCACCTTCGCCGAGGCCGTGGTCCTGGAGACGCTGTTCCTGTCGATCCTCAACCACGACTCGGCGATCGCGTCGGCCGCGGCACGCATGGTCGGCGCCGCGGGCGGTCGCCCGTGCATCGAGATGGGCTCGCGCCGGACCCACGAGTGGTCGGCGGTCGCGGCGGCGCGTGCCGCCTACGTGGCGGGATTCGCCACCACCTCGAACCTGGAGGCGGGCCGGACGCACGGCATCCCCACGGCCGGCACGAGTGCGCACTCGTTCACCCTGCTCCACGACAGCGAGCGCGACGCGTTCACCGCGCAGGTGGAGTCGCTCGGCTCCACGACCACCCTGCTGGTCGACACCTACGACATCGCCGAGGCGGTCCGCACCGGCGTCGAGGTGGCGGGACCGTCGCTCGGTGCCGTCCGGATCGACTCCGGCGACCTGCCCTCGCTCGCCCACCAGGTCCGCGAGCAGCTCGACTCGCTCGGGGCCACCGAGACGCGGATCGTGGTCACGAGCGACCTCGACGAGCACGCGATCGCCACCCTGGCGGCCGCCCCCGTCGACGGCTACGGCGTCGGCACGTCGCTGGTCACGGGGTCCGGCGCGCCCACGTCGGGGTTCGTCTACAAGCTCGTCGCGCGCGAGGACGACGCCGGGACGATGCAGCCGGTGGCCAAGAAGAGCGTCGACAAGGCCAGCGTCGGCGGACGCAAGTGGGCGCTGCGCAGGCTCTCGTCCTCCGGGACCGCCCAGGCCGAGGTCGTGGGCATCGGCACTCCCCCGGTCGACGACGGCGACGACCGCGCGCTCCTCGTGCCGTTCGTCGAAGGGGGTCTGCGCGTGCACCACGACACCTTGGACGACGCCCGCGCACGTCACGCGTCGGCGATCGCCGAGCTGCCCGCCGCGGCGCGCAAGCTCTCGCGGGGTGAGCCCGTGATCGAGACCGTCCTCGAGCACTGAGTCCTGCGGCACCACGGGCCGTCGCACGACGACCGGGACCACCGCCCGACGTCGTGCGCCTGCAGCTCGTCCCGCCTGCGACCTACCCTGGACCGAAGCCGAACCGAGGAGGACCCGTGCCCGACCAGACGACCGCACTCGTGGTGGTGGACGTGCAGAACGACTTCTGCGAGGGCGGGTCGCTCGCGGTGGCCGGCGGTGCCGACGTCGCCCGTCGGGTCGCCGACCTGGTCGCCGAGGGACGGTACGCGACGGTCGTCGCCACGCGCGACCACCACGTCGATCCGGGGCCGCACTTCTCCGACACCCCGGACTTCGTGGACTCCTGGCCACGGCACTGCGTGGTCGGGACGTCCGGCGCGGAGCTGCACGCGCCGCTGACGACCGACCTGTTCGACGCCGTCTTCCTCAAGGGCGAGTACGAGGCGGCCTACTCCGGCTTCGAGGGCGCCACGGAGGCGGGTGACTCCATGACCGCGTGGCTGCGCGAGCGCGGCATCACGACGCTCGACGTCGTGGGCATCGCGACCGACCACTGCGTGCGCGCGACGGCGCTCGACGGCGTGCGCGAGGGCTTCACGGTGCGCGTCGTCGAGGGACTGACCGCAGCGGTGAGCCCGGCCGGCCTCCCGGCGCTGCGTCAGGAGCTGGCGGCGGCGGGCGTCCGGGTCACGGAGCGCTGACCGCGGAGGCGGTCGACGCGTTCTGCGGCTGGTCGGGGGCGGGCGGCAGCACGAACAGCAGCGCGCCCAGGGCGACCACCGGGATCGAGGCGAGGACGTCGCGACGGGTCGGTGTGTGCTTCATGGCGCCAGCCTGACCGGCGCACCTGAACGCGCGGCGTCAGCGCGGTGAACGCGCGCCGCACACCCTCAGAGCAGCTCCTTGGCGAGCAGCTCGAGGGTCTCGTCACGCGCCGGCGAGGTGCGCGGGTCGGTGCCCAGGCGGGCCGACCCGACCGGGTGCAGCATGACCTCGTCGACGTCGAACCGCTCGGCCAGCTCGCGCACCTGCGCGGCGGCACCGGCCGGGTCGCCGACGACCGAGCGGGCGGACCCCGCGTCGACCATGGCCTGCTGCTGCGGCGGCAGGTCGGTCGCCAGCGCGGTCTCGACGAGGTCGAGTGCCGTCAGGGGCTGGCCGGTGCGCAGCCGTGCCATGTTCTGCAGGTTCGGCAGGGCCTGGGCGTGGGCCTCGGCCTCGGTGGCGGCGACCGAGGCGTTGACCGTGAGGAAGGTGGTGGGCCGGTCCGCCAGGTCCGAGGGACGGAAGTTCGCGCGGTAGTGGGCGAGCGCCTCCTCCGTGCCGTGACCGGAGAAGTGGTGGGCGAACACGTAGGGCAGACCCTTGGCAGCCGCGAGCTGCGCCGAGTACATGGACGAGCCCAGCAGCCACAGGCGCGCCGTGGAGGCGGCGACGGGCGTGGCCTTGAGGATGTACTCGCGCTGCGGGATCGGCACGCGGACACCGCGACCGTCCATCAGCGCGGTGACGTCGTCGAGGTACTGCGGGAAGTTCTCGACGTCGGTGTCGTCGCGCCCGGCGGCACCCCGCAGGGCCCACGACGTGACGGGGTCGGACCCCGGGGCGCGACCGATCCCCAGGTCGATGCGGCCCGGGTAGGCGGCCTCGAGCAGCGCGAACTGCTCGGCCACGGCGAGCGGCGCGTGGTTCGGCAGCATCACCCCGCCGGATCCGACCCGGATCCGGTCGGTGGCCGACGCGAGGATGCCGATCAGCACCGGAGGACTGGTGGCGGCGACCGCGGCCATGTTGTGGTGCTCGGCCACCCAGTAGCGCTCGAACCCGAGCCGGTCGGCGGTCTGGGCGAGCTGCACGGAGGCCGCGACGGCGTCGGACGTCGTCTGGTCGGTGCGGACGGGGACGAGGTCGAGGACGGACAAGCGCATACGGGGGTCAACGCCGGAGGGCGCCGAAGACTTCCCTCGCCGGCCGGGCGCCCCCGAGACGGGGCCCGGACGGGTCCGGCACGACGGGCCTCAGACCACCTTCTTCAGCGTGCCGCTCGGGGTGAAGGTGGCGGTGCGCTTCTTGGTGGCACCCGCCGAGGTCTTCGTGCAGTAGCCGAAGCTGGTCCCGAGCCGGCTGTGCGGCTGACCCACCTTCCTGAGGACGCTCTCGACGGACGAGCCCGTCCTCAGCCGCGTGACGACTGCGTCGCTCGGGCGGGCCGCGCGGTCGCGACAGCCGTCGTTGGCGACGCCCTCGGCGCGCTCCCACGTCTGCAGGTACGCCTCGGCGCCTCGGGCCATGTCGTCGACGATGGCCTGCCCGCCCTGCTTGCGCAGGTCCTCGATCCAGTCGGGGTACAGCCCGTAGTGGGCCACGCCGTCGGTGTTGATGTCGTACACGCGGGTGCCGCTCACGTTCTTGTCGATCGTCACCCCGCCCAGCCCCTTGAACGGGTAGGTGACCTTGTCGGGGACGTCGGCGCCACGCGGGTCTCCCTGGGCGCCGAGGCCGTTGATGTCGGCGCCGAACCCGAACCCGAAGTAGTACCGCGGGTCGGCCCAGGCGAGGTGCTGGCGCCACTTCTCGACGAAGCCGTCGCTGTCGCCGGCGTAGGGGGTGATGACGCCACCGGCCCGGTAGATGCGGGGGTAGGCGTCGGGGGTCGACCACGAGTGGCTCGACAGGACGCCCGGGTAGTCGATCCGCTCGACCAGGTCGAGGGAGGACTTCCGTGCCGCGACGCTCATGTGGTCCGGGTCGAACAGCATCTTCTTCTCGGCCATCCGCAGGATCGTGTGGTCACCGAGCGACGTGAGGCCGCGCGCGTTGCAGTGCGGACCCGAGGCGTACAGCGGGAGCTTGACCGGGATGTAGAGCTTCGCGATCGCGCCGAACAACGCGTCCTGCTCGGGCACCAGCGTGGGCGCCGTGAGCTGGCTGCGGTCCTCGACCCCCTCTTGGCCGTTCTCGCACGTCCTCATGTCCCAGAAGGACCCGGTCTCCAGGAAGTTGGCGCCGTTGATGAGCGGCGCGATGCCACCGGTGTCGCCGGCCACGCCGGACAGGGCGTTGTCGAACTTGTTGACCAGCTCCATCTGGCGGACACCGAGGTCGTGCACCTCGTCGAGCTGACGGTCGATCTCCGCCTTCGTGCACTGCGGCTGGTCGAGCTTGGTGGAGCAGCCGAACAGCACGCTGGTCTCGATGCCCATGACGACGGCGAGCTTGCCGTCGTTGATGACCTTCCGCGCCTCGAACGGGTCGGTGACGATCCGGTACCAGCCCTTCCCGGGGCCGCCGTACTGGGCGTCGACGTACCGCTCCAGGTTGCGCATCTGCTTGGCCTGCAGACGGATGCTGTCCATGTCGTCGCAGGAGTTGCGCTTGAGCGGGTAGACGGTGCACAGCTGGTTGTTCTCGACCAGGAGGTTCACGAACAGGCGTTGCCCGCCGCGCCACGACCGCTCCATCCACTTGTAGTAGGTCCCCTCGTGGGTCAGGGAGTCCGGCGCCGGCCAGTCCTTGAACGTCGGCCAGCCGACGGGGTCGTGGAAGCCGACGGGCGTGCCGCCCTTGCTCATGAGGTTCTCCAGCAGGGCACCCGCACCGTTGGCCAGCTGGTGGTCGAGGCAGTCGACGAGCGCGGCCTTGACGCCGTACGGGCTCCACGGGCGACCGCAGTGCACCTGCCCGCCGAGGAACTCGAAGGCCATGCCGTGGGTGTGGGCGTCGAGGTAGCCGCGCACCTCCTGGAAGGGCGAGGCACCGCGGTGCGGCTCCCCCTTCACGTTCGTGGTGATCTCCGGCCAGGCCGCGCAGCCGGTCGTGAGCCTGAGGGCGAACGGCGTCGAGTCCCGCTCGGTGAGCCGTCCACGGGCGTCGGCGCCGAGAACCTTCGCACCACGCGCGAACGTGAAGCCCTTCGCGGTGCGATCGACCGTCCAGGTGGTCCTCGCCGACGCGGTGGAGGTGCGGCCCACCACGCCGAGCAGCCCGACCGAGAGGAAGCTCTCGTCCTTCGCGAACAGCAGGTAGCTGCCGAGGTCGGTGGCCTGGAAGTGGAACGGCTCCGCGTCGGCGACGCTCGTCGCCGAGGTGCTCCAGCCGACGCCGGAGCGGCGGACCCACCGGCCGTCGGGGCCCTGAAGCGCGTAGCAGCCGCCCGCCATGGCGTAGCGGTCCGCGGGGACCGACGCCCTCTTCGCCGGTGCCAATCCGGGAAGCAAGGTCGGGTCCTTCTCGGCCCGTTGCGCCTCCACGGCCGAACGACCGGCGGCGGCCTGTATGGCGCTCGTGCGATCGGCGGTCCCTGCGGAGTCCGGTGTCCGTGACACGGCGTTCTTCGTCGCGGGATCGTTGTGCACGTGGTCGTGGCCGTCGTTCCCTGCGCCGCCCTGGAGGACGGAGACCGCGGCGGCGTCGGCCCCGTCGAGGCTCGTGCCGTCGACGGCGGCGTCGGGCGTCGCGTCACCGTGGAACTGCTCGGTCCAGGTGACGTAGGCGGGCAGCATCGCCGCGGTCAGCGTCATGGTCATGACCACGACCGCGATGCCCCAGCCGTGCCGACGCCTGCGTGTCATGCCGGGTCCAACGACGAACCTACCCATGAGTCACACCTCGATCCGGTACGACCGTACCGGTTCTTCGGCGGTGCGACCAGACCCCGCCGGACGCGCCGTCAGGCCACGTCGGCCGGCATCGACGACGGGAACGTGCCGAGCCGCTCGACCATGAACCCGCCGGGATAGCTGCGGATGCGGTGCGACCGGCGCGGGTCGTAGGGCCGGCGACGCGGTGGCAGCAGGCGCACGACCCTCCCCCGCAGACGCAGGGACCGCCGAGCGAGACCTTGCACCCAGCGCGGGGGGTCGGGGTAGCCGAACGCGCGCCTCAGCGGCGCGTCGAGGAGCGCCACGGCGAAGACCCGCATGACGCGCCTCAGCGGCCGGGGGTAGAAGTCGGCGAAGAGCGCCAACGTCGAGTCGGCGACGGCCCGGCCCCCCGGGTCGAAGGCGAAGTGCCTGGACTCGTACTCGTCCATGTGCCGCTCGAAGCCGGCGAGGTCCTCGGGCATCCCGGTGATCCCCATGAGGCGTCCCAGCCGGCGGTAGTACTGCACGGCCGCGACCTTCTCGGTCTCGGTCAGGGGACGCCAGCCGAACTCCTCGATCCAGCGCACGGGAGCGACGACGAAGGTGCAGAGCACGTACAGCATGTCGTCGTTGGCGATGTCGTAGCTGCCATGCATCTGGTTCATCCGACGGATCGCCGCACGCCCCTGCGGATTCTCCAGACCGTCCTCGAGCACGGTCTCGAGCACGATCACCGTGTCGTCGTGGCGCTTCTGGGTGCGCTCGGTGAACTCCTCCGTGGCGCCGAGGAGTCGGCCGATGCTGGGGACGGCGTACGTGCGGAACAGCGCGAAGCTGAGCGCCTGCTGGATGTCCCACGGGAACTCGTGGTGTCCCGTGATGCGCGAGATGTCCTCGTAGTCGGTCGTCGGGTCGAGCGACTCGATGCGCTCGACCCAGTGGTCGCGGGGCAGCAGGCCTGGGATCCGCATCGCTCGATCTCCGTCCGGCGGTGGGGTGGGTCGCGTCACTCTTGTTGGCGCGGCGCCAACAATGCCACCGCTCGGGCGCGCCGTCAACGCCCGAGCACTCCGGCGGCCCGTCGTGGCAGGCTTCGTCGCGTGACGACGACTCCCGAGGGACCACGCTGGCAACGGCTCGGCGCCGACCAGCGACGGTCGGAGATCCTCGCCGCGGCCACCACCGCCTTCGCGGCACGGCCCTACCCCGACGTGTCCCTGGCGGGCATCGCCCGCGACGCGGGCGTGGCGCGGGGACTCATCAACCACTACTTCGGCACCAAGCGCGACCTCTACCTCGAGGTGGTGCGCGAGGCCGCCACCGTGCCGTCGGTGGCCGTGGAGTCCCTGCCCGAGGGCACCGTGCACGAGCGGATCGACGCCGCGGTGACCTGGTACGTCGACTCCCTCGAGGCGGCCGGCACCACCTGGATCGCTGCGGCCGACGCCCACGGCCTGGGCCGCGACCCCGCCCTGGAGCAGATCCTCGACGAGGCGGAGGGGGCCACCGTCGACCGCGTGCTCGAGGCGGTCGGTCTCACCCCGGGCGGCGCGCCCCAGGAGCTCCTGCGGGCCCTCGTCCGCACCTACGGGAACCTGGCGCGCTCGGCTGCGCGCGAGTGGCTCCTCCAGGGCACGCTCGACCGCGCACAGGTGCACGTGCTGCTCCGCGCCACGCTGGTGACGATCGTCGACGAGGTCGTGCCCACCGTGCTCGACGCCTGAGCGGCCGCACGCCATCGGAGGTAGGGGACGCACCGGTCCCGGCCCTGATGAGGTGCGAGACCTACCTGGGGTCCGTCGGTCCGGTGCGTCACCTACCTCTGACGTGCCGAGCCCGGCCCGACGCGGGCGCGCTCAGAGCACGTCGCGCAGGAACGCCGACGTAGCCTGCACCGCGTCGGCGGCCGACGGACTCACGCCCGGCAGGCTGATGAAGCCGTGCAGCGCCTCGGGGAACTCCTGGAGCACCACGTGCACGCCCTGCTCCCCCAGCTGGGCCGCGTAGCGGCGACCGTTGTCGGCCAGCGGGTCGTGCCCGGCCACCAGCACCAGCGTCGACGGCAGCCCTGCGTGCGACGCGGCGCGGATGGGTGACGCGCGCCAGTCCAGCGTGCCGTACTGGTCGCCGAGGTAGCGCCGCACGAAGCCACGCATGTTCGACGAGGTGAGGACGGGCGCGTCGGCGAACTCGTCCTCGCTCGGCCACCGGTCGTACGCCTCCACCCCGGGGTAGACCAGCACCTCGGCGCGCAGACGCGGCGCGCCGGCGTCCCGGGCCATCAGCGCGACCGTCGCCGCGAGGCCACCACCGGCGCTGTCGCCCATCACGGCCACCCGCTCGGGATCGACGTCGAGCTCCTCGGCGTGCTCGACGACCCACTGCAGCGCCGCCCACGCGTCGTCGACGCCGGCGGGGAACGGGTGCTCCGGCGCCAGCCGGTAGTCGAACGACAGCACCACGGCGCCCGTCCGTGCCGCCACGCGGCTCGCGAACCACGCCGACTGCTCGGGGTTGCCCTGCACCCAGCCGCCGCCGTGGAGGTTGAGCACCACCGGCGGCGCGGTCGTGGCGGCCGGACCCCCGACGAGCCGGTGCTGCAGGAACCGGCGCGGACGGCCGTCGACGTCGACCAGGTGCTCGGTCGTGCGCACCGCGGGGTCGGCGGTGCCGAAGAGCCAGCGCCCGACGGGCGAGCGCTGGAGCCTCAGCCGCTGCGCACGCCGCTGCGCGAAGTCGTCGACCTCCTCGATCGGGGTCGACGACAGACGTTCGAGGACGCCGAACACGCGGGTCACCAGAGGCAGGGTCATGGGGCCACGCTACGGCGCGCTCAGCCCGACGCCCGGAGAGCCCAGCTGCGCAGCAGGTCGACGCGCTGCTGCAGCTGCTCGACGGTGGCCAGCGCGGCGGCCGGTCCGCCGGCCTGCGACCTGAGCTGCGCGTGGGTGACGCCGTGGGGCTGCCCGGTGCGCCGGTGCCAGGCACCGACCAGGCCGTTCAGCTCGCGCCGCAGCTCGCTGCGCTTCTCGTGGGCGACGTCGGCGGCGGTGCGCGACGCCGCTGCCCGCGGAGCCGACGCGTGCTTGGACCGCTTCGCGCGCAGCAGCTCGGCGACCTGGTCGGCCTCCAGCAGACCGGGGATGCCGAGGAAGTCGAGGTCGTCGTCGTCCAGGGAGTCCGAGACGGCACCGGCGTACTCGCCGCCGTCGAAGAGCACGCGGTCGAAGTCGGCCTCGCTGCCGAGCGCCTGGTAGGTCCCCTGCTCCAGCTCGGCCGACGCCGACTCCCCTGCCTGGGCGCGGGCCAGCATCTCGGCCTCGGCGGCGAAGAGGTCACCCTCGTCCTTGACCGGACGGCCGACCACGTGGTCGCGCTCGGCCTCGAGGTCGGCGGCCAGACCGAGCAGGCCGGCGACGCTCGGCAGGAAGATCGACGCCGTCTCGCCCCGGCGGCGTGCTCGCACGAAGCGTCCGACGGCCTGGGCGAAGTACAGGGGCGTGGCGACCGTGGTGGCGTACACGCCGACGGCCAGACGGGGGATGTCGACACCCTCGCTGACCATGCGCACCGCGACCAGCCACGGCGACATCGACGCCGAGAACTCGGCGATCCGGGCGCTGGCGCCCGCCTCGTCCGAGAGCACCACGGTGGGGACCTCGCCGGTGATGTCGGCCAGGAGCCTGGCGTACGCACGGGCCGAGTCCTGGTCCGTCGCGATCACGAGCCCGCCGGCGTCGGCGATGTCGCGCCGGACCTCCATCAGCCGCCGGTGCGCGGCGCGCAGCACCGTGGGCATCCAGGAGCCCTCCGGATCGAGGGCGGTGCGCAGGGCCTGCGCGGTCGCGTCCTTCGTGAGCGGCTCGCCCAGCCGTGCGGCGACCTCGTCGCCGGCGCGCGTGCGCCAGTGCATCTGCCCCGAGTAGGCCATGAACAGCACCGGCCTGACCACTCCGTCGCGGAGCGCGCGACCGTAGCCGTAGGCGTAGTCGGCCACGCTCTGCTTCGTGCCGTCGCGCTGCGGGGCGTAGGTGACGAACGGGATGGGGTTGTCGTCGGAGCGGAACGGGGTCCCGGTGAGCGAGAGGCGCCGGGTGGCTCCCTCGCAGGCCTCCTGCACCGCGTCGCCCCACGAGAGGGCGTCGGCGGCGTGGTGGACCTCGTCGAGGATGACGAGCGTCTTGCGGGCGTCGATGCGCACGCGGTGGCCGTTGGGGTTGACCGCGAGCCCGGCGTAGGTGACGCAGTACCCGTCGAACCCCGGCGGCATGGCACCGGCGAGCGCCGGCTCGAGCCGGATGCCGAGTCCCGACGCCGCCAGCGCCCACTGGGTCTTCAGGTGGTCGGTCGGGGTGACGACGACGATGCGCTCGACGACACCGCGGTGCATGAGGTCGGCCGCGATCGTGAGGGCGAACGTGGTCTTGCCGGCGCCCGGCGTGGCGACCGTGAGGAAGTCGCGCGGTTGCGTGCGCGTGTAGAGGTCGAACGCGTCACGCTGCCAGGCCCGGAGACGCTGGCTAGGCATCGGAGCCGGAGTCGCCTTCGCCGCCGGGCTGCATGCCGTCCCAGATCTCCTTGCACTCCGGGCACACCGGGAAGCGCTGCGGGTCCCGGCTGGGGGTCCAGACCTTGCCGCACAGGGCGATGCAGGGGGTCCCCATGACCATGGCCTCGGTCAGCGTGTCCTTCGGGACGTAGTGGCTGAAGCGCTCGTGGTCACCGTCCTCGAGGCGCTCGTCGCCACGCTGGTCGGTGCGCTCGTCTTGGACCGTCTGGGTGCCGCTGCCGAAGAATCCCACGTCGCACATCGTAACGGCTCCGCCACGACGTCGAGGCCCCCCACGCGCCGGCGGTGGCCCCTGCACCCGACCCCGCAGGTCAGTTGCTGGAGGGGTCGTCCGGGAACGTGGCCCAGAAGCGGACGTCGTCGTCCTGACGACGCAGCACCTCGCGCCAGAGCGTCTCGGGCACCGGCGAGAGCACGTCGTCGTCGCGCGCCTCGACCACGAGCCAGGAACCCTCGGCCGTCTCGTCCTCGAGCTGGCCCGGCCCCCATCCCGCGTACCCGGCGAAGACCCGCAGCCCTCGCAGGCTGCCCTCCCGGGGCAGCGGGCCGTCGAGGTCGACCAGTCCGACCCGACCCGCCATGGGTCGCCACCCCTGCGGAGGCGTCGGCCCGACGTCGGCCACGGCTCGCACGCCGACCGCCAACGCCGAGTCGGTGGCCACGGGGCCACCCTCGAAGAGACAGTCCGGGGCGTTCACGGCCCGCCCCCAGGCGGGGAGCACGTCCTCGACGTCGGCGTCGAGCGGATGGTTGAGGATCACGCCCAGCGCGCCGCCGTCGTCGTGGTCCAGCAGCAGCACGACGCTGCGCAGGAACGGACCCGACTCGATGGCCGGGGTGGCCACCAGCAGCTGACCGCGCAGCGACTCCATGCCTCTATGATGCCCGCATGCCTGCGCCGGAGGACGGAACCGGGCCCGCCGACGCCGACGGGTCGCCGCTGACGGCCGTCTCCGAGACGCCCGGACCCGACGAGGAGTTCACGGTCGACGAGCTCGCGGCGCGCGCGAACATGACGGTCCGCAACGTGCGTGCCTACGCCGCGCGCGGTCTCATCGACCCGCCGCGCCTGGAGGGCCGCACCGGCTACTACCACCGCGGGCACCTGCAGCGCCTCCAGCTGGTGCGTGACCTGCTCGACCGTGGCTACACGCTGGCGGCCGTCGAGAAGGCGGTGCTCTCGAGCCCCGCGACGGCCACCGCCACCGCGCTCGACCTGCTGCACCTGCTCGACGAGCCGTGGAGCGACGTCGAGCCCGAGCTCATGAGCCGCGACGCCCTCGCCGCGCTGGCCCACGTCGACCGCGACGACGCACTCATCGACGCGCTCGTGGAGTTCGGCCTCGCCGCGTGGGTCGAGGACGACCACGAGTCGGTGCGCCTGATCCAGCCGGCCATCGTGCGCAACGGCGCCGCCGCCGTGGCCCTGGGGCTGCCCGCCAACGACATCATCGCGCTGTTCCCCCTGATGCAGAAGAACCTGCGCGCGATCGCCGACGCGTTCGTCTCCAACGCGGTCGCGGCGATCGCCCAGCCCTTCATCGACCACGGACTTCCGGCCGACGAGGCGCCGGAGGTGCTGGGCGCCATCGAGAAGCTGCTTCCGGTCGCCAGCCAGGTGACCTACGCGATGTTCCGCCACGCGCTGGCGGAGGCGATCGACGCGGAGATCGGCACCCAGCTCGACGAGGTCGGCCTGCGCGGCCGCGAGCGACGCACGCGTCACTGACGTCGTCCACGACGGCGCCGCGCCGGGGAAATCACCCCGCCCGCGCTGGAGGGAGGGAACGCGCGGGCGAGGTGACGTGCGGGGACCTGCTCAGGCCGCGAGGGCGTTGCGCAGGCGGGTGATGAAGGCGCTGGTGCGGTTCTCCGAGCCCCCGTGCAGCGGGGGCATCGACTCCACGCTGGGGTACTCGACCTGCTCACGGGCCCGCGAGACGAGGTGCTCGCCCTGGCCGACCAGGTCGGGGTGCCAGCTGGAGACACCGGCCGAGACCGCGAGCAGCGCGCGCTCCTTGGCGAAGGCCTTGGCCAGCTCCGGCCGGTCACGGTGGGCGTCGAGCAGCGCACGCGCGCCGGGCATCTCGGCGGCGCAGGCCACCCAGGCCTCCACGGCCACGGTCGCCGGCGAGTCGCCCTCGAGGACCGTGCGGTCGAGCTCGCCGCTGAGGCGCTGGTACCAGGCCATCTGGACGTCGAAGAGCAGGGAGAGGTCGTCACCGAACGCGACGCGCGCGTCGGGGACCGCGTCGAGCAGCTGGTCGGCGGTGTCGTGGCGCCGGCGATCGGCCAGGGCCAGGACCTCGCGGAGGGCGGACTTGCGACGGTTGTAGGCATCCCAGGTCATGGAGGTGCTCCTTTCGGGGGACCGTCGTGCGAGGGAACATACCCTCGGTACGTACTTTGAGTATGTTGTATCGGCGCAGGTCAGGCAATCCCAGCGGTTGTGAGGCTCACCACCCCCCGTGCGTAGGATGGATCGCATGAGCAGCCCCGCGAAGGTGCAGAAGAAGGTGCTCCGCGCCGCCCGGAGCACGACCCGCCGCACCGGCTACTCCTCGAGCACGAAGCGTGCGCTCCTCGACAACGCCACGCAGCTGTTCGCCGCCCACGGGTACGCCGGCACGTCGCTCGACGAGGTCGTCGCCGCGGCCCGCGTCACCAAGGGCGCGCTCTACCACCACTTCCCCAGCAAGCTCGCGCTCTTCGAGAGCGTCTTCGACCGCCTCCAGGAGTCGGCCACGCGCGCCATCGAGAAGCGCATCGACACCGTCGACGACCCGTGGGAGCGCGCCCAGATCGGGCTCGAGGGCTTCCTCGAGGTCTGCCGCGAGCCGCAGTTCCGCCGGATCTGCCTTCAGGAGGGCCCGGTCGCCCTGGGCCACGAGCGCTGGGTGGTCGCCGAGCGTGCCGCGTCGTTCGGCATCGTCAAGCGCACCGTCGACGCCCTCCTCGACGACCTCGGAGGCGCCGGCGAGCTGAGCGAGGCCTACGCCGCGATCTTCTTCGGCGCGATCCGGTCGAGCTCGGAGTACGTGGCCGACGCCGAGGACGCCGACCAGGCCGCGGCCGAGGTGCAGGCCTCCATCAGCGGGATCCTCGCGGGCATGCGGCTGCTGCCCTCGCTCGCCGATCCCCCGGCCTGACCAGCCCGAGCCTTCTCCCCCGGCCCGTCGACGGGCGCGGTGTCGGGCTCAGCCGACGTCGAGCGCGCCGTCGCCCTCGGGGACGAGCTCGATCCACGTCTTGCCGGGCGTGACCCGCACGGGCGTGCCGTCCTTCGCCTCGAACGTGATCGTGGAGTCGTTGGACTTCTTCGTCCACGTGGTCTCGAGGGCACCGTCGGCCGTGAGCAGCACGGCGCGGCCCGAGCCCTTCATCTTCGTCTCGGGCACGGGGTTGCCGGCCGGGTCGGTGTAGCCGGCGTCGCCGACGTCGGCGAACATCACGACGAGCGTGTCGGCCTTGAACTCCTTGGCGGCGTGCCCGTTGGTGCGCACCCAGGTGTCACCGTCGCGCTTCCACTGCGTGGTCGAGAAGGGCGAGAAGCGCACCGACGCGGTGGAGGCGGGCGTGGGCCTCGGCGCTGCGGAGGCGGACGACTCGGGCGCGGCGGACTCCTCGGCTGCCTCGGACCCCTTCACCGGGGTCCAGGAGAGGTAGGGGCCGGGGATCGGGGCGACCTTGGCCGCCTTGTCGAGACGCTGCAGGTCGATCAGTCGGTTGTACGGCCGCACCTTGGCCGGGTCGCTGCTGAAGCCGGCAGCGCCCTCGTCCTCGGAGAAGACGGTGATGCCGGCCTTCTTGACCTTGCGGATCGTCCCGGAGGCACCACCGGAGGCCACGATCTGGCCGGCCACGGGAGCGGCGATGCCGATGTCGGTGGCGCGCATGGAGCGCACGTGCCCGACCTGGTCGGGCAGCTCGGAGTAGTAGAGGGCCGCGAGCCGCGTGAGTCCCCCCTCCACGAGCTCCTCGACGACCAGGTCGGCCTTGTCCAGCGCCACCTGGGGTGCGCCGTTGGCGGTGTTCTCGATCTTCACGACGAAGACCGGGTTGTCCGGCGGCCCGTCCGGCAGGGCCTCGCCGGTGACCGGCGAGACCTGGACGAGCTTCGCCCCGGCACCCTTGGAGGCCTCGGGCTCCGCCTTGGGCTCGGAGTCGGACGAGCAGGCGGCGAGCACGAGGCTCGCGGCGACGGCAGGGACCAGCACGGCGACACGACGCGACAGCATGCCGCCAGCATGCCGCACGCCGGACGCCCTCCGCGGGACCGGGGCCGCACGACGCGCAGGTGTCGGCGGTGGCTGCCACGATGGACCGGTGTCCGACCCGTCGAGCGCCCCTGCACCGGGGAGCGATCCACTCAGCACGGTCGCGCCTGCCACGCGGGAGTGGTTCGAGGGTGCGTTCTCCGCCCCCACGCCGGCGCAGGCCGAGGCCTGGGCGGGCATCGCCGAGCGCAAGAACGTCCTCGTCGTGGCGCCCACGGGCTCGGGCAAGACCCTCGCGGCGTTCCTGTCCGCGATCGACCGGCTGCTGCACGAGCCGACGCCCGAGAAGGAGCGTCGGACCCGCGTCCTGTACATCTCGCCGCTCAAGGCGCTCGCGGTCGACGTCGAGCGCAACCTGCGCTCGCCCCTCGTCGGCATCACGCAGGTGGCGGCGCGCCGAGGCGACACGTTCTCCGACGTCCGCGTCGGCGTGCGCTCGGGCGACACGTCGGCACGTGACCGCCGCTCGCTGGTCACCAGTCCCCCCGACATCCTCATCACCACCCCCGAGTCGCTCTTCCTCATGCTCACGTCGGCGGCGCGCGAGACCCTGCGCGGCGTCGACACGGTGATCATCGACGAGATCCACGCCGTGGCGGGCACCAAGCGCGGCGCCCACCTGGCCCTGTCGCTGGAGCGGCTCGACGACCTGCTCGACGAGCCGGCCCGGCGGGTCGGGCTCAGCGCCACGGTCCGCCCGCACGACGAGGTCGCCCGGTTCCTCGGCGGACGGGCGCCGGTGCACGTCGTGGCGCCACCGTCACCGTCGCGCCTCGAGCTCGACGTCGTGGTGCCGCTCGACGACATGACCGAGCTGTCCCGGCCCCCGTCGACCGACGCCGACGAGGTCGTGCGCGACGAGGGTTCCGGGGCACGCTCGATCAGCGACCCTCTGCAGGACGACAACGGCGGCAGCATCTGGCCGTTCATCGAGCACGACGTGGTCGAGCGCATCCTGTCGGTCCGCTCGACCATCGTGTTCTGCAACTCGCGTGGTCAGGCCGAGCGGCTCACCGCCCATCTCAACGAGCTGTGGTCCGACCGCGAGGCCAGGTCCGAGACCTCCGGCGGCAGCCGACTCCCGCCCGCCTCGGTCGGCGGGGTCAGCGGCACCACCTCGGGCCGCGGCAGCGTCGACTCCCGCGACCCCGACGACGTCGGCGCCCTGGCCCGCGCGCACCACGGCTCGGTCAGCAAGGAGCAGCGAGCGCTCATCGAGGACGACCTCAAGTCGGGTCGGCTGCGGTGCGTCGTGGCCACGTCGAGCCTCGAGCTGGGCATCGACATGGGCGCCGTCGACCTCGTCGTGCAGATGTCCACGCCGCCGTCGGTGGCCAGCGGGCTGCAGCGGGTCGGCCGCGCCGGCCACCAGGTGGGCGAGGTCTCCCGTGGCCTCGTCTACCCCACCACCCGACACGACCTCGTGGGCGCGGCCGTCACGGCCGAGCGGATGCGCGAGGGTGCCATCGAACGGTTGTCGGTGCCCGCCAACCCGCTCGACGTGCTGGCCCAGCAGACGGTCGCCGCCTGCGCGCTGGAGCCGCTCGAGGTCGAGGCCTGGTTCGACGTCGTCCGTCGCTCGGCCCCGTTCGCCGCGCTCCCCCGCTCGGCCTACGAGGCCACGCTCGACCTGCTCGCCGGTCGCTACCCCTCCGACCGCTTCGCCGAGCTGAGGCCCCGCGTCGTGTGGGACCGCGACGCCGGCACCATCACCGGCCGTCCCGGCGCCCAGCGCCTCGCCGTCACGAGCGGCGGGACCATCCCCGACCGCGGCCTGTTCGCCGTGGTGCTGGCCGACGGCATCGACGAGGGGCCGTCGAAGCGGGTCGGCGAGCTCGACGAGGAGATGGTCTACGAGTCGCGGGTCGGCGACGTGTTCGCGCTCGGCGCCACGAGCTGGCGCATCCAGGAGATCACCCACGACCGGGTGATCGTCACCCCGGCGTTCGGCGAGCCGGCTCGGCTCCCCTTCTGGCGTGGCGACGCCGCCGGGAGGCCGGCCGAGCTGGGCGAGGCCATCGGCGCCTTCGTGCGTCGGGTCAGCGAGGGCACGGCTCCCGAGCACCTCGACGAGCGGGCCCGGTTCAACCTGATGGCCTTCCTCGACGAGCAGCGCGAGGCCATGCCCACGCTGCCCACCGACCGCACGCTCGTGGTCGAGCGCTTCCACGACGAGCTCGGCGACTGGCGCGTCGTGCTGCACTCCCCCTACGGACGACGCGTGCACGCGCCCTGGGCGCTCGTCGTCGCGGCCCGGGTGCTCGAGCGGTACGGCGTCGACGGGTCCGTGGTCGCCACCGACGACGGCATCGTGGCCCGCATCCCCGACACCTCCTCGCCCTGGGCGCCCGACGACGCCACGTCCGGCCCCGGCGGGGGTTCCGGGCCGTGGGCGGAGAACGGCACCGACGTGCCCGGGGCCGACCTCTTCGTCCTCGACGTCGACGACCTCGAGCGCGTGGTCACGGCCGAGGTGGGCGGGTCCGCGCTGTTCGCGTCGCGGTTCCGCGAGTGCGCGGCGCGCGCCCTGCTGCTGCCTCGACGCAACCCCGGCGCACGCGCCCCGCTCTGGCAGCAGCGCCAGCGCGCGGCCCAGCTGCTCGACGTCGCGCGTGAGCACCCGGACTTCCCGATCCTGCTCGAGACGGCGCGGGAGTGCCTGCAGGACGTCTACGACCTGCCTGCCCTGACCACGCTCGCCGAGCGGGTGGCGCAGCAGGAGGTGCGGATCGTGGAGGTCGAGACCTCGACCGCCTCCCCGTTCGCCCGCACGCTGCTGTTCGGCTACGTGGCCACGTTCCTGTACGAGGGCGACACGCCCCTCGCGGAGCGGCGAGCAGCCGCGCTCTCCCTCGACCCCACGCTCCTGTCGGAGCTGCTGGGCCGGGCCGAGCTCCGCGAGCTGCTCGACCCCGAGGTGCTCGAGCGCACCGAGGCCGAGCTGCAGCGGCTCGCCGACGACCGCCGCCTCAAGGGCACCGAGGGTGCCGCCGACCTGCTGCGCCTGCTGGGCCCGCTCACCACGGCGGAGGTCGACGCCCGCCTGGTCGACGACGCCGTCCCCGCGCTCAAGGAGCTCCAGGACGCGCGGCGCGTGGTCGAGCTGCCGGTGGCGGGCGAGCCGCGCTGGGTGGTGGTCGAGGACGCCGGCCGTCTGCGCGACGCGCTGGGCGTGGTGGTGCCGCTGGGCATCCCCGACGCCCTCCTGCAGCAGGTGGCCGACCCGCTGGGTGACCTCGTCTCTCGGTACGCCCGCACCCACGGTCCGTTCACGGCCGAGGAGGTGGCCACACGGTTCGGGCTCGGCCGTGCCGTGGTCCTCGACGTCCTCTCCCGCCTCACCCGCGACGACCGGCTCGTCGAGGGCGAGTTCCGCCCCGGCGCGTCGGGCACCGAGCACGTCGACGTCGAGGTGCTGCGTCGCCTGCGCAGCCGCTCGCTCGCCGCTGCCCGCCAGCAGATCGAGCCGGTCGACCCGCGCACGTTCGCCCGCTTCCTCCCGTCGTGGCAGGAGGTCGGTGGGTCGTTGCGCGGACTCGACGGCGTGCTCACCGTCGTCGACCAGCTCGCCGGCGTGCCGCTGCCCGCGTCGGCCTGGGAGTCGCTCGTGCTCCCCAGCCGGGTGCGCGACTACTCCCCCGCCCAGCTCGACGAGCTGCTCGGGGCGGGCGAGGTCGTGTGGACCGGCGCCGGCACGCTCGCCGGGAGCGACGGCTGGGTGCAGCTGCACCCTGCCGACCTCGTGCTGCCGGCCCGCCGCGACCCGGTCGAGCCCGACGCGCTCGGCCTGCGTCTGCTGGAGCTCCTCGACGACGGCGGCGCGTACCTCTTCCGCCAGCTCACGCAGGCGCTGGCGGCCGACGAGAAGCCCCCGGGCGACGACGCCGTCGTCGAGGCGCTGTGGCAGCTCGTCTGGTCCGGTCGCGTCGCGGGCGACTCCTACGCGCCGGTGCGTGCGCGCCTCGGCGGCCGCGGCGCGCACCGCTCGCGTGGCGGCTCCACCCCGCGCGCTCGGGTGAGGGCGCGACGCGGCATGGCGGCCTCGCCCCGGGCCGCACGTCTCGGTCCGCCGATCGCCTCGGGCCGATGGTTCGCCGTCGAGCGGCCGGGCGACGACCCCCAGCAGCAGGCGGCGCTGCAGGTCGCCCGCACCGAGGCGCTCGTGGCTCGGCACGGCGTGGTCACGCGCGGTGCGGTCGTGGCGGAGCAGACGCCCGGTGGGTTCGCCGGGGCCTACCGCGTGCTGCGCGAGCTGGAGCAGAACGGCTCGGTGCTGCGCGGCTACTACATCGACTCCCTCGGCGCGGCGCAGTTCGCGTCGGTGGCGACCGTCGACCGGATGCGCACGTTCGAGCGTCCCGACGACGAGCGTGCCGACGTCGACGCGGTGGTGCTGGCCGCCACCGACCCGGCCCAGCCGTTCGGGGCCGCCCTGCCGTGGCCCGCCATCATCGACCCCGCCGACGACCTGAAGCACCGCCCCGCCCGCAAGGCCGGCGCGCTGGTCGCGCTGCACGACGGCCGTGCGGTGCTGTACGTCGAGCGCGGCGGGCGCTCGTGCCTCGCGTTCACCGACGACGCCGACGTGCTCGCCCGCGCCGCCCACGCCCTCGCGGCTCTCGGCCGCTCCGGCCGCATCCCCCGCCTCACCGTGGAGTCGGTCAACGGCCGCCCGTCCGGCTCCAGCCCCACCGGCGGGGCGTTGCTGGCCGCGGGCTTCGAGCGCCACCCCAAGGGCCTGCGACTCGACCTGCGACGCGGCAGCGACACCGCCCGCCGGTCGCCGTCGGCCGGACGGTCCAGCCATGCCTGAAGGGGATACCGGGCGAGGCGTGACACCCCCGCCAGACCACCTCGATCGACGACAGGAGGTCGCCGATGCCCGAAGGTGACACCGTCTGGCGCACCGCGCACCACCTGCGCGAGGTGCTGGAGGGTCGCGAGCTGGTGCGCTCCGACGTGCGGGTGCCGCAGTGGGCCACGCTCGACCTGTCGGGTCGCACGGTCGACGAGGTGCTGAGCCGTGGCAAGCACCTGCTGATCCGCGTGGGTGACGCGTCGATCCACTCCCACCTGAAGATGGAGGGCGCCTGGCACGTGCTGCGGCGGGGCAGCCGGTGGCGGCGTCCGGCGCACACGGCGCGGATCGTGCTCGAGACCGAGCAGCACCAGGCCATCGGCTTCTCCCTCGGGCTGCTCGAGGTCCTCCGGCGCGAGCACGACGACGACGCGCTCGCCTACCTCGGCCCCGACCTGCTCGGTCCCGACTGGGACCTCGCCGAGGCCACGCGCCGGGTGTCGGCCGATCCCGAGCGCCCGATCTTCGTGGCGCTGCTCGACCAGCGGAACCTGGCCGGCCTGGGCAACGAGTACGTCAATGAGCTGCTCTTCCTGTCTGGACTCCTGCCCACGCGACCGGTGGGCGAGGTCCCCGACGTCGCGCGGGTGATCGACCGCGGGCACCGGCTGCTCGACGTCAACAAGGCGCGGGTGGAGCGCACGTTCACCGGGAGCACCCGGCACGGCGAGGATCGCTGGGTCTACCGCCGCGAGCACGCCCGGTGCCGCCGGTGCGGCACGCCGCTGCACCACGGCGAGCTGGGCGACGAGCCCGGCCGTGAGCGGATCACGTTCTGGTGCCCGCACTGCCAGACGTGAGCCGACCGGCCAGTCCCAGCAGGAGCACTGCCAGCCACACCCACGCGGTCGCGAAGGCCAGTCGCTGCCACAGGCCTGCGGCACCCAGGGTGCCGTCCTCGGTGAGCGAGAAGGCGAAGTGCGCCCACAGCGACGCCACCACCGCGACGAACGCCGTCGTGGCGAGCAGTCGGGTCTCGTCGTCGCGTCGCCAGCGCACCGCCTGCACGATCATCACGGCCGGCAGCAGGGTCGAGGCGAGCAGCAGGGCCAGCGTGTTGACCGCGGCCGAGGTCGACGGCTCGGCGGCCACGAGCGGCGCGCCGGCCGCCGCCGCGACGTCGGGGTCGGGCGTGCTGGCAGCGAAGACCACGAGTGCGGCACCGAACCCCGCGAGCAGCACCGGCACGGCGCGCCGACGCCGTTCGGGGTCGAGCGCCCGCCCCACGGTGCCGGCCGACAGCACCACGAGCACCCCGGTCGCGCCCGCCACGATCCGCACGAGCAGCGCCAGGTCACCGAGCAGCAGCTGGTCGACGGGGACGTCGACCACGTCGCCGGGCGAGGCCAGCACGACCACGGCCACGAGCAGGAGCAGGGCGGAGGCGGCGGACCGCAGGATCAGCTGGTCGAGGCGCACGCGCCCACCCTAGTGGCGGTCGTCGTCAGGAGGCCTGGGCCGACTGCCGCGAGGTCTCGTCGAGCCTCGTCCAGACCATCGCCTCGTCGAGGTCGGTGCGACGGTTGTCCCAGGCGTCGAGGAACCAGTTCTGGCGCACGGTCCAGGGCTTCTCGCGACCCTGCTGCGGGAGCACGCCCGCAGCCCGCTGGACGTAGCCGGACTGCAGGTCCAGGGCCGGAGCGGTCTCCCCCTTCGCGCCCTGCGGGTCGGGCGTGCCCGCCGCGTAGCCGTGGCTGCGCATGTGCTCCACCAGCCGTGCCACGTACTGCCACGACAGGTCGGCGCGCAGGGTCCAGGAGGCGTTCGTGTAGCCGATGCACCAGGCGAGGTTCGGGACGCCGCTGATCATCAGTCCCTTGTAGACGAACCGCTCGTTCGGGTCGACCTTCTCGCCGTCGACGTCGATCGCGACCTTGCCGAGCGCCACGACCTTGAGCCCGGTGGCGGTCACCACGACGTCGGCGTCCAGGTGATCGCCCGACGTGAGCCGGATGCCGGTCTCGTCGAACCCGTCGATGTGGTCGGTGACGATCGAGGCCTTCCCGCGCCGCAGCGTGCGCCAGAGGTCCCCGTTCGGCACCACGCAGAGCCGCTGGTCCCACGGGTCGTAGCGCGGGGTCAGGTGCTTGGGGTCGAAGCCGTCGGGCGCGGACCGTCCGGCACGCGTGAGCAGGATCTTCTTGGCCGCGCTCGGGAAGCGGCGGCAGAACTCGTAGAAGCCGATGGCCACCGTGGCGTTCTTGACGCGGGTGACCCGGTGGGCCAGGCCTGCCGGCAGGACCTTCCGCAGCCCGGCCGAGACGGCGTCCTCACCGGGCAGGGACGTGATGTAGGTGGGCGAGCGCTGCAGCATCGTCACGTGCTCGGCCTCCTCGGCCATCGACGGCAGCAGCGTGATGGCCGTGGCGCCGGAGCCGATGACGACGACCTTCTTGCCCCGGTAGTCGAGGTCCTCGGGCCAGAACTGCGGGTGCACGACCGTCCCGGCGAAGTCCTCGAGACCGGGGAAGTCCGGCGTGTAGGCCTCGTCGTAGTCGTAGTAGCCGCTGCACATGAACAGGAACGAGCAGGTCTGCTCGACCAGCGTGCCGTCGACCTCGCTGGTGAGCGTCCACCGGGCGTCCGCGGACGACCAGCTGGCTGCGACGACGCGGTGGCCGTAGCGGATCCGCCGGGCGATGCCGTGCTCGCCGGCGGTGCTGCGGATGTAGGCGCGGATGTCGCCGCCGTCGGCGATGGACTTGCGGTCCGTCCACGGCCGGAACGGGTAGCTCAGCGTGTACATGTCGGAGTCCGACCGCACGCCCGGGTAGCGGAACAGGTCCCACGTGCCGCCCATGGCGTCGCGGGCCTCGAGGATCGTGAAGCTGCTGCCCGGGCTCATGGTGCTCAGGCGGTGGGCGGCGCCGATGCCGGACAGCCCCGCACCCACGATGACGACGTCGACGTGCTCCATGTCCACACCTCTCAGATACTGACGGTATCCGAAACCGTACGGCGAGTATGCCGCCGCGTCAAGGAGTCACGACGACGTCACCCGCCCCGCGACCATCGGTCGCCTACGATCGAGGCGTGAGCGACGTGCTGGAGACCGAACGCGACGAGGACCTCGACGCCCTCGAGGTCCGCGACCCCCGATGGATGATGCTGGTCGGCGGTGCCGTGGGCCTCGCTGCCGCGATCATCCTGACCATCGACAAGGTGAAGTTCCTGACCGCCGAGGCGGCCGGCGAGAGCACGGCGCTGAACTGCGACCTCAACGCCTTCGTCAGCTGCGGTGGCGTCATCAACACCGACCAGGCCTCGGCGTTCGGGTTCCCGAACCCGATCATCGGCATCGTCGGGTTCACCGTGGTGCTGACCCTCGGGGTGCTGCTCGCGTCCGGCGTGCGTCTGCCCGGCTGGATCTGGGGAGGCCTGCAGGTCGGCGTCCTGTTCGGCATCGGGTTCGTGACGTGGCTGCAGTACCAGAGCATCTACGAGATCGAGAAGCTGTGCCCCTGGTGCATGGTCGTCTGGACGATGATGATCCCGCTGTTCGTGCTGGTCACCGCCCGCAACCTTCGCGCGTTCGCGCCCGGCTCGGCCGTGACCCGGTTCCTCAGCAACTGGACGCTGCTCGTGGTCGTGCTCTGGTACGTCGCCGTCATCGCGGCCATCTGGTTCCAGTTCGGCGAGAACCTCTGGGCCTGAGGCCCGCTGCCTGGGTCTCGGGCGACCTACCGTGCGGCGTCGCCGGCCAGCTCGTCGAGCACCTCGGCCAGGCGGACGTCACGACCACTGACACCACTGACGTCGTGGCTGCTGAGTCGCACCTCGACGCGGTCGTACACGTTGGTCCACTCGGGGTGGTGGTCCATCTCGTCGATGCGCGGTGCAGCAGCGGCCATGAAGGCGATCGCGGCCGCGAAGCCGTCGAAGGTGTAGGTGCGTGTCAGCCCCGACACGTCGCCGGACCAGCCGGGCAGGTGCTCGAGGGCCTGGGTCACGCGCGCGGGGTCGAACGGCTCGTCCATGCCCCGACCGTACGCGTCAGGCCGCGACGGCGCGAGCCCGTCGAGTGATCGCGTCCACCAGCACCTGCGGCTCGTGGTCGGGGATCCAGTGGCTGACCCCCTCCAGGACGACGAGCTCGTACGGCGCGTCCACGTGCTGGGGCGTGAGGTCGACCCCCTTGCGACCGAGGGCCACGTCGCCCGTGCTCCAGACCATGGTCGTGGGCACCCGCACCCTCCCCTGCACCGAGCTCATCGAGAACGGGAGGCCGCGGTAGTAGCCGAGGCCACCGGCCAGGGCACCGCCGTCGATCATCTCGGCCTGGAACCGCTCACGGAGCCCACGGTCCATGCCCGCGTGGGCGAGGGCGCGCTCCCGGACCCCCTTCGCCCGCGTGAGCACCAGCTCGGGCACGACCGGCAGCTGGAAGAAGCCCATGTACCAGGACTTCAGCAGCTGCGTGCTGCGCAGCATCGACGTCATGAAGGCGGCCGGGTGCGGGACCGAGACCGCTGTCCAGGACTGCAGGAGCTCGGGTCGGGAGGCAGCGACGTACCAGCCGATGGCCGAGCCCCAGTCGTGGCCCACGAGGTGCACGGGCCTGCCGACGATCTCGAGGAGCGCGGCCACGTCGGCGGCGATGAGGTCACCGGCATAGGCCTTGCGGCCACGGGGGCGGGCCCCCGGGGAGTAGCCGCGCAGGTCGGGGGCGATGGTGCGGTACCCCTCCGCGTGCAGCAGCTCGCTCACCCGCTCCCACGAGGTCGCCTTCTGCGGGAACCCGTGCAGCAGCACCACCGGGTCTCCCCCGATCGGCCCGGTGTCGGTGACGTCGAACGTCAGACCGTCGTGGGAGTACGTGTGGATGCGTCGCGCAGCAGACATGCCGCGAGCATACCGACGGTACGCGTCAGCGCCAGCGCCTCGCGCTCCACGAGCGTGGACGCCCAGCCTCCGCAGACCCCGACCACAGGTTCACCACAGGGTGGACAGCCACCGTGGACGAGGTCCGCACCACCGAGGAGAGAGACACCATGAACAGCTCGACCGCAGCACGCATCGGCATCGCCGGCATCGTCGCCGGAGCCGGACTGGCCGCCGGCGGCATCGCCGTCGCGTCCGCCGAGGACACCGCCGGGAGCACCGCGAGCTCCAGCGCCCACCCGGGCGGTCATCGCGGCGGACCCGGCGTCCTCGCCGAGACGCTCGCCGAGGAGCTCGACCTGGAGCAGTCCGACGTCGAGGACGCGCTCGCCGCCGTCCGGGAGGACCTGCGCCCCGACGCGCCCGCCGAGGGCGAGAAGCCGACCCCGCCCTCCGACGAGGAGCGAGCCGACCGCCAGGCCGCCCTCGCCAAGGCTCTCGCGAAGGAGCTCGACGTCTCCGAGGCGAAGGTGACGGCCGCGCTGGCGGCCGCCGAGAAGCAGGCAGCGAGCGATCGCGAGGAGCGTCAGGCCGAGAGCCGCACCGCCCTCGTCGAGCGTCTCGACGCCGCCGTGGAGGACGGCACGCTCACGAAGGCCGACAAGACGTCGGTGCTCAAGGCGTACGACGCCGAGCTGCTGGGCGGTGGGCCGGGGCTGGGTGGCCCGGGTGGGCGTGGTGCGGGTGGACCGGGCGGGCCGAAGGCCGACGCCGCGTCCTGACGGTCGCTGACTGCTCCTGCGTTTCGGGACGCCATCGTCCGTCCTCCCGAGCGATTCGGAAGATGGTGTCCTGAGGCGGGACGGTCACGCGGTGCGCGGCCTGGCATGGACGGGTGAGGAGCTGCCGGGATCCCTCCGGAGGCCGCTCCGCGGCGCAGGGTGGGGCCCACTCGATTCACGGTGTCTGTTTCACCGAGCCTCGAAGGCCCCGCACGGCACACGAAGGCCCCGCACCGTCACGTGGACGGTGCGGGGCCTTCGAGGCTCGGTGGAGCTGCCGGGAATCGAACCCGGGTCCTTTGGCGCTGAGTCAGGTCTTCTCCGGGTGCAGTGCGTCATGTCGCTTTTCTCAGCCCTGGTGCTCGGACGAACACGTCACCAACAGGCTCAGTCACGAAAAAGTCCCGATCGCGTCACGTGACGCTACGCGATCAGCAAGTCCCCTAGATGAGACAGACGATCCGGGACGGGGACGCTCCCGGGTCTGCCCTTCACCAGTCGCTGTCAGGCAGCGAGGGCGAAGTCAGTGCGCTTGGAATCGGCACTTGTGGTTTGCGACGAACGTTAAAGAGATGACGTCGCGTTCTCTACCCGCTTCTCCTGAGTCGAACGACCAAAGTCGAAACCGATCAGCCCCTCTTGAGTTGTCAACCGACACCCACCTTCACAGGCACGGTGTCTCCATCACTGTACAACCGCGCGACGACACCGCGCATTCCTCGCGCCACCGGACCCCACCATCGGTGGATGCGCAACGTCAGCAGGACTCCTGCGGTTGCGCATCCACCGATGCGGGCGGTGGCGGGCCCTACGGCCGGATCGGCTCTAGCCGAAGACGGACTGCGCCCACTCCGGGTGGTCGATGAACGGGTTGCGGTTGCCCTGGTAGCGGGTGTCGATGAGGTCGTTGCGGCGCTGCTCCGCCGCCGACGGCGGGTCCTGCGCGTGCCACTGCAGCAGCACCGAGATCCGGCCGAGGTAGGGCGTCGTGCCGTTGACCTGGTTGTTGGCCTCCAGGTCGGCGAAGCCGTCGCCGCCCTCGTAGCGCACCGCCATGTACATGACCATGCGCGCCACGTCGCCCTTCACCGCGGCCGGCGGCTCGAACGAGTCACCGTCGGTCAGGCACGACGAGCAGCCGCTCACCGACGACCCGCCCGCGTCGAAGTCCTTGTTGCCGCGGGTGCCGTTCACCTGCACGTCCTCAGGACGCAGGTGGTGCAGGTCGGTGCCGGGGCCGGTCGACGTCCCGAAGTCCCCGTGCGACTGCGGCCAGACGTGCTCGCGGTTCCAGTCGCCGACGTTGCCGCCGTTCGCCGACTTCGAGCGCGAGACCTGCGAGTAGAAGAGCTTCACGTTGTTGCTGTTGGCGGGGTCCTGGTCGGTGACCTTCAGGGCCTCCCAGACGGCCGAGTACGAGATCCGCGTCTGCACCGAGATGATGTCGTGCAGCTCGTCCTTCAGCGCCGCGCCGCTGAGGCCCTGAGCGCTGTCGTAGTAGCCGGGCTCCGGTGCGGCGTCGGCTGCCCGCGGCAGCACGGCCAGGACGAGCGTGATGATGATGGCCAGGCCGGCGTGTCGGGGCGTGCGCCGGCTCGTGGCCGCGCACCCCCGCCCGGCTCCCCCGAGTCGAGTCATGGGCACCACCCCACACCATCGGGTCGTCCGTGACCAGACCTGCGACCGGACGTTCACCCGATCGTCACGCTCGGCGGGCGGCTACGCGGAGGTCGGGGCGCGGTCCGGGTCGGCCGAGCGTCCGTGCACCAGGGCAGCGGCGCAGCCTGCAGCCACCACGAGCAGCCCGACGCAGATCCAGGTGCCGACGCGGAAGCCCGGCCCGAAGACGTCGGGCGAGGCGAAGTCCGGCCCCGCGATGCCCGCGAGCGGCGGGATCGCGGCCACCGCGAGGAGGCCTGCCGTCCGCGAGACCGCGTTGTTGATGCCCGAGGCGATGCCGGCCTGGTCGTCCGGTGCGGCAGCGAGCACCGCCGTGGTGAGCGGCGCCACCAGCAGGGTGAGGCCGAGCCCCATGAGCACCGCTCCGGGGAGCACGTCGAGCCAGAAGCTCGCATCGGCACCGATGCGCAGGTACAGCAGCAGGCCCGCCGCCGACAGCAGCGGCCCCACGGTCATCGGGACACGGGGTCCGATGCGCTGGCCCAGGGCACCCGCCCGCGAGGAGAACAGCAGCATGAGCACGGTCAGGGGCAGCGTCGCCAGGCCGGCCTCGAGCGGGGAGTACCCGGCCACGTACTGCAGCTGCAGCACCAGCAGGAACATGGACCCGCTGAGCGCGCCGTAGATGGCGAAGGTGCAGATGTTCGCCGCCGTGAACACGCGGTCGGCGAACAACGACAGCGGCACGAGCGCGTGCGGAGCGCGCCACTGGTGCACCACGAAGGCGACCAGCAGGGCCAGGCCCGCGAGGCTCGGCGCCCACTCCTGCTGGACCAGTCCGTAGGTCAGGAAGGCCAGGGTGCCGACCGTCAGCAGCGAGCCCTCGACGTCGAGCCGCTCCTGCGCACCCGTCGACTCCGGGACGTGCCGCCACGTGACCCAGACGACCACAGCGGCCAGGGGCAGGTTGATCCAGAAGACCGATCGCCAACCCACGGCGTCGACGAGCGTGCCGCCGACGAGCGGGCCGAGCGCCGTCGTGACGCCGGCCAGGCCCGACCAGAGGCCGATGGCGCGGCCCCGGTCGTCGGGGTGGATCGAGGCCGAGATGATCGCGAGGCTCCCCGGCGTCAGCAGGGCCCCGCCGACCCCCTGCAGCCCCCGAGCCGCCACGAGCACCTCGATCGTCGGCGCGAGCGCGCAGGCCAAGGACGCCACGGCGAACCACACGACGCCGACGAGGAAGACCCGACGTCGGCCCCACCGGTCGCCGAGCGAGCCACCGACGAGGATGAGGGCGGCCAGGGTGAGCGTGTAGGCGTTGACCGTCCACTGCAGACCCGCCACGCCCGCGTCGAGGTCCCCGTCGATCGCGGGCAGGGCCAGGTTGACGATGGAGCCGTCGAGGAACGCCATCCCCGTGCCGAGGACCATCGCAGCGACGAGCCACCGTCCCGCGGCGGAGTCGAGCCTCACGAGGTGTACCCGAACAGCTCGGCGCCGTTGCGCCAGAGCACCCGCCGCAACCAGTCCTCGCCGAGGTCGAGCCGCTGGAGCACCTCGACCTGGTGGGCGTAGGGGTACGGGATGTTCGGGAAGTCGGTGCCCAGCAGGATCCGGTCACCCAGGTCCGCGAGCCTGGGCGCGACGTCGACCGGTGGCGGGCCGTCCCAGAAGTCCACGAGCGCCATCGTCACGTCGAGGCGGACGTCGGGGTGGGCGTCGGCGAGGTCTAGGAACGCCGCGTACTCGGGCATGCCGAGGTGCGCCACGATGATCCGCAGGCCCGGGAAGCGGTCCAGCACCCGGGCCAGTCCGTCGGGCCCGGTGTGGGTGCCCGGGGCGGGCCCGGAACCGGCGTGCAGCACCACGGGGGTGCCGCTCTCGGCGAGCGTGCCCCACACGGGGTCGAGGAGCGGGTCGTCGGCGGCGAAGTCGCCGACCTGCAGGTGGGCCTTGAAGACCTCGACCCCACCCTCGACGAGCCCCGGCACGTAGGACGCCGCCTCGACCTCGGGGTAGAAGGTGGCCGAGCGCAACGCCTCGGGCACACGGTCGGCGAAGCCCAGCGTCCACTCGTTCATGAAGGTCGCGACACCGGGCCGGTGCGCGTACGACAGGGCGGAGAAGTGCTTGACGCCCATCGCACGCAGCTGCTCGACGCGTTCCTCGTCGCTCCCCCGGTACGCGATCGGCCACGCACGACCGAGCAGGGGGCCCGCGGCGTCGAAGTAGGCCCACACCTTGGCGAGCACCTTCGGGTGCATGAAGTGCACGTGCACGTCGAACAGGCCCGGCAGCCCGAGGTCGTCGGCCAACCCCGGGAGGTCGGCGTCGGACAGCGTCACTACCGGATGCCCTTGATCTTGCGTCCGATCTCGCGCTGGGCGTCGGCCTTCGCCTGCCGCTCGGCGATCGCGTGCCGCTTGTCGTACTGCTTCTTGCCTCGGGCCAGCGCGATCTCGACCTTCGCGCGACCGTCGAGGAAGTACAGGGCGAGCGGCACGATCGTCAGGCCCTTGGCCTGGATGCGCTGCTCGATCTTGTCGATCTCCTGGCGGTTGAGCAGCATCTTGCGGCGACGCCGGGTCTCGTGGTTGGTCCACGTGCCCTGGCTGTACTCCGGGATGTGGACCTGGATCAGCCAGGCCTCGCCGTTCGCGATCTCGCCGAAGCCGTCGACCAGGGACGCGCGACCGGCACGCAACGACTTCACCTCGGTCCCCGTGAGGACCAGTCCGGCCTCGTAGGTGTCCTCGATGTGGTAGTCGTGGCGCGCCTTCTTGTTCTGCGCGATGAGCTTGCGCCCGGTCTCCTTGGCCACCGACCCATCCTAGGGGGTCGGACCCGACGTCCTCGTCAGAGCCAGCTCATCGGGTTGGTCGTGCCGCCGTTCGCCAGCACCATGAAGTGCAGGTGGCACCCCGTGGAGTAGCCGGTGCTGCCGACGTAGCCGATGACCTCGCCACGCGAGACCTTCGCACCGCTGCCGCGGGCGAACCGCGACAGGTGGTTGTAGGTCGTCACGATGCTCTTGCCGCGCTTGACGCCGTTGGCGAGGATCACGCGGTTGCCGTACCCGGCGTTGTAGTACTGCTGGATGATCGTGCCGCTGGCGGCCGCACGAATCGGCGTGCCACAGCCGACGCCGAAGTCCGTGCCGTCGTGCAGCTTGTACACGCCCGTGACGGGGTGCACGCGCATGCCGTAGGGCGAGGTGACCGGCCCGCTCACGGGGTAGGAGAGCGCACCACCCTTGTCGCCTCCGGAGACGCCTCCACTGGTGCCGCCGCCCTTGCCGCCCTTGTTGGCCTTCTCGAGCTCGCGCCGGGCGAGCTCCTCCAGCTGGGACTGCAGACGGTTGCGCTCGGCCTCGTACGCGGCCAGGAGCTTGGCGTCCTCGGCCCGTGCGGCCTTCGCGGCGGTGCTGGCACTCGCGCGGGCGTCGACAAGCTCGCCGACCTCGGCGGCCTGCGCCTCGGCGGCCGCCTCGAGCTCGGTCATCTTCTGCAGGTTGGCGGCGGCGGCCTTGCGGGCCACGGCCACCTGGTCGCGCAGCTCCTCGACCTTGTCGCGGTTGAGTCGCAGCATCACCTTGGCGGCCGCGAGCTTCTGCATGCGCGAGACCTGCGCGTCGCCCACGGAGGCGTTGAGGCTCATCCGGTCGGTGAACGTGGTGGGGCTCTCGCCGCCCAGCAGCTCGCCGAAGGCGCGCATGCCGCGGTCGCCGTCCTGCACGGTCTCCACGGTGAAGGCGGCGACGGACTCCTCGGACTTCTTGAGCCGCTTCTCGCCCTTCTTCAGGGCGGCGACGGCCTTGTCGAGCGCCGCCTCGCTGCGGTCGAGCTCGGCCTGCATCCGCGTGTCCTCGGCCTGGGAGACCGCCAGCTGACCGCGGGTCTCACCGAGCGTGGCGCGTGCCGAGGTCAGCTTCGACTGCGCCGCCTCGAGAGCGGCGGCGGCCTTGTTGTAGGCCGCGCTGGAGGAGTCGAGGGCCTTCTGGGCGCCGTCGATCTTGCCGCTGACGCCCTTCTTCTGCCGCTCGAGGTCGTCCTTCTTGTCGGCCAGGACGGGGTTCGTGAAGCCGACGACGATCAGGCTCGCCGCGAGGGCCGCGACCACGGCCCTGACCACATGACGCCCGAGCAGGTGGCGGCGGGGGGCATGACGACGGGCCGCGGGTCGAGGATCGCGGGACGTGGGCACAGACATGGGACCTCGACGTTGGGGAAGGAATCGTGCGAGGCAGGCCGCCGGCCATCTCTCGATGAGGCGGATGGTGCGGGTGTTACTGGTGTGACTCTAAGCCATGGTGCTCAGACGTCAAGGTACTTCCGCGTCATCACGAGGGTCGGGACCAGCGCGAGCAGCAGGGCCAGGACCGTCGTGTAGCCCATGACGGCGGCGGCCTCCTGCCATCGGATCCAGGTCGTCAGCTCGCCCAGCGTGGTGCGCAGGTAGCCGTAGACGACGAACCACATGAAGGCCGCCAGCCCGGCGGCCGCCAGGGCCGCCGACAGCACCGCGGCCAGCATCGACTCCAGCACGAACGGCAGCTGGATGTGCCAGCTGGACGCTCCGACCAGGCGCATGATGCCGATCTCGCGGCGTCGCGCGTAGGCGGTCATGCGGATGGTGTTGGAGACCTGGAGGATGGCCGCGACGATGAGCAGGAGCGACGTGGCGAGGGCGGCCCAGCGCATCTTGTCGAGGATCTCGAACAGCGGCCCGAGCAGCTTCTTGAGCGACTGCACGTTGCCGACGCCGTCCATGCCCGAGACCTGGCTGACGAGGCCGTCGAACTCCTGCGGGTCGTTGAGCGTGACGAAGTAGGACTCCGGGAAGTCGGCCGGCTCGACCGTCTCGAGCTGGGCCTTGCCGCTGTCGGTCTGGCCGAGCAGCTCACGTGCCTTGTCGTAGTTCTCCTGCGGGGAGCGCACGTCGTAGGACTTGACCTCGGGGTTCGTGGAGAGCGCCTCCTGGACCGCCGCGGTCTGCTCGTCGGTGGCCGCCCCGCCCACGCACGTCGGCGCGGTGGAGTTGTCGGTGCACAGGTTGACCTGCACCTGCAGCTTGTCGCCGTAGAACTGCTCGGTGCGGTCGGCCTGGCTCTGCAGCAGCAGGCCGAGGGCGGCCAGCAGCAGCGAGACGGTCATGGTGACGATCAAGGAGATCGTCATGGACGTGTTGCGGGACAGGCTCGCGCGGAGCTCGCTCATGATGGTGCGCACGGTGATCGCCTCAGGACTGGTAGCCGTAGATGCCGCGGGCCTCGTCGCGCACGACGCGCCCCTCGTCGAGCTCGATGACGCGCTTGCGCATCTGGTCGACGATCGAGGAGTCGTGGGTGGCCATGACGACAGTGGTGTCGGTGCGGTTGATGCGGTCGAGCAGCTTCATGATGCCGACGCTGGTGGTGGGGTCGAGGTTGCCGGTGGGCTCGTCGGCGATGAGGATCATCGGTCGGTTCACGAACGCCCGGGCGATGGCCACGCGCTGCTGCTCACCACCGGAGAGCTCGTCAGGCATGCGGTGCCCCTTGCCCTCCAGGCCGACCATCTCGAGGGTCTCGGGCACGAGCGTGTCGATCTCGGAGCGGTGCTTGCCGATGACCTGCAGCGCGAAGGCCACGTTCTCGTGGACCGTCTTGTTCGGCAGGAGGCGGAAGTCCTGGAACACGGTGCCGACCTGGCGGCGCAGCTTGGGCACCTTCCAGCTGGAGAGCTTGTTGATCTCCTTGCCCGCCACGTGCACCCGGCCGGTGGTGGGCCGGGCCTCGCGGAGGACGAGCCGCAGGAAGGTGGACTTGCCCGACCCCGAGGACCCGACGAGGAAGACGAACTCCCCCTTCTCGATCTCCAGGTCGACGGCGTCCAGGGCAGGACGCTTCTGGCCCGGGTAGGTCTTGGTGACCTTGTCGAAGCGAATCACCCGTCGAGTCTAGGCAGGTCGCTCCACGTCACCGTGCAGACTCGCCCGCCGTGGGTACGGTGACCAGATGCTGCCTCGTCTGCCCGATCCTCGCCGCCTGCCCGAGCTCGTCGACGCGGCGACGTCGGCGCTGCCACGCGCGCTCGGCCTGCTCGACGCGGCCGAGGACCTGGTGCGGCGGGCGCATCGCCTGGTCGACGACATCGACGCCACCCGGGTCGCGGCGGACGCCGTGGTGGTGCGGACCGCCGGCACGGTGGCCAGCGTGCAGCCGACGCTGGACCGCGCCCAGGCCATGGTCGAGACGTTCGGGCCGGTGCTCGACGACCTCGCGCCGATCGCGAAGAACCTGATGCCCACGCTGCAGCGGATCTCCGAGACGACGTCGCCCGAGGAGATCGAGGCGCTGGTCGGGCTCATCGACCACCTGCCGATGCTCGTCGACAAGCTCGAGGCCGACATCGTGCCGATCCTCGAGGACATGCGGAACGTGGGACCCGACATCCACGCCCTGCTGGACACCGCCACCGACCTGGCGGCGATGCTCGAGAAGGTGCCGGGGCTCAACCGTCGTCGCCGCGACGACGACTAGGCAGGGCGCGCGGCGAGGACGGCCGAGGGTCCCGACGGGATCGCTCAGGCCGTGCGCTGGGACGCGCCCTGCGCGACGAAGGCGTCGACGGCGGCCGGCGACAGCACCTCGTCGATCACCATGGCGCCGGCACCGATGACGCCCCCGAGGCTGCCGACGGTGGTGGCGACGATGCGCAGGTGGTTGGTGGCGAGCGGGAGCGACCGCTCGTAGACGACCTCGCGGACGCCTGCGAGCAGGTACTCCCCCGCCTCCGACAGCTTGCCGCCGATGACGATCACCGACGGGTTGAGCAGGTTGACGCAGGTGGCCAGCACCTCGCCGAGGCTGCGGCCGGCGTCGCGCACGGCGTTGAGCGCCACCACGTCGCCGCGGTTGACCGCGTCGACGATGTCCTGGGACGTCTCGACGGACAGACCCTGCTCCCGCAGGCGTGCCGCCACGGCGGGCCCGGCGGCCACGGCCTCGAGGCAGCCGGTGTTGCCGCAGCGGCAGTGAGCGTCGGCCGCGTCGGAGACCCGCACGTGCCCGAGGTCACCCGCCGACCCGAGGGCGCCGCGCAGCAGCTGGCCGTCGGACACGATGCCCGCTCCGATGCCGGTGGCGACCTTGACGAGCAGCAGGTGCTCGCCGCGGTGGCCGCGCACGTGCTCGCCGAGCGCCATCAGGTTCACGTCGTTGTCCACGAGGACCGGACCGGAGAACGTGCGACCGAGGTGCCCGGGGACGTCGAAGTCGTGCCAGCCGGGCATGATCGGCGGACTCACCGGTCGACCGACGGCGTGCTCGACCGGACCGGGCAGACCGATCCCGACGCCGGCGACGTCGGACACCGGGCGACCGCGGTCGGCGAGCAGCTCGAGCCCGATCGAGGTGACCCGGTCCAGCACGACGGTGGGGCCGTCCGCGATGTCGCACGGAACCGTCCGCTCGACGAGGACCTCGCCGGCGAGGTCGAGCAGGGCGACGCTCGCGTGCGAGGCACCGAGGTCGACCGCCAGGACGACGCGCGCCTCGCCGTGGAAGCGGAACCGGGTGGGCGGCCGACCGCCGGTCGAGACGGTCTCGCCGGTCGGGCGCAGGAGGCCGACGGCCAGCATCGCGTCGACCCGCGCCGTGACGGGAGCCCGCCCCAGCGCCGACCGCTGGCTGAGCTCGGCCCGCGTCCAGGCCTGCCCGTCTCGCAGGTGCTGGAAGAGATCGCCGACGCCGACCAGCGTGGTCGGCAGCGACGACGACGTCATGACCATGAGTCTCCCACACCCCTTCTGTCGGCCCTGCTCAGCAGATAAGTCGAACACAATCAGACTTTTGCTTGACGAGCAACAAAAGAGGTGACTAGGGTCACAGCCATGCCCACCCCCCAGGCACCGCCCCTGCTCGAGATGCGCGGGATCGTCAAGGAGTTCCCCGGAGTCCGGGCGCTCGACGGCGTCGACCTCGTCGTGCGCGCCGGCGAGGTGCACTGCCTCCTGGGCCAGAACGGTGCGGGCAAGTCGACGCTCATCAAGGTGCTCGCCGGCGCGCACGGCGTGGACGCCGGCACCATCACCTGGCGCGGCGAGGAGGTGACGTTCGCGGGCCCGCAGGCCGCGCTCGACACCGGCATCGCCACCATCTACCAGGAGCTCGACCTCGTCGACGGCCTGAGCGTCGCCGACAACATCTTCCTCGGCCACGAGATGTCCCGCGGCGGCGTCACCCGCACCGTCGAGGCGAACCGGGCCGCCCGCGCCCTTCTCGAGCGCCTCGGCCACGCGGAGATCCGACCCGGTCGCGAGGTGGGCAGCCTCTCGGCCGCCGGCAAGCAGATCGTCTCCATGGCCCGTGCGCTCTCGCGCGACGCCCAGGTGATCGTCATGGACGAGCCGTCCGCCGTGCTCGACCCCGACGAGGTCGACGGCCTCTTCCGCGTCGTCGAGGACCTGCGCGCGGCCGGGACGGCCATCATCTACATCTCCCACCGCCTCGAGGAGATCCGGCGCATCGGCGACCGGCTCACCGTCCTCAAGGATGGGCGCACCGTGGCCGGTGACCTGTCGGCGAAGGACACGCCCACGTCCGAGCTCATCACCCTCATGACCGGCCGCGAGGTCTCCTCCGTCTTCCCCGAGCGCCCCGTCGTCACCGGCACCGAGCCGCTGCTGCGCGTCGAGGGGCTCACCCGCACGGGCGAGTTCGAGGACGTCAGCTTCGACGTGCGGCCCGGCGAGGTCGTCGGGATCGCCGGCCTGGTCGGCGCGGGTCGCAGCGAGATCCTCGAGACCGTCTTCGGCGCCCGACGCGCCCACCGGGGCACCGTGACCGTCGACGGCACCGACCTGCGGAACGGCTCCGTGCCGGCGGCGGTCCGCGCCGGAATCGGCCTGTGCCCGGAGGAGCGCAAGTCGCAGGGTCTGGTGCTCGACGACCTCGTCTACCGCAACGTCTCGCTCGCGAGCCTCGGTCGCTTCGCGCGGCTCGGCGTCAGCACCGAGGGCGAGGAGCTCGCCGCCGCCCACGCCGCCACGCGCTCGGTCGACGTCCGCCCCGACGCCCCCACCCGCGTCGTGCGCACGCTGTCGGGCGGGAACCAGCAGAAGGTCGTCCTGGCCCGCTGGCTGCTGCGCGGCTGCAAGGTGCTGCTGCTCGACGAGCCCACCCGCGGCGTCGACGTCGGCGCGCGGGCCGAGATCTACGCGCTCGTGCGCACGCTCGCCGACGAGGGTGTCGCCGTCGTCGTGGTCTCGAGCGACCTCGACGAGGTGATCGGTCTGTCGCACCGCGTGCTCGTCCTGGCCGACGGCCGCGTCGTCCACCACTCCCCCGCCGACGCGATCGACGCGTCCGGCGTCCTCGAACGCATCCTCGCCGTGCACGAGCACGGTGCGGACCATCCGACCACGACCGACCAGAGAGGCGACGTCGCGTGACCGTCACCCCCGATCCCTCAGGCAGCACCGCCCACGACAGCGGGAAGGACCCGGCCCTCTCGGTCCCGGCCCCCTCCCGCCGGTCGATGTCCGGGGGCTCCGGCCTCGGCCGCAACCTCGGCCTCGTCGTCGCGCTCCTGCTGCTGTGCATCATCGGCGTCGCGACGTCGGGCGAGCGCTTCGCGAGCGTCGACAACATGCTCACCGTGCTGCGCGCCGCGTCCGTCATCGGCGTCGTCTCCATCGGGATGACGTTCGTCATCACCGGCGGCGGCATCGACCTCTCCGTGGGCGCGATCGTGGCGCTCTCCTCGGTGTGGGCCACCACCACCGGCACGCAGGCCATGGCCGACGACATCGGCTGGGTCGCGATGGTCTTCGCCGCCGTGGTGGTGGGTGCCGCCTGCGGCGCGGTCAACGGGCTGCTGGTCGCGTACGGCCGCATCGTGCCCTTCATCGCCACCCTGGCGATGCTCGCCGCGGCCCGGGGCCTCGCGGAGATCATCTCCGACCGCAAGACCCAGATCATCCGGAACCAGGGCTTCACCGACCTCTTCGGCTCCGAGCCGCTCGGCATCCCCTTCATCGTCGTGATCTTCGTCGTGGTGGCGGCCGGCGGGTGGTTCCTGCTGAACCGCACGACCTTCGGCCGACGGACCTTCGCGGTCGGCGGCAACCCCGAGGCAGCGCGCCTGGCCGGCATCAAGGTCCAGCGTCACACCGTCTACCTCTACGCCCTGCTCGGCACCACGTGCGGCATCGCCGCCGTGATGCTCATGTCGCGCACCACCACCGGCACGTCGACGCACGGACAGCTCTACGAGCTCGACGCCATCGCCGCCGTCGTGATCGGCGGCACGCTGCTCAGCGGCGGCCGCGGGACCGTGACCGGGACGCTCTTCGGCGTCCTGATCTTCACCGTCCTCACCAATGTCTTCACGCTCAACAACCTGTCGATCTCGGCCCAGGCCGTCGCCAAGGGCGTGATCATCGTGATCGCTGTGCTCCTGCAGCAGCGGATCGCGAACCGCACCACCACATAACCCCCACCCAGGAGTGTCATGACCACGATCCGCCCCCGCCGCCGCACGGTCGCCGCCTTCGGCGCCCTCGCTGCCGCCACGCTCGTCCTCGGCGCCTGCACCAACAGCTCCGACGACTCCGGCTCCACCGGAGCCAGCAAGAGCAACACCGACAACGACAAGTCCGGTGACACCGTCACCATCGGCTTCTCCGCCCCTGCGGCCGACCACGGCTGGATGGGTGCGATCACGAGCTCGGCGAAGGCCCAGGCCGAGCAGTACGACGACGTCGACCTCAAGGTCGCCGAGGGCACGAACGAGGTCGGCCTGCAGATCTCGCAGGTGGAGACCTTCATCAACGACAAGGTCGACGCGATCGTGCTGCTGCCGTTCGACGGCGCCGCCATGACGCCGGTCGCGCTCAAGGCGATGGAGGCCGGCATCCCGGTCATCAACGTCGACCGCGAGTTCGACTCGCCCTTCGCCGCCCGCACCACGGTGCTCGGCGACAACTACGGCATGGGCGTCTCGGCCGGCACCTACGTGTGCGAGCAGGCCGCGGGCGACGAGGACAAGGTCGTCGCGGAGATCGCGGGCATCGACTCCCTGCCCCTGACGCAGGAGCGCTCGAAGGGCTTCTCCGACGCCCTGAAGAAGTGCGGTCTCGAGGTCGAGAACCGCGTCGCCGCCGAGTTCACGGTCGAGTCCGGCGAGCGCGTGGCCTCGAACCTGCTCCAGGCCGCCCCGAAGATCGACTACCTCTGGAACCACGACGACGACCAGGGTGTCGGCGTGCTCGCCGCGATCAAGAACGCCAACCGCGACGAGTTCGTCATGATCGGTGGCGCCGGCTCGGCCAACGTCATGCGCGACATCAAGGCTGACAACACGGTGCTCAAGGCGACGGTCATCTACCCGTCGACGCAGGCCGCCGACGGCATCAAGCTGGCGCGTCTGATCGCGCAGGGGAAGTCGATGTCCGACCTCGCCGAGGTGCAGGTTCCGCGCAAGGTGCAGCTGGCCGCTCCGGTCGTCACGAAGGACAACGTGGACGAGTACATGGACTCCGCCTTCGAGTCCTGAGCCCCACCACCCGGGCCCGCCCGCGCCGACTCCATGCGGTGCGGGCGGGCCTCCCTTCACGACGAGGACACACATGAGCGAGACGACGAACGGGCCCACGAAGGAGCCCACGAACGAGCCCAAGGATGAGCTCGGTGTCGCGATGGTGGGGTACGCCTTCATGGGCGCCGCGCACTCGCAGGCCTGGCGCACCGCCCCGGCCTTCTTCGACCTCCCCCGACGACCCCGCCTGGCCGCGATCTGCGGACGTGACGCCGACGCCGCAGGCGCCGTGGCCGACCGTTTCGGCTGGGAGTCCGTCGAGACCGACTGGCGTCGGCTCCTGGAGCGCGACGACATCGACGTCATCGACATCTGCACGCCGGGCGACACGCACGCGGAGATCGCGATCGCCGCCCTCGAGGCCGGCAAGCACGTCCTGTGCGAGAAGCCGCTGGCCAACACCGTCGAGGAGGCCGAGGCGATGGCCGAGGCCGCGGCAGCCGCGTCGGCCCGGGGCGTTCGCGCCATGGTGGGCTTCACGTACCGGAGGGTCCCCGCGGTCTCGCTGGCGCAGCGCATCGTCGCGTCGGGGCGCCTCGGCACCATCCGGCACGTGCGCGGCCAGTACCTCCAGGACTGGCTGGTCGACGAGGACGCCCCGATGAGCTGGCGTCTGGACAAGAGCAAGGCCGGGTCGGGCGCGCTGGGCGACATCGGCGCCCACGTCATCGACATGGCCCAGTTCGTGACCGGCAGCGCCATCACGACCGTCAGCGGCCTGATGGAGACCTTCGTGACGAGCCGTCCGGTCGCGGGCGAGCGCGCGACGCTCGGCGGCACCGGCGGCTCGGGCGAGCGGGCCGACGTGACCGTCGACGACGCCGCCGCGTTCACCGCCCGCTTCGACGACGGCGCCCTCGGCGTGTTCGAGGCGACCCGGTTCGCCACGGGTCGCAAGAACGCCCTGCGCCTGGAGGTCAACGGCTCGCTCGGGTCGATCGCCTTCGACTTCGAGGACATGAACGTCCTCGAGCTGCACGACGCGACGCTGCCCGCCGAGGAGGCCGGGTTCCGCCGCATCCTCGTCACCGAGGCCGACCACCCCTACGTCGCCGCCTGGTGGCCCCCGGGCCACGGGCTCGGCTACGAGCACGGCTTCACCCACCAGGTCGTCGACCTGGTGCACCACATCGCCGAGGGCACCGACCCGGCCCCGTCGTTCGCCGACGGGCTCGCCGTGCAGCGGGTGCTCGCGGCCGTCGAGGCCAGCAGCGACGCAGCCGGCACCATCCAGAAGACGGGAGCATGACGATGGCACGACCGATCACGCTGTTCACCGGCCAGTGGGCCGACCTGCCCTTCGAGCAGGTGGCTGAGCTGGCCGCCGGCTGGGGCTACGACGGTCTGGAGATCGCCTGCTGGGGCGATCACCTCGACCCCTGGGCCGCCGTGGAGGACCCGGACTACATCGCGACGCGCAAGGAGATCCTCGACCGCCACGGTCTCCAGGTCTTCGCGATCTCCAACCACCTCAAGGGCCAGGCGGTCTGCGACGACCCGATCGACCAGCGCCACCAGGACATCGTCGGCTCGCGCGTGTGGGGCGACGGCGACCCCGAGGGCGTGCGTCAGCGCGCCGCGGAGGAGATGAAGAACACCGCCCGTGCGGCCCGGATGCTCGGCGTCGACACGGTGGTCGGCTTCACCGGCTCGTCGATCTGGAAGTACGTGGCCATGTTCCCGCCGGCCACGCAGGCCATGGTCGACGCGGGTTACCAGGACTTCGCGGACCGCTGGAACCCCATCCTCGACGTGTTCGACGAGGAGGGCGTGCGCTTCGCCCACGAGGTGCACCCCAGCGAGATCGCCTACGACTACTGGACCACGCAGCGGGCGCTGGAGGCCGTGGACCACAGGCCGGCGTTCGGGCTCAACTGGGACCCGTCGCACTTCGTGTGGCAGGACCTCGACCCGCTCGGCTTCCTGTGGGACTTCCGCGAGCGGATCTACCACGTGGACTGCAAGGACGCGAAGAAGCAGGTGGGCAACGGGCGCAACGGCATCCTCGGCTCCCACCTGCCGTGGGCCGACCCGCGACGCGGCTGGGACTTCGTGTCCACCGGTCGCGGCGACGTGCCGTGGGAGGCGTGCTTCCGCATGCTGAACACCATCGGCTACGACGGTCCGGTGTCGGTGGAGTGGGAGGACGCCGGCATGGACCGTCTGCTCGGGGCGCCGGAGGCGCTGGAGTACGTGCGCCGCAACCTGTTCGACGCGCCGGACGCGGCGTTCGACGCGGCGTTCAGCTCCGGGGACTGACGGCACGGATCACTCACCCACCGATCTCGGGGGGACTCGACCCTGTCACCGCACGGTGGCAGGGTCGAGTCATGCCCGACCCCATCGGAAGCGACCCCGTCAGAAGCGACACCACCAGGAGCGAGACCGCCAAGGACGACCTGCACCGCTACCTCCACGGGGCGCGCGACGCCCTGCGCTTCAAGATCGACGGGCTGGGTGAGCTCGACGCCCGCCGCAGCCTCACCCCCACCGGGCTCAGCCTGCTCGGTCTCGTGCACCACACGGCGGTCTGTGCGGCCGAGTACTTCGGCGTGGTCTTCGACCGGCCCTTCCCCGAGCCGACGCCCGACGTCGACGCCGACCCGCACGCCGACTTCGTGGTCCCGTCCGAGGTCTCGCTGGAGGACGCACTGGCCTACGTCGACCGTGCGTGGGCGCATGCCGACGCCACGATCCAGGCGCTCGCGCTCGACGCCGAGGGCACCGTGCCCTGGTGGAGCGGTCCGCGAGCCCGGGTCACGCTGCACCAGGCCATGGTCCACATGATCGCCGAGGCCCACCGTCACGCCGGGCACGCCGACGTGCTGCGCGAGGGTCTCGACGGCTCCGCGGGCCTACGTCCGGACTCCACCAACCTGCCCGAGGGCATGGACTGGGCCGAGCACGTGGCACGGGTCGACCGCGTGGCCAACGCGGCTGCGGCACGTGTCCCCTGAAGGACGGACCAGTCTCAGAGCTCGCCGCGCTGCACCTGCGTGGTGCAGGTGTACGTGCCGGACGCGGCGATGGGGCTGCCCTTGATGGTCCAGTCCTCGGTGTCGCCGGCGCCTAGGTCCTCGATCGTGGCGACCCCGCGGGCGACGACGTCGCTGCGGGCGGTGATCCAGCTGATGGTGATGACGTAGTCCTGCTCGTCGTCGGTGGAGTTCTTCACCTTGCCCTTGACCGAGTTGCTGCCCTTCTCGGTCGGGCAGGCGCCGAGGGTGACGTCCTTGAGGGCGCCCTCGAAGTCCTCGATCTCCGGCACCTCGGGCAGGTCCTGCGGCGAGGTGGTCTGCTTGTCGGCCGCCTTCGCCGCGGTCTTCTTGTCATCGGCCTTGTCGTCGTCGCCGCCGGTGCAGGCGGTCAGCAGGCCGCAGGTCAGGACGGCGACCGCGGTGGCACGCGCGAAGGTGTTCATCGAGGGTCTCCCTGTTCGGTGGTGGTCCGGCGGCGCAGGAGGAGCAGGCCCCCCGCGAGCAATCCTAGGGCGAGCAGCAACAGGCCGGCGGCGGCGCCACCCGTGTCCGGGAGGATGCCGAACGGCCCGTCGCCGCGGTCGTCGGCGTCGCCCGCGTCACCGTCACCCCCCGGGTCGTCCCCGTCGCCGTCGCCGTCGTCGACCGGACCGACGGCCGGCACGACCGCCTGGTCGACGTCGGATTCGATCGAGCCGTCGGGGCCGCTGCCGGTGGCCGTCGCGACGTTCACGACCGCGTTCGACGCAGCCTCCTCGGCGGTCACGACGTGCTCGGCGACGCAGGTGGTGCTCTCCCCTGCCGGCAGCGTGGTCTCGGCGCAGACGATCTCGTCGCCGGCCGCGTCGAGCATCGAGTCCTGGACCGCGACGCCGTCGATGCGGACGGTGCCGGTGTTCGTCACGACGAACTCGTAGCGGATGGTCTCGCCGGCGTCGGCGAGGTCGTCGCCGTCCTCGTCCTGCAGGACGCCGGTCTTGAGGACCTCCAACGACGCGACGGAGACGATGTCGGTGGTCACCTCGTCGTCGTCGGTCACCGCGTCGCCGACCGGCGGCTCGCCGCTCGCGGCCGCCGTGTTGACGACCTCACCGGCGTCGGCGGCGGCCTCGGTGACGGTGTACGTGGCGGGGCCGCAATCGATCGTCTCGCCGGGCGCGACCGTGGCCTGCTCGCACGCGACGTCGCCGCCGACGAGCGGGTCGGTGACGGTGACGGCGTCCAGCGTCACGTTGCCGGTGTTCTCGACCTCGAAGGTGTAGTCGATGGTGTCGCCCGCGTCGGGTCGACCGGTGTCGTTGGCGTCGAGCACGATGCCGGCGGACTTGCGCAGCTCCAGCGACGGCGCGGCCTCCAGCGACGTCGTGATGGTGTCGGCGTCGCTCGGCTCGAGCCCGGCCGGCCCGGTGGCGCGGGCGGTGGCTGTGTTCTCGACCTCGCCGGCGTCCAGGTCGGCCTGGGTGACCTCGTGGTCGACGGGGCCGCACTCGACCGTCTCGCCCGGGCCGAAGGGGACGGCGGGGCACGAGACGGCACCGACGAGCGGGTCCTCGATCGTCGTGGCGCGCAGCGTGGTCGGGCCGGTGTTCCGGACGGTGAACGTGTACTCGATGGTGTCGCCCGCGTCGGCGCGGCCGTCGCCGCCGTCGTCGCTGCCGGTGGCCTCCTTGGTCAGCTCCAGCTCGGCCGTCTGCGCAACCTGCGTGGTCAGCGTGTCCGAGCCGGTGACCGGGTCGCCCTTGGGGTCGTCGGCCGAGACGGTCGCGGTGTTGACGACCTGGCCGGCGTCGACGTCGGCCTGCGTCAGCACGTACGGGTCGGCGGCGCAGTCGACGCCCTCGCCGGGCTCGAGGTCCCCGGTCGGGCAGGTGACGTCACCGAGCCGCGGGTCGTCGACGGTCACGTCGGCCAGCGTCACGGCGCCGTCGTTGGTGACCCGGAAGGCGTAGTCGATGGTGTCGCCGGCGGACACGACGCCGTCGTCGTTCGCATCGACGACGCCGTCGGGGGCCGTCTTCTCCAGCAGCAGGACGCGGGAGCCGGCGAACGTCGTGCTGGTGGAGTCGGCGTCCGGCCCCGGGGCGCCGGTCACCGAGTCGGCCGCGGCCGTCGCGGTGTTGTTGACCGCGCCGGAGTCGACGTCGGCCTGGGTGAGGACGTACGGGTCGGCGGTGCAGTCGACGGACCGACCGGGCTCGACCGGGGTGGTCGGGCAGGTCACCGCGCCGACCAGCGGGTCGGTGACGGTCACGTCGGTCAGCGCGACGTTGCCGCGGTTGAGGACGGTGAAGGAGTACGCGATCGTGTCGCCGGCGTCGATCCGGCCGTCGGCGCCCACCTGGACGTCGCCGGCGCGCTTGTCCAGCTCGAGCACGGGCTCGCGGTCCACGGGGGTCCGCGTCCCGGCGGTGTCGTCGACGTCGTCACCGAGCGGCGGCGAGGCCACGACCCTGGCGGTGTTGACGACCTCGCCCGCCTCGACGTCGGCCTGCGTGAGGACGTAGGTGACGGGGTCGCAGGCGGTGCTGCGGCCGGGGGCAAGGGTGGTCGCGGCGCAGTCGACCTCGCCGCCGAGCAGCGGGTCGGTGACGGTCACGTCGGTCAGCGTCACGTTGCCGGTGTTCTCGGCCGAGAGCGTGTAGACGATCGAGTCGCCCGCGGAGTCCTGGCCGTCGCCGTCGGTGTCGAGCACCTGCCCGGCCGACTTCGTCAGGGTGACCGCGGGGGCCGCGGCCACCTCCTGGACCTCGGTGTCCTCGGCGGGGTCGACGGCGCCGGTCCGGCCGAGCGCCCGCGCGACGGCGGTGTTCTCGACCTCGCCGGCGTCGACGTCGGCCTGCGTCAGCTCGTACGCGACCGGGCCGCAGGTGACGGAGCCGCGCGGCGCGACCGTGCCGGCCGGGCAGCCGACGGCGCCGACCATCGGGTCCTCGATCGTGGTCCCGCGGACGGTGGTCGTGCCGGTGTTGGTGACGGTGAAGGTGTAGGAGATCGTGTCGCCGGCGTCGGCCCGGCCGTCGGGGCCGGTGGCGACGTCGCCCGCGGTCTTGGTCAGCGCGATGGACTCCGAGCGCGCGACGGGGCTGGTCTCGGTGTCGGCGTCCGCGACGTCCTCGCCGTCCGCGCCGACGCCGGTGACCGTGGCGGTGTTGACGACCTGGCCGGCGTCGACGTCGGCCTGCGTCAGCACGTACGGGGCGTCCGCGGCGCACTCGACGGTGTCACCCGGCTCGACGGAGCCGGCGTCGCAGGACACGGTGCCGACGAGCGGGTCGGTCACGTCGAGCTCGTCGACCGTGACGTTGCCGGGGTTGGACACGACGAAGGTGTAGTCGATGGTGTCGCCGGCGTCGACGCGGCCCGAGTCGTTGGCGTCCGCGATCGTGCCGCCCGTCTTCTCCAGCTGGACGGCGGCGGCGCGGACGAGCGCGGTCGACGTCGAGTCGGTCTGCTCGTCCGGGGGCCCGACGACCGAGTCGGCCGTGGCGGTGGCGGTGTTGTTGACGGCGCCGGCGTCGACGTCGGCCTGGGTCAGCTCGTACGGAGCTGCCGTGCAGGTGACCGAGCGGTCGGGAGCAAGCGCGTCGGGCGTGCAGTCGACGACGCCGACGAGCGGGTCGGTGACGGCGACGTCGGTCAGCGCCACGTTGCCCGTGTTCCGGACGGTGAACGTGTAGATGATCGCGTCGCCCGCGCCCACCCGGCCGTCGCCGCCGAGCGCGACGGCACCGGCCTGCTTGTCGAGCGTGAAGGTCGCGGTGCGGGCCAGCGAGGTCTCCGTGCCGGCGGTGTCCTTGGCGGCGTCGCCAGCCGGCGGGTCGGCGGTGACGGTGGCGGTGTTGCGCAGGACGCCGGCCTCGACGTCGGCCTGGGTCAGGACGTAGGTGACCGGGCCGCACGGCGTGGTGCCACCCGGGGCGAGCTCGTCGCTCTCGCAGGCGACCGCGCCGCCGAGCAGCGGGTCGACGACACTGACGTCCGAGAGCGTCACGTTGCCGGTGTTCTCGACGGCCAGGTCGAAGGTGATGGTGTCGCCCGCTGACGGTCGACGGTCGTCGTCGAGGTCCTGGACGGTGCCGGCGGTCTTGGTCAGCTGCACGGCGGGCTCGCGGTCCAGCGACGTGGTCACCGTGTCGTCCTCGGGACCGACGACGCCGTCCTGGCCGAGCGCGGTGGCCGTGGCCGCGTTGACGACCTCGCCGGCGTCGAGCTGCGCCTGCGTGACCGGGTAGGACACGGGGCCGCAGGTCACGGACCCCTCCGGGCCGAAGACGTCGGTCGGGCACGAGACGGCGCCGAGCAGCGGGTCGTCGACCGTGACGCCCCGCAGCGTGGTCGTGCCGGTGTTGGTGACGACGAACCGGTAGTCGATCGTGTCGCCCTCGTCGGCGCGGCCGTCGCCGCCGTCGTCGCTGTCGACGACCTCCTTCTCGAAGGTGAAGGACTCGGCTTGCGCGACGTCCCGGCGGGCGGACGAGTCGTCGCCGACCTCGGTGCCGTCGGCGCCGGTGGCGGTGACGTCGGCGGTGTTCAGGACCTCGCCGGCGTCGACGTCGGCCTGGGTCAGCTCGTAGGGCTCGACGGCCGCGCAGTCGGTGATGTCGCCCGGCGCGAGGGTCGTGACGTCGCAGTCGACCTCACCGACGAGCGGGTCGGTCACGACGACGTCCCGGAGCGTCACGTTGCCGAGGTTCTCGACCACGAAGGTGTAGGCGATGGTGTCGCCGGCGTCCTCGCGGCCGGAGTCGTTCGCGTCGACGACCTCGCCTGCGGTCTTGACCAGCTGCACGCCGGCGCCGCGGCCGAAGGTCGTGGTGGTGGAGTCGGCGTCCGGCTCCGGCGCGCCGACCACTGAGTCGGCCGTGGCGGTGGCGGTGTTCCGGACCTCTCCAGCGTCGACGTCCGCCTGGGTGAGGACGTAGACGTCGGCGGTGCAGTCGACGGCGTCGCCCGGGGCGAGCGGACCGGCCGGGCAGTCGACCTCGCCGAGGAGCGGGTCGCTCACCGCGACCCCGGTCAGGGCCACGTTGCCGGTGTTCCGGACGCGGAGGGTGAAGGGCAGCGTGTCGCCCTCGTCGACCCGGCCGTCGGCGCCGAGGACGATCGCGCCGGCCTCCTTCTCCAGCAGCAGGGCGGGCTCGCGCTCGAGGGGCGTGCGGGTGGCGGCCTCGTCGTCGACAGGGGTGCCGTCGGCGCCGAGGGCCTCGACCGTCGCGAGGTTGGTCCGCTCGCCGGCCTCGACGTCGGCCTGGGTGAGGACGTAGGTGACGGGGCCGCAGGGCGTCGTGCCGTCGGGCGCCAGGGTGTCGACGGCACACGGGACGGCGCCGCCGAGCAGCGGGTCCGTGACGGTGACGTCGTCCAGCGTGACGTTGCCGGTGTTCTCCACGAGCAGGTCGTAGGTGATGGTGTCGCCGGCGGAGTCCATGCCGTCGTCGTCGACGTCGACCACGGTGCCGGCGCTCTTGGCCAGGTCGACGGAGGCGTCCGCCGCGACGTCCTGCGTCTCGGTGTCCTCGACGGGGTCCAGCGCGCCGCCGCTGCCGATCGCCGAGGCGCTCGCGGTGTTGACGACCTCGCCCTCGTCGACGTCGTCCTGCGTGAGCTCGTACGCCACGGGACCGCAGGTGACGCTGTCCCCGGGAGCGACGTCGCCGACCGGGCAGTCGACGGCGCCGACCAGCGGGTCGTCGATCGTCACGCCGCGCAGGGTGGTCGTGCCGGTGTTGGTGACGCGGAACGTGTAGTCGATGGTGTCGCCGGCGTCGGCGCGGCCGTCTGCGCCGGTGTCGACGTCGCCGGCCTGCTTGTCCAGCGCGAGCGACTCGACCTGCCCGACCTCCTGGCGCTCGGACGCCCCGGCCACGACCTCGGTGCCGTCGGCACCCGTCGCCGTCACGTCGGCGAGGTTCAGGACCTCGCCCGCGTCGACGTCGGCCTGGGTCAGGACGTAGGGCTCGACGGCGGCGCAGTCGGTGCTGTCGCCGGGCGCGAGCGTCGAGTCGTCGCAGCCGACGTCGCCGACGAGCGGGTCGGTCACGACGACGTCCTCGAGCGTGACGTTGCCGGCGTTCGTGACGACGAAGGTGTAGCCGACGGTGTCCCCGGCGTCGACGCGGCCGGTGTCGTTGGCGTCCTCGATCCCGCCGGCGGTCTTGGCCAGCTGGACGGCCGCACCGCGGCCCAGGGTGGTCGACGTCTCGTCCCGGCTGGGCTCCGGCTCCCCCGCCACCGAGTCGGCCGTCGCGGTCGCGAGGTTGTTGACGGCGCCGGAGTCGATGTCGGCCTGCGTGAGGACGTAGGCGTCGGCGGTGCAGTCGACGGCGTCGCCCGGGGCGAGCGGACCGGCCGGGCACGTGACGTCGCCGACGAGCGGGTCGCTCACCGCGACGTCGGTGAGGACGACGTTGCCGGTGTTGCGCACCCGGAAGGTGAAGGGCAGCGTGTCGCCCGCGTCGACCCGGCCGTCGGCGCCGAGGACGACGGAGCCGGCCTCCTTGTCGAGCGACAGGGCGGGCTCGCGCTCGAGCGGCGTGAGCGTCTCGGCCGAGTCGGTGGCCGGGTCTCCGACCGGCGGCTCGGCGGTGACGTCGGCGGTGTTGCGGACCTCGCCGGCCTCGACGTCGGCCTGCGTGAGGACGTAGGTCACCGGGCCGCAGTCCGTGCCCTGGCCGGGGTCGAGCGCCGTGGCCGCGCAGTCGACCGCGCCGCCGAGCAGCGGGTCGTCCACCACGACGTCGGTGAGCCGGACGTTGCCGGTGTTCTCGACCCGGAGGTCGTAGGTGATCGTGTCGCCGACCGAGTCCGCGCCGTCGTCGTCGACGTCGACGACGTCCCCGGCGGTCTTGGTGAGGGTCACGTCGCCCGCTGCGCCGAGCAGCGTGGAGGTCGAGTCGTCGGACGTGACGACGGGGCCCGTGGGGGGCGTGCCCGTGGCGGTGGCGGTGTTGTCGAAGGACCCGGCGTCGATGTCGTCCTGCGTGACCTCGTAGGTCACCGGTGTGCACTCGACGGCCTCGCCCGGCGCCAGCGGACCGGCCGGGCACGTGACATCGCCGACGAGCGCGTCCTCGACCACGACGGGGTCGAGCGTCGTGCTGCCCGTGTTCTCGACCGTGAACGTGTAGCGGATGGTGTCACCCGCGCTGGCCCGGCCCGCGTCGGCGCCGTCCGCGTCGGTGTCGAGCAGGCCGGTCCCGGCGTCCTTGTCCAGCGCCAGGGAGGGGTCGGGCTCGAGCTCGGTGCGCGTGCCGGAGTCCGCGGAGCGCACCGGGGTGTCGCGCGGGCCGAGGGCGGTGGCGGCCGCGGTGTTGACGACCTCGCCGGCGTCGACGTCGGCCTGGTTCAGGACGTACGTCGCCTCGCAGGTGACGGAGAGACCGGCGCCGAGGGGCCCGTCAGGGCACGTCACGTCGACGAGCGGGTCGTCGATGGCGACGTCGGTCAGCGTCCGGTTGCCGTTGTTCGTCACGAGGAACGAGTACGTGATCGTGTCGCCGGCGCTCGCCCGGCCGGCGTCGCGGCCGTCGTCGTCGGTGTCCTCGAGGTCCCCGGCGGTCTTGGCGAGCGTCAGCACGTCGTCGGCCTCGAGCGGCACCGAGGTCTCGTCGGTCAGGTCGACGGGGTCCTCGAGCGCGGGCGGGGCGTCGATCGAGCCCGTGGCCGTGTTGTTGACGGAGCCGGCGTCGACGTCGGCCTGCGTCAGCTCGTACGTCGCCGAGCAGGTCACGGACGCGCCGGGCGCGACCGGGCCGGTCGGGCAGTCGACGTCGCCGACCGTCGGGTCGTCGACCGCGGGGCCGTCGAGCGTGGTGGCGCCCGTGTTGGTGAAGGTGAAGGCGTAGGCGATCGTGTCCCCGGCGCTCGCCCTGCCGTCGGCGCCGAGGTCGACGCCCGCGACCTCCTTGTCGAAGGTGTACGACGTGCGCGGCGAGAACTCGCGGACGTCGGTGTCCGAGCCCGTGACCACGTTGCCCTCGGGGTCGACGGCCGAGCCGTCGGCGGAGTTCTCGACCTGGCCGGCGTCGACGTCGGCCTGCGTGAGCGTGTAGGTGCCGTTGCAGGTGGACGTCTGGCCCGGGTCGAGCTGCTCCGGCGAGCACGGGAACGTCCCGCCCAGGGCCGGGTCGGTCACGGCGATGATGCGCAGGCGCGTCGAGCCCGTGTTGGTGATGGAGAAGGAGTAGTCGAGCACGTCGCCGACGTCCGGGCCGTTGCCGTCCGGGTCCGACAGCGTGCCGGAGACCTTGTCGATCGTCAGGGTGTTGACCCGCGTGAGCGTCGTGGACGTGGAGTCCTGGTCCGTCACGTCCGCGCCGGCCGGAGGCGTCGCCGTGGCGGTGGCCGTGTTGTCGAAGGCGCCGGAGTCGACGTCGTCCTGCGTGACCTCGTAGGTCACGGGGTCGCAGTCGACGGACTCGCCGGGCGCGAGCGGGCCGGTGGGACAGGTGATCTCGCCGACGAGCGGGTCCTCGACCACGACGGGGTCGAGCGTGGTGTTGCCGGTGTTCTCCACCGAGAAGGTGAACGCGATGGTGTCCCCCGCGCTGGCGCGGCCGGCGTCGCGGCCGTCGGCGTCGGTGTCCAGCAGTCCCCCGGGCGCGGCCTTGTCCAGCTCGAGCGCGGGGCTGCGATCGAGCTCGGTGCGCGTGCCGGAGTCGGCCGAGCGCACCGGGGTGTCGCGCGGGCCCGTGGCGGTGGCGGCCGCGGTGTTGACGACCTCGCCGGCGTCGACGTCGGCCTGGGTCAGGGTGTAGGTCGCCTCGCACGTGCGCGTGCCACCCGGGGCGAGGTCGCCGTCGGGGCAGTCGACGTCGACGAGCGGGTCGTCGATGGCGACGTCGGTCAGCGTCCGGTTGCCGTTGTTCGTCACGAGGAACGTGTACGTGATCGTGTCGCCGGCGCTCGCCCGGTCGGTGTCGCGGCCGTCGGCGTCGGTGTCCTGGAGGTCGCCCGCGGTCTTGTCGAGCGTCAGCACGTCCTGCGCCGCAAGCGGCACCGAGGTCTCGTCGGTCAGGTCGGCGGGGTCGCCGAGCGCGGGCGGCGCGTCGATCGAGCCGGTGGCGGTGTTGTTGACCGCTCCCGCGTCGACGTCGGCCTGCGTCAGCTCGTACGTGACCGTGCAGGTGACCGAGGCGCCGGGGGCCACGTCGCCCGGCGGGCATCCCACGGGGCCCACCGTCGGGTCGTCGACCACCGGGGTGTCGAGGGTGCTGGCGCCCGTGTTGGTGAAGGTGAAGCCGTAGTCGATCGTGTCGCCGACGCTCGCGCGGCCGTCGGCGCCGAGGTCGACGGCCGCGACCTTCTTGTCGAACGTGAAGGAGGTGCGCGGCTCGAGCTGACGGACGTCGGTGTCCGAGCCGTCGACGACGTTGCCCTCGGGATCGACGGCCGAGCCGGTGGCCGTGTTGACGACCTCGCCGGCGTCGACGTCGGCCTGGGTCAGCGTGTAGGTGCCGTTGCAGGTGGAGGACTGGCCCGGGTCCAGCTGCTCCGGCGAGCACGGGAACGTCTCCCCCAGGGCCGGGTCGGTGACGGCGATGATCCGCAGCCGCGTCGAGCCGGTGTTGGTGATGGTGAAGGAGTAGTCGAGCACGTCGCCGGCGTCGGTGCCGTTGCCGTCGGGGTCCGAGAGGGCACCCGAGACCTTGACGATCTCCAGGGTGTTCTCGCGCTCCAGCGTGGTCGACGTCGAGTCGTCGTCCGTGGCGGCGGGCCCGGTCGGCGGGGTGCCGATCGCGGTGGCGGTGTTGGCGAACGCGCCCGCGTCGACGTCGTCCTGGGTGACCTCGTACGTCACGGGGTCGCAGTCGACGGAGTCGCCCGGCGCGAGCGGGCCGGTGGGGCAGGTGACCTCGCCGACCAGCGGGTCCTCGACGACGACCGGGTCCAGCGTCGTGTTGCCGGTGTTGGTGACCTCGAAGGTGAACTCGATGGTGTCACCCGCACTGGCCCGGCCCGCGTCGTCGCCGTCGGCGTCGGTGTCCTGCAGGCCCTCGGGCGCGGCCTTGTCGAGCGCGATCGCGGGATCGGCGGCGAGCTCGGTGCGGGTGCCGTCGAGGAGGGACAGCACGACGTCGCCGTCGGGTTCGGCGGCGGTCGCGCCGGCGGAGTTCACGACCTCGCCGTCGTCGACGTCGGCCTGGGTGAGCGTGTACACGGCCTCGCAGGTGCGCGTGCCGCCCGGGGCGAGGTCGCCCGGCGGGCAGGTGACCGGTCCGAGGCGCGGGTCGTCGATCGCGACGCCGGACAGCGTCTGGTTGCCGGTGTTCTCCACGAGGAACGTGTAGGTGATGGTGTCGCCCGCGCTCGCGCGGCCGGCGTCGGGCGTGCCCGCGTCCGACTGGTCGTCGACGACCGGGCCCGCGGTCTTGTCGAGGGTGAGCCCGTTCTGCCCGACGAGCGCCGTCGACGTGGAGTCCGTCCGCTCGACCGGCACCCGGCGCCCCTCGGGTGCCGCCATCGTGGCGGTCGCGGTGTTGTTGACCGCGCCGGAGTCGATGTCGCCCTGCGTGACGACGTAGGTCACTCCGCACGTGACCGAGCCGCCCGGCGCGACCGCGCCGTCGGGACAGGTCACGGGACCGACGCGAGGGTCGTCGACGTCGGCTGCCGACAGGGTGGTCCCTCCGTCGTTGGTCAGGACGAAGTCGTACTCGATCGTGTCGCCCGGCTCGACGGGGCCGCCGTCGCCGTCGGCGTCGATGACGGCCGAGGCCTGCTTGTCGAGGGCGAAGGAGCTGGCGGGCGCGAGGGGTCGCGTGTCGGTGTCGGCGGCCTCGGCGACGGTGCCGTCGGCGTCCTCGGCGGTCGCGGTGGCCTCGTTGACCACTGCGCCGGCGTCCACCTCGGCCTGGGTGAGCGCGTGGGTGCCGGTGCACGTGACGGTCTCCCCCGGTACCAGCGGCTCGTCCGGGCACGTCACCGCACCCACGAGCGGGTCGCTGACCGCGAGGCCGGTGAGGGTGCGCGTGCCGGTGTTGGTCACCGCGAAGGAGTAGGCGACGACGTCGCCCGCGTCGACGCCGTTGGCGTCCGGGTCCGTGGGCGGCGCCGAGGACTTCTCCAGCGACAGGGTGGCGTCGGCGGTCGTGGGCGTCGACGTGGCGTCGGTGTCGTCGACCTCGGGACCGGCGGGCGGGGTGCCGGTGACGGCGGCGGTGTTGTCGACGGCGCCGGCGTCGACCTCGGCCTGCGTGATCGTGTGGACGCGGACGGCGCACTCCACGACCTGCCCGGGCGCGAGGCGACCGTCCCCGCAGATCTCGCCGTCGAGGCCGACGAGCGCGTCGTCGAGCCGCACGTCGTCGAGGGTGACGGTGCCGGTGTTCTCGACCCGGAAGGTGTAGCGGATCGTGTCGTCGGCGCCGACGCGCCCGTCGTCGTCGACGTCACGAGGCGGCTCGGCCACCTTGTCGAGCTCGATGGTCGCGACGCCGGCCAGCGGCGTCGTGGTCGTCGCCGTGCCGGAGGGCACGATCGCCCCGCGGGGCCCGACCGCCGTGGCCGAGGCCTCGTTGACGACCTCGCCCGCGTCGACGTCGGCCTGGGTCAGCGTGTAGGTGGCGGTGCAGTCGACGGAGTCGCCCGGGCCGAGGTCGCCCGCGGGGCAGGTGACGTCGACCAGCTCGTCGGTGACCGTGACGTCGGTGAGCGTCTGGTTGCCGTCGTTGGTGACGGTGACCGTGTAGTCGATGGTGTCGCCGGCGTCGAGGCGCTCGGAGTCGTTGGCGTCCTCGACCGGTCCGGCGCTCTTCTCGACCCCCAGGACGTTCGCGGCCACGAGCGTGGTCGACGTGGAGTCCGTGCGCTCCTGCGGCACCTGGCGACCCTCGGGCGCCTCGAGCGTCGCAGTGGCCGTGTTGTTGACCGCGCCGGAGTCGATGTCCTGCTGCGTCAGCACGTACGTCCGCTCGCACGTGACGGACGCGCCGGGCGCGACGTCGCCGTCGGGGCAGGTGACCGGCCCGACGCGCGGGTCGTCGACCTCGGCGCCCGACAGGGTGGTCGCCCCCGTGTTGGCCAGGACGAAGTCGTACTCGATGGTGTCGCCGGGCTCCACCGGGGCGCCGTCGCCGTCCGTGTCGACCACGGCCGAGGCCTGCTTGTCGAGGGTGAAGGCGCTGCGCGGCGTGAAGCGCCGGGTCTCGGTGTCCGTGGCAGCCGCGGGGGTGCCGGCGGGGTCGACGGCCTCGGCGGTGGCGGTGTTGACGACCTGCCCGGCGTCGACCTCGGCCTGGGTCAGGGCGTGCGTGGCGGTGCAGGTGGTCGAGGCGCCCGGGGCGAGGGTGTCGACGGGGCAGTCGACGGCCGCGAGCGGGTCCGCGACCACGAGGTCGGTCAACGTCCGCGACCCGGTGTTGGTGACCAGGAAGGAGTAGGCGACCACGTCACCCGCGTCGGGGCCGTTCGCGTCCGGGTCGGTGGGCGCGACCGACGTCTTGTCGAGCGTGAGGGCCACGGCGCTGGAGGTCGGCGTGGACGTGGAGTCCGTCGCGTCCAGCCCCTCGCCGGCCGGCGTCTGCGCGGTCACGGTGGCGGTGTTGTCGACGCTGCCGGCGTCGGCCTCCTCCTGCGTGATCGTGTGCACGCGGACCGCGCACTCGACCGAGCGGCCCGGGGCCAGGCCACCTGTGCCGCACGGCAGCCCGTCGAGCCCGACGAGCGGGTCGGTCAGCTCGACCTCGTCGAGGGTGACGGTGCCCGTGTTGCTGACGACGAAGGTGTACCGGATGGTGTCGTCGGCGTCGATGCGGCCGTCGCCGTCGACGTCGCGCGGGGTGTCGGCGACCTTGTCGATCGCGACGTCCGGGGCCCGCGCGACCTCGGTCCGCGTGGAGTCCTCGGCCGAGGTGACCTCGACGCCGCGGGGGCCCACGGCGGAGGCCGAGGCGGTGTTGAGGACCTCGCCGGCGTCGACGTCGGCCTGGACCAGGGTGTAGGTCGCCGTGCAGTCGACCTCCTCGCCGGGCTCGAGGTCGCCGTCCGGGCACGTGGCGGCGACGAGCGGGTCGTCGATCGCGACGTCGGTGAGCGTCTGGTTGCCGTCGTTGCGGACCGTGAACGTGTAGGCGACCGTGTCGCCCGCGTCGACGCGGTCGGAGTCGTTCGCGTCGACGACCGGGCCGGCCACCTTGGCGAGCGTGAGGGTGTTGGCCGCCGCGAGCGTCGTGGAGGTGGAGTCGGTCGACGGCGCGGGATCGGTCCGGCCCTCGGGGGCGTCCAGCGTGGCGGTCGCGGTGTTGTTGACCGCGCCCGCGTCGACGTCGGCCTGCGTGAGGTCGTACGTGACCGAGCAGGTGACCGAGGTGCCCGGGGCGACGGGCCCGTCCGGGCAGGTGACCGGTCCGACCCGCGGGTCGTCGACCTCGGCGCCCGACAGGGTCGTCGCGCCGGTGTTGGTGAGGACGAAGTCGTAGTCGATGGAGTCCGCCGCCTCCACCCGTCCGTCGCCGTCGACGTCGGTGGGGTCCGCGGCGACCTTGTCGAGGACGAACGCGCTGCGCGGGGCGAAGGTCCGCGTCTCGGTGTCGGTGGCGTCGACGTCGACGCCCTGCTGGTCCGTGCCGGTGGCGTCGGCGGTGTTGACCACCTGGCCGGCGTCGACGTCGGCCTGGGTCAGGGTGTGGGTGCCCGCGCAGGTGGCCGAGTCGCCCGGCTCCAGCGTGCCCGGGGCGCAGTCGAGGTCGGCCAGCAGCGCGTCGGTGACCGCGACGTCGTCGAGGGTCGTCGTGCCGGTGTTGGTGACAACGAGCGTGTAGTCGACGGTGTCGCCCGCGTCCGGGCCGTTGGCGTCGAGGTCCTCGACCGGGTCCGACGTCTTCGCCAGGGCGAGGGAGCTGGCGCGCACGAGCGGGGTCGAGGTGCTGTCGACGCTCGTGACGTCGTCACCCTCGGGCGGGGTACCGGTCGCGGTGGCCGTGTTGTTGACCGCGCCCGCGTCGGCCTGGGCCTGGGTGATGGTCAGGACGATCGGGGTGCAGTCGACGGTGGTGCCCGGGCGCAGCGGGCCCTCGGGGCAGGTGACCTCGCCGAGCAGGGCGTCGTCGACGGTGACGGGGTCGAGCGTGACGGTGCCGGTGTTGCGCACGGCGAACGTGTACCGGACGGTGTCGCCGGCGCTGATCCGCCCGTCCTCGTCGGTGTCGACCGGAGTGCCGGCCTCCTTGTCGAGCAGGACGGACGCGGTCGTGGGCAGCGGCGTCGTCTCGACGGCCGGCAGGGACTCCACCAGCGCGCCGCCGCGTGCGGCTGCGGTGGCCGTTGCGGTGTTGACGACCTCGCCCTCGTCGAGGTCGGCCTGGGCGAGCGTGTACGTCGCCGTGCACGTCCGGGAGGCGCCGGGGGCCAGCTCGCCCTCCGTGCAGGTCACGTCGACGAGCGGGTCGTCGATGGCGACGTCGTCGAGCGTCCGGTTGCCGTCGTTCGTGACGGTGAACGTGTAGGTGACGGTGTCGCCGGCGTCGAGGCGGTCGGAGTCGTTGGCGTCGACCGGGTCACCGGCCTCCTTCGCGAGCCGCAGCACGTTCGCCGGCGCGAGCGTCGTGGAGGTGTCGTCGGCGCGGGGCAGGGGCTGGGGCCTGCCCTCAGGTGCCCGCATCGTCGCCGTGGCCACGTTGTTGACGGCGCCGGAGTCGACGTCGGCCTGCGTCAGGACGTAGGACTTCGTGCACGTGAGGGACGCGCCGGGCGCGATCGCGGTGGTGGGGCAGGTGACCGCGCCGAGCCGCGGGTCCTCGACGTCGGCGCCGGAGAGCGTCGTGGCGCCGTCGTTCGTCAGGACGAAGGAGTAGGCGATCGTGTCGCCCGCGTCGGCGCGCCCGTCGGCCCCGGTGGCCACCGCGGCGGCCTGCTTGTCCAGGCTGAAGGACGAGGCCGGGGTGAAGGGTCGGGTGGCCGTGGCCTGCGCGGCGACGGCGACGCCGCCCGGGGCGGTGGCGGTGGCGGTGGCGGTGTTGACGACGCGCCCGGCGTCGACGTCGGCCTGGGTCAGCGTGTACGTGCCGGTGCAGTCGAGGGAGGCGCGCGGCCCGAGCGTCGTCGCGCCGCAGGCGAGGTCCGGCAGGAGCGGGTCGGTGACGCGGACGCCCGTGAGCGTCGTCGTGCCGGCGTTGCGGGCGGTCACCGTGTACGCGACGGTGTCGCCGGCGTCGGGGCCGTTGCCGTCGAGGTCCTGCACGGCGCCCGCGGTCTTGGTCAGGGCCAGGGCGGAGGCGCGCTGCAGCGTGGTGGACGTGCCGTCGATGCTCGTGACGGCCGGTCCCGTCGGCGGCCGGCCGGTCGCGGTGGCCGTGTTGTTGACCGCGCCCGCGTCGGCCTGGGCCTGGGTGATCGTCAGGACGACCGGGGTGCACTCGAGCGTGGCCCCCGGCGCCAGCGCCACGGCCGGGCACTCGACCGTGCCGAGCAGCGGGTCGCTGACCGTCACCGGGTCGAGCGTCACGGTGCCGCTGTTGCGGACGGAGAAGGTGTAGCGGATGGTGTCGCCGGCCGCGATGCGACCGTCGCCGTCGGTGTCGACGGGGGTGCCGGCCTGCTTGTCCAGGACGAGCGACGGCACGCGGGCAACGGTGCGGGTGGCCGTCGCCGTGCCGGACGTGACGACGCGGCCGTCGCCGTCCGTGGCCCGGGCCGTGGCCGTGTTGACGACCTGGCCGGCGTCGACGTCGGCCTGCGTCAGGGTGTAGGTCACGGTGCAGCTGCGTGACTGGCCGGGCGCCAGCGTCCCCGTGGGGCACGAGACGGGACCGGTGGTGGGGTCGGTGACCGAGACGCCGGAGAGCGTGCGGTTGCCGTTGTTCGTGACGAGGAACGTGTACGTGACGGTGTCACCGGCGTCCTGGCGGCCCGAGGTGTTCGCGTCGACGACGGGACCGGCGGTCTTGGTGAGGCCGAGCGCGCCGCTCGCGGCCAGGACCGTCGAGGTGGAGTCCGACGACGGGGCCGGCTGGGGCCGACCGTCGGGCGCCTGCATCGTGGCGGTGGCGGAGTTGTTGACGGCGCCGGAGTCGACGTCGGCCTGGGTGAGGACGTAGGACTTCGTGCACGTCACGGAGGCGCCGGGCGCGATCGACGTGCCCGCGCACGTGACGGGCCCGAGGCGCGGGTCGCTGACGTCGGCCGCCCGCAGCGTCGTCGAGCCCGTGTTGGTGAGCACGAAGCTGTAGGGCACGGTGTCGCCGGCGTCGACGCGACCGTCGGCCCCGGTGGCGACCGCGCCCGCCTGCTTGTCCAAGACGAAGGACGAGGCCGGTGTGAAGGACCGGGTGGCCGTGGCGGTGTCGCGCACGACCTGGCCCTGCGGGCCCGTGGCCTCGACGCTGGCCGTGTTGACGACCTGGCCGGCGTCGACGTCGGCCTGCGTCAGCGTGTACGTGCCGGAGCAGGTCGCGGTGGCGCCACCGCCCAGCGTGGTGGGCGTGCAGGCGACGGCGCCACCGAGGCGCGGGTCGGTGAGGCGGACGCCGGTGAGACTAGCGGTCCCCGTGTTGGTGACGGTGAACCCGTACGCGACGCGGTCGCCGGCGTCGGGACCGTTGCCGTCGAGGTCCTGGACGGCGCCGGCGGTCTTGGCCAGGGCGACGGTGGCCGTCACGGCGAAGGACGTCGACGTGCTGTCGGTGCTGGTGACGGCGGCGCCCGCCGGCGGCGTACCGGTGGCCGTCGCGGTGTTGTTGACCGAGCCGGCGTCGGCGTCGGCCTGCGTCAGCGAGTACACGGCCGGGGTGCACGCCACGGTCGCGCCGGGCGCCAGCGGGCCGGTGGGGCAGGTGACGGTGCCGAGGCGGGTGTCGGTGACCCTGACCGGGTCGAGCGTCACGGTGCCGCTGTTGCGCACCTCGAAGCGGTAGCGGACGGTGTCACCGGCGTCGATGCGTCCGTCGGCGTCGGCATCGACCGCGGTCTCGGCGATCTTGTCGAGCGCCAGCGACGGGACCCGGGTGACCGTCGTCGAGGTGGAGGACGAGCCGGAGGCGACCGCGAACCCGCGTGGGTCGGCCGCGGTGGCGGTCGCCGTGTTGGCGACCTGGCCCGCGTCGACGTCGGCCTGGGTCAGGCGGTACGTGGCGGTGCAGGTGATCGTGGCGCCCGGCGCGATCGACGTCGGACCGCAGACGACGGCGCCCACCTTCGGGTCGGAGACGGCCGGCGCGTCGAGCGTCTGGTTGCCGTTGTTGGTGACGCGGAAGGAGTACGCGATCGTGTCGCCGGCGTCCTGGCGGCCGGAGCCGTTGGCGTCGACGACCGGCCCGGCCGACTTCACCAGCCCCAGCGTGTTGGCCGCCGTGATCGGCGTGGAGACCGACGCGGTCCGCGACACCGGGGCCGGTCGACCCTCCGGGGCGGCCATCGTGCCGGTGGCGGTGTTGTTGACGGCGCCGGAGTCGACGTCGGCCTGCGTCAGCGTGTAGGTACGGGCGCACGAGACCGTCCCGCCGGGCGCGACCGCGGCGGTCGGGCACGTGACGGGACCGACTCGCGGGTCGCTGACCGCGGCGCCGGACAGGGTCGTGGCGCCGGTGTTGGTGAAGGTGAACGTGTACCGGACGGTGTCGCCGGCGTCGGTGCGGCCGTTGGTGTTGACGTCGACGACCGGCGCGGCCTGCTTCGTGAAGCCGAAGGAGGACGAGGGGGTGAAGGTCCGGGTGGCCGTCGCCTCGGCGGAGGTGGCGGGGCCGGCCGCCGACGTGCCCGTGGCGGTGGCCGTGTTCACGACCCGGCCGGCGTCGACGTCGGCCTGGGTGAGCGTGTACGTGGCCGTGCAGCTTCGGGTGGCACCGGGCGCCAGCGAGCCGGTCGGGCAGGAGACCGAGCCGACCTTGGCGTCGTCGACCCGCGTCGTGGCCAGCGCGACGTTGCCGCTGTTGGTGATGGTGAAGGTGTACGGGATCGTGTCGCCGACGTCCGGACCGTTGCCGTCGACGTCCTCGAGCGTCCCGGCGGTCTTGGCAAGCGTGATGGCCGGCGTGCGGGTGACGCTGCGGGTGGTCGAGGCGGTGGCGGAGGCGGCCGTGCCGTTCGGGCTCTGGGCGTTGACCGTGGCCGTGTTCGGCACGGAGCCGGCCTCGACGTCGGCCTGCGTCAGCGTGTAGCTGCCGGTGCACGTGGCGGAGGCGCCGACCGCGAGCGTCGTCGTGGAGCACGCGACCGAGGGGATCTTGGGGTCGGTCACGGCCACGCCCTGCAGGACGGTGTTGCCCGTGTTGGTGACGGTGAACGTGTAGGGGACGGTGTCGCCCGCGTCCTGGCGTCCGCTGGAGTTGGCGTCGACCACCGCGCCGGCCGACTTCACCAGGGACAGCGCCGGCGCCTCGCTCGCGATCGTGAGGCTGTAGTCCTCGACCTCGCCGGAGGACGCGAGGCCGGTGGGCTGGGCGACGTCCGTGGCGACGTAGGACGTGCGGAAGCGGGCGTACGTGGTCCCCGCGGTCAGGCCGGCCGGCTTGGCGAACGTCAGGGTCGCGGAGGTGGCGCCGGCGACGAACGTGGCGGCCGCTCGTTCTCCCGTGTCGAAGACGCCGTTGCGGTTGAAGTCGATCCAGCCGGCCACGGTGCCGGGCTTGGTGGCGCCGGAGATCGGGACCGTGAGCGTGTAGGGAGCGGTGCCCTGGGCCAGCACGTCGGGCAGCGAGCCGAAGGCGTCCTCGTCGGCCCCGTCGCCGTTCGAGCCGTTCGCCGAGGTGCCGGCGGCCACGGCGTAGGGGCTCGTGGTCTGGTTGGCCTGCGTCAGCGTGTCTTCGTTGTCGATGGCGCTCCCGAGCCGCAGGTTGGTGACGGCGTGCGCCGGCGCCTGCGTGCCGTTGTACGACGTGGGGGCGTCGCCCCAGTCCTGGGCAGTCGTGACGACCATGCCGAACTGCTCCGAGGCGTCGGCGGTGTTGAGGGTGCCGCACGTCGTGGAGAGGCAGATCGCGTTGAGGTCGATGGCCATCGTCAGCTGGGTGAGCCCGGTGCCGCGGATCGGGATGCTGCCGCACCCGGCGGTCGCGCCGTTCGACACGGCCAGGTTGGCCGTGCAGGTGGGGTTGGCGCGCGGGTTGGTGGTGCTCCAGCTGGTGCTCGTCGTCGTCAGGTTGGTGCCTGCGGCCACCGGTCCGAAGGTGGCAGCCGTGGCGCCCTGGCTCCCGGTCAGGCGGCCCGCGCCGCTGAAGACCAGGACCGGGACGCTGTTGTTCTGCAGGTTGCCGCCAAGACCGGTGAGGTGCAGCGTCGGGTTGTCGACGGGTTGGCTGAAGTTGACCGTGATGGTGCCGCGGTTGGCGCAGGTGCTGGTGGCGCCGTTGGTCAGGGGCGGCGTGCATGCGGTGCCGCCGCTGCCGTTGCCGTAGTCGACGTTCATGTACAGCGCGTTGCGCGTGAGGTCGAGATCAGGCTCGAAGAGGGTGTTGGTGCCTCCCTTGGCCGACATCGTCCCGGTGCCGCTGATCCCGCCGCTGCCGGTGACGCCGTCGATGTTCCCGGTGTTCTCGGCGATGCCGTACGTGACCTGCAGGCCGGACGGCTGGGTCTGTGTGGCTGTCGAAGGCGCGTTCGCGGACGTCACCGCGATGTTCTGGGTGTTCTGCTCCTGCGCCTGGACGGGTGCGAGTCCGGGGATCGGCACGAGCACGGTTCCGGCGACCAGCGCGAGCGCCACGGCGAACATCCCGTGGCGTCGTCGTCGGGCCTGGCGCACCAGGCGACGAGGTCGCGGATCCATCGATTCTCCCGAGACGAGCACCGCCGGCGGGAGCCGGTGGAGGATCGCCTCCTGCGAACCCGATCACACCTTAAATCATCCTGAGGACATGCGCCGGAATCCATTTAAACCGTGCGCGGGTGCCGGGAGCGTCGCTTCTCGGTCGACGTAGGCGAATCCCGGGCCCGGTGACGCGCCTCAGCCCCATGCGCCCAGCTTCTCGGGGTTGACCGTGATCCACACGTCACGGATCCTCTCCTGCACGTCGAGGACGACCACGGCCGCCACCTGTGGTCCCCGGCGCACCAGCACCCCGGTACGGCCCTCGACACCAGTCGGCTCGAAGGTGAGGTCGGCGTCCTTCGCGGCCAGGCCGAGGAGGAACCGAGCCACGTGGTCGGGGCCACGCACGACGTTGCGTGCCGCGCGCACGATGCCCCCACCGTCCGACGTGAGCGCCACGTCGGGGTCGAGCAACGGCAGCAGCTGGGCGATGTCACCGGTGGCGCAGGCCGCGAGGAAGGACCGCACCACCGCGTCGTGATCTCGCGGGGCTGCCTCACGCCGACGTCGCTCGCGAAGGTCGGCACGAGCCGCCGAGGCGAGCTTGCGGCAGGCCTGCGGGGAGCGGCCCACCGCCGCCGCGATCTCGTCGAACGGCAGCCCGAAGACGTCGTGCAGCACGAAGGAGACCCGCTCGGCCGGGGTCAACGACTCCAGCAGCACCATGACCGCCGACGTCACCTGGTCGTCGAGCGTCACGCGGTCGGCGGGGTCGCTCAGCGCGTCGGGGTCGGGCAGCGGCTCGGGCAGCCACGGACCGACGTACCGCTCTCGTCGGACCCGCGCGGAGCCGAGCTGGTCCAGGCAGACACGGCTCACGACGGTGGTCAACCAGGCGCCGGGTCGGCGGATCCCCATCCGCTCGTCGTCGCCGAGCCGGTACCAGCGCGCGTAGGCCTCCTGCACGGCGTCCTCGGCGTCCGCCCGTGTGCCGAGCAGCCGGAAGGCGGTGGCCAGGAGGCGCTCGCGCTCCTCGAGCGCCGGACCCAGGGACGGTTCGCTCATCGGGTCATCATCGCTGGTCATCCTCGCGGCTCCGAGGTGACGGTCGACAACCAGGCCTCGAACTCGGTCGTGCCGTGGTCGGCCCCGGCGCGCGTGAGGAGCGAGCCGTCGCGCATCCCCCGGCCGAGTGGTCCAGGCAGCGGCACGGCGAGGATGCGACGCCGGTCACCGACCTGCCGCGCGTACGCGCGCACCATGTCGACCATGCGACGGACGTCGGGGCCACCGAGGTCCCTGGCCCGACCGGTCGGTCGCCCGACGGCGAGGGCCACGAGGCGTTCTGCCACCTCCCGCGCCGCGACCGGCTCGCTGCGCATGACGGGGACGAGCACGAACGGCCCGAGCGTCACCTGACCGTGCAGCTGCTGGGCGAACTCGTGGAACTGGGTCGCGCGCAGGATCGTCCAGGGCACGGCACCGGACTCGACGAGCTGCTCCTGGTGCACCTTGCCGACGTAGTAGCCGCCGGTCGCGCGGTCGCTGCCGACGATGCCGAGCGCCACGTGGTGACCCACCCCGGCACGCTCCTCCGCCGCGAGCAGGTGGCGGGTCACCGCGTCGAAGAACCGTCGCGACTCCTGCGCGTCCTGCGTCGCGGTCGAGGTGACGTCGACGACGACGTCGACCCCCGCAAGGGCGACGTCGAGGCCCTCGCCCTCGGTGAGGTCCACCCCCGCCGCACGCGACAGCACGACGACCTCGTGGCCCTCTTCGCGGGCGACGTCGACGACGTGCCTCCCGACCATGCCGGTTCCTCCGGCGACGGCGATCCTCATGGCGTCTTCCTTCCTGTGGGACGTTCGGTGCTTCTCGCCCGGGCAGGGGCGACCAGCGGTACCGCGAGCACCACCGTGGCGCTCAGCGCGACGACCTGACCGATGACGTCCCGGACGGTGAAGCCCTCCAGGTGCGCCAGGTGGTAGGTCAGGTGGGGAACCGAGAACACCAGCCATGCCACGCCGACCGCACGACCGCCCTCGACGCGGTGGCTCGCTGCTGCGACCACGCTCGCAGCGGCGAGGCCAAGGTAGAGCGCCCCGACGTCGCGGACCAGGTGCTCGTTGTAGGGGCCGTCCACCGCGACCCACACCGAGCCGAGGCCCGGGAACGAGTCGTAGAACGAGCGCGGCACGGCGGCCGCCCACGACCCGACGTAGAGCCCGACGACGGCGGTCACCAGCAGGATCGATCGTCGTGTCCTCGTGTTCACACCCCTACGACGACGCAGCCCGCGCAGGTGTGAGGTCCGGGGCCGACGTCGGCGCGTCACATAGGTGTGCCTAACCTTTGTCGCGTGTCCCGCGCCTCGACCCTCCAGCTCCGCGGCACCGGCATCGTGGCCGGCTACCGCCGCGCGACGGTCGTCCACGACGTCGACGTCGCGCTGCACGCGGGCCGGGTCACGGCGCTGATCGGACCGAACGGCTCGGGCAAGTCGACCCTGCTGCGGTCGCTGGCCCACCTGCACGAGCCGGACTCCGGTCGGGTGGAGCTGGGCGACGGCACCCCCGTGGGTGACCTGGCCGGGCGCGACCTGGCCACGCGCCTGACCCTGCTCTCGCAGTCGCGGAGCGTGCCCGGCGGCGTGTCGGTCCGGGAGGTCGTGGAGTACGGCCGTCACCCGCACCGCGGACGCTGGGGAGGCGGCGACCCCGAGGGCGCCGTCGTCGTCGACCGCGTGATGGGGATGTGCGGCGTCACCGACCTCGCCGACCGTCCCGTCGACACGCTGTCGGGCGGGCAGCTGCAGCGCGTCTGGCTGGCCAGCTGCCTGGCCCAGGACACGGCGGTGCTGCTGCTCGACGAACCCACCACGTTCCTGGACCTGCGCTACCAGGTGGAGCTGCTCGACACGGTCCGCGACCTCGCCGACCACCACGACATCGCGATCGGCATCGTCCTGCACGACCTCGACCAGGCCGCCGCGATCGCCGACGACGTCGTGCTGCTCGTCGACGGTCGCGTCGACGCGGCCGGCCCTCCGGCCGACGTCCTCACCTCCGCGCGGTTGAGCGCCGCCTACGGCATCCAGGTCGACGTCCACGTCGACCCCTCCACCGGCCACGTCCGCACCCGCGCCGTGGCCCGTCACCACACCCGTCCGACCCCCCTCAAGGAGACCCCGTGACGTTCATCCGCCTGCCGCTCGTGGCAGCCACCGCCCTGCTCGCCACCGTGCTCGCCGCCTGCGGCACCACCGAGGACGCCTCCGACGGCTCTGCGGAGTCCAGCGGGAAGAAGATCACCCTCACCGACTCGCGCGGCAAGGAGATCACCCTCGACGGGCCCGCCACCCGCGTGGCGGCCACCGAGTGGAACGCGGCCGAGTACCTGGTGTCGCTCGGCGTCCAGCCGGTCGGCGTGTCGGACGTCAAGGGCTTCGCCACCTGGGACAGCGCCGTGGAGCTGGACGGCGACGTGACCGACCTCGGCACGCGCGGCGAGCCGAGCCTGGACACGCTGGCCTCGCTCGACCTCGACGCGCTCGTCGTCACCGACACCCTCGCCGGCGACGCCGTGGAGCAGATCGAGAAGACCATCCCGGTGATCGTCCTGCCCGGCGGCAAGGCCGGCGAGCAGATCGACCAGATGTTCGCCAACCTCGACCTGGTGGCCAAGGCCACCGGCACCGAGGACGAGGCGAAGGACCTGAAGGCCGAGTTCGACGAGAAGCTGGCCGACACCAAGAAGGCCGTCGCCGACTCCGACGCCGCCGGCGCCACCGTGGCGTTCAGCGACGCCTACGACACCGGCGACGCCGTCTCGGTCCGGCCGTACACGGCCACCTCGCAGCTCGGCACGATCCTGGGCGAGCTCGGCTTCGAGAACGCCTGGGACGCCATCGACGGCCTCGAGCCCGACCCGGCCTACGGCCTGGCCCAGACCGACGTGGAGGGCCTGACCAAGCTGCCCGACGACACGCAGTACTGGTACATCGCCAACGACGCCGAGACCGACCCGTACGCGGACACGCTGAAGGACAACACCGTCTGGACGTCGCTGCCGTTCGTGGAGAGCGGCGACGTGGTCCGCTTCCCCGACAAGATCTGGATGTTCGGTGGCCCGAAGTCGATGATCCAGTTCCTGGACGCCGTCGCGGACCAGGTCTCCTGAGGACTGACGACCTGGACCCCGAGGCCACGACCGCATGACCCTCACGGCCCCATGACCCTGACGGCAGAGCGCCCCGGCGTCGAGGAGCACACCTCCCCGACGCCGGTCGGCGCGCCCACGTCCAGGTGGCGGGTCGCGGTCGTGGCCCTCGGGCTGCTGGTCGCCATCGCCGTGGTGGCGGCCGTGCACGTGGTGCAGGGCACCGCCGACGTCGGCGTTCCGGAGCTGTGGGGCTGGCTCACCGGGACCGGGTCGGGGCAGGCGACCGCGGTCGTCGTCGAGTCACGTCTGCCGCGCCTGGCCGCGGGCGTGGTCGTGGGCCTGTCCCTCGGCGTCGCCGGCGCCGTGATGCAGTCGGTGGCGCGCAACATGCTGGCCTCCCCCGACACGCTCGCGGTGAACTCCGGAGCGTTCCTCGCCGTCACCGTCGGCGCGACGGTCGGCGTGCCGTCGGTGATCGCGGGCGACCTCGTGCTCGCCTTCGGTGGCGGCCTCCTCGCGGCTCTCGTCGTCTTCGCGCTGGCGGGCACCGAGTACGGCACCGTCCGGCTGGTGCTCGCGGGCACCGTGATCTCGCTGGGCTTCATGGCGATCTCGACGATGCTGATCATCCTCGACCCGCAGGGCGCCATCGGCCTGCAGGCGTGGCAGGCGGGGACGCTCAGCCAGAACGGCTTCGGCACGCTGCGCCTGATGGCCCCGCTCATGGTCGTGGTGCTGGCCGTGACGCTGCTGCACGCGCGACGCCTCGACCTGCTCACCCTCGGCGACGACGAGGCCCGGTCGCTGGGCGTGCCGGTGCGCAGGACCCAGCTGACGGTGATCGTCCTGGCCGTCCTGCTCTCGGCGGTCTCCGTGACCGTAGCCGGGCCCATCGGCTTCATCGGTCTCGTCGCCCCCGCCCTCGTGCGGCTGGGCACGTCGCGGGTCAAGGGCCTGCACCGTCACCGTGCGCTCGTGCCGCTGTCGGGCCTGGCCGGCGTGGCGGTGGTGCTGCTCGCCGACGTGACGGTGCGGGCGGTCATGGGCTCCCAACGGGCGGTGCAGGTGCCCACCGGGGTGGCCACCACGATCCTCGGCGCGGTGGTGCTGGTCGGCTTCGCCATGCGGCTGCGCGCATCACGGCTGGACGAGGCGGGCAACGCGCTCGACGTGCGCGGACTGGGGGTGCGTCGCCCCGGTCTGCTGATCGGCGTGCTGGTGGTCCTGCTGGTGGTGGTCGCGGGCGCGTCGATGCTGGTGGGCGACCGGATGTTCCTGGTCGGCGACCTGCTCAACTGGCTCGCCGGCCGCGGTGGCCCGATCACGTCGAGCGTCATGGACGCCCGGGCGCCGCGGATCGTCGCGGCCGTGATCGCCGGGGTCGCGCTGGCCGTGTCAGGTGCACTCATCCAGGGCGTGACCCGCAACCCCCTCGCGGACCCGACCCTGCTCGGCGTGTCCGGAGGCGCCTCGGTCGGGGCCGTCGTCGTGGTCACTGCGGTGCCGGCCGCGAGCTTCTGGGCGATCTCGGGGGCGAGCGTGGCCGGGGCGCTGCTGGCCGCGACGCTCGTGTTCGGCCTCGCCGCACGCAGCGGCTTCGCCACCGACCGGCTCGTGCTGCTGGGCGTGGGCGTGGCCTACGGCGCCACGGCCACCGTGACCGTGCTGATCGTGGCCACCGACCCGTTCAACGCGGCCAAGGCACTCACCTGGCTGTCGGGGTCGACCTACGGTCGCGCCTACGAGCACCTGACGCCGCTCGTGGTCGCGTGCGTCCTCCTCCTGCCGATCGCCTTCGCGGCGTCACGTCGTCTCGACCTGCTGTCGGTCGACGAGGACACGCCGCGCGTGGTCGGGGTGGACCCCGCCCGTTCGCGTCTGCTGCTGCTCGGCAGCGGCACGCTGCTCACGGCGGCGGCGGTCTCGGTCATCGGCGTCGTCGGCTTCGTGGGGCTCGTGGCGCCCCACGCCGCACGCGCGCTGGTGGGGCGGCGTCACCGTCTCGTGATCCCGGTGGCGGCCCTGCTGGGTGCGATCGTGCTGAGCCTGTCGGACCTGCTCGGCCGCACGGTCGTGGCGCCGACACAGCTGTCGGCCAGCCTGCTGACCGCGGCCATCGGCACGCCGTACTTCCTGTACCTGCTGCACCGGTCGCGGCGCACCTAGGACGTCAGGCGTTCGCCGTCTCCTGGTTCTTGCGCCAGCGGATGCCGGCCTCGATGAAGTCGTCGATCTCGCCGTCGAGCACCGACTGGGTGTTGCCGGTCTCGTGCTCGGTGCGCAGGTCCTTGACCATCTGGTACGGGTTGAGCACGTAGTTGCGCATCTGGTCGCCCCACGACGCCTGCACGTCGCCGCGCAGCTCGTCGAGGTGGGCACGCTCCTCGGCCTTCTTGAGCGCGAGCAGCTTGGCCTTGAGGATCACCATGGCGCTGGCCTTGTTCTGCAGCTGGCTCTTCTCGTTCTGGCAGCTGACGACCACGCCGGTGGGGATGTGGGTGAGACGGACCGCCGAGTCGGTGGTGTTGACCGACTGGCCGCCGGGCCCGGACGAGCGGTACACGTCGACGCGGATCTCCTCGTCGGGGATGTCGATCTCGTCGGTCTGCTCCAGCACGGGCACGACCTCGATGGCCGCGAACGACGTCTGGCGCCGGCCCTGGTTGTCGAACGGCGAGATGCGCACGAGCCGGTGGGTGCCGGACTCGACCGACAGCGTGCCGTAGGCGTAGGGCGCCTTGATCGCGAAGGTCGTGGACTTGATGCCCGCCTCCTCCGCGTAGGAGGTGTCGTAGATCTGGACGGGGTAGTCGTGCCGCTCGGCCCAGCGCACGTACATGCGCTGGAGCATGAGGGCGAAGTCGGCGGCGTCGACGCCACCGGCGCCGGAGCGGATGGTCACCAGGGCCTCGCGCTCGTCGTACTCGCCCGACAGCAGCGTGCGGACCTCGAGCGACTCCACGAGGGCACGCAGGCGGGTCAGCTCGGTCTCGGCCTCGGCGAGGGAGTCGGCGTCGCCCTCCTCCTGGGAGAGCTCGACCAGCACCTCGAGGTCCTCGAGGCGGCTGCGCAGCTCGACGATGCGCTCCATCTGCGACTGCAGCACGGAGAGTCGACCGGTGACGCGCTGGGCGTTCGCCTGGTCGTCCCAGAGGTCGGGTGCGCCGACCTCCTCCTGCAGCTCGTCGATCTCGGTCTGCATCGCGTCGAGGTCGAGGACCTTCTCGATGGAGGTCAGGGTCGCGCTGAGCTCCTTGATCTGCTCTGCGAAGTCGGTGGCCACCTGTCGAGGCTACCGCCAGGGCCCCGGGCGCGGCCGCTCGGCCGGGCGGTTCAGCGGTCGCCGAGACGGTCGAGCACCAGACGGCCCAGGGCCGCGCCCAGGTCGAGGGTCTCCTGCGCGGAGTAGTCCGCGTGCCGCTCGATCGAGGCGTCGGGACCGGCGTCACAGACCGCGTCACCCTCGTGGCACAGCGCGAGGGTGCGTGCGGCGA